>NZ_JANJFD020000002.1:0-81755 GCF_024623575.2 Microbacterium sp. zg-YB36
CAGGTCTGAGTGCTGTTATCGCAGCCCTTGCGGCGGCCGCGATGAGCGCATCGTCTCGTTCTGCGTCGGCTGAGCTCTTGCTTGAGAGCACGGTCAGCACGATAGGAGAGCCGGTGTCGGGCCAGAGGATGGCGATGTCGTTGCGTGTTCCGTACCCGCCGGATCCGGTCTTGTCGCCGACCACCCATCCGTCGGGGGCGCCCGCTCGGATGAGGTTGTCGCCGGTGGTGTTGCCGATGAGGAGCTCAGTGAAGAAATCTCTCCGCTCCGGTGTGAGAGTGCTTCCGAACGCGATCTCCGTCAGGCTTGCCGCCAAGGCGTGTGGCGTACTGGTGTCTCGCATGTCGCCGGGCGTGGCCTCGTTGAGCTCCGGTTCCACCCGCTCCGGGTGGGTGGTGGTGTCGCCGATGCTCTCGAGATAGTCGCTCAGCCCGCTGGGCCCGCCAAGGCGGTCGAACATCAGATTGGCAGCGGTATTGTCGCTGTACTGGATCGCGGCCGCGATGACCTCTCGCAAAGGCATGCCCGTGTCGATGTGCTGCTCGGTTATCGGCGAGTGCGCCACCAGCTGGTTTGCGGTGTAGGTGACGATCTCGCTCAACTCGGACTCGCTCGCCTGCGCGAGGATTGCACCACCGAGAAGCGCCTTGGATGTCGACGCATAGGCGAACCGTTCGTCCGGGCGGTAGGCGACGGCCTCACCGGTGCCGGTGTCCATTGCGTAGACACCCAGTCGCGCGTCGAAATCGCGCTCGAGTCGCATGAAGTGGTCGTCGGCGACGGCTTGCGGCGTGGGGGTGGATGCCACAGTTGGCGTCGATGAGGACGATGGGTGGGACGTGCCCGTCGCGCCACATCCACTTATCATCGCGATAGCGACTGCCGCACTGGCGACAGCGGACACCGCCCGTCGTTGTGGCCGCATGGCGCCTTTCTGCACTTTGTTGTCTCGCGGACCAGATCGGAACACCCGCCGCATGACTCGCAGCGTGCCTGCCATGCCTAGCCGCCACGCGCAGGAGGGCGCCGAGCGAGAGACTGTGCCGCGGTATCGGGCGAATACTCCAGGGCGCGGATTGCTAGCGCTACCGCGTTCCGGGCGCTTGCACTCACGGAAGGATGATCGTTGATCACCCGCGAGACCGTCGCGCGAGACACCCCCGCCACCGCGGCTACATCATCGATGGTGGGCGCCTTCCGTGCGGCGCGCTCCTGGGCAGGGACGTGTTCTCGGGCCATCGGGGATGATCCTCCAGCGAGACTGACGGGCAACGCTGCCGATACTAACGATCGTGCTCATCGCTGTCACCCCCGGATTTACATGATCCGCAATCGTGGGATCGCCCACGAATTCCAGGCTTGGTGGGCGCCAGCGTCGTTCGGCGATCTGTTCCGGTCGCTGTCGATGTTCGACCCCGACTTCGCGCGCGCCTTCGTCGACGGAAGGATCTACGGCGAGTTCTCCCATGCGGAGGCGCTGAGCAGGATCTGCGTGCCGATCCTGCTCATGCACGCCCGCTGGATGCGCCTGGACGCGTACGGCCTGGTCGGGGCGATGGACGACGACGACGTGCGCAGGGCCACCGAACTCGCGCCGCAGACGCAGGTGTGGCACTCGGACGCCAACCACGTCATCCTTCGCTACCCGCCCCCCGATAACGCTGGATGCAGAGGCGGAGGGAATTCTCAGTTGAGGTCTTCGGTCTCGGCGCGCTCTCCAGCGACGATGTCCGTGAAGATCTGACCGAGTCCCTCCGCGCGCGTGACGATCATGTCGCCGGGCTGCAGGTACGCACCCGCCTCGTGCGCGTCGCGGACGTAGACCTTCAGGGCGGAGTCGACGATGGAGTCGGCGTTGGTGCCGAAGCTGGCGACGTATTCCATGAACCCGAGGACCCGCTGGCGCGTGTCGGGGGCGCGATAGATCACGCCCTCCGGCGTCCCGCTCTGAATGATGGTGCCCCGGCTGATCACGCCGGGCGCCGCGGTGAGCGGAGTCTGCACACCGTCGCTGTCCCACGTGCGGTCACCGATGGCGAGGGTCTGCTCGATCAGCGTGACCGGGTCCCACACCATGTCGACGGGGTGGGC
Source organism: Microbacterium sp. zg-YB36 (assembly GCF_024623575.2). Lineage (NCBI taxonomy): Bacteria > Bacillati > Actinomycetota > Actinomycetes > Micrococcales > Microbacteriaceae > Microbacterium > Microbacterium sp. zg-YB36. Next base: position 2,092 of record NZ_JANJFD020000002.1, read on the forward strand.
GCGCTGGCGCAGGTCGCCGTTGACGAACAGGTCGAGTTCGAGCTCCCGGTAGTAGGTCTGCCAGTCCGCGGGGATCACGAACAGGTCGCCCGTGCTGAAGAAGCCGGGCTGGCTCTTCGCGTTGGTGAAGCCGGCCGCGTCGGTCAGGTTGTCAGGCTCGATCTGGCTGACGAGAAGCTCGCGGTCGGTCCAGTCGTTGGTGAGTAGAAGGCCCATGTACTCGGGGATGCCGGTCTCTGCCGTGATGTCGTTCATCGCCACGAGGCCGAGTTCGACCTCATAGTCGAGCAGTCCCCCGACGCCGGCGGCCAGCGGCTCGTTCGAATCGGTGATCGCACCCATCTTCGGGAAGAGGTACGGCTCGTGGATGGTCGTCTCCTCCTGGTGCTCGACGTAGTTCGTTCCGGTGCCGACATGGTGCTTGTGCGTCTCGATGGCCGTGAGTACCGCTGAGGCCGCCACGGTCATCGTGGGCTGCGACGCGTCGGTCGCGATGCCGTGGAGCGTGTCGTATCCGAGAGCGTTGAAGGCTGTGATCGGGTCGGTGTGCGCGGCGCCCGTCGCGCCGGTGACGACGATCCCGGTGATCTCGCCGCCGGAGTAGTCGGTGACGGCGAGGACGGCGGGGCCGGTGGCCGTGGCCACACGCGCGAAGGTCAGCGCGATCGCCGGGTCGGCGAGCATGACTTCCTCGGTCGCGCCCGGCTCGATGGTCTCGGAGTAGACGAGAGGGAACTCCGGTGGGATCCAGCGGAGCACGCCATAGGAACCGAGGCCCCCGAGGACGAGCCCGGCCGTGGCAATGCCGGCGATCAGGAGGTCTTTGCGGTGGCGACGCCCAAACGAGCCGGGGTTGCCTGTCCCGCTCACGGGAATGTCGTTCGTCGTCGTACTGGTCATCGTGCTCTCCCTCGGGTCGTAGCCGCTGCGTGCGACGGTGTCCCGAAGGTAGGACCTGGATGCCGGATGGGTCTTCACCCGGTGGATGATCTCTCCCCGTACGCGTGTAGGGGTATTCGGCGATCCTCAGCCGGGCGCACCGGGCCTTACGAGCCCGGTGTCGTAGGCGAGCATCACGGCGTGGATACGATCGCGCAGGTGCAGCTTGGACAGGATGCGGCTGACGTGGCTTTTCGCGGTCTGCTCCGCCATGAACAGCTCCTTGCCGATCTCGGAGTTCGACCGCCCGGTGGCGATCAGCAGGAACACCTCGCGCTCCCGGTCGGTGAGACTGTTGAAGACGGTCGTGGACTGTAGCCCGGTCGGTTTGCTCGCGACGAAGTCCCCAATGAGTCGGCGCGTCACGCGCGGGGAGAGGAGGGAATCGCCTCTGGCGACGATGTGCACCGCGGATGCAAGCTCCTGGGCGTCGGCGTCTTTCAACAGGAAGCCGCTCGCGCCGGCCTCCAGCGCGGCGTAGACATACTCGTCGATGTCGAACGTCGTGAGCATGACCACGCGCGGAATGTTCGCGGGCCCCGCAGGGCGCGTCAACTGACGGGTTGCGTCGATTCCATTCATCTTCGGCATGCGCACGTCCATGAGCACGACGTCGGGATGAAGCACGCGGTTCCGCGCGAGCGCTTCCTCGCCGTCGCTGGCCTCGCCCACGACGGCGATGCCGTCCGCCGCGCCGAGGATGGCGGACATCCCCGCCCGGTACATCGGCTGGTCATCCACGATGAGCACTCGGACGGTCATGGCGCCTCCAGTCGGCTTTCGATCGCGGCGGGCAGGGCGGCATCCACCAGGTAGCCGCCGTCAGGCGTAGGCCCGGTCGACAGGTGTCCTCCTAAGAGGCTCACGCGTTCTCGCATTCCGCGCAATCCCTCGCCGCCACGGTCGACGATCGGCCCTCCTGGCGCCGCGCCGGTCGCGTGGCCGGATCTGGCGTTGCGCACCACGATGAGCACCGATTCCTCGTCGACGCTCACTCTCACCGTCGTCGGAGCGCCCGCAGCATGTCGCACGATATTGCTGAGGGCTTCTTGAACGATGCGGTATGCGGTCAGCTGCACGAGGGAGCTGCTTGAATAAGCGCGGGGATCGATGACGAGCTCGACATCGGTTCCGGCGCGCGACGCAGACTGCGTGAGCTCCGACAACTCGGTGAGCTGGGGTTGCGGCAGCAGATCAGCATCGTCGTCGCCTGAGCGGAGAGCGCCCAGCAGCTGCCTCATCTCGGACAACGCAGCGCGCGCGGAGCGGGCGATGTCGGAGAACTCCTCCTCGATGGCAGCCGGCGCGGCGTCGCGGAGGCGGAAGGGTGCGGAGATCGCCTGCATATGGATGATCGACATGCTGTGGGCGACGACGTCGTGCAGTTCGCGCGCGATGCGCGCGCGTTCCTCGACATACAGGCGCTGCGCTTGCTCGAGTTCGATATCCCGGCGCGCTCTGGCGAGATCGCTGCGAATGCGTGCCCTCTGGCCAACTGCGATCGCCGCAGCCAGGACGGTGACCGTATAGCTGCTGTAGATGATGAGATTGGCACCCCACTGATCGGGTGAGGCGTACTGCGTGGGGGAGGCGGCGATCACCGCGACGAGCACGACGATGCTCACCCACCACACGGTCAGCGACACGATCCAACGTTCGCGGATGCCGACAAGAAGGATCAGGGCGCCCAACGAGATCAGTCCGGTGACGGGTAGCGGCCACGGCTGTTCGGGAACGCCGCGCGTCGCAAGGGCGAGCGCGACGATGGCGGCCAGCTGCGCCGCGGTTCCGACGAGCGGCCGGAAGATTGTGAGGATCAACGAGCCGGACTGAGCGGTGCAGATGGCGAAGGCCGCCAGAAGGGGAACGTCGTAGACCGCGGTCGTCACCGGAACCGCAGCGGTGAACAGCGCCGCGCAGAATGCGGCGACTGTGCACCAGGCCCAGAACGGCAGTTCCACATTCGATCGATGGCCGACGGCTCTCGTGTTCGTCGCGCTTGTCACGATCGCCCTCTCCGGCCGGGCTGAGCGGCCTTCGTCAGTACGCTACGGCTGATCTCGTACCACGTCATCACCCGATCGTGGGTGCCGGTCCCATACCGCCGTATGGCCAGGCACTGATCACGGACCTACCGCGCGAACCGGCTGAAGCGGGACACCGGGGCGGCGCTGGCGCCGACTGGCTCGAACCCAGACATCCCGGCACCAACGACCCATGCCGACCGCAAGCGCGATGACGGCGTAGACGAGGACGAGGAACCCTGCGGCGAGGTGGAACAGCGCGAGGGCGAGGACTGCCAGCATGAGCCGGGGAATGGAGAGGAGGATTTGCATTTCTATGGCCTTTCGGGATTCGTTGCGAGCCACTCACGGCCAGAACCGCAGGCGGAATGGTGGATCAGTGGAGGAAGGTCTCAGCGGCGATGATGCCGGCGCCGAAGCCCGCGGTCGTCACCGCCGCGAACAGCGAACGCCGCAGCGAACCACGTCGGTTCCGCAGTGACAGGAAGCCGACGACGGCGAGGGTGACAAGGCCGATGGTGAGGCTCGCGGCGTATGCCATCGGCGAGGGCAGCACCCCGGTCACTGCCAGTATCAGGGGGACGGCGGGAGCGATGCACGCCTCAAGAAGCGGAGTGTGACGCTTCATCTCATGCCACACCAGCGTGATGCCGGTCGGCACGGTGGCCTGGGGGGTGTGCTGGTCGGCGAGGACTGCCGAGTAGACGTGTGCGCACCAGAAGAGGAGGACGGCGCCTGCGGAGTAGATGAGCATCTGCCACGCGGGGTAATCAGCGACGAACGTCGCGCCCACGACCGCTACGAACAGCACAAGGCCGTGGACGGCGTAAGCGAGAGCCTCCGGGCCGATGGCCCGAGCCGCCCGCAGAGGGCTCAGGAGCCGTGTCGACGCATCGAGGCGTATCGATGCTGGCGTGTCGGTCATGATTGTCATCCTTTGAGTCCGTTGCGGTCGTTGCCCTGCGTGATCTCGAGAAGATAGGGCCACGCGCGCGCAGTGCACGTCCCCCCTCGGTACTGACGAGGGGCATACTGCGGACCACGCTGATCGACCCCACGGGTGGAGGCGCGGGTGCGGTGCGGATGCTTAGTGTCCTGACACGGCCGGATGAGCCGGTCGAAGAAAGAAGGGAACACTCTCATGAGCGAGAACAGTCACAACCAGTACGAGGAGTTCGAAGTCGAGGCCGAGGATGCGGTCCGCCGCGTCCGCGAGATCGTCCGCGAGGGCAACGTCAGCCGCCTCTTCGTCAAGCGCGACACCGGGGAGACCATCCTCGAAGTGCCGCTCACGGCCGGTGTCGCTGTGGCCACGGTCGGCCTCTTCCTGGCTCCGGTCCTCGTGGCCATCGGTGCGGTCACTGCCCTCGTGACCCGCGTCACGATCGGTGTCGAGCGTCGAGTCCCCACGGAGACCGTGGCTTGACGCGCCAGCACGGATACGAAAAGAAGCCCGGACCCACAAGGGATCCGGGCTTCTTTGTCCTCGTTCCAGTCCCTCCGGCGACCGCGATGACGGACCGGGCTCCGGCCCGGAAGGCCGCGAACCGAACGCTAGACCGAGCCACGCCGCCTGCGACCGGACTCAGATCCTTCGCGAGACCAGGGTTGAGGTCGTACAAGTTGCCTTGTCACCCGGCGTCAGGTCTGAGTGCTGTTATCGCAGCCCTTGCGGCGGCCGCGATGAGCGCATCGTCTCGTTCTGCGTCGGCTGAGCTCTTGCTTGAGAGCACGGTCAGCACGATAGGAGAGCCGGTGTCGGGCCAGAGGATGGCGATGTCGTTGCGTGTTCCGTACCCGCCGGATCCGGTCTTGTCGCCGACCACCCATCCGTCGGGGGCGCCCGCTCGGATGAGGTTGTCGCCGGTGGTGTTGCCGATGAGGAGCTCAGTGAAGAAATCTCTCCGCTCCGGTGTGAGAGTGCTTCCGAACGCGATCTCCGTCAGGCTTGCCGCCAAGGCGTGTGGCGTACTGGTGTCTCGCATGTCGCCGGGCGTGGCCTCGTTGAGCTCCGGTTCCACCCGCTCCGGGTGGGTGGTGGTGTCGCCGATGCTCTCGAGATAGTCGCTCAGCCCGCTGGGCCCGCCAAGGCGGTCGAACATCAGATTGGCAGCGGTATTGTCGCTGTACTGGATCGCGGCCGCGATGACCTCTCGCAAAGGCATGCCCGTGTCGATGTGCTGCTCGGTTATCGGCGAGTGCGCCACCAGCTGGTTTGCGGTGTAGGTGACGATCTCGCTCAACTCGGACTCGCTCGCCTGCGCGAGGATTGCACCACCGAGAAGCGCCTTGGATGTCGACGCATAGGCGAACCGTTCGTCCGGGCGGTAGGCGACGGCCTCACCGGTGCCGGTGTCCATTGCGTAGACACCCAGTCGCGCGTCGAAATCGCGCTCGAGTCGCATGAAGTGGTCGTCGGCGACGGCTTGCGGCGTGGGGCTGGATGCCACAGTTGGCGTCGATGAGGACGATGGGTGGGACGTGCCCGTCGCGCCACATCCACTTATCACCGCGATAACGACTGCCGCACTGGCGACAACGGACACCGCCCGTCGTTGCGGCCTCACGCCCGCTTTCTCCCGCACTCTGTCGTCTCGTGGGTGCATTGGGAGCCTTCTCCGCCGGATTTACGTCGTCCGTACGCGAACGGGATTCCATGAGACACCTATGGCCCGCGTTCCCGGTGTTTACAGGGATCTCGGGCCATCACGTGGCGGAGACGGAGGGATTTGAACCCTCGGTCCCCATAAGGGGACTCCACCTTAGCAGGGTGGTGCACTAGGCCGGACTATGCGACGTCTCCAGGCATCCGACCGCAAAACGGCGGGTGCGCTCAGCCATCATAACCTGGTCGCGGACCCGCGAACGAACGCGGTCACCCGCCGACGTTACCCACGGAGCACGTCTCCTGCGCAGCGGTCGACCCGGTGATCGATCGCGGCAGCAGCACGGTGCCCTCCGGGACCACCGGCGCTTCCGCCACGGGGGTCTGCCCGGCGGGGGTCTCGGCCCCGGCCGACGGCTCGGCGCCGGGCGGCTCCACGACGACCACGGCGTCGTTCATGCCTGCTTCACCGCTGAGCTGCAGCGGCTGGTTCGCCAGGATCGCCTCCCACATCTGCTCGGCCGCGTTGTAGTCGGGAACCACCTTGTCGACGTCGGCAGGGTCGCCGTACGTGGGGTACTGCAGGAAGGTGATGTCGTCGAACGGCACGTCCTTCGCGGCCAGCGCGATCTGCACCAGTCGCAGCGGGTTGGTCAGCGAATCGCTCGGCGTCACGTTCTTCACCGCGGTGCCGGCGAGTGCGCCGAGAGTGCCGTAGTCGCTGAGCACCTCGTCGCTGACCAACTTGCGCACCAGACGCGACATGTACTGCTGCTGGTTGCTGATGCGGGCGAGATCCGAGCCGTCGCCGACGCCGTGCCGGGTGCGAAGGAACTGCAGCGCGTCGTAGCCCGAGACGGTGCGCGTGCCCTCCGGCCAGTCGATGCCGGTGTGACGATCGCGGATGCCGCCGGCGATGCACACCTCGACCCCGCCGATCGCGTCGGTGATGTTGATGACGTTGCCGAAGCTCACCTTCGCGGCATACGGCACGCTCATCCCGCTCAGCTTCGACAGCGTGCTCACGACGCACCCGAGGCCGCCGTACGAATATGCCGAGTTCAGCGGCTGCTTGCTCATCGCCGACGTCTGCGAGCCGTCCTCCTGCGTGCACGACGGGATCGGCACCATCAGGTCTCGGGGGAATGACACCACCGTCACCCGGCGCGGGGCATCGGAGATGTGTATGAGCAGGTTCACGTCGTTGAGCTGCCCGCTGGCATCGGGCCCTTTGCAGCGGCCGCCGAACGAGCCGGCAATCTCGTCCTCGCACTCGTCGGTGCCGGCGACGACCATCGTGATCGGCCCCTCGAGGGCTCCGAGGCTCGGGGGCTCGGCGGGGGCATCCTCGAGCACGACGGCGTTCTCGGCGAAGTCCGACACCAGCCCCACGGTGGCGTAGCCGGCGACACTGACCCCCGAGACCAGCACGACGGCGACGATGACTCCGAAGACGGTCAGCAATTGCAGCAGCGGATTCGGTGAACGCAATACCCCATGTCGGGCGACGGGAAGCCGTCGCCCCTTGGCTGGGGCATTGCGTGGAGTCATTGGCTCACATTCCCGTTCGTACAGGTCTCCTGCGCGGCCGTCTGTCCCGCGATGGACGAAGGAAGGGTAACACCCGGCGCAGGCGTCTCCGACGGCGCGGCGGTCTCGCCCGGTGCCGGGGCCGCCTCGGTGGGCGCGGGCGCTGCGGGCGTTTCCGGCTCCACGACGACCACGCCCTCGCCCTGACTGGTCTCACCGCTGATGATCAGCGGCTGGTTGGCTTCGAGCGCCGCCCACAGCTGATCGGCGGCGTCGTAGTCGGGTACGACCTTGTTCGGGTCGTCGGGGTCTTCCAGTACGGGGTACTGCAGGAACACGATCTCTTCGAACGGCACGTTCTTGACCGCCAGCGCGATCTGCATGAGCGTGACCGGGTTGGTGAGGGTCTTGCTCGGGGTCACGTTCTCCACGGCGGTGGATGCCAGTGAGTACAGCGTGGCCGGGTTGGAGAGCACTTCGTCGCTGACGAGCTTGCGCGCCAGCCGCGACATGTACTGCTGCTGGTTGGAGATGCGGCCGAGGTCTCCGCCGTTGCCGACGCCGTACCGGGTGCGCAGGAACTGCAGCGCTTCCACGCCCGCGATGGTGCGGTTGCCCGCCTCCCAGTCGATTCCGGTGTGCGGGTCCTTGATGCCGTTCTCGATGCACACCTCGACCCCGCCGATGGCGTTGGTGATCTCGATCACGCCACCCCAGGTGATCTTCGCAGCGAACGGGATCTCCTGCCCGGAGAGCTCCGAGATCGTCGAGACGACGCAGGCCAGGCCTGCTTCACCCCCGTTGGAATAGGCCGAGTTCAGCGGCTGCTTGCGCATCGCCGGGGTCTCGTTGCCACCGGGGTCGGTGCACGCGGGGATCGGGACCATCAGGTCACGCGGGAACGACACCACCGTCACACGGCGCGGGTTGTCCGAGATGTGCACGAGCATGTTGACGTCGTTCAGCTCGCCCGTCGCGTCGCTGCCGGTGCAACGGTCGCCGAAGTAGGCGGCGTACTCGGGCTCGCAGGCATCCGTGCCGGCGAGGAACAGGTTGACGCCGCCTTCGATCTCGCCGATGTCGGGCGGGACTGCCTCTTGGCCCTTGAGGTCCACTGAGCCGTCGGCAAAGCTGGATGCCAGGTTGAACGCGGCGTATGCCGCCACGCTCACCCCGGACACCAGCACCACGGCCAAGCCGATCGCGAGGAACTTCATCAGCTGGGCCCAGGGGCCGGGCGTGCGCTGCGTGCCGTGCCGTGCGAGCGGACGCCGACCGGCGCGGTCGGCACCTGTCGGCGCGCCGCTGCGGTCGGGGGTGGCGCTCACACGGGTCCTCTCGGGTGGGGCAGACCATGCCCGTCACACCCGAGTGGCGTGGCGGAGGGTGTGGGATTCGAACCCACGGGACATTGCTGCCCACTGGTTTTCAAGACCAGGTCCATCGGCCGCTCGGACAACCCTCCCGGCGAATGCCCTGCGGCATCCGTCGAACAGGCCCCGAGTCTAGTCGACGGCACCGTCTCCCATTCTCCCGGGGGCGGCTGTACAGGCGCTGAATGACCCGCGGAGGCCGATCCGCGCGTGCCGTCAGAGCTGACGCAGCACGTCGGCGACGCCGCCGGCTTCGACCGAAGTCGTCGTCTCGCCGGCCACGGCGCGCACCTCTGCCACACCCTGCGCCATCGCCACGGCGCGCCCGCCGTGCTCGCGCGCCCAGCGGAACATGCCGATGTCGTTGCGACCGTCGCCGATGACCAGCACGTGCGCGGGGTCCACGTCGAGCCAGCCGCAGACCAGCTCGAGCGCCGATGATTTGTCCACGCCGCGCGGGGCGATGTCCAGCCAAGCCGTCCAGCCCACCGCGTACGACACCTCGTTCAGGCCGATGCGGGCGACGAGATCCACGAAGTCCTGTTCGGTCTCGTCGGGCGAGACCACCACGACGCGGCAGGCCGGCTGCGCGGCGAGCTGGGCGAACGGCACCCGCTTGGCGCCCTGCAGGTTCCAGTCGTCGAGTTCCTCGGTGTAGAGCCGGCTGCCGTCGGGAAGCTCGACCATGTACTTCGCGTGCGGCAGGTGCTCGCGCAGCAGGGTGAGCACTTCGGTGGGGTCGAACGTCTCGGTGTGGAACCGCTCGTAACGCACCTCGTCGCCCTCGACGCGCTTCATCACGACGGCGCCGTTGGAGCAGACGACGTATTCGGGTGCGATCTCCAGCACGCGCATGATGCCGCGGGTGCTCTCCCAGCTGCGCCCGGTGGCGAGCATGACCTCGTGACCGGCGCGGTGGGCGTGCTCCACCGCTTCGATGACGCCCGGGCTCAGCGACTCGTCCTCGAGCAGGATCGTGCCGTCGATGTCGAGCACGATGAGCAGCTGTTCGGTGGCGACGAGCGGGTTCTCGGCATCCTCCGCGATCTCTTCGACGAGTTCGGCGGCCTGGGCGGGTTCGGTGACCTCGACGCTGCCGGTTTCAGGAAGGTGGGCGGGTTTCATGCGACCGGCTCCAGCACTTCCAAGCCGCCGAGGAACGGGCGCAGAACCTCGGGCACCGTCACCGAGCCGTCGGCGCGCTGGTGCGTCTCCAGCAGCGCGACGATCCAGCGGGTGGTGGCCAGCGTGCCGTTGAGGGTGGCCACCGGCGCCGTCTTGCCGCCATCGGGCCGGTAGCGGATGTCCAGGCGCCTGGCCTGGTAGGTGGTGCAGTTGCTCGTGCTGGTCAGCTCGCGGTAGGCGCCCTGCGTGGGAACCCACGCCTCGATGTCGTACTTGCGGGCCGCGGAGGACCCGAGGTCGCCGGCAGCGACGTCGATGACGCGGTAGCTGAGACCGAGGTCCTGCAGCAGCTGCTCCTGCAGCGCGACGAGACGCTCGTGCTCGCTCTCGGCATCCTCGGGGGTCGTGTAGACGAACATCTCCAGCTTGTTGAACTGGTGCACGCGGATGATGCCGCGGGTGTCTTTGCCGTAGGAGCCGGCTTCGCTGCGATAGCAGGTGGACCAGCCGGCGTACCGCAGCGGGCCGCGCGGGAAATCGAGGATCTCGTCCATGTGGTAGCCGGCGAGCGGCACTTCGCTCGTGCCGACGAGGTAGAGGTCCTCGTCGGCGAGGTGGTAGACCTCGTCGGCGTGCTGGCCGAGAAAACCGGTGCCGCGCATGACCTCGGGACGCACCAGCGTCGGCGGGATGATCGGGGTGAACCCCGCCTGCAGTGCCCGGTCGAGACCGAGGTTCATCAGGGCGATCTCCAGACGAGCCCCGATGCCGGTGAGGAAGTAGAAACGCGAACCCGACACCTTGGTGCCGCGTTCCATGTCGATCGCGCCCAGCTTCTCGCCGAGGGCGAGGTGATCGCGGGGCTCGAAGTCGAAGGTGAGCGGCTCGCCGTGGGTGCGCAGCGTCACGAAGTCGTCCTCGCCGCCGGCGGGCACGCCGTCGATGACGATGTTCTCGATCTTCGCGAACGCCGACTCTGCGGCCGCCTCGGCTTCGGTCACGGCGTGCTGGGCGCGCTTGACGCGTTCGCTCAGTTCCTTGGCCTCGGCGACCAGTGCCGCCTTCTCCTCCTTCGGGGCCTGTGCGACCCGCTTGCCGTGGGAGTTCTGCGCCGCGCGCAACTCCTCGAACGCGGTGATCGCGGCGCGGCGGGCACGGTCGGCGGTCACGGCCTCATCGACGGTATCGGGCGACTGGCCGCGGGCCTGCTGCGAGCGCTTGACGAGGTCTGGCTGGTCGCGGAGGAGAGCGGGATCGATCACCGGTCAATCCTCGCACAGGCCCCGCGCTCCAACCCGGGGCTATCGTGTGTCCATGACCACGCCTGCCGCTCCCCGCGCCGCGCTGGTCTACAACCCGATCAAGGTCGACGTCGCCGCGCTGAGCGCGAGCGTGGCGCGCCTGTCGGCCGACGCGGGGTGGGAGCCGCCCCTGCTGTTCGCCACCACCGTCGACGACCTGGGCGACGCCGCCACCGGTGAGGCCCTCACGCAGGGCGTGACCGCGGTGCTGGTGGCCGGCGGCGACGGCACAGTGCGCGCCGTCGCCGGAGCGCTCAGCGACACCGGCATCCCCCTCACGATCGTCCCCAGCGGCACCGGCAACCTGCTGGCACGCAACCTGCGGCTGCCCCTGAGCGACGCGGAGACGATGATCCGCGCGACGTTCACCGGCCAGACGCAGGCCATCGACATCGGCTTCGCGCAGCTGCGCCGTCCCGACGGCCGGGTCGACGAGCATCCGTTCGTCGTCATGGGCGGCATGGGGCTGGATGCCGCGATGATCGCCAACACCAACCCGCAGCTGAAGAAGACGGTCGGGTGGGTCGCCTATGTGGGAGGTGCGGCGCGGTCGCTGGTCGGCGCGAAACCGTTCCGCGTGGTCTACCAGGTGGAACGGCACCGCATGCACTCGGCGCGCGTGCACAGCGTGCTGTTCGCCAACTGCGGGTCGCTGCCGGCGGGGCTGGAGCTGATCCCCGAGGCATCGGTCACCGACGGTGAACTGGACGTCGTCGTCTTCCAGCCCGACGGCCCATTCGGGTGGCTGTTCGTGTGGCGCCGCGTCGCCTGGGACAACAGCGTGCTGCGCCGGTTCCGCGCCGGCCGGAGCGTGCTGGCGCTGCGCACCGAGGATGCCGCGGTGCGCTACGCCCGGGGACCCGCGCTGGACCTCGCGCCCGCGGGCGCGCAGCCGGTGCAGCTCGATGGCGACGAGTTCGGCGTTGCGGTGCACGTGCACACCCACGTCGCGGCGGGTGCGCTGCTGGTGGCGGTGCCTGTCGGCCATCCGGCGCAGCAGGCCGGCGTCCCGGCGCAGCAGGCCGGCGTCCCGGCGCAGCAGGCCGGCGTCCCGGCGCAGCGGGCCGGCGCCACGGCACTGCGCCACGCCGCGGAATAGCCGTCGCCGACGCGCGGTTGTCTCGGAGGATGTCCTCCTCGCCGCGCCCCGCCCTGTCCGTCCTCGACCTCGTGCCGGTGCGCACGGGCCAGACCAGCGCTCAGGCGGTCGCCGCGTCGCTCGCGCTGGCCGTGCGCGCCGACGCCCTCGGCTACCGGCGGTACTGGTTCGCCGAGCACCACAACATGGCTTCGGTCGGCTCGACCACTCCCCCGGTGCTCATCGCCGCCGCCGCCGCGCGTACCTCGCGCATCCGTGTGGGCTCCGGCGGAGTCATGCTGCCCAACCACGCCCCGCTGGTGGTGGCCGAGCAGTTCGCCGCCCTGGAGGCGCTCACCCCCGGCCGCATCGACCTCGGCATCGGCCGCGCCCCCGGCAGCGACCCGGTGATCACGCAGCTGCTGCGGATGTCTGGCACCTCCAGCGACGTCGACCGGTTCCCGCAGCACGTGCAGGACATCCTCGCGCTGGTCTCGCCCGAGGGCGCATCGCTGCAGTTCACCTCGGGCGGCACCTACGACGTGCACGCGACACCGGCGGCCACCACGACGCCAGAGGTGTGGCTGCTGGGGTCGAGCGACTACTCCGCGCAGCTGGCGGCATCCCTCGGGCTGCCGTACGTGTTCGCGAACCACTTCGCCGGCGACGGGCTCGAGCGCGCCCTGGGGCTGTACCGCGGCCAGTACCGGCCGAGCCAGGCCCACCCGCAACCGGTGACGTTCCTCACCGCGAACGTCGTCGCCGCCGACACCGCCGAGGAGGCCGACGCCCGGGCACTCCCGCAGCTGCGGGCGATGGCCCGGCTGCGGCTGAACCGGCCGATGGCCGCGATGGAGACGGTCGAGGATGCCGAGGCGGCGGGTGTGGACGAGGCGATGACGCCCATCATCGCCGCGATGGCGCAGCACTGGATCATCGGCACCGGCGACCAGGCGGCATCCGAGCTTCGGGCGCTCGCCGACACGCACGGCGTCGAGGAGATCATGGTGTCGCCGGTTGCCGCCGCCCGCACGTCGGATCCGCTGGACGGCGCCGACGGCCGTGCCCGCACGCTCGAGTTGCTGGCCGGCGCGCTGGGCTGAGCCCGGCGGCGCCTCCGGCGCGGACCGCGGTCAGGCGTCGGGTTCGCCGGAGAGCAGACCGCGCAGCCAGTCGCGCGCCTCGACGAACACCTCGTCGGCGTAGCGGTCCGGGTAGTGCACGATCGCGCGGTCGGCGCGCGGGTACGACCCCAGGAAGATCACGCGCGGGCTGAAGCGGCGCAGGCCCAGGAGCGCATCGGCCATCCGCTCGTCGGCGATGTGGCCGTCGGCGTCGATGACGAACCGGTAGCGGCCGAGGGCGTCTCCGATGGGGCGCGACTCGATGAGCGACAGGTTGATGCCGCGCGTGGAGAACTGCTCCAGCAGCTCCAGCAGCGCGCCGGGGCGGTCGTCGGGCAGCTCCGCGATGAGGGACGTCTTGTCGGCCCCGGTCGGGTTCGGCGGCGTGCCGGGGCGGCTGACGAGCACGAAGCGGGTGACGGCGTTCGGGTTGTCGCCGATCGCTTCGGCCAGCAGTTCGAGGTCGTGGTGCTCCAGGATGCCTGGTGGCGCGATCGCGGCATCCGCGTTGCTCGTGCCGTCGAGCATGTCCACGGCGGCGGCGACGTTGCTGGCGGCGGGGAGGTGAGCGTGGGCGGGCACGTGGGCCGCCAGCCACTGCAGGCACTGCGCGTAGGCGACCGGGTGCGCGGCGACGAGGGACACGTCCTCGATCGCGGTGCCAGGGCGGGCGACGAGGACGAAGTTCACCGGCACGAGGTATTCGCCCACGATCCGCAGGCCCGGCATGGTGGCCAGGGCGTCCTGCGCAGTGGACACGCCGCCGTCGATCGAGTTCTCGATCGCGATCATCGCGGCATCCGATCGTCCCTCGACGACGTCGGAGAGGGCTTCGGCGACGTTGCGCACCGGATGCCAGACCTGGTCGCGTGCCTCGGGGACCTGCGCGAGCGCCGCCTCGGTGAAGGTGCCGGCCGGACCCAGGAAACTGTAGGTCCGACGGGCGACGGGGGCGGGCTCGTTGGTCACGGTGAGCAAGCCTAGTCCGCGCGCGTCGGCGGTCCGGGTGGCAGACTGTCCGCATGAGCCGAGCAGGACAGCCCGCCGAAGCCTCCGACCTCGTCGACATTGACGAGCTGGTCAACGCCTACTACGACCGCAAGCCCGATGCCGCCATTGCCGAGCAGCGCGTGGCCTTCGGAACAAGCGGTCATCGCGGCTCGTCGCTGTCGACGAGCTTCAACGAGAACCACATCCTCGCCACCACCCAGGCGATCGTCGATTACCGCGCCAGCCAGGGAATCACCGGCCCGCTGTTCCTCGGTCGCGACACGCACGGACTGTCCCGGCCGGCCGAGCGCAGCGCGATCGAAGTGCTCGTCGGTAACGGCGTGGACGTGCGGGTCGACTCCCGCGATGCGTGGGTGCCGACCCCCGCACTGAGCCTCGCGATCCTGGCCCACAACCGGGGCCTCGACGCCGCCGACCCCACCCGCGCCGACGGCATCGTCGTCACCCCGTCGCACAACCCGCCGCGCGACGGCGGCTTCAAGTACAACCCGCCGCACGGCGGCCCCGCCGACACCGACGCCACCGGCTGGATCGCCGAGCGCGCGAACGCACTCATCGCCGCCGGGCTCGAGGGCGTCACACGCACCCGCTTCGCCGACATCGACACGTCGCGGCTGGGCAGCTACGACTTCCGCGAGGAGTACGTGCGGGACCTGGCGAGCATCATCGACGTGGATGCCATCCGTTCGGCGGGGGTGCGCATCGGCGCGGACCCGCTGGGTGGTGCATCGGTGGAGTACTGGGCCCTCATCGGCGAGGTGTACGGGCTGGACCTGACCGTCGTCAACCCGGACGTCGATCCGACGTGGCGGTTCATGACACTGGACTGGGACGAGAAGATCCGGATGGACCCGTCTTCGCCGTCGGCGATGGCCTCGCTCGTCGCGGCGCGCGCCGACTACGACATCCTCACCGGAAACGACGCCGACGCCGACCGGCACGGCATCGTCACACCCGATGCGGGCCTGATGAACCCCAACCACTTCCTCGCCGTGGCGATCGACTACCTGTTCCGCCACCGCGAGGGGTGGCCGGCGGATGCCGCTGTGGGCAAGACCCTGGTGTCGTCGATGATCATCGACCGCGTCGCGGAGTCGCTCGGGCGGAGGCTCCTGGAGGTGCCCGTCGGGTTCAAGTGGTTCGTGCCGGGCCTGCTGGACGGGTCGGTCGCGTTCGGCGGCGAGGAGTCGGCGGGGGCATCGTTCCTGCGCAAGGACGGCACGGTGTGGACCACCGACAAGGACGGCATCCTGCTGTGCCTGCTCGCCGCCGAGATCTTGGCCGTCACCGGCAAGACGCCGTCGCAGCGCTACGCGGAGCTGGAGGCCGAGTTCGGTTCGTCGGCCTACGAGCGCGTCGACGCGCCCGCGACCCCTGCCCAGAAGGCGACGCTCGCCAAGCTCGCCCCCGAGTCGGTCACCGCGACCGAGCTGGCCGGCGAGCCGATCATCGCGAAGCTCTCGCACGCGCCGGGCAACGGCGCCGCGATCGGCGGGCTGAAGGTGCAGACCGAGCACGCGTGGTTCGCAGCCCGTCCCTCCGGCACCGAGGACGTCTACAAGCTGTACGCCGAGTCGCTGCGAGGCCCCGAGCACCTGCGCGAGGTGCAGGCCGAGGCCCGCGCCGTGGTCGCCGCCGCCCTCGGCGGCTAGTCACTCCCGGGCCGTGAGACCGCAGCTGGTCGCCGAGACGGGGGGAATTTCCCAGGGTCTCGGCGACCAGCTGTCGTTTCAGCGCGCGGAGGCGCGCGGTGGAGGGGGCAGACTGGCGGGATGCCGATCATCGACAACGCCGTGTACGTCGCGGGCCAGCGGATTCGCAACCCGGAGAATCTCGAGCAGACGTTCGAGCACATGCAGGAAAACCACGGCATGGCGTGGATCGGGTTGCTGCGACCGACGCCGGAGGAAATCCACCAGGTCGCGGCGGAGTTCTCGCTGCATCCGCTCGCGGTGGAAGACGCCCTGTCGGGCCACCAGCGCGCCAAGATCGAGCGATACGGCAACATCCTGTTCACGGTGCTGCGCCCAGCCCGCTACGTCGACGCCACCGAGACGGTGGAGTTCGGCGAGCTGCACCTGTTCGTCGGCCCGGACTTCGTCGTCACGATCCGCCATGCCGACGTTCCCGACCTCGCCACCGTGCGGCGGAACCTGGAACGCCAGCCCGAGCTGCTCGCCAAGGGCCCCGAAGCGGTGCTGGCGGCGATCCTCGACGAAGTGGTCGACGAGTACGCCCCGGTGGTCGAGGGGCTGCTGACCGACGTCGACGAGATCGAGGACGCCCTCTTCGGCAACACCGGCGCCGAACTGACCCGGCGCATTTACGACCTGTCACGGGAGGTGATCCACTTCCAGCGCGCCGCGGAGCCGCTCACCGAAATGCTGGAGGGGCTGCTGCGCGGGGCGGACAAGTACGCGCTGGACCTCGAGCTGCAGCGGTCGCTGCGCAACGTGCTGGACCACGTCATCCGGGTCACCGACAAGCTGGCGGCGATGCGGTCGATCCTGGAGAACGCGCTGGCGGTCAACGCCACCCTCGTCACGCACCGGCAGACCGACACCGCGCTGGCGCAGAGCGAGCAGGTCAAGAAGATCTCCGGGTGGGCGGCGATCCTGTTCGGCCCCACCCTGGTGGGAACCATCTACGGCATGAACTTCACCCACATGCCCGAGCTGGACTGGGTCTGGGGGTACCCGATCGCGCTGATCTGCATGGCGGCGACGTCGGTGGCCCTCTGGCTGGTGTTCAAGGCCCGTCGCTGGATGTGACGGCGGTCCGTCGCCCCGGACCGTGAGACCACAGCTGGTCGCCGAGACAGTGGGAACCAACCACGGTCTCGGCGACCAGCTGTGGTTTCAGCGGGGAGGGGGCGGCGGGGGTCAGGCGCGGAGGAGGGCGGCCAGGAGCGGCAGCTGGGACTCGTCCTCGAGGGCCGAGCCAACGGCGACGACCTTCACCCCGGCAGCGAGGAAGGCGCCGGCGTTGGAGGCATCCATACCGCCGGTGGCGACGAATCGCACGTGCGGGAACGGTCCGCGGATGTGCTTGAACCAGTCGGCACCGAGCCAATGCGCAGGGAATGCCTTGAGCCACGTGAGCCCGAGCGCGACGGCCTGCTGCACCTCGCTGGGGGTGGCGACCCCGGGCAGGATCGGGATGCCGCGCTCCTGCGCCGCACGCACCACCGCGGCGTCCAGCCCCGGCGCCACCAGGTACGACGCCCCGGCGGCGATGGCGGCATCCACCTGCGCCACGGTCAGGATCGTGCCGGCGCCGACGGCCTTGCCCCGCTCGGTGCCGAGGCGCACGACCTCGCGCAGCGCGCGGTCGTCTTCTTCGGTCTGCAGCGGCACCTCGACGGAATCGATGCCGAGGTCCCAGGCCGTGGTCGCCAGGCGCGCCGAGCGCTCGAGGCCCATCCCCCGCAGGATCGCCATGAGCGGGGCACCGGCGAAAATCTCGTCGAGGCGGCGCGAATCGGCCGGAGCGGTCATGCGGGAGTCCTTTCGGAAGGGGCGGCGTCGGGGAAGTCCCCCGTCGTCTGCATCGTGAGGGCGGCGCGGGCGTGCCCGGCGCGCAGCCGCGCGGCGGGGCCGTCGCCGGAGAGCAGCGCCGCGAGGTAGCCGCCGGCGAACGCGTCACCGGCGCCGACCGGTTCGACCACATCGACCACGAGCGCCGGCTCGAACATGGCAGCCTGCCCGTCGAAGAGGGTGGCGCCGACGGCGCCGTCCTTGACGATGAGCTGCGGCACATCCGCCAGCAGCGCGCGCGCCGCTTCGGGGGTCGCGGCCCGCCATAGCGTTTCGGCTTCGTCACGACCGACGAAGACGATGTCGGCGCGACGGGCGAGGGCGAGCAGCGGGGCGGATGCCGCCGCCGCCGACCACAGCGGCGCGCGGTGGTTCACGTCGAAGCTCACCAGCACGCGGGCCCGCCGCGCCCGGTCGATGACATGTGCGAGGAACGCGGCGGCCGAGACCGACAGCGCAGGAGTGATGCCGGAGACGTGCACGACGGCGACACCGTCGAATTCCAGCGCGTCGGCGTCCGCCCGCGACAGGTGCGATGCGGCGGAACCCGCGCGGTAGTACGTCACACCCCGGCCGGGGTCTTTCACGTACAGCCCGGTCGGATGCCGCCGGTCGATGTCCACGCGCGAGATGTCGACGCCGCGGGAGGCGATGCGGGCCGCGATGCGGCGCCCCAGCGCATCGTCGCCGAGCCGCGAGTACCAGGCGGCGGGGACCCCGGCCGCCGCGACGTGGGAGGCGACGTTCGACTCGGCGCCCCCGGCATCCAGCCGGAAGGTCTCGGCAGCCTCCACGGGGACCGCGGTCATCGGGGCGACCATCGCCATGGTCTCCCCGATGGCCAGCAGCGCGCCGTCGCGCAGGACAGGGAGCGAACCGGTCACTTCAACGTCGTGACGGGTGCGGCGTCCATGTCGTCGAACGTCTGGTTCTCGCCGGCCATCGCCCACACGAACGAGTATGCCGCGGTGCCGACGCCGGAGTGCAACGACCAGCTGGGCGAGATGATCGCCTGCCGATCGGCGACGACCAGGTGACGGGTCTCCTCGCGCTCGCCCAGCAGGTGGATCACGCGGGCATCCTCGGGCACGTCGAAGTACAGGTAGCACTCGGTGCGGCGGTCGTGCGTGTGAGCGGGCATGGTGTTCCACATCGAGCCCGGGTGCAGAGAGGTGACGCCCATCACGATCTGGCAGCTCTTGACGCCGTTCTCGTGGATGTACTGGTTGAGCGTGCGGCGGTTGCTGGTGACCTGGTCGCCCAGTTCGCGGACGGTGCCCTCCCCCGGTGAGACGAGCGCCGCCGGGTAGGCGGTGTGAGCGGGTGCCGAGAACAGGTAGAACTGCGCGCCGCTGTCGCCCTCCGCGTCGGCGAAGACGACCTCGCGGATGCCGCGCCCGAGGTACAGGCAGGCACCCTTGACCATCGTGTAGACCTCGCCGTCGGCGGTGACCGTTCCGGTGCCGCCGACGTTGATGATGCCCAGCTCGCGGTGCTCGAGGAAGTAGTCGCTGCGGATCTCGGGGTAACCGGTCAGCGACAGCTCGGCACCGGCGGGCACCGCCCCGCCGAGCACGATGCGGTCGTGGTGCGTGTACACGACGGTGATCTCACCGGGAACGAACACGTCGGGGACGAGGTACTGGTCGCGCAGGTCCGCGGTGGTCATGCCGGGGATCTGGGCGGGGTTGGTGGCGTAGCGCTGCTGCATGGAAAGCTCCTGCTCGATTCGGGGTTTCAGCGGACGAGCCAGCCGCCGTCGACGGGCACGATGGCGCCCGTGACGTAGGCGGAGGCGTCGGAGGCGAGGAAGACGAAGGCACCCTGCAGGTCCTCGGGCGTCCCCCAGCGGCCGGCCGGGATGCGGGCGAGGATCGTGGCCTCGCGCTCGGCGTCGGCGCGGATCGGGGCGGTGTTGTCGGTGGCCATGTACCCGGGGGCGATCGCGTTGACGGTGACGCCGGAGGCTGCCCACTCATTGGCGAGCGCCTTGGTGAGGCCCGCGACGGCGTGCTTGGAGGCGGCGTAGCCGGGCACGAACAGGCCACCCTGGAACGACAGCATCGAGGCGATGTTGATGATGCGTCCGTGACCCTGCGCGATCATCAGGCGACCGGCGGCCTGCGACAGGTGGAACACTGCGTCCAGGTTCAGCGCGAGCACCTCGTCCCAGTCGGCCGCGGAGTGCTCGGCAGCCGGGGTGCGGCGGATCGTGCCGGCGTTGTTGACGAGGATGTCCAGCCGTCCCAGTTCGGCGACGACCTCGTCGATCGCGGCGGCCAGCTCGGCCGGTGCGGCCGCGCCCAGGTCGAGCTGGATGCGGTGCACGCGGCGGCCCGTCGCCGCGATGCGCTCAGCGGTCTCGGTGGCGTCGCCGCGGTCGACGAGGGCGATGTCGGCGCCGGCTTCGGCCAGCGCCACCGCAGCACCCTGACCGAGGCCACGGCTGGAGCCGGTGACGACGGCGACCCGGCCGTCGAGGCGGAAGCTGTCAAGGATCATTCGGTTCCTCCGATGAAGGTGGTGGTGAGTTCCCCGATGCGCTCGACGCGCACGGTGACCGAGTCGCCGGGACGCAGCGGCCGGTGGGCGGCCTGCGCCTCGGGGAGTTTCTGCGGTGTGCCGGTGGAGATGACGTCCCCCGGCTCCAGCGTGATGACCTGACTGAGGTAGGCGACGATCTCGGCGACGGGGAAGATCGTCGTCGCCGTGGACTGCGACACCGTCACGATCCCGTCGCGGATGACCTCGACCAGCAGATCCTGCGGGTCGCCGACCTCGTCGGGCGTGACGATCCAGGGTCCGAGCGGCGCGAAGGAGTCGAAGCACTTGCCCAGCGCCCACTGGCTCTGCCGCCGCTGCCAGGTGCGGTCCGACACGTCGTTGAGGATCGTGTATCCGGCGACGTGATCCAGTGCGGCATCCGGGGTCACGTTCTTCGCCCGCCGGCCGATCACGACGGCGATCTCGCCCTCGTAGTCGACGTCGTCGGCGACCGCCGGCACGACAACGGGGTCAGCGGGACCGGACAGCGTGTTGCGGGTCTTCACGAACACGTCGGGAGACGCCGGATCGTCCGCCGTCGGATCCACGCCGTCGGGCACGTGACCGCGGTAGTTGTAGCCGAGGCACAGGATGGTGCCCGGCCGCACGGGTGCTTCCAATCGGACGGATGCCAGCGCCGGCAGCGTTGCCGCGTCGACCGCTGCGACGGCGGCGCGCACCGCGGCCAGGCGAGCGTCGTCGGCGAGGATCGCCACGAGCGGATCGGCGCCCAGGTCCAGCAGACGATCGCCGTCCGGCGTGCGGATGACCGCGCCGGCACGGACAGCGGCGTCACCGCGATAACTGACGAGCCTCACCAGGACGGCCTCCAGTCGGGCTGGGCGGCTCGGGTGAGCGCCTCGAGGTAGAAGTAGTCGCCCCACAGGGTGCCCTCGTCGACGCCGACGCTCTTGGGGAAGTCGTAGACGCTGTGCAGGATCACCGCGTCGGAATCCTCCGGCTGGGCGGGGGTGTAGTTCTCGATGAGCGAGGCGAGGATCTCGTGCGCCGCGTCACGCCAGCGTTGGGCGCGGGCGGGGTCGGTCTCGGCATCGGCCAGTTCGAACAGGCCGCACACCGCGATCGCCGCAGACGAACTGTCGCGCGGGGCGTCGGCACCGTCGGTGTAGACGAGATCCCAGAACGGCACGCGGTCGGCGGGCAGGTGCGCGAGGAAGTAGTCGGCGCAGCGCCGCGACGCCTCAAGCAGGGTCTCGTCGCCGGTGGCCCGGTGGTTCAGCGCGAACCCGTAGATCCCCCAGGCCTGTCCCCGCGCCCAGCACGAGTCGTCGAACGCACCCTGCTCGGTCGCACCTCGTAGCGGCTCGCCCGTTTCGGCATCCCAGTAGAAGGTGTGAAACGTCGTGTCGTCCTCGCGGAGGATGTGCGTGCGCAGCTGCGTGGTGTGACGGCGCACCGCATCGGCGAACCGCTCATCTCCCGTCTGCTCGCCCGCCCAGGTGAGCAGCGGCATGTTCATGAGGCTGTCGATGATCGTCCGGCCGCGCTGGGCGGGGTCGGACAGATCCCCCCACGCCTGCACGATGCCGGCCGGTTCCAGGAACCGCCGCATCAGGTGATCGGCGGCCTGCAGCGCCGCGGCGCGCGCTTCCGAGTCGTCGAGCAGCCGCCACGGGGCGACGGCGGCCAGCGTGTAGAGGAAGCCGAGGTCATGCGTGTCGAGATCATCTTCCTCACGCACCCGGCGGGCGAAGTCGGCGACGTGGGCGAGGCCGGCCTGACGGAAGAACTCGTCACCGGTCTTCTCCCACGCGATCCACATCATCCCCGGCCAGAAGCTCGTGGTCCAGCCGCGGTTCGCGCCTTCGGCGAAGTCACCGGCGGCGGGACGCACCGGGTAGCGGTCACCGGCGGTGGCGTCGTCTGGGTAGCGGATGCCGAAGGTGTCGATGTTCCGCCGGAGGGTGGCCAGCACCGCGCTGGTCGCCGCTGCGATCCGGGGATCGGCGGAAACGGGCGCACCGGTGCCTGGGAGGGAGGTCATGAAGAGAGTGTCCTTCTGGGGGTCAGGCAGCCACGGGCTCGGCGTCGCCGAGTACAGGGCGGAGGATGTAGCGGGCGTTGGCCCAGGCGACGTACAGCGCGGGAGCCGCGGTCAGGCCGATCGCGATCGCCGGCATCGCGGTGAACAGCGTCACCTGCAGGGCCAGCACGGCAAGGGAGACCAGGCTCAGCCACCAGCGGCGCACGCTCAGGTAGAGCGCGGTCTTCACGATCGTGCTCAGGCGGGCGGCGGGCTGTTCGGCCAGTGCGACCAGCGAGACCAGGCCGGCAGCCAGCACCAGCACCGCGATCACCCCGAGCACCGGGATGATCGCGACGCCGGCTTGCATGGGCGAGAAGAAGCGCACGTCGACCAGCACCACCACAGCCGTCGCGGTCACCGCGAGACCGACCAGCATCGCCTTGCGCCAGGTCTGCCGCCACCCGCGGAGGAACGCCCGCACGATGTGCGGGTCGCCCTCTCCGTGGGCACGGAAGGCACCGAACGCGGCGGTGAACCCGGGAGCGCACAGCGGCGCGACCACGGCGAGCATCGGCCAGGACAGCGCCGGGTCGGTGATGACCAGCAGCACCACCAGCGGCAGGCAGGATGCCAGCAGCAGCAGGTTCACCATGAGACCCAGGTAGGCCACCCCGAAGACCGTGGCGTAGGTGTTGTGCGAGATGCGCTTCATCGCCGTCAGCCCTTCATGCCGCTTGTCGCGATGCCCTCGACGAAGTACTTCTGCCCGAGCAGGAAGATGATCGCGATCGGGATGACCGAGATCGTCAGACCAGCGAACAGCAGCGCGTAGTCGGTGTCGTAGAGATTGCTGACGAAGCTCTTGAGCCCCAGCTGGATCGTCCACAATTCCGGGTCGCGCAGGTAGATCAGCGGCCCGAGGTAGTCGTTCCAGGTACTGGTGAACGTCAGCAGCGACAGGCTCGCGATCGCGGGGACCGACAGCGGCAGCATGATGCGTCGCCAGATGCCGTATTCGCTCAGGCCGTCCAGCCGCGCCGCTTCCGACAGGTCCTCGGGGATCGTCTCGTAGAACTGCTTCATCAGGAACACGCCGAACGCGCCGAACGCCTGGATGAGGATGATCGCCCACAGGGTGTTGGCCACCCGGAAGTCGGACAGCAGGATGAACTGCGGGATCATGTACGACTGCCACGGCACCGCGATGGTGCCGATGTAGCAGAGGAACAGGATGTCGCGACCAGGGAAGCGGATGCGAGCGAACCCATAGGCGGCGAACGAGCCGGTGAGCACCTGGAGGAAGGTCACGACGACGGCCAGCAGCAGCGTGTTGCGCATCCAGACGAGCATGTTCGACTCGGTCCAGATGTCGAGGTAGTTCTGCCAGACGAAGACCTCGGGGATCCACTGCACCGGCACGCTGAAGACCTCGTTCGCGGTCTTCAGCGAACTCATGACCATCCAGAAGAATGGGAGCAGGAGCCCTGCGGCGGCAACGAGGAGCGCGGTGTACAGCGCGACCCGGCCGACACGCTGCAGCGGTGTCCTGGTGTCGGTCTTGCGCGGGCCGGGTGAGGGGTCGGCCGCGAGCTTGCGGAGGGCGCGGCGGTCCTCGGCGGGGACGAGCAGCTCGGTCATCAGACATTCCTCCGCTTGTTCCAGATGAACTGGAAGATGGTCACGCCGATGCACAGGAAGAACAGCACGACGGCGGCCGAGGAGGCGTAGCCGAACTGGTTCTCCTCGAACCCCTTGCGATAGATGAACTGGGAGATCACGGACGTGGACTGCCCCGGCCCGCCATCGGTCATCACGAGGATGAGATCGAAGATCTTGAACGAGTTGATGGTCAGCATGACGGTGACGAAGAACATCGTCGGGCGCAGGCACGGAATGGTGACATTGCGGAACCGCTGCCACGCCCCGGCACCGTCCACGCGGGCCGCTTCGTACAGCTCCCGTGGCACTGTCTGCAGGCCGGCGAGGAACAGGATCATGTAGTACCCCATGTCGCGCCACGTGCTCACGATGACCACGGCGGGCATGGCCCAGTCCGACGAGGTGAGCCATCCGGGCGGGTTGGCCATGCCGACGGCGCGCAGGATCTGGTTGATGGGGCCGTAGTCAGGGCTGAACAGCAGGTTCCACACCACCGCGATCGCGACGATGGACGTGATGTAGGGCAGGAACGCGGCGGTACGGAAGAACGCCACGCCACGCAGCTTGTTGTTCAGCAGCAGTGCGAGTCCGAGCGACGCGACGATCGTCAGCGGGATGTGCAGGGCGGCGTAGTAGATGGTGTTCCAGAACGAGATCCGGAAGCTGCCGTCCCCGATCAGTCGCTCGAAGTTGGCGAAGCCCACCCAGGTCGCGGTGCCGAAGACGTTCCAGTTCGTCATCGACATGTAGAACAGCGTGACGACGGGCACGAGGGTGAGGGTGGCGAAGCCGAGGAAGTTGGGGAGGATGAAGCTCCACCCCAGCAGCGTGTTGCGCAGTGTCAGCTTCGATCTGCGGCGACGCTGCGACGGCTCGGGGCGGCCGGCCTTCGTGGCGGCGGCGGTGGTCATGGGGTCTCCTTGGGGAGGACGGCGGGGGATGCGGCCGGCGCGGACGCGCCGCGCCGGCCGCAGGGTCGTCGGCTGACCGACGGTGAGGTCAGTCGACCTGGACCTCGTTCTCGAAGCGGGCTTCGGCGTCCTTGATGGCCTGCTCCACCGGGGTCGATCCGGACAGGATCGCGGTGTGCATGTCCAGGAGGATGTTCTGGATCGTCGCGGTCTTGTTGGACGTCGGGTTCTCCGGCGCCACCTCACCGGTGGACCAGGCGAACTTCGACAGGTCGTCGGTGGGGGCACCCTCCACGGCGAAGTACGCCTCGGTGACGGTCTCGTCCGCGACGGCCGGGGTGATGCCGATCTCGGCGAGCAGCTCGGCTGCCTCAAGGCTTGCGGCGAAGGCGAGGAACTCCTTCGCTGCCTCCACCTTGCCCTCGTCGATGCCGGCGTTGATCGACAAACCGGTCGGGTCGCCGAAGGTCAGCGGGGTATTGTCGGTGCCGGTGGTCTTCTCATCCGCCTGCGGGATCGGTGCGATGCCCCACTCGAAGGTGTCTGCCTCACCTGCGGCCTGCTGCGCGATGAGCGTCGCGGTGTACCACGTGCCCATCGGCAGCATCGCTGCCTTCTGCATGCCGAACTCGCCCTGGTAGGTGAGCTGGTTGGCGCTGGAGGTGTTGAAGTCGATCTGCGCGCCGGCATCCTGCATGTCCAGGACACGGTCGTAGTAGTCCGCGAAGTAGCCGAACTCGCCGGAGAGCACGTCAGTGCCCTCCTGCGCGCTGGCGAAGCCCTGCACGGTCGACTGCCAGCGGTGCTGGTAGGCGCCCTTCGCGGTGCCCGATTCGGAGATGGCGGCGGCGGCGTCTGCGTAGTCGTCCCACGTCCAGCTGCCGTCGGGGTAGTCCACGCCTGCGGTGTCGAACAGCGCCTTGTTGTAGAACAGCACCCAGCGGTCCTGGCGATACGGGACGCCGTACGCCTTGTCGTCGATCTCGTACGACGATGCGCCGCCGACGCCGTCGGGCAGCTCGACGTCGGACACGTCGAGCAGCTGGCCCCCCTCCTGGAAGGTGGTGACGAACTTCACTTCCTTCTGGGTGATGATGTCGGGGCCGACACCGGCGGCGAGGTCGGCGGTGACCAGCGTGTTGTACTCGGCGGAGTCGTACTCCTTGAGTTCGACGGTGACGTCGGGGTTCTTCTCGTGGAAGGCGTCGGCGAGGACCTGGAACTCCGGCGTCGTGGCCAGGCTCCATCCCGAGAGGGTGAGGGTGACGGGGCCTTCTTCGGTGGTGGCCGCGGGTTCGGCCTCCCCGCTGCACCCGGCCAACGTCAGGCTGGCCATGACGGCTACTGCCGTCGCGGCTGCAAACTTGCGCTTCATGCGTATTGCTCCTTTGCGATTGCGTTCGAGGCCCCACTTCGGGCTTCGTGGTGCCGGGTCGCATCGGGCGACTCGGGGTCTGAGAGACGGGTCACGGTGCGTCGGCCGTCGGGCCAATCCACCGTGGCCGTACGGCCGTCGAGCGAGACCGTCGCGGAGGTGGCCGCAGGCTCGTCACCGCCGGCAAGGTCGATGATCACGATGGTGGGCACGCCTACGCGCACCGGATGCTCGGTCACGGGCACGAGTGCGCGGGACCCCAGCGGGCTCGCATCGTCACGGGCGACCAGCGCCGCGGTGCCGTCGGTGAGCGAGCGGATGCCGCTGACGCGGCCATTGCACCCCGCCCAGGCGCCGGTGGTGTCCGACCCGCCGCGCGGTGCATCGCCTGCGATCGCCCAACCACCGATGCGCAACCGCAAGGATGCGGCATCCTGACCGGATGCGAGTGCGTCCACCGTCGCGATGCGCACCTCCCCGGAGCCTCGGACCAGCGAATGCACGGTCAGTCGACCGGCGATCTCGACGGTGCCTGCCAGACCGGAGCCGTGGCGCTGCGCGGTGGGCGCCGGGGTCACCCAGTGGGCGTCCCACGTGGATGAGGCGATGCCGATGTGTCCGTCCGCGTCGTCCTGCACGCGGGCCTCGAGCAGCCGCATGGCGGTGCGGTGCGTGCCACGACCGTCGGCATCGACGAGCGCAACGGATTGCTCCAGCGGTTCGACCCAGGCGCGCTCGTCGACCAGCGGTGCGGCGGCGGTGGAGTACCCGATGCGGGCGTACAGCGGCGAGTCGGCGACGAGCGCGTCCGGGCGGGCGTGATCGGTGCCGTGGTTGACGATGCGCACGATGCCGTCGGCGCGGGTACCCGAGACGATCCATCCGGGCGAAGCGATCGCGGTGAGCAGGTCGCCCTCGGCGACCGGCAGTGGCTCGGCCGGGGCCGCCCACACCGGGTGGTCGGCCGGCAGGGAGATGCCGATGAATCCCTTGACGGCCCAATAGGGCGAGCCGGGACCGGAGTACGACTGCGCGAGCGGACGCCACTGGTCGTGCCACCCCATGGTGAGGATGCCGTCGGCGTCGGGGGCGGCGTGGTCGGCGAAGTGCGCGACGATCGCGGCGGCGGCGCGGCGCAGCCGGCCCAGCGAGTGCGAGGGCACCTCGGCGATCGCGCCCACCCAGTAGACCGCGGCGGCGGCGAAGCGGTAGATGAGGCTGCGGCCCTGGATCAGCGGCGAGCCGTCGCCGCCGATGAGGTCGAGCGCGTCGGTGAGGAAACGGTCGAGGCGTGCGACATCGCCGGCGGTGCGGCCTGCTGCGAGCTCACCGGCACCCGACATGCGCGACCACAGGATCGGGTACACGTGCAGCGCCCAGCCGATGTAGTGGTCGTACGAGCGTTCGTCGCCGTCGGAGAGCCACCCGTCCTCCCGCACGAACGAGTCATGGCGGGCGAGGTCGGCGGCGATGTCGGTGGCGGACCAAGGGCCGCCGACCGAGCGGAGGAAGGTCTGCACGACGATGCGGAACCAGACCCAGTTGGTCTGCGGGTAGGTGTCGTCGCCGACGACGGGCGCGAAGTAGTCGATGACGCGCTGCTGCGTGATGGCGTCCAGGCGCTCCCAGATCCACGGTCGGGTGAGGTCCAGGACGAGCGCGATGGATGCCGCCTCGACCTTCGCCTGCGCGTGCTCGTCCATGCGCACCCACCGGTCGGCGGCATCCGGGTCGACACCGGTGGCGATGCCGCGCGCATAGAACGCGATCAGGTCGTCAACGCCTTCGCCGCGGGCGCCGGCGATGCGGAAGCCCGCGAGCAGGAAGGTGCGGGCGAAACCTTCGAGCCCGTCGACGGCGTGGCCGTAGCCGCCTTCGGCGCCGGGGAACTCGATGCGCCCCGCGCCGGGCGTGGCGTGGCTGCGGGCGGCGGCGAGCATCGCGTCGGCGCGGGCGATCCACTCATCGCGGCTCCAGTCGCCGCTCGTGGTGTTCGGGTGCTCGGAAGCCACCGGTTCTCCTTCGAAGTTCCAGGTCGTCTTCTACGGCGACCGATTGGGAGATTATCAACCTAATTCGATCAATTGCAAGACTGAAACAGACTTGTTATGGTCGTTTCTGATCGATTTGCGAAGAAGCGAGTCGCAACGGAGAGGACGTGAGCGTGGAGCTGAGCCCCACGGCATTCACCGGTCCGCTGCACCTGCTCTTCGGCAGCAGCACCGCGATGCTCCGCCCCACCGGGAGCGCCTTGCCCGTGCCGCCGGCCTCAGACCGGGCGACCTGGGCGCCCGAGAGCGGCGCCGTCGATTCGAGCGCGGTGGCCGAGATCCTCGGCGCTGCCCGCGCCGACATCGGCACCGTGTGGCCGCAGACGATGGCCAGTGCGGCCGCGCGGGTGCACCGCGACGGCGACCGCGACCAGTGGGAGCAGCAGCACTATGCGAGGCAACGTCGGCTCAGCCGTGCTGCCGTCGCCGCCGCCGTCACGCTCGAGGACCGCTTCGTCGACGAGGTGGCGGACGGCATCTGGCAGTTGGCGGAACAGTCGTCGTGGTGCTGGCCGGCCCACGACGACACGATGCAGCGGCACGGGAGCGTCCTGGCGACCGTCACCGACCCGTTCCTCGATCTCGGAGCCGGCGAAGTCGTGGGGCAGCTGGCCTGGCTCGACCACCTTCTCGCCGAGCAGCTCGACCGGCGCTACCCCGGCATCAGGGCTCGCATCCGACACGAAGCCCGGCTGCGCGTGATCGAGCCGTTCCTGCGCCGTCGGGACTGGCATTGGCTGGGACTGGACGGCCATGTCCACAACTGGAGCCCGTGGATCCACGGCAACGTGCTGGTCGCAGCTCTCGCCCTGATCGACGACGGCCCCCAGCGTGATGACGTGGTGCGGCTGGTCGTCGAGGGCATCGACCGCTACGTCGCGGTGCTGCCTGACGACGGCGCCATCGACGAAGGCTATGCGTACTGGTGGAACGGGGCCTGCCGAGCACTCGAAGCGCTCGACATCCTCGCCTTCGCGACAGACGGAACATGGGATGGCGCACCGGGCGTCCCCGCGTTGCGTGAGACGGTCGCCTTCCCGCATCGGATGCACCTGGGCGGGCCCTGGTACGTCAACCTCGCCGACGGTCCGGCACGTCCCCCCGCACACCAGCCGTGGCATGCGCTGCACCGTGCGGCGCGCGCCGTCGGCGACGACGCCGCCCGCGCTCACGCCGCTGCCCACCGCCATCCCGGTGCGCCTGCCGCAACCGAGCACGAGGGATTCGGACGGCTGCTGCGCGGTCTCACCGACGCCGCCTGGCTCGACGCACGGCCACAGCGATCCCCTCTTCCGGCGGACGTCTGGTTGCCCTCGACGCAGGTGCTGCTCGCGCGGCCCGCCGCCGGTTCCTGCGCCGGTCTGACGGTCGTTGCCAAGGGCGGGCACAACGGCGAGAACCACAACCACAACGACGTCGGCTCGTTCATCGTCGCTTCCGACGGTGTGCCCGTCGTCGTCGACGCCGGCCGCCCCACGTACACCGCTCAGACGTTCGGCCCGGACCGCTATGCGATCTGGACGATGCAGAGCAGCTGGCACAACGTGCCGGAGATCGCCGGTGCGCCGCAGGCGGTCGGCGCCGAGCACGCGGCATCCGACGTCGCCGTCGACATCGCCCCGCACACCTCCCGGTTGCAGCTCGAACTGTCCGGCGCGTACGCGCAGGCGGATGCCGGTTCCTGGCACCGCACCGTTGCGCTGGATCGCGGCAGCGGAGCGGTCCATGTCGACGACCGCTGGACCACCGGCGCACCCGGCTCGACGCTGCACCTGCTGCTGGCCGGCGAGGTCACCGCCGCCGCGGGCGAGGCCCGGGTGATCCCGCCGGACCCCGCCCGCCCGGTCCGCATCTCGTGGCCGAGCGATGCCGCATACGTGCTGGAGGTGCGCAAGCTCGACGATCCGATGCTCTCCGAGGTGTGGGGCGCGCACCTGACACGACTCGAAATCGTCCTGGATGACCGCAACGCACTGCGAGTCACGATAGAACAGGACTCACCAGACGAGGACGACCACCGATGACCGATCCCATACCCGCACTGCTTGCCGCCGAACGCCGAGCCCACATCCTGGCGACGATGCAGCGAGACGGTGCGGTGCGCATCTCCCAGCTGACCGAGGAGCTGGGCGCGGCCGCGGTGACCCTGCGCCGAGACCTGGCGCAGCTGGAGCAGGAGGGCCTGCTGGTCCGCGTGCACGGCGGTGCCATCGCGGCATCCGGTCAGCCCACCACCACCCCGGTACCCGTCGCCGTCGACGCCGGATCGATCGCCGTGCTCGTCCCGTCGCTGAACTACTACTGGCCGGGGGTCGTGCGGGGCATGGAGTCGGCCGCGCGCCGGCGCGGCCTGCGCCTCCAGCTGCGCGGTGCGTCATACGAGCTGCAGGATGAGCGCCCCGTGCTGGAGCGGCTGGTGCGCAGCGGCGACGTGCGAGGGCTCATCGTCGCCCCGAACACCGACACCCCGCATGCCCAGGACGTCATTCAGTGGCTCGCCGACTGCGGCACCCCGAGCGTGCTGGTCGAACGGGACGGGATCGTGCAACCCGAGGGGGTGCCCGCCGAATCGGTCACGACCGATCACGCGCTGGGCGCCGTGCTCGCCGCGCGCCACCTCGCCGCGCTCGGGCATCGCAAGGTGGGGCTCGTGCTCTCGCGCAACTCCCCCACGTCGCGCAAGATCGCCGCCGGCTGGGCGGCGGCATGCGACGAGCTCGGGCTCACGCCGGCCGAGCACATCGAATCGACCCTTCCCGACCGGGGCAGCGCGGAGTTCTCCGCCGCCGTGGACGCCACCCTCGACCAGGCGCTGGGCACCGGCGTGACGGCGCTGCTTGTGCATTCGGATCCCGAGGCGATGGCGTTCGTCGACCTCGCTTTCAACCGAGGCATCTCGGTGCCGGAGGATCTGTCGATCATCGCGTACGACGACGAGGTCGCCGAGCTGTTCACCCCGGCGCTGACGGCGATCGCCCCGCCGCGGGTGAGTGTGGGCGAGGCGGCGGTGGAGCTGCTGTCCTCCCGCCTGGCCCACCCCACCCAGGCTGCCCGACGGGTCATCCTCAACCCGCGGCTGCGCGTGCGCGGGTCCACCGCCGCGCCACGCTCCACAGAGCGACCGGCATGATCGACCGTCACGAGCACTCCCCCTGGGACTTCTGGAGCACCGCCGGCGCCGAAGCGCAGACCGCGCAGCGCCGGCTGCAGTCCGATCTCGTCGGCTCGCACCCCGGCTGGGCGTTCGGCGACGAGTGCTTCGTCTCGGAACTGGCCGCAGTCGACGCGGACACCCTGACCCTCGGCGATCGCTCCTACATCGCCGCCGGCGCCTACCTCACCGGCACGCTGCAGATCGGTGCGGACTGCTCGATCAACCCCTACACCGTGGTGCGAGGTACGGTCAGCTTCGGCGATGCCGTGCGGATGGGCGCGCACAGCTCGGTGCTCGGCTTCAACCACTCGATGGCGCCGGGCACCCCGGTGTTCCGCCAGCCGCTGCGCAGCGACGGCGTGCGGATCGGCGACGACGTGTGGATCGGCTCACACGTCGTGGTGCTCGACGGCGTCACGGTCGGCGACCATGCGGTGCTCGCCGCCGGCGCGGTGGTGACCAAGGACGTACCGTCCGGCGCCATCGTCGGCGGCAACCCGGCCCGAGTGCTGCGGTGGCGTCTCGAGCCGGCGTCCGCCGCGTCGCCGCTGGCCGAACGCCTGCGCGATTTCGCCGCCACCGCCCGCGCAGAGGCTCCGGCGCTGCTGGCACGCGCGCGCGATACCGGCACCGGTCTGTTCGTCGACCGTCCCGGTGCCCCGGTGACGGTGCGCGCGCAGGGCGATGCGATCGAGATCGCGGATCTGCTGCTGGGTTCGCCACCACCGGGCACCGAGCGCGCAGGGCTCGTGGCACTCCTGCAGGGCTGGCAGGATGCCGCGACCGGGGCCGTCCCACCCCTTGATGCAGCGGGGCCCACTGACTGGGCAGACGACGACACGGCCTACCACGCGCTCAGCATCGGCTACGCGCTCGACCTGCTGGGTGCCCGCTTCCGGCATCCGCTCGCCGTGATCACCGCCGCGACACCGACCTCGATCGTCGAGCGGCTGCAGGCCCTGCCCTGGACCACGGATCCCTGGAATGCGGGCCACCATGTCGACGCGCTGGGCACCGCCCTGTTGTGGACGAAGCGCCGCGGGGACATCGTGCCGCGCGGAGTCGAGGAGGCGCTGTTCGGGTGGCTCGTGACCCACGCCGACCCTCGCAGCGGAGTGTGGGGCGAGCCACCCGCGGACCTCGGCCTGCTGCCGGTGGTCAACGGCTTCTACCGCGCAGCGCGGGGGACATTCGCGCAGCACGGCGTGCCCGTGCCGTACCCCGAAGCGGTCGTCGACACGGTGCTGCGGCATGCGCGCGACGACCGGTGGCTGCATCCCGCCCGACGTGATGCCTGCACCGTCCTCGACATCGCACATCCGCTGTGGTTGACCCGTGACCGCGGCTACCGCACCACGCATACGCGCGACCTCGCGGAGGATCTGCTGCACCATGCCTTGGACAACTGGCATCCGGGCGCCGGAATGGCCTTCCGTGCCGAGGCGACCGACCCGGGGCTACAGGGCACGGAAATGTGGCTCGCGATCATCTGGTACCTGGCCGATCTGCTCGGTGTCTCGGACGCGTTGGGCTATCGCCCGCGCGGCGTGCACCGGCCCGAGCCCGCTCCGCTGCCGTAACGTCCTACCCGCCTCCCCGAAAGGGAACCCGTGAGCACTTTCTCCATCGGCGAGACCGACTTCCTCCTCGACGGCCGCCCGCACCGCGTCATCGCCGGCGCGCTGCACTACTTCCGCGTGCACCCGGGGCAGTGGGCCGATCGCATCCGCAAGGCGCGCCTCATGGGGCTCAACACGATCGAGACATACGTCGCGTGGAACGCCCACGAGCCGGTGCGGGGGCAGTGGAACACCACCGGCTCCAACGACCTGGGCCGATTCCTGGATCTGGTCGCTGCGGAGGGCATGCACGCGATCGTGCGACCGGGGCCGTACATCTGCGCCGAATGGCACAACGGCGGGCTACCGGTGTGGCTGACCAGCACCCCCGGCATCCGGCTGCGCCGATCGGATGCCGCCTACCTCGAGGCCCTCGAGGTGTACCTGCGGCGCGTGTACGCGATCGTCGCACCGCGGCAGATCGACCGCGGCGGCAACGTCGCGCTGGTGCAGATCGAGAACGAGTACGGCGCGTACGGGTCGGACCAGGACTACCTCGCCGAACTGGTGCGCATCACCCGCGACGCCGGCATCACCGTGCCGCTGACGACGGTGGACCAGCCGATGGACGACATGCTCGCCGCCGGGACGCTCCCCGGGCTGCACACCACCGGGTCGTTCGGGTCGCGGGCGGCCGAGCGCCTCGCGACGCTGCGCGCCCACCAGCCGAGCGGACCGCTGATGTGCTCGGAGTTCTGGGATGGCTGGTTCGACTGGTGGGGCGGGGTGCATCACACGACGGATGCCGCCGATGCCGCCGCCGAGCTGGACACCCTGCTGGCGGCGGGCGCGTCGGTGAACATCTACATGTTCCACGGCGGGACGAACTTCGCCCTCACCAACGGCGCCAACGACAAGGGCCGGTACCTGCCGATCGTGACGTCCTACGACTACGACGCCCCGCTGGACGAAGCGGGCAACCCGACCCAGAAGTACCACGCGTTCCGCGAGGTCATCGCCCGCTACGCCCCGGTGCCGGACGAGGTGCCCGCGGCTGCGCCGGCTGCCCCGGTGTTCGAAATGGCGCTGCGGCCGGTCGGCGGCACGGTCGCAGGGGATGACGCGAGTGTGACGCGCGAGCACCCGGCGACGTTCGAGGACCTCGCACACCTGGGCGCGCTGCTGCGCTACGAAGCCGATCTCCCCGCGGACTTCACCGGCGGCATCCTGTCGTTCGAGGAGGTGCGCGACCAGGCCTGGGTGTCCGTCGACGGCGTGCGCATCGGCACCATCTCGCGGACGCGCCACGAGCGGGCGCTGCGGATTCCCGCCGGGCGCCGAGTGAGCGTGCTGGTCGAGGAGCAGGGGCGCGTCAACTACGACGTCCGCCTCGGCGAGCCGAAGGGGCTGATCGGCACCGCGATGCTCGGCAGCGCAGCGCTGACCGGTTGGACGGCGACGCCGATCGATCTGGCGGATGCGGCATCCGCCCCCGAGCTGGTCGTGCTCGAGGGCACGTTCACGCTCGAGGAGCCTGCCGACCTGTTCCTGGACACCGCCGGCTGGGGCAAGGGGTTCGTGTTCGTCAGCGACCTGCTGCTCGGCCGCTACTGGGCCAACGGGCCGCAGCGCACCCTGTACGTCCCCGCGCCCGCAACCCGCCCCGGCACGAACCGGATCCGCGTGATCGAGCTCGACCAGGTCCTCGATCCCACGGCCCGCTTCGTCGCCGCCCCCGCCCTGGGCCCGTCCGCCGAGTAGCCGGCCCGCCCAGCCCCACCCACCTGAACCGTGAGACCACAGCTGGTGGCCGAGACAGTGGGAAACAACCACGGTCTCGGCGACCAGGTGTGGTTTCAGCGTGGGGTGCGGCGGGCCAGGGCGGCGCCGGCGGCGCGGAGGTGGCGGGCCGGGTGGGCCAGCGATGACTCGGGGCTGCCGGCGAGGTCGGTGAGGGAGACGGATGCCGCGAAAGCGGCGGTGTCGGCGGTGATGCGGCCCGCGACGAGCGCGGTGGGCACCCCGGCAGCCGCGGCGAGCGCGGCGACGAACGTCGGCACCTTGCCGGCGGCGGACTGACCGTCGAACGAGCCCTCGCCGGTGACGACGAGGTCGGCGCCGGCCACCGCCTGGCGCAGTCCGATCAGCTCCGCCACTTCCGGCGCCCCGGGGACCAGCCGCGCGCCCCAGGTGAGCAGGCCGAAGCCGGTGCCGCCGGCGGCCCCCGCTCCTGGCGTGGCGGGGTCGACCGGCACCAGGTGCGCCCAGCGGGCCAGCGCGGCGTCGGCGCGCACCACGCCGTCGGGATCCAGACCCTTCTGCGGGCCGAACACCGCCGCGGCGCCGCGGGACCCGAGAAGCGGATTGGTCACGTCGGTCAGCACCACCGCACCTCCCGGCGGCAGCGGCCGCAGGCCGGCGAGGTCGGTGGCGGCAAGCGCGTCCAGGCCGCGCGCTCCGGGGGCGACGTCGGCGCCGGAAGCGTCGGTGAAGCGGGCGCCGAGCGCGCGCAGCACGCCGATGCCACCGTCGGTGGAGGCACTGGATCCGATGCCCAGCACGAGCCGGGAGACGCCGTGATCGAGCGCGGCGGCGATGGCCTGCCCGAAGCCGGTGGTGTCGGCATCCCACGGCAGGCGGCGCGGTCCGAGCAACTCGATGCCGGAGGTGGATGCGAGTTCGACCACGCCGGTGCCGGCGGGGGCATCGGCAGTGGGCGGCAGCAGCAGCCACGACACCTCGACTTCGGCCGCGTCGGGCCCGGTCACCCGCACCGGCATCCGCACCGCGCCGTCGACGGCGGTGGCGAACGCGTCGAGCGTGCCCTCTCCCCCGTCCGCCATGGGACGCAGCACCATCGCGGCATCCGGCTCGACGTCGAGCCAGCCGTCGGCCAGCGCACGCGCGGCATCGGCCGCCCCGATCGACCCTTTGAAGCTGTCGAGGGCGACGACGATGTTCACGGGCGCGGCGGCGTGCTGTCGCGCAGGCGCACCTCGAGCCGCAGCGGCTGCGGCGTCCAATCGGGGTCCGTCGCAGCGCGGAAGGTCTCCAGGCCCACGTCGGCCAGCGGCACGGCCACGGTCGACAGCGCCGGGGTCACGTCGCGGCTGGTGGGGATGTCGTCGAAGCCGGCGAAGGCGATGTCGGTACCCGGTTCGCGACCCGCGTCCCGCACGGCGGACATGGCACCGATGGCCACGACGTCGCTGACCCCGAACACCACGGTGCCCGCCGCCACGCCGTCGGCGAGGGCCGCGGTCATCAGCTCTGCGCCCGATGCGCGGGAGAAATCGCCGCGGTACACCCGGGGAGTCCCGCCGCCACCCGCCGTGAAGCCTTCGGCGAATCCGGCGAGACGGCTGTCGCTGGTGATGACGCCTTCCGCCGCCGCCAGCGCGATCGCGCTGCGGTAGCCGCGCTCGGCCAGCGCCGCACCCAGAGCGCGGGCGCCGTCGCGGTTGTCGATCTTGACGGTGCGCACGCTGTCGGTGCCGACGCCCAGCGCCACGACGCGCCCGCCCGCCGCGGTCACGAGGTCCAGCTCGGCCAGCAGTTCCGGGGCGATCTCCGGTGCCGTCCGGGAGGCCGCGAGGATCACGCCGCGCGGCCGCTGACCTCGCAGCGCCCGCACCAGGCGCACCTCGCGTTCGGTGTCGCGCTCGGTGATGGCGACGGTGACGACCAGACCGGCCTCGTCGGCACCCTGCGCGACCCCCGAGGCGATCTCGCCGAAGTAGGGGTCGGCGATATCGGCCACCAGCAGCGCGATGATCGCGGAGGTGCCCCGTGCCGTCGCCTGCGCGGAGAGGTTCGCGGTGTACCCCAACCGCGTCGCGGCGGCCTGCACCCGCTCCCGGTAGGACTCTGCCACCTTGCGGTTCGAGCCGTTGAGCACCCGAGACGCGGTCGCCAGCGACACCCCGGCCTCCCGCGCGACGTCATGGAGCGTGGCGGAGCCGGACCGCAGGCGTTCGGTGGTCACGATCGCGATTCTAGGGGGACGGCCAGGTGCGGCGAGACCGCCCCGCCGAACGCCGCCGCGGTGCGCTGCACCGCCACGAGCGGGTCGGTGGCCCAGACGTCCTCGTTGAAGATCTCCACTTCGATGTCGCGGTCGTATCCGGTGGCCATGACCGCACGGGTCAGCGCCGCCAGATCGATGACCCCATCCCCGGGATAGTGGCGGCCCAGCAGCACGTCGGCCGGCAGCGGTGTCTTCCAATCGCACACCTGGTAGGTGGCGATGCGCCCCTCGGCGCCGGCGCGGGCGATGGATGCCGCAACGTCGGGGTCCCAGAAGATGTGGAAGGTATCGACGGTCGCCCCGACAACGGCGGGGTCGAAGTCCGCCGCGATGTCGAGCGCCTGGCCCAGGGTCGATACGACGCAGCGGTCGGTGGCGTACATCGGATGCAGCGGCTCGATCGCCAGGGTCACTCCCGCGGCCGCGGCGTACGGTACCAGCTCGCCGATCGCGTCGCGCACGCGCTCCCGGGCGCCCACGAGGTCGCGTGACCCCTCCGGCAGCCCCCCGGCGACCAGCACCAGGATCGCCGTGGACCCGGCCGCCCCCGCGGCGGCCAGCGTCGCGGCCTCATCGATCGCGACGCGGTTGTCATCGATCGACGCGCGGCGGGCGGGACCCTCCGGCATCGTGAAGAACCCGGCGCGGCAGTGCGTGGTGAACCGCAGCCCGGAGTCGGTGAGCATGCGTGCGGCCACCGCCAGCCCGACCTCCTGCACCGGCTCCCGCCACAGTCCGATCGCCGGCACGCCCGCCTCGGCGGTGACCCGCAGCGCCGTGGCGAGGTCGGCGTATTTGATCGTGGCCTGGTTGATCGACAAGCGGGGATCCACCGCGTTCATGCATCCACTCCGTTCAGGCGCAGCAGTCCGTGCCAGCGGGCGGCGGCCAGTTCCGGCTGCTCCAGCGCGGCGGCGGCGTTGGCAAGCTCCACGATGCGCGACAGATGAGGCAGGCTCCGCGCCGAGTGCAGGCCGCCGACCATCTGGAAGGCGCTCTGGTGGCCGTTGAGCCAGGCGAGGAAGGCGACGCCGGTCTTGTAATAGAAGGTCGGCGCGGCGAACACCTGCCGGCTGAGTTCCTCGGTGGGTCCGAGGATCTCCAGGTACCGGGCGGGGTCGCCGGCATCCAGCGCCTGGATCGCCGCCGAAGCCACCGGGGTGAGCGCGGCGAACGCGCCCAGCAGCGCATCGGAGTGCTGCCGCGGGCTCGCCGGGTCGCGATCGGGCTGGGCGGCGTCGGGCACGTCTCCGCCGCCGATGAGACCGACGTAGTTGAAGTCGTCCCCGGTGAACATGCGCACGCCCGCGGGCAGGCGCTCGCGCACCGACACCTCGGATGCGGCATCCAGCAGGCTCATCTTGACGCCTGAGACCTTGTCGACGTTCTCGCCGATGATCTCCAAGAGCACCTCGGATGCCGCGCGCCAGTCGGTCGACCCGAAGTAGGCGCTGAGCTGCGGGTCGAAGGCGGTGCCCAGCCAGTGCAGCACGACCGGGGTCGTCGCCGCCTGCAGCACCGCGCGGTACACGCGGCGGTAGTCGTCGGCTGATTCGGCGGCGCGGGCCAGATGCCGGCTGGCCATGAGCACGGGGCCGGCGCCCTGTTCCTCGGTGAAGTGCAGCTGCTCGAGGTAGGCGGCGATGATCTCGTCGATCGAGAGGGTCTCCGCCTCGATGTGGTCGGTGTTGACCCCGACGACGACCGAGCCGCCCTCTTCCCGGGCGACGGCGGCGGATCGGGCGATGAGCTCACGGGTGGCTGCGGCATCCAGCCCCATGTTGCGCTGCGCGGTGTCCATGGCATCTGCCACGCCCAGGCCCCAGGAGTACACCGAGCGGCGGAAATCCAGCGTGGCATCCCAGTCGATCTGCGCCGGCTGCCCCGGGGTGTTGTCCCCCCACGCGACCGGCACGACGTGCGCGGCGGCGTAGGCGACGCGGCTGCGGAGCGCCCCGGTGGGCTTGGCGTAGCCGGGCGCGTCCTTCAGCGCCGCGGCGGTGACGACGCCGTCGGCACCGAGCAGGGTCAGCGTCGTCACGGTGCCTCCAGCGTGAGGGCGGGCAGCGTCACCTTGCAGCCGTCGCGGCTGGAGCGCAGGCCCGCCTCGGCCAGCAGCACGCCGCGGGCGCCGGCGAGCAGGTCGAAGGCGTAGTCGGTGCCGGTGGCGTAGGAGATGAGGAACTCCTCCCACTGCTGCCGGAAGCCGTTCTGGAACACCTCGTTGACGGGGACGTCGGCCCAGTCGGCGTCGTAGTCGTGGTCGTCGGCGAGGTCGGGGTTCCACACCGGCTTGGGGGTGGCGTTGCGGTGCTGGATCTTCGCGCCGAACAGGCCCACGACGGCCGAGCCGTGCGTGCCGTCGACGTGGAACTCCACCAGCTCGTCGCGGTTGACCCGCACCGTCCAGCTGGAGTTGATCTGGGCGACGATCCCGCCGTCGAGCTCGAAGATGCCGTACGCGGCATCCTCAGCGGTGGCGGTGTAGTGCTCGCCCTTCTCGTCCCAGCGGTCGGCGATGTGCACGGCTGCCTGGGCGTAGACGGTCTTGATGGGGCCGAACAGGTTCTCCAGCACGTAGTTCCAGTGCGGGAACATGTCGACGATGATGCCGCCGCCGTCTTCGGTGCGGTAGTTCCAGCTCGGGCGCTGCGCGGGCTGCCAGTCACCCTCGAACACCCAGTAGCCGAACTCGCCGCGGACCGACAGGATGCGGCCGAAGAACCCGGAGTCGATCAGGCGCTTGAGCTTCTGCAGCCCCGGCAGGTACAGCTTGTCGTGCACGACCCCGGTCTTGACCCCGGCCTCGGCGGCGAGCTTGGCAAGCTCCAGCGCCTCATCCACCGACTCGGCGGTGGGCTTTTCGGTGTAGATGGTCTTGCCGGCGGCGATCGCCTTGCGCAGGGCACTGGCGCGGGCCTTGGTGACGAGGAAGTCGGCGTAGATCTCCCAGCGGGGATCAGCCAGAGCGGCATCCAGGTCGGTCGTGTAGTCCTCGATGCCGTGGCGGGCGGCCAGTTCGGCGAGCTTGGCCTCGCTGCGGCCCACGAGCAGCGGCTTGACGGTCACCTTCGAGCCGTCCGGCAGCTCGATGCCGCCCTGGTCGCGGATCGCGAGGATCGAGCGCACCAGGTGCTGGCGGTAGCCCATGCGCCCGGAGACGCCGTTCATGATGATCCCGATCTCGCGCACCTGCGGAGCGGATGCCGGGGCGGATGCGTCCAGGGTGGTCGTCTCTGACACTGTGGTTTCCTTCTGCTCGGCGCTGCCCGAAATGTCGGTAAGCGCTTTCCGATTCTTCATCCTGACATCGGAAGACGCTTTCCGCAAGCCTTCCGCTGTTCGCTGCTGTCGTGAGGGTCGGAGATGGGCCGAGCGTAGGACGAAACCGGGTGGATCCGTCCTACGCTCGCCCCATTTCCTACGCTCGACACGCGACTGTGCCTACGCCAGCCGCACCGCGACCCAAGACACCGGCGGCAGCGCCACGGTGAGCGCGGCACCCTCCAGCGTCGTCTCGAGCGGCCGCACCCCCACCCGCTCCGGGTCGGCGAGTGTGTTCGCGGCGTACATGTCGTCCTCGTGCAGCAGGTGCGCCTCCACGACGGCGAGGTCGCGGCCGAACTCCGCCGCCACGCCCGACAGATCCAGCCGCAGGTCGGCTGCTTCGGTCAGCGACCGATTCACGACGAAGACGCTCACGCCGTCGTCGTCGACGGTCGCGACGGCGTTGACGTTCGCGACCTCGCCGAAGCGCTCGCTCGGGAACGTGCCGGCATCCACCGGCACCCGCACGACGCGGTCTCCGGCCAGGCGCGAAGTGATCGAGAACGGGAAGAACGTGGTCTGCCGCCACGCGATCCCGCCCGGCTCGGTCATGATGGGCGCGATGACGTTCACCAGCTGCGCCAGGGACGCCGATCGCACCCGGTCGGCGTGCTGCAGCAGCGTGATCATGAGGTCACCGAAGACGACGGCATCCAGCGCGCTGTACTGGTCTTCCAGAAGCCGCGGCGCGACCGGCCAGCCGGTCTCCTTCGGCTTGTCGTTCTGTCCCCCGTTGTCGTTGTGGAGGTACCAGACGTTCCACTCGTCGAAGGAGATCATGATGCGCTTGTCGCTCTTCTTGGTGGCAGCCACCGCGTCGGTGATCGCGCTGACCGCTTCGATGAACCGGGCCATGTCTACGCCGGAGGCGAGGAACTCCTGCGCGTTGCCGCCCATCTCCTGGTAATAGGAGTGGCAGGAGATGTAGTCCACATCGTCGAAGGCGTGCTCCAGCACCGTGCGCTCCCACGACCCGAACGTGGGCATTCCGCTGGCGGAGGAGCCGCACACGACCAGCTCGATGCCCGGATCGAGCATGCGCATCGCCTTGGCGGTGCGCGACGCGAGCTTGCCGTAGTCCTCGGCGTTGCGATGCCCGAGCTGCCAGGGGCCGTCCATCTCGTTGCCCAGGCACCACATGGTGACGGCGAAGGGATCGTGGCGTCCGTTGGCGGCGCGCCGGCGGGTCCAGTCTGTGTCGGCGTTCGCGTTGGCGTACTCGAGGAGGTCAAGGGCCTCCTGCGTGCCCCGCGTACCGAGGTTCACCGCGAGCATCAGATCGCTGCCGACCCGGTCGAGCCAGTCGGCGAACTCGTGCAGCCCGACCTCGTTGGTCTCGGTCGAGTGCCACGCCAGATCCAGGCGACGGGGGCGCTGGTCGCGGGGCCCGACGCCGTCCTCCCACCGGTAGCCGGAGACGAAGTTGCCGCCGGGATAGCGGATCGTGGAGACCCCGAGTTCGCGGACCAGCTCGATCACGTCGGCACGGAACCCGTCGGCATCCGCCGTGGCGTGCGCCGGTTCGTAGATGCCGTCGTAGATGTGGCGGCCGAGGTGCTCGACGAAGCCGCCGAACAGGCGGCGGTCGAGCCGAGCGGTCTCGAAGCGGGGGTCGACGGAGCCGTGGGCAGACATCACGAGGAGCGGTTTCCTTCCGGAGGGGTTTCAGGCACGCCCGCGACGGCGGGTGGGGACGGCGACGACGGCGAGCGCGGCGCAGCCGATGGCGGGGATGAACAGCGGCACGAGCACCCAGGTGACCACCACGACGAAACCGGCGGTGGCGACCAGGTAGGCAGCTCCCGCGATGTCTCCCGTGACCCGGCGCGGCACGGTGCGGATCGCCGCGAGCCAGCCGGTCTGCGGCGTCCAGGCGGCGGCCGCGGTCAGCAGCGTCAGCGCGACCACCGCCAGGCCCACCCAGCCGATGACTTCGATGACTGCCCCGCCGGGGAGGAACCCGGACCGCGCGAGGTCGATGTCCAGCAGCAGCACGAGGGCCGCCACCAGTGCGACCAGGCCGACCACGGCACCCGGCAGCAGCCCGCGCCGCACATCGCGCCAGAACAACTCCTGCCGGGAGTCCTCCGCCGCGGTGAAGCGGCGCAGGTGCCGGATGCCGGCAGCCAGCGCGACCGGGAGGGTGATCACCAGCACGCTCACCACCGTCACCAGGAGCCCGGTGAGCATCACCTCACCGAACAGCGCGAACCGGCCGGTGGCCCCCGGATACTGCGCCGGAGGCCGCTCCTGGGGTACCGGTCCGGCGCCGGAGATCTCGTCCCGGCGCGCGGCTTTCTGCTCGCGACGGCTCACGGCGGGGGTCATCACTAGCCCTTGAGCCCCTGGGTGGCCACGCCGTCGACCAGGAATCGCTGGAAGACGATGAAGAACAGCAGGATCGGGATGAGCGCGACGAACGACGCGGTCACCGTGGCGCCGTAGTCGCTCGAGGACGTCTGGTCGTTGTAGAGGCGCAGCGCGATGGGAAGCGGGTAGTTCTCGGGGCTGGTGAGGTACAGCAGCGGTCCCAGGAAGTCGTTCCAGGCCCAGATGAAGGCAAAGATCGCGCAGGTGATGAGCGCCGGCCTGATCAGCGGCAGCACGATCGACCAGAAGATGCGCAGGTGCCCCGCGCCGTCGATCTTCGCGGCCTCATCCATGTCACGCGGCATCTGCCGGATGAACTGCACGAGCAGGAAGACGAAGAACGCCTCGGTGGCGAGGAACTTCGGCAGCAGCAGCGGCCAGAACGTGTCGACCATGCCGAGGTTGTTGAACAGGATGTACTGGGGAATGATCACG
Organism: Microbacterium sp. zg-YB36; assembly: GCF_024623575.2. NCBI lineage: Bacteria > Bacillati > Actinomycetota > Actinomycetes > Micrococcales > Microbacteriaceae > Microbacterium > Microbacterium sp. zg-YB36. Next base: position 45,137 of record NZ_JANJFD020000002.1, read on the forward strand.
ACGTGGAACGGCAGCAGCAGCGTGCCGATCATCGCGGCGAAAAGGATGCTGAGGCCCCTGAACTGCAGGCGGGCGAACGCGTAGGCGGCGAGCGAGGAAGAGATCAGGGTGCCGATCACCGACACGGCGGCCAAGAGGAACGAGTTCCAGAAGAAGCGCCACATCGGCACTCCGGCGATGCCCTCCATCACCTTGATGTAGTTGTCGATCGTCGGGTTGTTGGGGATGAGGCCGGGGTTCTGGCCGAACTCCGCGTTCGGCTTGAACGTCGACATGAACAGCCACACGAGCGGATAGAGCACGATCGCGGTGATCGCCAGCAGCACGACGAACCAGATGACCGTCTGCCACGTCTTGCGCTTGATCCTGCGACGGGGGGTGGTCTTGCTGTCGGGGTCGACCTGGTTCTCGACCTGGATGAGCGCGTTCTCGGAGAACGAAGAAGTAGTCATCGGTTGTCTCCCGAGTAGTGGACCCAGTTCTTCTGGGTGCGGAAGAGGATCAGGGCGATGATCGCGACGACCACCAGCAGCACCCAGGCGATCGCGGCTGCGTAGCCCATGCGTCCGTCGGCGAAGCCCGTCTTGTAGAGGTAGACGGTGATGAAGTTGGTCATGCCGGCGGGTCCGCCGCTGCCGTTGGAGATGATGTAGGCCGAGCCGAAGACCTGGAAGGCGCCGATGAGGCCCAGCAGCAGGTTGAAGAAGATGACCGGCGACAGCATGGGCACCGTGACGGCGCGGAAGCGACGCCACGCGTTCGCCCCGTCCATCTCGGCCGCCTCATAGAGCTCCTTCGGGACCTGCTTGAGGCCGGCGAGGAAGATCACCATCGTGCCGCCGAACTGCCAGACCGCCAGCAGGATCATCATCGGCAGGATGAGGCTCGGCTGGCCGATCCAGCCGCCCAGGTCGATCCCGAAGACATTCAGGCCGTTGTCGACGGGACCGTCGGTGTTGAACATGGCGCGCCAGACGATCGCGACCGACACCGAAGCGCCGATCAGCGACGGGGCGTAGAAGGCGGAACGGAAGAACGCGGCGCCCTTGTCGCGGTAGTTCAGCAACATCGCCACGGCCAGTGACGCCAGCAGCGAGATCGGCGTGCCGATGAACACGTAGATGAGCGTGATCTGCGCCGACTGCATGAAGTTGGGGTCGTCCGTGAAAAGGCGGACGTAGTTGTCGAAGCCGATCCACTTGGGCGGCGAGAAGATGTTGTAGCTCGTGAACGACAGGTACAAGGAGTACGCCATCGGCAGCAGCGTCAGGCCGAAGAACCCGATGAGCCAGGGCACGAGGAACCCGTAGCCGGCGATGGTCTCCTTGCGGGCCCGCTGTCGCTGGCCCGGGCGGGACAGGTGCTCGGGTCGCTCCTTGCGCACGGTCCGCCGCCGGTCGGACGGCTCTTTCGTGACGATGACCCTGGTCGCAGTGGTGCTCACGGGTACTCCTGGTGTGATGAGGGAGTGTGCAGGTGGTGTCCGGGGCCCGGACGATGAGTCCGGGCCCCGGAAGCGGGTCATCCGTTGAGGACGATGTCCATCTCGCTGAAGAACTGCGCGACGGCCTCGTCAACCGTGATGGTGCCGAAGTTCAGCTCCGTGCCCAGCTGGCGGAACTTCTCCTCCAGCGTGCCGAAGCCGACGATCGGCACCGGCGGGGCGTCGCCCAGACGGTCGGCGATGGCAGCCTCGTGGTCGGCGACCTGCTGGCTCAGCGGGTCGAGCTCGGCTGCCTCAAGGGCGGTCTCCGAGGCGGGGAGACCACGGTTGGTGCCGAAGATCGCACCTGATTCGGGCGAGTTGATGAGGAAGTTGACCAGCGTGGCTGCTGCCTCGGGGTGATCGGACTTCGACGAGATCGCGTGCAGCATCGAGGGCTTCAGGTACAGATCCTTCGCGCCCTCCTCGGTCACCGGCGGCTCGAGCAGGTTCAGCTCGGTGTAGCCCTCTCCGAGGTTCGCGAGGTAGCCGGCACCGAAGTTGTCCCAGGTGAGCTCGGCGGCCTGCATGCCGGTGTCGAACGGCCCCAGCGGAACCAGTTCCTCGATGCGCTGCTGCGGGACGGCCACGCCGTCGCGCAGCGGAGCGCCCTCTTCCCAGAACTCGGTGAGGCGCTCCTCGTCGAAACCAGGCTCGCCCTCCTCGTTGAAGAGGTAGGAGTCCTCCGAGCGCAGCTGCAGTTCGAAGTTCTGGATGCGGCCGGTGTAGTCGCTGCCGCCGTAGAACTCGCCCCCGCCGGCCTCGGTGATCTCGGTCATCCATTCGGCGTAGTCGTCCCACGAGCCGCCGGCGAAGTCCTCGACGCCGACGCTTTCGAGCACCACCGGGTTGGTGAACAGGCCCCAGGCGTTGGTGGAGGTCGGGATCGCGTACGTGGCGTCGTTCACGACACCGATCGAGAGGATGTTCTCGGAGAGCGGCTCGGTCTCGATGATCTCGCCCAGGAACGGGTCGAGGTCCAGGAGCAGGTCGTTCTCGGCGTACTGGCGCAGGTACGAATAGTCGAACTGCATGACGTCGGGAAGACCGCCGCCGGCCGCCTCGGTCTGACGCTTCTCCCAGAACTCGGGGAAGCCCAGGAACGAGGCGTTGACGGTGATGTTGGGGTATTCCTCGTTGAACGCCGCGATGGCCTCGTTGTAGAGCTCGGCGCGCACGTCGTTGCCCCAGAACGCGAGGTCGAGGGTGACCTTTTCGTTCGGGTCGAATTCCTCGGCCGGCTCGGCGTCTCCGCCGCCTCCGGCGCAGCCGGCGAGGGCCAGGGCCGCGCCGGTTGCAAGGGCGACTGCAGTGATCGCCCGTTTGGTGCTGAACATCTTTGTCCTTTCCTGGAACGTCCGTGTCCGTGTTGCTTCCGCGGGACGTTCGTTGTCCGTGAGTGTGCGGTGCGCTCCCGATGCTGAGGTCGGGAAAGCGCTTGCCCGCAACCGTACTACGTGCTGAAACGTTTCGCAAGACATCCGGAAGACGCTTTCCAGCCCGGTTTCCGGGGGAGCCCCGCTAGACCACTGCGGTGATAAGTGTGCCATCCGTTACCCGCAGCAGGATGCGGTACACCGCGCACCGGCGGTCGTCGACGGTGTCATCCTCGAAGAGGTGCGCCGCGGTGCGCGCGGGGTGGCCGAAGTAGTAGAACCAGGAGTCGTCGCCGTCGCGCACGGCAGCGCCGTGGTGGCCGAACCCGGGTCCGGCGACCTCGCCGGCGCCGAGAATGACGGCATCCTCACCGCCCTGCCGTTCCCACGACACCGCGTCGGCGGACCGATACACGCCCATCCCCCGCCACTCGTCCACGATGAGCCACCACCAGCCGCCGAGCTCGAATGCACTCGGCCCCTCGTGCGGTCGCCCGCCGATGGCGGTGCCCTCGTCGCGCCAGGCGGAGAGGTCGTCCGAGACGGCGACCTTCGTCACGCTGTCAGCGGCTTCGTCCTTGTACCACAGGCGCCACCGGCCGTCGGGGGTGCGGGCGACGGCGGCGTCGATGACGCGGTCGCTGGCAAGCTCCAGTGGCCCCCGCCGCTCCCATCGGGCCAGGTCATCCGAGTTGTATTCCACGATCGTGCGGGCGTGACCCGGCCAGCGGTCGGGCACGCCGTCGATCTCGGTGAGGTACATGCGCCAGCGGTCCCCGTCGTGCACCACCTCGGGTGCCCAGTGGGTCACGGCTACCACAGCGGGCGGCGGGCCCGGCTCGAGCGCGAGGCCGGCGGCATCCGGCTCCAGCATGCCGGCGTACTGCCATGCCACCCCGTCGCGCGAGCGGGCGACGCCGATGCGGCTGCCGTGCACCCAGGCCACTCCCGGACCCGGATCGGAGTGGGTCGCCCGGCGCTGGGTGTAGAACATCCACCAGGTGCCCTCCGGCGCGATCACGACGGTCGGGTCGGTCGCCCGTCGTACACCGGGTCGCGGTACAGCTCGGCGGAGGTCACCCGCCCACGCCGCGCATGTCGGCGACCGGGCTGGCGAACCCGCTGCGGTGCGTGGGGTGCACGGCGAGATCGGCCGGAGTGATCACGGCGCCGTCGGCGGCCGCGGAGGCGTAGATCGCCGCGACGAGCTCGAGCGACCGTGCCGGTGCGTCGGCAGTGGGCGGCAGCGGCGTGCCCGCGCGCAGCGCATCGAACACGTCGCGCAGCAGCGGCGCATGGTCGCTGCGTTCCTCGGCCTCGGGCAACTGCCACGCCGCGGCGCGGTCCTCGAAACCAGGGGCGGGGGTGATCGCCCAGTTCTCGTGGCCGTGGCCGTAGACGTGATCGACGGTGACGGTGGCCTGCTGCGTATCTATGCGGATGGAGCTGGTCTCGCGGGGCGACACGGCGCTGGTGACCACCTGCGCCACGACACCGTCGGCAAAGGTGACCGTCGCCGTGGAGGCATCCTCGGTCTGAGTCTCGCGGTCCAGGCGCCACAGCCGCGCCTGCACGCTGGTCCACTCTCCCAGCAGGAACGCCAGCAGGTCGAGCTGGTGGATGCCGTGACCGAGGGTCGTCCCACCGCCCTCGGTCTCCCACGAGCCTCGCCACGGCACCGCGAAGTAGGCGGCATCCCGGTACCAGAGCGTCTGGCACACCGCGATGAGGGGCCGGCCCAGCGCGCCCTCCTGCAGCAGTCGTCGCACGTGCGCGGCGGCGGTGCCGGTGCGCTGCTGGAACACGACGGCCAGCTGGCGGTCGGCGGTGACGGCGGCCCGGCGCATCTCGTCGAGCTCGTCCAGCGACGGCGCCGGGGGCTTTTCCACCACGACGTGGGCGCCGGCGGCGAACGCGGCGAGCGTCTGGGCGCGATGGGCGGCCGGCGGCGTGCAGATCAGCACGACGTCGGGACGCTCGGCGGCGAGCATCCCCTCGAGGGTGTCGTGCACGACGGGGCCGCCCCAGCGCTGGGCGAACGCCTCTGCGGCATCACGACTGAGGTCGCTGACGGCGACGAGTTCGGCGTCGGGATAGGCGGCGACGGCGCGGGCGTGGAAGTGCGCGACGGAGCCGGTGCCGACGATCACGCAGCGAAGCGGGGTGGTCATGCGGGGTGCCTTCCGAGGGTCGGTGCGCCGGGGTCCGGCCGGGGTCCACCCTAGGAGGTTCGGACGGAAAGCGCTATCCGGGGTTAGCCTCGGGCCATGGACCCCCTTCTGCTCGTGCTGCTGGTCGCCGCCGTCACGTGCGCGGCGTGCTGGATCCTGTCCCTGATCACCAAGGACACCTCCTGGGTCGACCGGATCTGGTCGATCGTGCCGGTCGTGTACGTGTGGATCTTCACGATCGTGGCCATCCTGGCCGGGCGGGATGCGCTGCGGCTGATCGTCATGGCGCTGCTCGTGACGGCGTGGGGGGTACGACTGACCTTCAACTTCGCCCGCAAGGGCGGCTACTCCGGCATGGAGGACTACCGGTGGGCGATCCTGCGGCAGCGGATGACCCCCGCCCAATTCCAGGTGTTCAATCTGCTGTTCATCGTGCTGTACCAAAACGCGCTGCTCGTGCTCATCACGTTGCCGGCACTGATCGCCTGGCAGCATCCGTCCCCCTTCACGGGGTGGGATGCCGCGCTGGCGGTGCTGTTCCTGGCGTTCCTGATCGGCGAGCTCATCGCCGACCAGGAGCAGTGGAACTTCCACCAGGCCAAGAAGCGCGCCGGCGGCACGCTGGAGCCCGGTTTCGTCACGACGGGCCTGTTCCGCGTGAGCCGGCATCCGAACTTCTTCTTCGAGCAGGCGCAGTGGTGGGCCTTCTATGGGATCGGCGCGGTCGCGGCCGTCTCGGCCGGGCTGGGCGTCTGGGGCGGCCTGGTCAATTGGACGATCGCGGGAGCGGCGCTGCTGAGCGTGCTGTTCATCGGATCGACGATCTTCACCGAGTCGATCAGCGCCGCCAAGTACCCCGCGTACGCCGACTATCAGCGGCGCACGTCGATGCTCGTGCCGTGGCCGCCGCGGCGGCCGGTGGCATCCGCGCGCACCTAGCGCCGATCAGCCGGCCGGCCAGCGCCACGTCTGCAGCCGTCCGCACATGCCGTAGCCCCGCTCCCCAGGGGTGGCGTCGGCGCGCGCGACGGATGCCGCGGCCAGAGTGCCCGGTTCGCCCGCGGCCAGTGCCGCCAGCTGCGCGCGGGTGCGCTCGGTCTCCGCGGCGACGGTGGCCTCCCAGGTGGCGGTCCACCCCGCGACGCGGGACTGCACCAGCCGGGCGGCACGCGCGTGGAGGGCTGCCAACGCGGCCGGTCCCTCGGCGCGGACCGCAGCCCGCAGCTGCTCGTAGCCGTGAAGGGCAAGGTCGCGCCGCGCGCGGGCGGCGTCGGCGCGCCCCTCGCCTGCCGGCAGCGTGGCTGCCGCCGCGTAGGCGTCGGGGTCATCCAGCACGTCGGCGGGGAAGGTAAGCACCGCGTCGCCGGCTTCTGGCAGCCCGGCATTGGACATCACGACCAGCAGCCGCAGGTCGCCGTCGTTGACGAGACGGTGCACGGTGCCGGGCGAGAACCACACCACGTCGCCCGCGGCGAGCGCATGCTCCTCGGCGCCGCGCGAGGACAGCGTGTGGACGGCGCCGGACCCGCCGACGACGACGTACCCCTCGCTCGAGGCGGTGTGCAGGTGCGGCGAGCCGCCGCGGCACCCGTCTGCGGCTTCCCAGTCGTACACGGCCAGGTCGCTGAGGGCGACCCCGCCGGGAAACAGCGGCGCCGTCATGACCCGGCTCCGAGCAGGTCGCGCACCGCGGCGGCGAGCGCGGCGGCACGGTCGGCGTCGCCGTCGCCGATTCCCACCCCGTACCGGAAGGTGACCGTCTCGCCCGCGCCGACGACGAGCTCCTCACTGAAGAAGGGTGCCGGGTTCAGGCAGGCGAACTCCTCGGAGCGGGCGAACCACTGCGGCGGGTGATGCGGATTGTCCGTGGCATCCACCATGACGATGAGCGATGCCGCGTCGACCTCGTCATGCCGGCCGGCGAAGCCCATCCACTCGTGCCGCTGCCCTCGTACGTCGCTGCCTGACCCGGTTCCGTCGGAGGTGACGAGCGTGCCGCCGGTGAACGAGCGGGGGCCGCGCCAGAACAGGCCGCCGTAGCCGGCATTGTCCCGGCCCTTCGTGGTGGGAGAGCCGATCGCGATGTCGGCATCCGACACGTTGGTCATGGTGGTCTGGAACGTCAGCGCCCAGGCGTCGTCGTCGAGGATGCGCGCGGTGATGGTGCGCCGCTCGGTGAACAGGCGGATGCCGGCTTCGGTGATCCACTCCAGGTCGTGCGCGAACGCCGCGACACCGTCGTCGTCGACTCCGCTGGCCTCGATCGCCCGGTGCGCCTGGGCGCCGTCGTTGGGAAGCTGCACGTAGAACTGGCCGTGCACGTAGGTCGGCCCACCCCAGAAGTTCTCCTCGCCCACGACCGGCAGCGACCACGCGATGCCCTTGTGCCACACGTGGTCATGCGGCCGGTACAGGCTCACGACGTGACCGGAGCGGGTGCGCAGCGGATGCAGGTAGGGCTTGGGGGATTCCAGTTGCGGCGAGTCGGGCACGTAGGTGTAGCGCAGCAGCTCGACGTCGCCGTCACGGACGGCGAACGCCGTGGCGTCGTCGTGGTCGATCTCCAGGGTCATCGTGTCGTCTCCAATGCGGGCTTGATCGGCGCCCAGGGGACGGCGCCGCCGTCCATCGAACGCAGGAACGGGTCGTCGCCGGCGATCTCGCCGGCCCGCACCGGCACACCGCGGAACGCCGAGGCGTAGGTGGCGGCGGCCAGCTCCAGGGTGCGGCGGGCGTCGTCGGCATCCACCCCGGGGGCTGCGCCGATCTCGAGTGCGTCGACGATCGCGGCGAGCTGGCTGGTGTGGCTGCTGATCGGCTCGGCGGGATCCTGCGTCCACCGCTCGGCGAGGTGCTCGTGGCCGTGCGCGGGGGTGAAGGTCCAGTCGGCGTCGGTGTAGCCGTAGAGGTGCTCGACCTCGACGGTGGCGTATTCGAAGTCGAAGCGCAGCCGGGAGGTCTCCCGCGGCGACACGATCGAGTTGACCACGGTGGCCAGGGCTCCGTTCTCGAACTCGACGAGCGCCATCGACACGTCCTCGGTGTCGGTGGGCAACGACTGACGCGCGGCGAACGCGGTCAGCCGCGCCCAGGGTCCCAGCACCGCCAGCAGCAGATCGAACTGGTGGATGCCGTGACCCATCGTCGGCCCGCCGCCTTCGATCTGCCAGCGCCCGCGCCAGGGCAGGTCGAAGTAATCGGGGGTGCGGTGCCACAGCGTTTCGCACGTGGCCACGAGCGGCCTTCCCAGCGCACCCTCTGCGGCCAGTGCCTGCAGCCGACGGGCGGCCCCGCCGAATCGGTGCTGGAAGACGGTGAGGGCGGGCACCCCGGTCTCCCGCGACACGGCGACGAGTTCGTCCATCTCGGCCAGGCTCAGCGCTGTCGGCTTCTCGATCAGAGCGGGCACGCCGGCGCGCAGCGCCGCGATCGCCAGCGGCACGTGCGTCTGCGGCGGCGTGCAGATGTGCACGAGGTCGAGGGGCTCGGCGGCCAGCAGCGCAGCGGCATCCGGGTACACCGCCACCGCACCGAACCGTTCGGCGAACGCCGCCGCACGGTCGGCGTCGACGTCGACGACGGCGGCCAGGGTGATGCGCGGCGCGAGGTCGGCGAGCGCCTGGGCGTGCGCATGCGCGATCGCCCCGGTGCCGATGATGGCGGCCCGCAGGGGCCGGTGTGCGGTAGCGGCATCCGTCATGGTGCTCCTTTGCATTCGGTGGTCGCTGATCGTCTTTGGCTCAGCCGAGCCCGGCCTGGGTGAGGTGCAACCGCGCATAGCGGCCGTCCGCCGCGACCAGTTCGTCGTGGGTACCCAGCTCCACGATGCGGCCGTGCTCCAGCACGACGATGCAATCAGCCTGACGCACGGTCGAGAGGCGATGGGCGACGACGAGCGTCGTGCGCCCGGTCATCAGGCGCCCGAGTGCCTCTTTGACGAGCTCTTCGGCCTCGGGGTCCAGGGCACTGGTCGCCTCGTCCAGCAACAGGATCCGGGGGTTCCGCACGAGGGCGCGTGCGATGGCCAGGCGCTGCCGCTGCCCGCCCGACAGGCGCGCGCCGCGTTCGCCGACGACGGTGTCCCAGCCGCGCGGCTGCGCCTGCACGAACTCCCACGCGTTGGCGTCGCGCAGCGCCTGCTCGATGCGCTCGTCGGTCACATCCGGCAGGCCGTAGGCGACGTTCTCCCGCACGGTCCCCTCGAACAGGACCGATTCCTGCGGCACGACCGATACCGCGCGGCGGACCGTCCGCAGGTCGAGCTGCTGCATGTCGGCGCCGTCGAGCAGGATCCGCCCGCCGGTGGGACGGAGGAACCCGAGCACGAGGTTCAGCAGGGTTGATTTGCCCGACCCGGACGAGCCGACGAAGGCGAACGTGCGCCCCGTCGGGATGTGCAGGTCGATCTCGTGCAGCGCGTCGTCCTCGGCGCCGGGGTACCGGTGCGAGGCGCTCTCGAGCTCGATGTCGCCGGTCACGCTCGACACCGCCCGCTTGCCCTCGTTCAGCTCGAGGTCCGGCTCCTGCAGCACCTCGGCGATCGAGCGCACCGACTCCAGACCCCGCGCTCCCACCGGGATGAGCATGAGCAGCTGGGTCAGGCCCTGCGTGAGAAGGGTGAAGTAGGTCGACAGCAGCACGACTTCGCCGGGTGAGATCGGCAGGATGCCGGTGAGCGAGAACACGGCCGCCAGAACGAGGCATCCGACCGCCAGCAATTGCATCGCCACCCAGGAGATGGAAGCGACATGCCCGTTGAGCATGTCCAGGTGCAGGCCCGCCCGCCGCACGCCCTCGGCGCCGTGGCTGACGCGGGTGACGGCGGTCTCTTCGAGGCCGTGCGCGCGGGTGACCGGGATGAGCGAGGCCATCTCACCCACCCGCGCCGAAAGCGTTTCGACCTCGCGGCGGAACACCTCGTTGCGACTGCGGGAACGGTTGCGCATGCCGTAGCGGATGCCGATGGCGATCGGCACCGCCAGGGCGTAGACGGGGAGGAACTGCGGCACCGCGATGGCCGTCATGGCGATCGCGCCGATCATGACCATGGTGGCCGACAGCAGCGGGTGGGTGACCTGCTGCAGCATGAGCTCGACATTCTCGACGTCGCGGACGACCTTGGTCTGCACGATGGAGGAGCTCACGCGCGTGTGGTAACCGATCGACAGGCTCTGCAACCGGGCGGCGAGCGCGTTGCGCAGGTCGGCGCCGGTGTCGCGGACCACGGTCATGAAGCTGCGGGTGTAGAGGATGTGGTTCGGGTAGTTCTGCAGCAGCAGCACGACCGCCAGTGCGAACCACCACAACACCGCGGTGACTTCTCCGCCGCCGGCGACGATGTCGATGATGGCAGCGGTGATCACCGGGAGGAACCACAGCGGGATCTCCTTCAGCGCGAATGCGAACACCGCCAGCGCCATGCGCCCGGGCCGCCGGGCGAGCAGGCGCAGCACCGACCGGACCGGGTGAGCGCCGTCGATGAGGTCCAGTGAGCTGGAAAGCGGTTTCCGTGGCACGATGTCCATGGTACTGACGCGGGGGCGATAGCGGTGGCCCCTTGTGACACGCTCGGAGGCACACCATGATCTACCACCTCGCGGGCGACTCGACGGTCGCACCCATGAAACCGGGCGAGGAGCCCCTGGCCGGCTGGGGCGAGGCCCTCGGCGCCGTCATGGCCGCCCGGGTGCGCAACCTCGCCTTCGGCGGCGCGACGACGCAGTCGTTCATCGCCTCGGGGGCTTGGCGGGCGCTCGTGGCAGAAGTCGCGGCGGGTGACACGGTGGTGATCCAGTTCGGGCACAACGACCAGAAGGATGCCGAGCTGGCCTCGCGCGGCGGGTACACCGAGCGTCTCCGCGGGTTCGTGACCGAGGTGCGCGCGCTGGATGCGACGGCGGTCCTGTGCACGCCGTGCGAGCGGCGTTGGTTCGATGAGGCCGGGCGGGTGACGCCGACGCACGGCGACTACCCCAACGCCGTGCGCGATCTCGCCGTCGAGCTCGGTGCGCCGCTGATCGATCTGACCGCCTTCACCACGTGGCTGTACGAGGACCTCGGCGCCGCGGCATCCACTCGGCTGCTGTCGCATTATGCGCCGGGCGAGACCGCCGCCTGGCCTGAGGGGCTCACCGACGACACGCACTTCCGCGTGGAGGGCGCGCGGCGGATCGCGGCCTTCGTCGCGCGCTCGCTGCGGGCCATCGAGCGCCGCGATGGCGACCGACCCGCGCGCGGCTCGCAGTTGGTCAGCTGACCTCTGCCGCGGTGCGGATGCTCCCCCGGGCGCGGGTCGGAGTCAGGGGAACGAGAGCGGGGCGGGGCGGCGGAGCCCGGCGTGCGTCACGGCGGGCCAGCGCGGGTCGGCGGTGAGCACCTCGACGCCGCCGGCGGTGACCAGCACGGTGTCCTCGACCTTCGCGCCCGGGGCGCTGGGGTTCCACGCGAAGGCGTGGTGCGCCACGATCTCGTCCGTCGTGATCGCCGTCGCCCGCGGGTCGCGCCCGGCATAGCCGGTGGGCCCGCCCTGGTGGTGCCGCTGCCACTCGTCAGCGCCGAATCCGTGGGCGCCGTACGCCGCGCACCCCGCGGCGAACGCGTCGGCCAGCGTCGCACCGGGCCGGGTGGCGGCGAAGAAGTCCGCCTCCACTGCGAGGATCCGCTCGTCGTCCGCTCCCGCAGCGCCGACCCAGCGGGTCGCATTCGCGATGAGCCCGTGCCGCCGGCCGCAGACCACGAGCATCGCGCGGTCGCCGAGCGGAGCGTCGGTGGGGAGTGGATGCCGGTGCGGCAGCCGAGCCCGCCCGGCCACGAGCACCACGAGCGGGTCGATGCCGTGTTCGACGAGCCCGGCGGCCAGCGCGGCGGCCGCGAGCCGCTCGGTGTGCCGCGGGGACAGCTGCGCCGCGGCATCCGTCAACGCCTGCGCCACCTCCCGCCCCAGCGCCCGGTAGCGGTCGCGTTCGGCCGGCAGCAGGCTCGCGCGGGCGGCGCGCAGCGCGGCCGCGACCTGGCTCTCGGCCGTCGCGGCGCCGACGGCGGCGGCGGCTTCGGCGGGCGACGTCTGCCAGGGCACCGGCACCACGCGGGCGGCGTCGGCGGGGAGCAGGTCCTCCGCGACGAGCCGGTCGGCCTCGTTGGCGGCGACGAACAGAGTGTCGCCTGCTTCGTCGACGCGCACGGCGAGCACGGGCGGGCCGGCGAGCGAGACGTGGGTGCGCACCCCGTCGAGGTACCACGACACTGCTTCGTGCGACGTGAGCAGGAGCGGCGCCCCACCGGCATCCGCCCTGACGCGCGCGAGGCGCTGCTGTTTGCGTTCGCGATCGGGGGTGGACGGCATGGTCACCTCGCGGCTCGGGCGGCCGGGACCGCTGGAAAACGATTTCTCGCCATAGTATGGCCCCGAGGCCCCGCCTCGGAAGGAAGGCCGCGCATGGCGAAGTCACCCGGGAAGTCGACCATCACCGACGTCGCCCGCCACGCCGGGGTATCGCTGTCGACGGTGTCCCGCGTGATGAACGGCAACGCGACCGTCGACGCCGACCTCGCCGAGCGGGTGCGCTCCGCCGCGGTGGCGCTCGGCTACACCGCCAGTCCACTGGCGCGCAGCCTCGTGCTCGGACGCACCCAGACCATCGCCGTGGTCGTACCGGATCTGACCAACCCGACGTTCCAGGCGATCCTGCGCGGACTCAGCCGCAGCGCCGCCGCCGACGGCTACCACGTGCTCATCGCCGACTCGGCCGAGCAGGTCGACGAGGAGCGGGTGCTGGCGACCGAAACGCGTCGGCGCACCGACGGCGTCGTACTGTGCGCGCCGCGCATGAGCGACGAGGACCTGTCGGCACTGCTGCCCGCCCTCTCCCCCGCCGTCGTGGTCAACCGCCCGCCGCAGGACGGTTCCCCCGTCGTCGCGGCGGATTACCGCACCGCGTTCGGCGAGCTGATCGAGCACCTCTACGACCTCGGCCATCGCCGGCTGGCGTACCTGGCCGGCTTGGCGCGCAGCGCGTCCAACGCCGAGCGGCTGGCGGCCATCGCCGACGCCCGCGCCGCACACCCCGATCTGCAGATCGCCGAACTGCGCGGCGGCGTCGACTTCGCCAGCGGCGCCGCTGCGGCAGGCGATGTACTGGCCAGCGGGGCCACCGGCGTGCTCGCCTTCAACGACCTGGTGGCGATGGGGGTGCTCTCCGCGCTGGCCGAGCGCGGCATCGGAGTTCCCCACGACATCTCGGTGACCGGGTTCGACGACATCCCGTTCGCGCAGTACACCACGCCGCCGCTGACGACGGCGGCCGTCCCGTCGGCCGAGCTGGGCGCGCGGGCGTGGACGGCGTTGCACGCGCAGTTGACCGGCGGACAGGCGGATGCCGCAGTGTCCCTGACCCCGCGGCTGATCGCCCGCGCCAGCACCGGGCCGGCGGCCGCGGCCCCCACCGCCGGCTGACGGCATCCTGTTGCCCGCTCACCCCGCGTGCTATCGTCAGAAAACGTTTCCTGAAAGCGTTTCCTGACATGAGGTCCCGATGACGATGACCCGCTACGCGCTCCTGGGCGCCGGCCACCGTTCGCAGATGTACATCGATGCGATCACCGGCGACTACGCCGACCGCGCCGAGCTGGTCGCCATCAGCGAGCCCAATCCGGTGCGGGCGGCCTACGCCGCCGACCACGCCGTCGCGGCCGGTGCCGCCGCCCCGAGCGTGTGGACGCCGGACCGGCTCGAGGAGATGATCGCCGGCGAGCGCGTCGACCGCGTCATCATCTGCGCCCGCGACGATCTGCACGCCGAACTCATCGTGCGGTCGCTGGACGCCGGCGCCGACGTGGTGGTGGAAAAGCCGCTCACGGTCGACGCCGACAGCGCCGCCGCGATCGAGGATGCCGTCGCGCGCACCGGTCGCAGCGTCGTGCTGACGTTCAACTACCGGTATTCGCCGCGCAACAGTGCGCTGCGCCAGGTCATCCAGGACGGGCTCATCGGCGAGGTCACCTCTATCGACTTCTCCTGGATGCTCGACACCAAGCACGGCGCCGACTACTTCCGCCGCTGGCACCGCGAGAAGGTGCACTCCGGAGGGCTGCTGGTCCACAAGTCCAGTCACCACTTCGACCTGGTCAACTGGTGGCTGCGGCAGGAGCCGCGCCGCGTCTTCGCCTCCGGCGGTCTGCGCTTCTACGGAGCGGACAACGCCGCCGCGCGTGGCCTCGGCGTCCGCCCGGACCGGGGCACCCATGAGGGCGAGCACGACGCGTTCGAACTCGACCTGCGCGACGATCCGCGGCTGAAGGCGCTGTATCTGGATGCCGAGGGGCACGACGGTTACCTGCGCGACCGCGACGTGTTCGGCGAGGGCATCACGATCGAGGACAACCTCGCCCTCATCGTGGACTACTCCGGCGGCGCGACGCTGTCGTACTCGCTCAACGCCCACGCCCCCTGGGAGGGCTACCGCGTCGCGGTCAACGGCACGCTCGGCCGCGCCGAACTCGAGGTGATCGAACGGGGCGCCGTGCTCGTCGACGAGGGTCTGCACCCGGTGCTCGACCCGAGCGCAACGGATGCCGGGAGCGCTGCGAGCCTGCGCCCGCAGGGCGAGCGCCTGCTCGTGCAGCGGCACTGGGAAGAGGCGGTGGAGGTGCCCATTCACAGTGGCGCCGGGGGACACGGCGGCGGCGACGCCCTGCTGCTGTCCGACGTGTTCGTCGGACCGGCGGACGATCCTCTGGGCCGCCCCGCTGACTGGAGCGACGGGGTGCGCTCGATCGCCGTCGGCATCGCCGGCAATCGGTCCCTCGAGACCGGGCTGCCGGTGCGGGTCGACCAGCTCGGCATCCGGCTGCTGACCCAGGAGCGCCCATGAGCCGCATCGTCGTCACCGGCGGCGCCGGGCGCTTGGGCCGCACCCTGTCGGCCGGACTCGCCGCCGCCGGCCACGACGTGCTGTCGCTGGACCGCGCCGCGTCGCCGGATCTCGCTCGGGCCGGCATCGAACAGCGTGCGATCGACCTGCGTGACGCGGCTGCCACCCGCGACGCCCTGACCGGCGCCCGCGCCGATGCGGTCGTGCACCTGGCAGCGATCGCGGTGCCCTTCAGCGCGCCGGAAGAGGTCATCATGCAGACCAACGCGGCGCTGGCGGTGTCGGTGCTGGGTGGCGCGGTGGCGGCCGGGATTGCGAAGATCGTCGCAGCCTCCAGCCCCACGGTGCTCGGGTACGGGTCTCCCACGGGGTGGCTGCCAGACCGGTTCCCGCTGGACGAAGACACCCCGCCCCGGCCCTGGAACGCGTACGCGCTGTCGAAGCTGCTGATCGAGCAGACCCTCGGCATGCTGCAGCGTCAGACCGGCGACGCGGTGCGGTTCGCCGCGTTCCGCCCCTGCTACGTCCTGGCACCCGAGGAGTGGGCGGGGGCGATCACCCAGCAGGGCCACACGGTACGCGAGCGCCTGGACGACCCGGCACTGTCGGCGCCGGCGGTGTTCAACTACGTCGATGCGCGCGACGTCGCCCGGTTCGTCGACACGCTGCTGGCGGCACTGGGCGACATCCCCAACGGCGAGACGTTCTTCGTCGCCGCTGACGACGCGCTGGCCCGGCGGCCGCTGGCCGAGCTCGTCCCGCAGTTCTACCCCGGCACCGAATCAAGCGCCGCCGTGCTCACCGGCACGGCCTCGGCGTTCTCCAACGCCAAGGCGCGGCGCCTGCTGGGCTGGCGACCCCAGCACGACTGGCGCAGCGAACTTGCCGCGGCCGCGGCTGCGACCCCCGGCTCCGCCGGTTCCCCCGGCTCCCGAAAGGACGTTCCCGCATGAACTTCGACGGCATCCTCTTCTTCCCCGTCACCCCCTTCGACGCGGCGGGGCGGATCGACGCCGACCTGCTCGCCGCACACATCACGACGGGACTCTCGCATGCCCCCCGCGGCATCTTCCCCGCCTGCGGCACAGGCGAGTTCCACGCGCTGAGCGCTTCCGAGGCGGCGACGGTGGTCGGCACCGCGGTCGCCGCGATCGACGGCGCGGTCCCCGTCGTCGCCGGCACCGGCGGTCCGCTCGGGCACGCCGTCGACGTCGCCCGGCGGGCAGCGGATGCCGGTGCCGACGCACTCCTGGTGCTGCCGCCGTATCTCGTGGGTGGTCCGCAGGCGGGACTGGTCGCCTACGTCGAGGCGGTGGCCGCGGCATCCGACCTGCCCGTCATCGTCTACCACCGCGGCAACGCGCAGTTCACCCCCGAATCGATGCGGCGCCTCGCGCAGAACCCGAAGGTCGTCGGTTTCAAGGACGGTGTCGGCGACGTCGGCGCGGCGCAGCTGATCGTGCGCGCGATCGCCGAAACGGGGCGCGATGACTTCGCGTTCTTCAACGGGCTGCTCACCGCCGAGCTCACCCAGGCGGCGTATCGCGGCATCGGCATTCCGCTGTACTCGTCCGCCGCGTTCGCGATGATCCCCGAGGTCGCGAACGCGTATTACCGCGCATACTGTGACGGCGATGAGCCGCGGCGCCTGGCGCTGCTGGACGGCTTCTACGCGCCGCTGGTCGCGCTGCGCGACGAGACCCCCGGGTTCGGCGTCTCGCTCATCAAGGCGGGACTGCGCCTCGGCGGGCTGCCGGTCGGCAACGTCCGCGCCCCGCTCGTGGACCCGACGCCGGCGCAGGAGGCGCGGCTGGCCGAGATCCTCCACGCCGGGCGGGCGCTGCTGTGACCACGGTCGCCTCACTCGACGCGCGCCTCGTGCGCGTGCCGCTGGCACGCCCGTGGGGAGCGGACGTCACCAGCGTCGGCGTGATCGCGACGCACCTGGTGCGCTCCGACGGCGCCGAGGGGTGGGGCTTCTCGTGGACTCCGCAGATCGGCGGGGAGGCGGTGCTGGCGCTGCTGCAGCACGACATCTCGGCCGCCGCGGTGGGCCGGCCCGCCGAGCCGGGCGCGGCGTGGCAGGCCATGTGGGAGCACCTGCACGAAGCCGGTGGCGGCGGGATCACCACGATCGCCCTCGCCGGGCTCGATCTTGCACTGTGGGATGCCGCGGCGCGCGCAGCCGGAGGGACGGTGACCGACCTGCTGGGCCCGCAGCGCTCGTCGGCGGCCGCCTACGGCAGCGGCGTCAATCTCCACTACCCGCTGGAAGAGCTCGTTGCGCAGGCCGAGCGGTGGGTGGCATCCGGATTCGACGCCGTGAAGGTGAAGGTCGGCAAGCCCGAGGTCGCCGAGGACCTGGAGCGTCTCCGCGCGGTGCGGGACGTCATCGGGGCCGACCGCGCGCTGATGATCGACGCCAACCAGCGGTGGGACCTCGACCGGGCCACCCGGTCGCTGGAGGTGCTGGCGGAGGTGGGTCCGGCGTGGATCGAGGAGCCGCTGCGCGCGGACGACCTCGCCGGGCACGCCGAGCTCGCCCGTCGCCTGACCGCCACGTCGCGGCTGCCCATCGCCGTCGGCGAGAACCTGCACACCGAGTACCGGTTCGCCGATTTCCTTGCTGCCGGGGCCGCGCAGATCGTGCAGCCCAACGTCGTGCGCGTCGGCGGCATCACGCCGTTCCTGCGCATCGCCGAGCTCGCCGCGCGGCACGCAGCGCCGCTGCATCCGCACCTGCTGCCGGAGCTGTCCGGACAGCTCGCACTGTGCCTGCCGGATGTCGCCGGCGTGGCAGAACCACTGGTCGAGGACGTGGAGGAGGCCGGTTTCGGCAGCCTCGGCGCGCTCATCGACCCCTCCCCCGTCGCGATCGCCGCCGGGCGCGTGCGCGAGGTGCCCCACGCGGGCCTCGGGCTGCGCTTTCGGTGACCGCTGTTCCCTGTCGAAAGGACCCGTCATGACCACCACCGCCGAACAGCTCGACGAGATCGCCGCCGCCGCCGCTGCCGCAGCGCCGGTGTGGCGCACCTCGTCGGCACCCGACCGCGCCGGATGGCTGCGCGCGCTCGCCGACGCGCTGGACAGCGCCGCCGACGAACTCGTGCCGATCGCCGACCGCGAGACGCGGCTGGGCGAAACCCGCCTGCGCGGCGAGGTCGGGCGCACCACGGGCCAGCTGCGGCTGTTCGCTTCTGTCGTAGAGGAGGGCTCGTACTTGGAGCTGATCGTCGACGACGCGGATGCCGCGGCCACCCCGCCGCGACCGGAACTGCGCCGCATGCTCACCGGGGTCGGGCCGGTCGCGGTGTTCTCGGCGTCGAACTTCCCGTTCGCGTTCTCGGTGGCAGGCGGCGACACCGCCTCCGCCCTCGCGGCGGGCAACCCCGTGATCGTGAAGGCGCACTCCGGGCACCCGGAGCTGTCGCGGCGCACCGCCGAGATCGCGGCCGCGGCGCTGGAGGCCGCCGGCGCGCCGGCCGGGTCGCTCGCGCTCGTGGAGGGGCGGGAGGCCGGGAACGCGCTGGTGCGGCATCCGGTCGTCCGCGCTGCCGGCTTCACCGGCTCGGTCGCCGGCGGGCGCGCGCTGTTCGACCTGGCCGGCGCCCGACCCGACCCGATCCCGTTCTACGGGGAGCTGGGCAGCGTCAATCCCGTCGTGATCACTCCCGCCGCCGTCGCCACGCGCGGCGCGCAGCTGGCCACCGGGCTGGCGGGCTCGTTCACCCTCGGCGTCGGCCAGTTCTGCACCAAGCCCGGTGTGGTGTTCGTGCCGCGGGGAGCGGGATTCGAGGCGACTGTCGCCGCTGCGGTCGTCGGCGCGTTGGGCGGGCCCCTGCTCACCGACCGCATCACCGAGGCGTTCCCGGCGGGCATCGACGCGCTCACCGCCGATGAGTCGGTCGAGGTCGTCGCCCGCGGTGCCGAGACCCCCGACGGAGCACGGCCGATCGTGCTGGCGACGGATGCCGCCGCCGTCGCCGACCGCCCCGAGACGCTGCTGGAGGAGTGCTTCGGGCCGGTGACGCTGCTGGTGCGCTACGACGGCGACGACGACCTGCACCGTGCGCTGCGCGCCGTGCCGGGAAGCCTCACCGCGACGCTGCACGCTGAGGAGGGCGACGACGTCGCCGAGACGCTCGCGCTGTTGCAGGATCGCGCCGGGCGGGTGCTCTTCGCGGGGTGGCCGACCGGGGTCGCCGTCACGTGGTCGCAGCAGCACGGCGGACCGTGGCCTGCCACGACGTCGCTGCACACGTCGGTCGGTGCGACCGCCATCCGGCGGTTCCTGCGGCCGATCGCGTTCCAGGACGCCCCGGAGCGCCTGCTGCCGCCGGTGCTGCGCGACGAGGCGCTCGCGCGGCTGCCACACCGTCGCAACGGCGTGCTGACAGTGCCGTAGCCGGCATCCGGACGACCGCTGACCCGGTTCTTCCTGAATTGTGCGCCGGCGCCGCCGGGCCCCCGGACAGGAAAGCGCTTCCCGGGTAAACTGGGCTTATGACCTCCCGCTTCCAGATCGGCGAGACCGACTTCCTGCTCGACGGCGAGCCGCACCGGATCATCTCCGGCGCGATGCATTACCCGCGCGTGCACCCTGACCTGTGGCGCGACCGGCTGCGCAAGGCGAAGCTCATGGGACTGAACGCCATCGAGACCTATGTCTTCTGGAACGCACACGAACCCGTCCCGGGTCAGTGGGATGCCAGCGGCGCGCTGGACCTCGGCCGGTTCCTCGACCTCATCGCCGAGGAGGGCATGCACGCGATCGTGCGTCCCGGGCCCTACGTCTGCGCCGAGTGGCACAACGGCGGCCTGCCCACCTGGCTCACCGCCGACACCGAGATGACACTGCGCAGCTCCGACCCGACCTACCTCGCGGCGGTGACGAGCTATCTCGACCGGGTCAACGCGATCGTCGCACCCCGGCAGATCGACCAGGGCGGCAGCGTCATCCTGGTGCAGATCGAGAACGAGTACGGCGCCTACGGCTCCGACAAGGCGTATCTGGCCGAGCTCATCCGGGTGACCCGGGCGGCGGGCATCACGGTGCCGCTGACCCAGGTGGACCAGCCGATCCCCCACATGCTCACCGGCGGCGCGCACGAGGGCCTGCACAAGACCGGGTCGTTCGGCGCCCGCATCTCCGAGCGCCTCACCACGCTCCGCGAACACCAGCCGACAGGTCCGCTGATGTGCATGGAGTTCTGGTGCGGCTGGTTCGACCACTGGGGCGAGAAGCACCACACCACGACGTTCGCCGACTCGGCCCGCGACCTCGATGAGCTGCTCACCTCGGGTGCATCGGTGAACATCTACATGGTGCACGGCGGCACGAACTTCGGCCTCACCAACGGCGCGAACGACTCCGGGCGGTACCTCCCGATGGTCACCTCTTACGACTACGACTCCCCCATCTCCGAATCCGGCGACATCACCGAGAAGTTCCGCGCGTTCCGTGACGTGATCGCCAAGCACGCCCCCGTGCCGGACGAGCCACTCCCCGAGCCCGTCGACGCGCCGGTACTGTCCGTGCCGCTCGAGTCCGTCGGCGACCCGCTGCCCCTCGTCGCCATCGACCACGGCACGTTCGCCACCGCGCCCACGCTCGACGAGCTGGGCCCGCAGCTGGTGCTGGCCGAGTACGCGGCGGCCATCGACACCGACCGCACCCGCGTGCTCGAGGCCGACGTGCGCGACTACGCCTGGGTGTCGGTCGACGACCGGCCCACCGGCATCCTGCAGCGCACGATCGGCGACCTGGCCCTGCCTGTTCCTGCCGGCAATGAGCTGCGGATGCTCGTGGAGGAGACCGGCCGGGTCAACTACGACACCAAGATCGGCGAGCCCAAGGGGATCGTCGGCGACGTGCGCCTGGATGGCGAGCCGATCGCCGGCCCGTGGCACGTACGCACATTCGATGTCCCCGCTCTCGCGCAGGCGGTCGCGGATGCCGCGCCCGGCGGCACACTCGCGGGCGGCCGCGCCGCGGGGCCGGTGGGCTTGCGAGGGTCCTTCGAGCTCGCGGCATCCGCAGATCTCTTCCTCGACACCGCCGGCTGGGGCAAGGGCTACGCCTGGGTCAACGGGTTCTTCCTCGGCCGCTACTGGCGCCGCGGCCCGCAGCGCACGCTCTACGTGCCCGGCCCCGTCACCCGCGCCGGCCGCAACGACCTCGTCATCGTCGAACTCGAGACGCTCACCGATGCGACGGCGCGCTTCGTCGCCCGTCCCAACTTGGGACACGAGGTGGAGTAGCCGCGCCGAGCCATCCGGCAGGATGGATACATGTCTTGGCTTGTCACCGGCGGTGCCGGTTATATCGGTGCCCACGTCGTCCGCGCACTCGCTTCGGCGGGGCTTGACCCCGTCGTCATCGACGACCTCTCCAGCGGCCACGCGTCGTTCGTGCCCGAGGGGGTGCCGTTCGTGCAGGGGACGATCCTTGACCGCGAGCTGGTCACGACGACCCTCCGCGACCACGGCGTCGAAGGCGTCATCCACGTCGCCGGGTACAAGTACGCCGGGGTGTCGGTCAAGCGTCCGCTGCACACCTACGAGCAGAACGTCGATGGTACGCGCGTCGTGCTGCAGGCGATGGCGGATGCCGGTGTCGACAAGCTGGTCTTCTCCTCGTCGGCCGCCGTCTACGGCACGCCCGATGTCGAGCTCGTCGTCGAGGACCTCCCCAAGCGCCCCGCTTCCCCTTATGGCGAGTCGAAGCTGATCGGCGAGTGGCTCATCCGCGACCAGGCAGTGGCGACGGCGGATGCCGACAAGCCGCTGCGCCACACGTCGCTGCGCTACTTCAACGTCGTCGGCTCCGGCGACCCGACGGTGTACGACACCAGCCCGCACAACCTGTTCCCGCTGGTGTTCGAGGCGCTCATCGAGGGCCGCACACCCCGCATCAACGGCGACGACTACGACACCCCCGACGGCACGAATGTGCGCGACTACGTGCACGTGGCCGACATCGCCGCCGCTCACGTCGTGGCGGCCGAGCGCCTGTCCGCCGGTGAGCCGCTGGAAGCGGCCTACAACCTGGGTTCGCGCAACGGCCTGTCGGTGCGGCAGATCATGGATGCCATGGCGCGCGTCACCGGCATCGACTTCACGCCCGAGATCGCGCCGCGTCGTGCCGGCGACCCGGACCGCATCGTCGCCACCGGCGAGCTCGCGGCCCGCGACCTGAACTGGGAGAACCGGTACTCGGTCGACGAGATGGTGCGCACGGGCTGGGAAGCCCGCCGCGCGGCGGACTGAGCCGGGCCCGCGGCCGGCCGGCATCCGGCCCCCGCGCGTGCCGAGCGTAGGAGATGTGACGACGGTAGGACGGATGCCGGCGCGGATCTCCTACGCTCGGCCCATTTCCTACGCTCGTGACGGTGCTCGTGACGGTGCGGCGCTCGGCGGCGACGGTGCGGCGCTCGGCGGCGGCGCGGTGCTCGCGCGCGGCACGAGGGTCGCGGGCAGCAGCACCGACGCATGGCCGGCGCCCTCGATCGCGTCCACGAGCGCGGCGACGGCCGCAGCCCCCAGCTCGTCGAAGTCCTGTCGGACCGTCGTCAGCGGCGGCCGGTAGTCGGCGGCATCCGCCACATCGTCGAACCCGACGACGCTGACCTCCTCCGGCACGCGGCGGCCGGCGTCGGCCAGCGCCCGCAGCGCACCCAGCGCCATCTGGTCGTTCGCGGCGAAGATCGCCGTGAGCTCGGCGTCGGGAGCGCCCAGCGCCGCGACCGCCTCGCGCCCGGATGCCGCAGTCCAATCGCCCCGCACCACCGGCGGCACTTCACGGCCTGCGCCTGCCAGTGCCGCCCGCCAGCCGCGTTCGCGCTCCCCCGCCGCGAACGACGCCTCGGGGCCGGCGAGGTGCCACACGGTCGCGTGGCCCAGCGCGAGCAGGTGCTCGGTCGCCGCCCGGGCGCCGGCAGCGTGGTCGGTGCGCACGACGGCGAACCGGTCGTCCGGCGGCGAATCCACGACGACGAGCGCAAGGTCCGCCGGCGCAGTCGCGTCCCGCACGACGGCGGTGGCCTCGTTGAGCACGATGGCCCCGTCCACACCCTGGTCGCGCAGGCGCGCGAACGCGTCGCCGATGCCGGATGCCGCATCGAGGGTCACCACCGTGACGGCATAGCCGCGGCCGGCCGCGGCCTCGACGACGGCCTGCAGCATGCGGGAGTTGCCGATGGTCGCGAGCGTCGTCGCGACCAGGCCGATGGTCTGGGTGCGGCCGGTGCGCAGCGCCCGCGCGGCTCGGTGCGGCCGGTAGCCCAATTCGGCCATGGCCTGCTCCACCCGTTCCCGCGTGACGGGATCCACGCGGGGGCTGGCGTTGACCACGCGCGAGACGGTCTGCCCGGAGACACCGGCGCGCGCGGCGACGTCGAGCATGGACACCCGGCGGCCGTTAGCGCGCTCGGGTCCTCGCAGATCCGCCAACGGGTCGTAGGCCACGGCGATCCCCTCTCACAAGCTCATGTTGACGATAACACAGGCGCGGGCATACCATGTTGACGTGAACATGCCTGAGTTCCACGCCCCCGAAGCCCTCACCCTCGGTGCCGGCGTCGTCAAGCGCCCCACGCGCCTGGCCGACGGCCGCGACCTCATCTACTACGACGACCCCGACACCACGCTCGGTGCCGAGCGGGCCGTCGATGCCCGCGTGCTGGACCCGCGGCCGGCCACGGCCACGATGCGGCAGGACGTCCTCACCGGCGACTGGGTCTCGGTGGCAGCCTCCCGGCAGAACCGCGCGTTCCTGCCGCCGGCGGAGCTGGACCCCCTCGCCCCGCAGACGGCGACGAACCCGTCGGAGATCCCCTCGCGCTACGACGTCGCGGTGTTCGAGAACAAGTCCCCCTCGTTCGGTCCCGCCCTGGCCGAAGCCCACGGCGACGCCCCCGCCGCCGTCGACCCGCCCCGCGGCATCGAGGACCTCGAGCACCTCGGCCTCGGCCGCACCCGCACGTCCGTCGGCCGGTGCGAAGTGGTCTGCTTCAGCCCGGAGCACTCCGGGTCGTTCGGCACGCTGTCGGTCACGCGCGCCCGCACCGTGATCGAGGCATGGGCGGACCGCACGGCCGCGCTGTCGGCGCTGCCCGGCGTGGAGCAGGTGTTCCCGTTCGAGAACCGCGGTGAGGCGATCGGCGTCACCCTCCCCCACCCGCACGGCCAGATCTACGCGTACCCCTACATCACGCCGCGCACCACCCGCCTGCTGGATTCGATCGACCGCACCGCGCCGGATCTGTTCCAGCGCATCCTCGACTTCGAGCGAGGCAGCGACCGCGTGCTCATCGCCGGTGAGCACTGGACGGCGTTCGTGCCGTTCGCCGCCCGCTGGCCCATCGAGGTGCACCTGCTGCCGCATCGCCATGTGGCCGACTTCGCCGAGACCACCGAGGCCGAGCGTGATGAGCTCGCGCCGCTGTACCTGAAGCTGCTGCGCGGCGTCGACGCGCTCTACGACTCCCCGACGCCCTACATCGCCGCGTGGCATCAGGCGCCGGTCAACCACGGCCGCGACACCGTGCGGCTCAACCTGCAGCTGACCAGCCCCCGCCGCGCCGCCGACAAGCTCAAGTTCCTCGCCGGCAGCGAGGCCGCCATGGGCGCGTGGATCGGCGATGTGCCCCCCGAAGTCGCCGCCGACCGGCTGCGCACCGCCATCGAAGGAGTCTCCCTGTGACCGCTCAGCCCACGGCGGACGCCGCCCGCGACCTGTTCGCGACCCTCACCGGCAACGAGCCGGTGGGCACCTGGTCGGCACCTGGTCGAGTGAACCTCATCGGCGAGCACACCGACTACAACGACGGCTTCGTCTTCCCGTTCGCCACCCCCCACCGCACGCACGTGGCTCTGGGCACCCGCACCGACGGGCGCATCCGCGTCACCTCGACGTTTGACCCGGTGCCGGTCGAGGTGGCCCTCGCCGACCTCGACGCGCTCTTCCCGAGCGAGGACGCGCCGCGCGTGCCGGAGTGGTCCGCCTACCCGCTCGGTGTCGCGTGGGCGCTGCTGCACGCCGCCGGGCTCTCCGCCGACGCCGTCACCGGCGTCGACCTCGCTTTCGCCTCCGACGTCCCGGTGGGCGCCGGGCTGTCGTCGTCGGCCGCGATCGAAGGGGCAGCGGCAACCGCTCTCGCTGAGACCTGGGGCATCGACCTCGACCGCGTGACGCTGGCCAAGGTCGGGCGCCGCGCCGAGAACGAGGCGGTGGGCGCCCCCACCGGCATCATGGATCAGATGGCGTCGATGCTGGGACAGCCGGATGCCGCGATCTTCCTGGATTGCCGCTCGCTCGATGTCCACGTGGTCGACCTCGGCTTCGCCGCCGCGGGGCTGGAACTGGTCGTCATCGACACCCACGTGAAGCACGCGCATGCCACCGGCGGCTACGGCGAGCGCCGCGCCTCGTGCGAGAAGGGCGCCGCGATCATGGGCGTGACGTCACTGCGCGACGTATCGGTGGCCGACCTCGACCGTGCCCGCGAGCTGATGGACGACGTCACCTTCCGGCGCGTCCGGCACGTGGTGACCGAGAACCAGCGGGTGCTGGACACCGTCACCGCGCTGCGTGCCGACGGCCCCCGCGCGATCGGCGGCCTGCTGGATGCCTCGCACGTATCGATGCGCGATGACTTCGAGATCTCGGTGCCGGAGCTGGACACCGCGGTCACGGCGGCCGTCGCCGCCGGTGCCATCGGCGCGCGCATGACCGGGGGCGGCTTCGGCGGCTCCGCGATCGCGCTGGTCGAGCACGAGCGGGTCGCGGCGGTGACGGATGCCGTCACGCAGGCGTTCGCGGATGCCGGATTCGCCGCGCCACACATCTTCACCGTGGCCCCGTCGGCCGGCGCCCACCGCGACGCCTGACCGGCGGCATCCGCCCCGCCTGCATCTCACCGGTACAGGAGGAATCACCGGCACAGGACGATCCAGCGCGGATCGTCCTGTGTCCGGGATTCCTCCTGTTTACGGGAGACGGTGAGCCGGGGAGACGCCGAGACGGCTCAGCCGCAGAAGGGCACGGCGCCGTCGAGGTTATCCGGTGTGATGAGTGAGATCTGCACCTGCGAGATCTTCTCGGCGGAGTCGTCGTCCAGCAGCGCGAGCGCGTTGGTGACGGCCGTCGCGCCCAGGTTGGACGCCGAGTCGGACACCGTGGCGGCGAACTTCCCCTCCTCGATCGCAGCGAGCCCGGGTTCCGTGCCGTTCATCGTGACGATGACGAGATCCTCCCGACCCGCGGCGTCGAAGGCGGTGCGGGCGCCGAAGGCCATGTCCTCGTTCAGCACGAACACGTAGTCAAGGTCGGGCTCGGCCTGGATCATGTTCTCGGCCACGCCCTGGGCCGCCGCGCGGTTGAACATTCCCGGCTGGTTGGCCACGATCGTGGCACTGGCCGGCAGCGCGCCCTCGAACCCGGCGACCACGTAGTCGCTCGACGCGCCGGGGGCACCCGCGATGACGCCAACGGCGACCTCGGCACCCGCGGCATCCTCGGCGATCCAGCCGGCGGCCAGCGCACCGGCGCCGGCCAGGTCCACCACGGTTGCACCGAGGATCTCGGAGGTGTCCTCGGGGACGACGGCGATGAGGTAAAGCGGCACGCCTGCGGCGGCGGCCTTCTGGATGCCGCCCTGCAGCGCATCCACGCTGACCGTGTTCAACAGGATCGCGTCGACCCCGCGGGAGATCATGTCCTCAACGTTGGCGAGCTCCTTCGCTGCATCCGCGTCGGAGTTGGCCGTAAGCAGTTCGACGCCGGCGTCGCTCGCGGCCGCCTCCACGCCACCCTGCAGGCAGGACCCCCACTCATTGTTCGCGCCACTGATGAACGCGATGCTGCGGTCGGCGGCCTCTCCTGCGGCGCCGTCGCCGGTGCCCCCGGGGTCAGCGGCGTCGGCGGCGCAGCCGGCGAGTGCGCCGGCGATCAGGGTGGCCGCGGCGAGCGCGGCGAATCGGTGCGGTGTCTTCATGTGAGGTCCCTTTCTGGGTGCCGTCCCGCGTCGTTGCGGGAAGGAGTCGGAGGTGTCAGCGGCGGCGCTGCCAGGCGTTGGCGACGGCCGCGATCAGCAGCACGGTCCCGACGGCCATCTGCTGCAGGTAGCTCGAGACGCCCAGCAGATTGAGGGCGTTGGCGACGATCCCCAGCAGCAGCACGCCCAGCGCCGTGCCGATCATCGTGCCCTTGCCGCCGGCGAGCGCCGTGCCGCCGATGACGACGGCGGCCACTGCCTGCAGTTCGATCGTGAGCCCGGCGACGCCGGGGCTCGCGGCGGCGAGCCTGGCGAGCATCATGACTCCCGCGAGACCGGCCAGAGCGCCCATCAGCGTGTACAGCAACACCTTCGTCCGGGCCACGGCGATGCCGCTGAGCCGTGCGACGTCCTCGTTGCCGCCGATGGCGAAGGCATTGCGCCCGAACGAGGTGTACCGCAGGGTGAGGCCGAGTACAACACACACCGCGGCGGCGGCGATGAGCAGATACGGCACGCCCAGCACCGCGCCGTTGCCGAAGGTGTAGAGCGCTTCGCCGGCGGAGACGCTCATGCCGTTGAGGATGAACAGGGCCAGCCCGTCGAGCAGCGTCGCGGTGGCCAGTGTCGCCACGAACGGCGCGACGCTGGTGAAGGTGATCACGAGGCCGTTGACGAGGCCAATGGCGGATGCCGCGACCAGCCCGACGATGATCGCCATGCCCGTGTCCGCTCCCCCGGCGATGAGCTGGGCGACGAGGGCCATGGTGACCACGGCGTTGGATCCCATCGAGAAGTCGATGCCCCCGGCGATCATGAGCACCGTGAGCCCCGCCGCGATCACGGCGATGACGCTCACCTGCCGCAGCACGTTGACCAGGTTGTTGGCGGTGAGGAAGGCGTCGGAGCCGAACGTGGTGACCACGACCAGTACCAGCATCACGGCGATGAGGCCGGCGTGACCGCCCAGCATCCACCACGGCCGGGTGGCGCGGCGAGCGAGCACCGTCGCGGAGGTGAGGGGGTGCAGTTCAGTCATGCGAGGTGTCTCCTACGGTCAGGGCGACGAGCTGGTCACGGGAGGCGTCGGCCACATCGAGCACGGCCAGCACGCGACCCGCGCTGACCACCGCGATGCGGTCAGCGAGGCGCTGCACCTCGGCGACATCGGACGACGCAAGCAGCACGGCACTGCCGCCGGCGGCGAGGTCGTCGATGAGGCGGTGGATCTCGGCCTTCGCGGCGACGTCCACGCCGTTGGTGGGCTCTTCGAGGAAGCACACCCGCGGTGCGCTCTCGAGCCACTTGCCCAGCAGCACCTTCTGCTGGTTTCCGCCGGAGAGCTGCCCGACGGGCGGGTTGGCCTGCAGCGTCGTGACTCCGAATCGGGCGCGCAGGTCGGCGGCCCGCCTGCGCAGCGCGCCCCAGTTCACCAGCACCCGGCCCTGGGCGCGGTCCTGTGCCATCGTGATGTTCTCATCGACGGTGAGGCCGACGACCAACCCCTGGGAGAGACGATCGCCGGTGACGCAGCGCAGCCCGCTCGCCAGCGATCGGCGCACGCTCCGCCACGGCACGTCGACGCCGTCGACCCGCAGCGTGCCGGCATCCGGCGCCCGCAGCCCGGTGAGCGCGGCGAACAGGTCGCTCTGCCCATCGCCGGCCGGACCGAGCACGGCGACGACTTCCCCTGCTCGCACATCGATCGAGGCATCCTGCAGCCGGTGCCCCACGGTGAGTCCGTCGATGCGCAGCCGTTCCTCGCCCGGGGTGCGTTCCCGCGCGGGGCGCTCGGTGTCAACGTGCTCGCCCACCATGGCGTACACCAGCGATCCGATGTCGAGGTCATCGCGAGCCACCGTCAACCGCCGGCGGCCATCCCGCAGCACCGTGACCCGATCGGCGAGATCGAGGATCTCATCGAGATGGTGTGAGATGTAGACGACCGCGCGCCCCTGATCGCGCAGCCGCTTCACCAGGGCGCGCACCTGCATGGCGGCGGCACCGCCGAGCGAAGCCGTCGGCTCGTCCAGCACCAGCACGCGGCCGCCGCGGTGCACTTCGCGGGCAATCTCGACCATGGTCTGCTCGGCCGCCGTCAACGCCCCGGCGCGGCGGCGGGGGTCCACCTCGACCCCGACGGCCCGCAGCGCGGCTTGGGCTTCGCGCATCATCCGACCCCACGACACGACGCCGGCGACACGGGGCAAGTCCCCCAGGAAGAGATTCTCGGCGACAGTGAGCGAGCCGACGAGATCCCGCTTCTGCGGCACCGTTGCGATGCCGTGCTCCCGGGCGCGGCGCGGGGTCAGGCCGGTGAGCAGCTCCCCGTCGAACACCATGACACCGTCGTCGGGCACGTGCGCGCCGCTGATCACCCCGACGAGGGTCGACTTCCCGGCCCCGTTCATGCCCACCAGCGCATGCACCTCGCCCGCGACCACATCGAAGTCCACGTCTCGCAGCGCGGCCGCGCCGCCGAAGGACTTGTGGATGCCGGTCAGCGCGAGCAGGGGGCCCTGCGCGGCCTGAGGCCGCGCAGGGCGGTCAGTGGATGAATCCGGCACTGTGCTCCCTGCGCCATCGCAGTCTGCGCGGACGGCGTTCGTCCGCGAGGCAACCCCGGAGATGGGGTGCGTGCCGCCATCCTCCCCAGTGCACCGAAGCATAAGGAGGCATATATATGCATACATATGTTTCGGGTTTCGACGGCACCGATCGGGGCATGCGGCCACTACCGTGCTTGACGTGGCCGTGCGATGCAGCGCGGCTCCTCGCAAGGAAGCAGGAGAACATGTCCCAGCGCAGCATCCTCGTCGTCGGCGGCGGGATCGGCGGCCTGTCGGCCGCGATCGCCCTCCGTCAAGCCGGCAACCTCGTCACCGTGATCGAGAAGCAGCCCGACGCGCACTCGTCGGTCTACGGCGTCGGGATCATCCAGCCCGCCAACGCCCTGCGAGCCCTCGACGCGATCGGCTGCGCCACCGCGTGCCTCGATTCCGGCTATAGCGCCGCCGCCTGGGGCAGCATGTACGACGTCGACGGCAACTTCCTGCGGGACATGCCCGGGACCCTGATCCCCGACTCGGACTTCCCCCCGATGAACGGGGTGACCCGCCCGCGGCTGCACGAGATCCTCACCTCGCGGGCGCTGGAGGTGGGCGTGCACGTGCGCTACTCCATGACCTTCGCCGCCCTTGAGCCGCACGACGACGGCGTGACCGTCGTGTTCTCGGACGAGACCTCAGAGACCTACGACGTGGTCGTGGGTGCCGACGGCGTGCGGTCGCAGGTGCGGCGGTACGTGCTGCCCACCGAGTTGACCCCCTATTACATCGGCCAGTCCGCCTATCGCGTGAACATCCCCCGCGAGCCCGAGATCGACCGGATCGTCCTGCAGGCGAGCGCCCACGGCATGGCCGGTTTCGTGCCGATCGGACCGGATCTTGCGTACTTCTTCTTCAACGCCGAGATGGCCCGCGACGCCCGCCCGCGGCAGGAGGATCTCGTCGAGGCGCTCATGGCGCACCTGGCACCGTTCGGCGGTCTCACCGGCCGCGTCCGCGACGCGCACATCTCCCGCGCCAAGCCCGAGGACATCGTGCTGCGACCGGAGGAGTCTCTCATCGCGCCCGGCCCATGGCACAAGGGGCGCATCGTGCTCATCGGTGATGCCGTGCACGCGGTGACCCCCCACCTCGGGCAGGGTGCGGCGCAGGCCATCGAGGACGGTGTCGTGCTGGCGGAGTCGCTGTCGGTGCGGGAGAACGTGGAGGATGCCTTCATCGCCTACACCGACCGCCGCTACGACCGGTGCAAGCTCGTCGTGGACACCTGTCTGGCGATCGCCGAGTGGGAGAAGGGGTTGCGGCCCGACTTCGACAACGTCAGCGCGACCAATCACGTGCTCAAGGTCTTGGCCGAGCCGTTCTGAACCACCGCGGACCCCGCCGGCGTGTGGCGCCTCCTCGCGTCGCAGGCAGGGTCCGCGGGCATCGATAGACTGCATTTCCCATGGCTGACCCGGTCGACCCTCTCCGTCGCGACGTCGCGGCAGCGTTACGCGAGCTGGCATGGACGATCCACCGCCGGGCGCCCGATCGCGCCGGAGTCGGCCCGATCCCGACAACGGAGATCGCCCTGCTCAAGCAGATCATCGATACGCCGGGCACGACCGTCGGTGACTTGGCGCAGAACCTGGGGCTGCGCCAGCCGAACGTGAGCGCGGCGCTGCGAGCCCTCATCCAGCGCGGCCTGGTGGTGCGGCGGCAATCCGACGCCGACCGACGCATCGCTCACATCGATGCCACAGCGGCAGGAATCGCGGAGCACCAGGCGATCTCCGCCGCGTGGGCCGCCCCGGTGCACGCGGCGCTCGGCGCGCTCGACCAGGAGCAGGTCGACGCCCTCGCCCGCGCGCGACCAGCCTTGGACGCGCTGCTGAAACTGCTCCGGCCGAGCGATGAGGAGACCATCGCCACCGAGTGAGGCTCACGTGCCGCCGGGCCCCTGTCAGCCACCTGGGCCGGCACCCGCACCGGCCGCAACCCCTGGTGCCCGGCCGAGGTGTACCTCTACCGTCGAGCGTGAGTCGAGGCATCCGTCCCCCTCGACGCGAGGAGAAACCGTGGCGTACATCACCGTGGCGACCGAGAACTCTGCCGACATCGACCTCTACTACACCGATCAGGGCACCGGCCGGCCGGTCGTGCTGATCCACGGCTTCCCGTTGAACGGCGAGTCGTGGACCAAGCAGCAGGCGGCGCTGCTGGACGGCGGCTTCCGCGTGATCGCGTACGACCGCCGCGGCTTCGGCGCGTCGACCAAGGCAGGATCGGGCTACGACTTCGACACCCTCGCCGCCGACCTGCATGCGCTGATGGAAGAGCTGGAGCTGGAGGATGCCGCCCTCGTCGGCTTCTCGATGGGCACCGGCGAGGTCGCCCGGTACCTCTCCCGGTACGGCGCCGGCCGGGTGTCGCAGGCGGCGTTCCTCGGCTCACTGGAGCCCTACCTGGCCATCACCGACGACAACCCCGACGGCGCGGCACCGGCGGCTTACTTCCAGGAGACCTCCGACGCCGTGCGCAAGGACCGGTACGCGTTCCTCACCGGCTTCTTCCACGACTTCTACAACCTCGACGACCTGCTCGGCGAGCGCGTCTCGCAAGAAGCCGTCGACGCGAGCGTCGCGGTGGCCAACCTCGCCGGCAACACCGCGATCGCCGCGGCGCCGCTGACCTGGCCGACCGACTTCCGCGCTGACATCGCGCAGATCACGGTGCCGACTCTCATCGTGCACGGCACCGCCGACAACATCCTGCCCATCGACGCCACCGGCCGGCGCTTCCGGGAACTCCTGCCGGATGCCACCTACGTCGAGATCGAGGGTGCCCCGCACGGGATGCTGTGGACCCACGGCGACGAGGTCAACGAGACCCTGCTGGCGTTCCTCAACTCCTGACCGGCGCCTGGCGTCCGCGGACGAGGCGCGAGATCAGGTAGAGGATGCCGCCGACGGCGAGCAACACGGCGCCGAACAGCCAGACCTGCGCGCTCTGCTGGCTGAGCAGCAGCACGCACGATGCCGCTCCCAGCACCGGGACGAACGACCACACCCGGAAGTGATCGTGGTCGACCTTCTCGCGGCGCAGCACCAGCACGGCGATGTTGGTGCTGAGGAAGACGAACAGCAGCAGCAGCACGACGGTCTCGGCGAGGGTGGCCAGGTCCCCCACCAGCGCGAGCAGCATGGCGACCGCGGTGGTGGCGATGATCGCCACCCAGGGCGTGCGGCGGTTGGGGAGCACCTTGCCCAGCACCGGCGGCAGCAGCCCCTGCTCGGCCATGCCGAACGCGAGGCGGCTGGCCATGATCATCGTCAGCAGGGCGCCGTTGGCGACGGCGATGAGGGCGATGAGACTGAACAGGATCTCCGGGATCGGGACGCCGGTGGCCGCGACGACGTCCAGCAGCGGCGCGCTGGAGCCGGCGAGGTCCTCGGCGGGAAGGGCGATGGCACTGGCCAGGCCCACCAGCACGTACACGATCCCGGCGACGATGAGCGAACCGAACAGGGCCCGCGGGTACACCCGCGAGGGGGCGGTGACCTCCTCGACGATGTTCGCCGACGTCTCGAACCCGACGAACGAGTAGTAGGCGATGATGGCGCCGCCGAGCACGGCGAGGCCGGGCGAGGTGTCGGTGGGGAACTGGCCGACCCGCGAGAGGTCCCCACCGCCGGAGCCGAGCATGATCGCCACGGCGACGATCACGATGACCAGGCCGCTCAGTTCGAGGCACGTCATCACGAGGTTGGTGCGCATCGATTCACGGATGCCGCGGGCGTTCAGTGCCGCCACGAGCGCCAGGAACACGATCGCGGCGAGGGTCGGCGGCACGTCGATGAACCTCGTGAGGTAGTCACCGGCGAACGCCAGCGCAAGCCCCGCGGCGCTGACCACACCCGCGGCGAGCATGCTGAATCCCACCAGGAACGACACCGGCTTGACCTTGAACGCCCGCTCGGCGAACACCGCCGCCCCGCCGGCGCGCGGGTACTTGGTGACCAGCTCGGCGTAGGAGCCGGCCGTGAGCAGCGCGAGCAACAGCGCCACCAGCAGCGGCGCCCACAGCGCATCGCCGACCTCGGCCGACAGCACGCCCATGAGCGCGTAGATGCCCGCTCCCAGCACGTCGCCCAGGACGAACATGAACAGCAGCGGACCGGTGATCCCCCGCTTGAGCTTGTCCTGCGACCGGTGCGCCTCACGGATCTCTGCCATTTCGTCCTCCCCAATCCTCGGACCGGTCCGGCCGAGCCTCAGGCAGTGTAAGTCGCGGCCGGGATCTGATTCTCAGCTTGCGAAAGCGCGACGGAACTGCTTTCGGGCGCGCGCGGCGACCGCGGCCCGCTCGGACTCGTCGGTGCGGGCCAGTTCTCCGGCGAGCATCCCCACCGCGAGGGTGACATCGGCGGTCTCCACGTGCGCGCCGATGCGGCCGGCGGCGCGCTCGCGCACCAGCAGGCGGTCGACGAGCTCGCGGAAGCGCACGCCGACGGCCACCACATGCGGGTCGTGCCGGTTGCGCACGGTCAGATCGATCAGCGCTGTGGACACCACGGCCTGCTCGACGATCACGTCGAAGAGGTCCTCGATCGTGCGGTCCTCCGGCGCGGTGTGCGCCTCGATCGCCGCGACGTTCTCCTCGAAGATGGCCGCCGCCAGCGCGGTGCGGTCCGGGAAGTGCCGGTACAGGCTTCCCTGCCCGACGCCGGCACGCTTGGCCACGGCCGAGAACGGCGTCGCCAGACCGGTCTCGCTGAACACCTCGCGGGCTGCGCGCAGCAGCGCGAGCCGGTTCTCCGGTCCCGCCGCGCGCCCGCGGTTGGCCTTTCGCCGAGCTTCCCGTTCATCTTCCACGGGTATAACGTTATTACCGGACACACCTGTCCGGTAAGGGGATCACACCATGGCAACCACACCGCTCTCCGGGGATTCGGCCATCGCCGACTGGCTGGCCGACTCGGCCGGCAACGCGATCCTCACCGACATGCTGGCGCAGGGCGGGCAGAGCCCCGACGTGTTCAAGCCGGTCAAGCGCCTCGCGATCAAACGCCTCATCAAGCTCAGCCGCGGCTCCTTCACGCAGGAGATGCTCGATGAGCTCATCCGCCGCGCCACCGCCGGCGAAGTGCCCGTCGGCGTCACCCCGACCCCCGTGGAATCCGCCACAGAGACAGGCGACGCGCCCGCCGTGCCGCTGCGGGAGTGGACCGAGCGCATCGACCAGGGCCGCTTCACCGGCCAGACCCACATCGTCACCGGCGCCGGCTCCGGCATCGGCCGCGCCACCGCCTCGCGCATCGTCCGCGAAGGCGGCCGCGTCGTCGCCGTCGACGTCAGCCAGGAGCGCCTGGACGAGTTCGCCGCCGAGCACCCCGGCGCCGACATCACCGTGGTCGTCGCCGACATCACCGACGACGCCGGCATCGCCCGAATCCTCGACGCAGCTGGTGAGACCATCGACGGCCTCGCGAACATCGCCGGCATCATGGACGACATGACGCCGATCGGCGAGGTCAGCGACGCCGTGTGGAACCGCGTCATCGCCATCAACGTCACCGGCACCATGAAGCTCATCCGCGCAGTGATCCCCACGATGCTCGCCCAGGGCGGCGGCTCGATCGTCAACACCGCCTCCGAGGCAGCGCTGCGCGGCTCCGCCGCCGGTGCCGCCTACACCGCGTCCAAGCACGCCGTCGTGGGCCTGACGAAGTCCACCGCGTTCATGTACGGCCCCAGCGGCATCCGCTGCAACGCCGTCGCCCCGGGCGCGACCATCACCAACATCGAGGCCACCTTCGCCTCGCCGCTGGGCGCCGAGCGTGTGCGCAACGCCATGGCGATCCTCCCCGACCCCGTCGAGGCTGACGCCTTGGCGGCATCCATCACCTTCCTGCTGAGCGACGACGGCGTGAACGTCAACGGCGTCACGCTCGCCAGCGATGGAGGATGGTCGGCTGCCTGACCCGAACGGGCGCCGATAGGCCCTGGGTGCGCGGTCGCGCGCCCAGGGCCATTTACTTGGCTCGCGCGCGCTACTGCGCAGCGGCGGGGTCGTTCGCCATCGCCACGAGCTGCTCGATCTGCTCCGGCGTGACCGGCAGCCCGGGGAAACCTGCGAGCCGCCCGATGGGGAACGACGCCATCATCTTCTGCATCGCCTCGTCGGGCATGAGCGAACCCGCCCCCGAGCCCTGCAGCAGGCCACCCATCGCCTCCGTCACGATCGGGCCGGCCACCGGGTGCGCGAGCAGTTCCCCCACCGACGACGCCATCGTCAGCGGCAGCCGCACCTCGTCGCCGGCGACGGTGACGACCTGCGTACCTCGCACGTCCCGACTGGAGGCGGCCACCTCGACCCGGTAATCACCGCCTTCGACGACCCAGCCGTCCACGCGCAGGTCCCAGTGGGCCAGGTCCGCGCGCGGGATGACCAGCTCCACGTCACGGACCTCGCCCGCATCCAGGGCGACCGAGGCGAAGGCCCGCAGCTCCCGCGGCGGACGCGGAACCGCCGAACCGGGGAGCGATGTGTAGACCTGCACGACCTCGCGGCCGGCGCGATCGCCGGTGTTGGTGACGGACACGGTGACGGCGAGGTCGCCATCGGTGGTGATGGATGCCACCGGCGCGCCGTACCGGAACGTCGTGTACGACAGCCCGTGGCCGAACGGGTAGGCCACCTCGGTGCCCCGCGCGTCGAATCCGCGGTAGCCGACGAGGATGCCCTCGCCGTAGCGGACGTGACCCGCCTCACCGGGAAAGTTGCCGAACGCGGGGGTGTCCGCCAGCCGCAGCGGAATCGTCTCGGTGAGCTTGCCCGACGGGTTGACGACGCCGAACAGCACGTCGGCGGTCGCCCCGCCGCCGGCCTGGCCCAGCAGCCACGCCTCGACGATCGCCGGCACCTGGTCGCGGAACGGCAGGGCGACCACTCCGCCGTGGGAGAGCACGACGACCGTGCGGGGGTTCGCGGCGACGACCGCGTCGAGCAGCTCCAGCTGGTCGGCAGGCAGGTCGATGTGCTCGCGGTCGAATCCCTCCGACTCCGCCGCCGCCGGCAGCCCCAGGAACAGCACCGCGGTGTCGGCGGATGCCGCGGCGGCGGCCGCCGCCGGCCCCAGCCCCCCGGCAACCGCCTCGGGGTCCGCGTCGCC
>NZ_JANJFD020000003.1:0-525062 GCF_024623575.2 Microbacterium sp. zg-YB36
CTCCGCCCCGCCCCCGCCCCCCCCCTCAACCCCCCCGGGGTGTGGGGGGGTGGCGGGGGGGGCGCCCGCCTCGGCCCGCAGCGCCGCGGCATCCGCTTCGGGGTCCGCGTCGCCGGTGAGGATGAACCCGGGTGCGAAGGCCACTTCCCCCGTGGCGAGTTCGCGGATCTCGGCGAGGGCGTTGTCCAGCCGGGTCGGGTTGATCAGCGACGACCCGGCGCCCTGGTAGCGGGGCGCGGCGGCGAACGCGCCGATCACGGCCAGTCGCGCGTCCGGCCGTAGCGGCAGCAGGTCGTCGTCGTTCTTCAGCAGCACGATCGAGCGGCCCGCCGCCTCCCGCGCCAGTGCGTGGTGGGCGTCGATGTCCAGCGGACCGGTCGCGGCGGGCCGGCGGCCGGCTTTGGCCACCAGATCGATCACCCGCTGCGCGGCGGTGTCCAGCGCCGCTTCGGCAAGCGTGCCGCCCCGGACGGCGGCGACCAGCTGCGCGTCGGTGCGCCCACCGCTGGCGGGCATCTCCAGATCCAGCCCCGCCGGCAGCCCCACGACGCGATCCTCGACGGCGCCCCAGTCCGAGACGACGAGGCCCTCGAAGCCCCACTCCTCGCGCAGCACCCGCGTGAGCAGCCACGGATCCTGCGACGCGTAGACGCCGTTGATCCGGTTGTACGCACACATCACCGTCCACGGCCGCGCCTGCTGCACGACCCGCTGGAAGCCGCGCAGGTAGATCTCCCGCAGCGGCCGCGGGTC
The DNA here is from genome assembly GCF_024623575.2 of Microbacterium sp. zg-YB36. NCBI lineage: Bacteria > Bacillati > Actinomycetota > Actinomycetes > Micrococcales > Microbacteriaceae > Microbacterium > Microbacterium sp. zg-YB36. Next base: position 754 of record NZ_JANJFD020000003.1, read on the forward strand.
GACGTCGGCGCTGACCCGCAGCCGGTCGGTCTCCTGGTTGTTGGCGGCGAAGTGCTTCAGCGACGCACCGACGCCGCGGGACTGGATGCCGCGCACCGCGGCCGCACCGAGCACCCCCGACACCAGCGGGTCCTCGGAGTAGTACTCGAAGTTGCGGCCACACAGCGGCATCCGCTTGATGTTGATGCCGGGGCCGAGCACGACCGCCACGTCCTCGATGGCCGCCTCGAGCCCGATCGCCGCGCCCACCCGCTCCACCAGCTCCGGGTCGAACGAGGAACCCAGCCCCACGGCGGGCGGGAAGCACGTCGCCGGCACGCTGGCGCCCAACCCCAGGTGGTCGGTCGCCTCGGTCTGCTTGCGCAGGCCGTGCGGGCCGTCGGTCATCATGATCGACGGGACGCCGGCGCTGTCGACGGCTTTCGTTGTCCAGAAGTCGGCGCCGCTGGTCAGCGAGGCTTTCTGCTCGAGGGTGAGTTCGGATGCTGGCGGAAGCGACTGCGCTGTCATGGGCACACCATATGTCACCCGGTTCGCAGCGGCGAGTGCCGGGCGGTTTACGCTTCAGCCATGAACGAACCCCCCGTCGTCACCACCGCAGCAGGCGCCGTGCGCGGGTTCTGGCGGGAGGATGCCGGCGCCGCGTCGGCGGCCTTCCTCGGCATCCCCTTCGCCCAGCCGCCGACCGGCGACCTGCGTTTCGCCGCGCCGGTACCGGTGCCGCCGTGGCAGGGCGTCCGCGATGCCACCGCGTACGGCGCCACCCCGCACCGCAACGCCGAGGGCATCACGCTCATCCCGGAGCCGTCGATCCCGGGCGAGTCGACCCTGAACGTCAACGTGTTCACCCCGCGGCCGGCCGACTCGGCCGCCCGGCTGCCGGTGCTGGTCTACATCCACGGCGGCGGGTTCACCTCGGGGTCGCCGGCGAGCCCTTGGTACGACGGGCGGGCGTTCAACCGCGACGGGGTGGTGACGGTCACGGTGTCGTACCGGCTCGGCTTCGACGGTTTCGGGGCGATCGAGGGCGCGCCGTCCAACCGCGGCGTCCGGGACTGGCTGGCCGGGCTGGAGTGGGTGCGGCAGAACATCGCCGCGTTCGGCGGCGACCCGGAGCGCGTCACGATCGCCGGGCAGTCCGCCGGCGGCGGCGCGGTGCTGGCGCTGCTGGGGATGCCCGCCGCCCAGCACCTCTTCCGCGCCGCGATCGCCCTGTCCGCCGCGATCGCCGACGTGCGGCCGCCGCGCGCCGCCCGGGCGGCCCGGCGACTGGCCACCCTGGCCGGGGTGCCCGCCACCCGCGCCGGCTTCGCCTCGGTGCCGGAGGAGCGGCTGTCCGCCCTGCAGGAAGCGGCGGGCAGGCCCGAGACAGCGGGCAGGCTTGCGCCGGTGCGGGACCTGCTCGACCAGGGGCCGCCTTGGGGGCCGCTGGTCGACGGCGATCTGCTGCCGCAGCCGACCCTCGAGGCGCTGGCCGCCGGTGTCGGCGCCGACAAACCTCTCGTGATCGGCGCGACCGACGACGAGTTCACCGGCGTCACCGAGGGACTGCACAAGACGCTGCGGTTCGTCCCGGCATCCATCGCGGTCGGCCTGGTGCTGCCGGACCGGGTGACGCGCCGCGGCTACCTCGCCGCGAACCGGCCGCAGCGCCGGCTCGGCACCGCGGCGGTGCTCGGCCGGTTCGTCACCGACCGGATTTTCCGCTCCCTCGTGATGCGGGTGGCCCAGGCACGAGCGACCGCGTCCGCGCCGACGTGGGTGTACCGGTTCTCGTGGGTCTCCCCCACCAAGCACTGGGCGATGCACTGCGTCGACGTGCCGTTCTGGTTCGACTGCCTCGACGCCGACGGGGTCGCCGCGATAGCCGGCGACGCGCCGCCGCGCGCCCTGGCCGACGCGGTGCACGGCTCGGCGGTCGCCTTCCTCCGCGAGGGCGACCCCGGCTGGACGCCGTGGACGTCGCAGCCGGGAGCCACCCGGGTGTTCGGCGGTGCGGCATCTGCCCCCGACGTGATCGCCGACGGGTACGCCGGCGTGCAGCCGCTCGTCAGCTGAGCGCGGGGATCACCTCGCGCTCGAACAGCTCGACGCCGGAGCGGTCGTACGCCATCTCCGGGAAGTAGTGGATCGCGTAGGCCAGGCCCCGATCGCGCATGTCCTGCAGCCGTTCGATCGCCTGCGCCGGCGTGCCGACGAGGGCCCGGTCGGAGTGGTAGTCGGCCATGAACCCTTCGGTCGCGTCGCCGAGGAACGGGGCCACCCGCGCCTCGATGGCCGCAAGCCGGTCGGCGACGTCGGCCTCGGTCGCGCCGATCACGGTGTTGAAGTTGGCCGACAGCACGATCTCGGCCGGGTCCCGGCCGATGTCGGCGCAGTGCGCTTCGAGGATCTGCTTCTTGTGACTGAACTCCGCCGGCACGCTGGACCAGTTGGTGTACTGCGCATACTCCGCGGCGATGCGGAGGGTCTTCTTCTCGCCGCCGCCGGCGATCCACAGCGGAATGCCGCCGGCCTGCCGCGGCAGCGGCTGCACGATCGCGCCGTCGAGCTGGTAGTGCTCGCCGTCGAGGGTCGCCTGTCCGGTGGTCCACGCCTGCCGCATGATGTCGACGCCCTCGGCGAGCATCTTCAGCCGCTGGCCGATGCCGGGGAACCCGTAGCCGTAGGCACGCCACTCGTGCTCGTACCAGCCGGCGCCGATGCCCATCTCGACCCGTCCGGCCGAGACGTGGTCGACGGTCGCGGCGACCTTGGCGAGGTAGGCGGGGTTGCGGTACCCCATGCACGTGCACATCTGGCCGAGCCGGATGCGGCTGGTCGACGCGGCGAACGCAGCCATCAGGGTCCACGCCTCGTGGGTGGCCTCGTCACTCGGGACCGGGACGGTGTGGAAGTGGTCGTACACCCAGAGGGACTCCCAGGGCCCGGCATCCGCCTGCTGGGCGAGGCTCCGCATGAGGGGCCAGTGGTCGGCCGGGTCGATGCCGACGAGGTCGTGACGCCAGCCCTGGGGGAGGAAAGTTCCGAATCGCATGCGGTCAGCCTACGGATTCCACGGGCCCTGGCTGCAACGTTTCAGTGCGGTGGATCGTGGCGTGCGGCATCCGCGTGCGCATGATCTCGATGGCCTCGGTGTTGGCGTCCACCAGCACCGCGTCGCGGCCGAGTGCCGACGCGACCGCGCCGGTGGTGCCGCTGCCGGCGAAGAGGTCCAGCACGCGGTCGCCGGGGCGGCTGGAGGCCTGCACGATGCGCCGCAGGATGCCCTCGGGCTTCTGCGTCGGGTAGCCGGTCTTCTCCCGTCCCGACGTCGGCACGATGGTGTGCCACCACACGTCGGTGGGGAGCTTGCCGCGTGCCGCCTTCTCGGGGGTCACCAGGCCGGGGGCCATGTAGGGCTCCCGGTCCACGGCGGTGGAGTCGAAGTGGTAGCCGCGGGGATTCTTGACGTACACCAGGATCGTGTCGTGCTTGGTGGGCCAGCGGCTGCGGCTCTTGGCGCCGTAGTCGTAGGCCCAGATCAGCTCGTTGAGGAACCGGTCCCGCCCGACGAGGGCATCCAGCAGCACCTTGGCGTAGTGGGCCTCGCGGTAATCCAGGTGCAGGTACAGCGTGCCGTCGTCGGCGAGCAGGCGCCAGGCCTCGGCGAGGCGGGGCTCGAGGAAGTCCCAGTAGTTCTCGAACCGGTCGTCGTAGCGGCTGAGGTCGCCGCGCAGGCGGGAGTATTCGCGCCCGCGGAACCCGGTCTTCACCGGATCGGCGTCGGAATTCAGCCTCAGCGGCGCAGATCCCCCGTTTTCGGCCGGTTCGTCGCTCTCAGCCTGAATCCTGACGGCGGATTCGACGGCACGCTTCTGCGTGCGGCCGGTGTTGAACGGCGGGTCGAGGTAGATGAGGGTGAAGGAGCCGTCGTCGAGGGTGCGCGCGACGGAGAGGTTGTCGCCGTGGTGGATGTCGACGCGGCCGGGTTGCTCGCCTGCGCCGATCACGGAACCCGGTGCAGCCACGCGTCGGTGGCGAACTTGGACTGTACGAGGGCCTCGGCTTCGGCGTACTCGTCCTCGGTGATCTGCCCCTCGGTCGCGCCGTACAGGTTGGCGAAGGTGGTCTTGAACCGCTCGATGATCTCCTCCCGCGGCAGGCCGGTCTGGCTGCGCAGCGGATCGACCCGCTTGGCGGCAGAGGCGGTGCCCTTGTCGCTGAGCTTCTCCCGGCCGATGCGCAGCACCTCGGTCAGCACCTGCCCGTCCATGTCGTAGCTGAGGCTCGCGTGGTGCAGCACCCCGCCGTTGGCGAGGCGCTTCTGCGCGGCCCCGCCGATCTTGCCCTGGGGGGAGGAGATGTCGTTGAGCGGCTTGTAGGTGGCGTCGATGCCCAGCGACCGCAGCGCCTGCAGGGCCCAGTCGTCGAGGAAGGCGTACGAATCCGCGAAGGTCATGCCGGCGACGAGGGATGCCGGCACGTACAGCGAGTACGTGATGATCCACTCCGCGGAGATCAGCATGGCCCCGCCGCCGGAGATGCGACGTACGACCTCGAAGCCGTGCTTGGCAGCCCCCTCGGGGTCGACCTCGTTGCGGTACGACTGGAACGAGCCGATCACGACGGCGGACGAGTCCCACGTCCAGATGCGCATGGTGGGCTTGCGGCGGCCGTCGCCCACCCGGGCGGTGAGCACCTCGTCCAGGGCCAGGTTCATGTGCGGCGACAGCGGCCGGTCGTGCACGATCTCCCACTCGAAGTCGCGCCAGCCGGGTGCGGTCACCAGCGCCCGCCGCACGGCGGTGCCGACCGATTCGGGGGTGAATCCCAGTAACTGCGCACCGGCGGGAAGTGCCGAGCGCACGGCCGCCGCGATCGTGGCCACGTCGGCCTCGACGGGAAGCCCCGTAACGGCGGCGTTTATGTCGGCCAGGGCGTCATCGGGCTCGAGGAAGAAGTCCCCCGCGAGGCGGAAGTCGGTGATCAGCCCCTCGTCGACTTCGAGATCAACGACGACGAGTTTGCCGCCTGGAACCTTGTACTCACCGTGCATGCGTCAACCCTACGGGCCCCGCTGATAGACTGGGGGAAGCGGCCACGTGCCGCTACGTCGTCGTCACGACTCCCCGATCCAGGTCGCGGCATCTTTTCGAACGGCGAACCGAAGCGCGAATCCGCGCCGTCGCCATACCGCACCCGAGACCTTCACGACTTCTCCGTGCGCCCTGCCCGAAAGCACTTCCATGTCTTCTTCTTTCCTGTCCCTCGGCGTGCCCGAGAAACTCGCCCAGGTGCTTGCCGCCGAAGGCAAGACCGAGGCGTTCGCCATTCAGCGCGACACCCTCCCCGACTCCCTCGCCGGGCGTGACGTGCTCGGCCGCGGCCGCACCGGCAGCGGCAAGACCATCGCCTTCGCCCTTCCCATGGTCGCCCGCCTCTCCGGCGCCGCAGCGTCGGGCCGTCGCCCCGGTCGCCCCCGCGGCCTGGTGCTGGCCCCGACCCGCGAGCTCGCCACGCAGATCGCCGCGGTCATCGCACCGCTGGCAAACGCCGTGGGCCTGACCGTCACCACGATCTTCGGTGGCGTCAGCCAGCGCCCGCAGGAGCAGGCGCTCGGTCGCGGCGTCGACATCGTCGTGGCCTGCCCCGGCCGCCTCGAGGACCTCATGAAGCAGAAGGTCGTCGACCTCTCCGCCGTGGAGATCGCCGTGCTGGACGAGGCCGACCACATGGCCGACCTGGGCTTCCTGCCCGGTGTCACCCGCATCCTCGCCGCCACGCCCGCCGGTGGTCAGCGTCTGCTGTTCAGCGCGACGCTGGACCGCGGCGTCGACGGCCTGGTGCGCAAGTTCCTGCGCGACGAAGTCCGTCACGAGGTCGACGAGTCCAGCGTGCCGCAGGGCGTCATGACCCACCGCGTGTTCGTGGTGCACGGCACCGACGACAAGACCGCGCTGGTGCGTCACCTCGCGTCCGGCCGTGGCCGCCGCATCCTCTTCACCCGCACCAAGCACCAGGCAAAGAAGCTCGCCAAGCAGCTGACCGCGTCGGGCATCCCGGCGGTCGACCTGCACGGCAACCTGTCGCAGGGTGCTCGTGACCGCAACCTCGCCTCATTCGGCGCGGAGCTGTCCAAGGGCGGCGTCCGCGTCCTGGTCGCCACCGACGTCGCAGCCCGCGGCGTGCACGTGGACGACGTCGAACTCGTCGTGCACGTCGACCCGCCCATGGAGCACAAGGCGTACCTGCACCGCTCGGGCCGCACCGCCCGCGCCGGCGCCGAGGGCGTCGTCGTGACGGTGGCCCTGCACGCCCAGCGCAGCGAAGTGAAGGACCTGCTGCGCAAGGCCCAGGTGGCCGCCGCGCTCGAGGCCGTCACCCCGCACGGCTCCGAAGTGTCCGTTCTCGTCGGCGAGCCCGCCGATCACGTCACCCCCGCACCCGAGGCCCCCGCCCAGCGCGGCGGCGGCGGTGGCGGTGGCGGCCAGCGCGGCGGCGGTCGGTCGGAGCGCCCCGAGCGTTCCGGCGCCGGTGGCGGCGGTGCCCGCCGTGGCGGTGGCGGACGTGGCCGTGACGGTCAGGGGTCGGGTCAGGGCGCACCTCGTGCGGCCGGCGCCCCGGCATCCGCTCGTCCTGCGCAGCGCGCCTCGCGCCCGACCACCGGCAGCACGGTCGCGGACATCCGCGCCACCGCCGGCACAGGTCGCGGTCGCGGCTCACGCCGCGCCAACGGCTGACCCCTCACGCCCCAAAACGCTGAGACCGCATCTGGCGGCCGAGACCGTGTTATTTACCGCTGTCTCGGCCGCCAGTTGCTGTTTCACGGTCCAGGGAGGCGGCGGGGACGGGGCCGGCGGATGCCGCGGGGAAGCGGGCGGCGAGCCAGGTGAGCAGGTCGCCTCGCACGTCGGCCTGCGCCACCTCGTTGAAGATCTCGTGCCGGGCCTCGGGGTAGACCAGGGTGGTCACGTCCGTGAAGCCGCAACGGCGCCGGTAGGCATCGGCCAGGCGGTGCACGCTGCGCGGCCCGCCGACCGTGTCGTCCCGCCCGACCTGCAGCAGCACGGGCATATCGACGCCGAGCCCGCGCCGCGGCCGGCCGAACAGCCGCAACCCGTCGATCAGCCCGAACAGCTTCGCCAGGGGAACGGTCGTCGTCAGCGGATCGTCGATGAAGGCCTGGCAGACGGCGGCATCCGACGACAGCCACTCGGTACCCAGCGCACCGGGCGAGTGCCACGGCGCGTTGAGGTTGCCGGCGTTCAGCGATCCCGGCCAGCGCAGCGCTGACCCCGACAGCACGACCGCGTCATACGCTTCGGGGTGCTCATCGACGAGCATCTGCGCCAGGAACGACCCCCAGGAATGCCCCAGCAGCACCAGCGGCAGCGCGGGATTGTCCTCGTGGATGATCTGGGTCAGCTGCCACACGGCCGCCTTCGCGGCCCGCAGCCCGCCTTTGCCGAGCCGCCCGAGCTTGCTGACATCGCCGTTGTGCTGGCGGATGCCGGTGCGCCCGTGCCCGCGGTGATCGTCGGCGTAGACGATGTAGCCGGCGTCGGTCAGCGCCGCGATCAGGGCGCCGTAACGGCCGGCATGCTCGCCGACGCCGTGCAGCAGTTGCACGGCGGCGCGGGGTTCGGTGCGGGCGGGGTGTACGTCGTACACGATCGCGATGCCGTGTGCGTCGATGAACTCGGGCATGCCGATGATTCTAGGGTCGCCCCACGCACACGGAAGGCCCCGCACGAAGCGGGGCCTTCCGTGTGCGACGAGCCTCAGCGGCGGCAGGCCGCCGCGGGGTAGGCCACCTCGTACGTCGAGGTGTAGCTGACGCCGCCTGAGACCGTGGATGCCGTGACGGTCGCGGTGCCGGCCGGGATCGACCGCTCACCGGTGTTGTGCAGCTCGGTGACGACGCCCAGGCGCTTGAGGGTCTTGTGCTTCTCAGCGTCGAGCACCGAGATGTGCACGTCGACCTTCTGCGGTCCCGCGTTCAGCGCGAACACGCCGACGAAGACCTTGTTCCCCACGCAGTGCGCATAGGCGCGGGTCACCAGCGGCACCGCCTGGCCCTTCTTGACCACTGCGGTGGCCGAGGGGTCGGACGGGTCCGATGCGCCGGCGGCGCTGACCGCGACGACGGTCGCCGTCCACTTGCCCGGTGCGACGCGCGTGAACAGGGCGCTGCGGGCATCGGCTGCCACCTCCTGCACGAGCGGCTCGCCCCGCTCCGGGGTGAGGGTGACGACGTAGCCGGTGATGTCGTGCGTGCCGGGTTCAGCGGGTGCCTCCCACGTCACGGTGACGCCGTCGGTGCCGACTGCGATACCCGGGGCTGCGACCGGCTGCGGGGCTGCCCGCAGCGGTACCCCGGCGAAGTCCATGCCGGAGGCGAGGTGGAACCCGGTGTAGGCCGGCTGGTTGTACGCCGTCTGCTGCCGCGCGATCTCGGCCCGGTACTGCGGGTCGTGCATGAGCGTGTACAGCTTGTGGCCGGTCACCTCGGTGGACACGAACAGCCGCAGCGCGCTGGAGTCTGCGGTGCGCACCAACAGCTCTTCCCGCCAGTCGCCGAGGACGTCGGCGACCAGTGACGGGTTGCCCTTGGTGCCGTTGTTGGTGCGGGTGTCGGATGCCGTCACAAGGGTGCCGCGCGTCCAGTCGTCGATCGTCGGGGTGACCGCCTCGGCGCCGTTGACGATCTGAGTGGTGAGATCCCCTGCCCACCGGATCGACATGTTGGTGCCGGGGTTGGTGGATGCCAGCACGTCGCCGGTCGCCGACAGCAAGCCGGAGGCATCCGTCCCCGCCGGCATGCTCGACCAGACCTCCATGCCGGGGACGTCGGTGCGGACGTCGCCGATCAGGCCGCGGCCGGTGTCGCGGCCCGAGTAGGCGCCGAAGATGACCTCGCCGGTGGCGGCGTCGCGCAGCGCGGTGCCGTAGGGAGCCCACGCGCCACCCTCGTGGACGGTGAAGATCTCGAGCCCCGGGCGCGCCGGGTCGATGTCGGTGACGTGCATGGCGTCGCCGTGACCGAGGCGGGTGTTCTCACCGGGGGCGCCGCTTCCTTCGGGCATGACATCGAACGACGAGTACAGCAGCGATCCGTCGTCGTCGAGGGTCGCCGAGCCGTACACGACCTCCTGCTTGCCGTCGCCGTCGACATCGGCGGCGCTGAGGCTGTGGAAGCCCTGCGTCGTGATGGTGCCGTACTGCGGGTCGGTGCCGTCGCGGCCGTGCGGGCCGTCGTTGAACGGGTTCGTCATCGGCACGTGGCCGCTGTCGACGAACCATCGCTGCGTGAGCGCGGTGCCGTCCCAGTCGTAGGTGGCGATCGTGGAGCGGGTGTAGTAGCCGCGGGCGAACACCGCCGACGGCCGTTCTCCGTCGAGGTAGGCCACGCCGGAGAGGAACCGGTCGACGCGGTTGCCCGGTTCGATACGGCTCATCGCGTAGTCGCCCCACAGCAGGCCGTCGTCGCCGCGGCCCGGCTGGTAGGGGACCGTCTGAAGTTCCGCTCCGGTGGCGCCGTCGAACACGGTGAGGTACTCGGGGCCGTCCAGGATGAAGCCTTCGAACGCGCGCAGCACGTTGCGGGCCGACCTGCCCGGCGCGTAGACATCGATGAAGTAGTCGACCAGCTCCTCGGCGGACTCCCGCGACAACGGGTACTCGTGGGTCACCTCGGTGCCGAAGGCCTGCTCGAGGGTGGCCGGCCACTGGCCGGAGATGACCTCTTCGCGCTCGGACCAGCCGAGGAACATCTCGACGAGGTGCTCCTCGTAATCGGCGGCGCTCATGCGGTAGTCGTCGTCGTGCGAGTAGCCCGCTGCGACATCTTCGGCCGGCATCGTGACGTAGGCCTCGTTCGTGACCGAACCGTCAGCGGCGTAGCCGATCGACCTCGTCCCCGGCGCGGTCTTGAGGATCGTCTCCGACCGTCCGTCGCCGTCGAAGTCGTAGACGAGGAACTGCGTGTAGTGCGCACCGGCGCGGATGTTGGCGCCCAGCTCGATGCGGTTCAGCAGCGTGCCGTCCAGCTCGTAGGTGTCGATGAACACCGGTCCGGTGTAGCCGACCTGCGAGACGTCCTTGGCGTTGGACGGGTCCCACTTGACGACGTACTCGTAGGCCCCGTCACCGTCCACGTCGCCCACCGACACGTCGTTCGCGGCGTATGTGTAGGCCTCCCCTGCGGGTGTGACGCCGTCAGCGGGTCGGGTCAGCGGGATGTCGAGGTGTCCCTGGGCCAGTGGCGCGGTGGCCGGGCTCGGCTCGCCCTCGCGGCCGGCGAGCACCGGGGCGACCTGGTAGGTCGCGGCGGCGGATCCCGCAGCGTCCAGGAAGTTGGTGCTGTCGGTGACGGTGGCGATCTTCGCACCGTCCCGATAGACGACGAAGTCGGTGCCGACCAGGCCGGTGTCACCGGCGCCGTAGGCCTCGCCCTGCAGCAGGCGCCAGCTGACGAACACCCCCGACGCGGTGCTCACGGCAACGACGCCGCGGTCGAGCCTCTCCAGTTGCGGGGATGAGGTGCCGGGGCCGGAGGTGGGGGCGGATGCCGCGGCATCCGCCCCGGTGGCACTGGCGGCGTGGACCGGAAGCACCAGCGCAGCGGCCGTGACGGCGGCAGCGATGGTCATCCGGGTGGACGAACGGGTCCATGGGACAGGGGTTCTCATGCGGTTCACCTTTGAATCGGATTTGCTTGGAATGCGCTTTCCCCAGTCGCAGGTCGAGCCTAGAGGTCTGCACACCGCCGGGTCAACGCCCATCGGACCCCATTTTGCTTAGCAACACTAATGAGCTACGCTAAGGACCTGTATGAGTTCGCCACACGCCTCCCCCTCCCCCTCGCCGGACCTATCGACCTCGGCCTCCGACCTGCGCATGGCCACGTTTCGCCTCGCCCGGCGCCTGCGCGCCCAGCGCGCGGTGGATGCCATGAGCGACGGCCAGTTCGCCGTGCTCGCCGCGCTCACTACGCACGGCGACCATACCCTCGGCGAACTCGCCGACCGGGAACGGGTCTCCGCGCCGTCGATGAACCGCACCGTGAACTGCCTCGAGGAGTCGGGCTACATCGTGCGCACCCCCGACGAGCAGGACCGCCGCAAGGTGAACATCTCGCTGACCGAGACCGGACGGGCCGTCGTCGAGGAGACCACCCGCCGCCGCGACTCATGGCTCGAGCAGGCGTTCGCCTCGCTGACCGACGCCGAGCGCGCCGTGCTCGCGCAGGCCGCCGACATCATGCGGGAGGTGGCGTCGCGATGAGCGCCATGTTCCGCTCCTTCTCCGTGTTCAACTACCGCGTCTGGTTCATCGGCGCGCTCGTCTCCAACGTCGGCGCCTGGATGCAGGCGACGGCACTGAGCTGGGTCGTGCTGACCGAACTGACCAACAACGATGCCGGCGCGATGGGCGTCACGATGGCGCTGCAGTTCGCCCCGCCGCTGCTGCTGGTCGGGGTCACCGGCTGGGTGGCCGACCGGTTCGACCGGCGGCGGCTGCTCATGATCACGCAGAGCTCGCTCCTGGTGATCGGCGTGATCATCGGTTCGCTGCTACTGGCAGGCGTCATGACGCTGCCGCTGATGTACGCCTTCGCGCTGCTGCTGGGCGTCGTGGCCGCCTTCGACAACCCCAGCCGTCAGGCGTTCGTATCCGACCTGGTCACCCGGGAGAACGCCTCCAACGCGGTCGCGCTCAACGCGGCATCCTTCAACGGGGCCCGCATGATCGGTCCGGCCGTCGCCGGTGTCCTGATCGTGGTGGTCGGCACCGGCTGGGTGTTCTTCGTCAACGCCGTCACCTTCATCGCGATGATCGTGGCGCTGCTGCTGATCCGCACCGGTGAGCTGATCCCCCGCGTGCACGCCTCCGGGGCGTCGCGGCTTGCCGACGGCATCCGCTACGTCGGCAAGCGCCCCGACCTCATGGTCGCGTTCGCGATGGTGTTCCTGCTCGGCGCGTTCGGCATGAATTTCCCGATCTTCGCCTCGACGATGGCGCTGGAGTTCGGGCAGGAAGCCGATGGCTACGGCCTGCTCAGCTCGATCCTGGCTGTCGGCTCGCTCATCGGCGCGCTGCTGGCCGCCCGCCGCGACCGCGCCCGCATCCGCGTCGTCATCGGCGGCACCGCGCTGTTCGCCGTCGCGGCGACCGTGTCGGCGTTCATGCCGAACTACTGGCTGTATGCCCTGACGCTCATGCTCACCGGGTTCGCGGTCGTGACGACCCTGACCACCGCGAACGGCTACGTGCAGACCACCACCGACCCCGCGTTGCGCGGTCGGGTGCTGGCGCTGTACATGGCGATCCTGATGGGCGGCACGCCCATCGGTGCCCCCATCGTCGGCTGGGTGGCTGCGGAATTCGGCCCGCGCAACGCCATCCTGCTGGGAGCCGTGGCGGCCTTCGCGGCGTTCCTGATCGGTGCGATCTGGCTGCTCGCATCCGGGCGGGTCACCCGCACCGAGTCGCGCCGGTTCCACCTCACGCTCGGCGAGACCCGGCCACTGTCGGTCGTGTCCCCGGAGTCGTTCTCCGACGAGATCGCCGCGACCACGCCGATCCGCCTGCCCGACGACGAGGCGGCGCCGCGCGTGCGCAAGCGCGCGGGCTGAGGCTGAGGCTGCGGGCGGGCGCGCGCGGCATCCGCGTCAGCGCGGCTCGCGCACCCCGACACGCACCAGGTGGTCGTTGACGAAGCGCCCATCGGGGTCGAGCCGCTCGAACACCGCACGCGCATCGGCCAGGCGTGGGTGCACGCGCTGCATCGCGGCGCGGTCGAACCGGTGCGCCTTGCCCCAGTGCGGGCGGGCGTGAAACGGCGCGAGGGCCGCCTCGATGGGCGGCAGCATCGCCGCGACGCCGTCGGGATGGTTGTGCCAGGTGAAGTGGATGATCGCGACATCGCGGCGGTAGGCCGGGCTGAGCCACAGCTCATCGGCGGCGGCCGTGCGAAGCTCGGTGACGATGAGGTGCGGACGGATGCCGTCGCCCAGCTGCCGCACCGCCGTCAGCGCCGCCGCGGCATCCGCCCGGTCCACGAAGTACTCGCTCTGGATCTCGTCGCCGAACGACGGCTCGGCGTCGAGGCGGAAGTGCGGTAACCGCTGCAGCCAAGGGCCGGGGACACCGGCGAGCTCGGTGACGTTGTCCGCGTCGCTCAGCGGTGACTCGCCGCCGGTGGCGCGCACGCCGTCGAGCAGGGTGTCAGGGACGGGGTCGTCGTCGGCATCCAACCGCGTCTTCACCCACGCGTAACCTATCGAGCCCGGCTCCCACAGGGAGAACAGCGACACGCTGTAGCCGGCGGAGGTGAGCTCGTCGTACCCGGCGAGCGCGGCGTCCCACGTGATGCCGGTGTAGATGTCCTGCCGCACCCGGAACGTCGGCTGCACATCGAGGGTCAGCGACACCAGGATGCCGAACGCGCCCAGCCCCACCGCGAGGGCGGGGAAGTCGGGGTCGCCGCGGCGCACCTCGTGCAGGTCGCCGTCGGCGCCGACGTAGCGCAGCGCCCGCACCGCCGCCGACAGCACGCCGTTGCGGTCGCCCGACCCGTGGGTGCCGGTGGCGGTGGCCCCGCCGACGTTGATGTGCGGGAGCGACCCGAGGTTGCCCAGGGCCCAGCCGCGCTCCTCGAGCCACAGCGCGAGTTCGCCGTAGCGGGTGCCGGCGCCGACGGTGACGGCGCGGTCCTCGACGTCGAGGTGGAACGCCGGGTCGATGCCGGTGACATCGATGAGCGTGCCGTCGGTGTCGGGGAGGTCGGTGAAGGAGTGCCGCGTGCCCAGCGCATGCACGCGGCCGCCGGCGGCGACGAGGCGCCGCACGTCATCGATGGTCTCGGCGGCCTCGATCCGCGGCGCGCGGTAGGTGTAGGTCCCTGCCCAGTTGCGTGGCATCCTCGCCCCTTCTCCCCCGCGTTTTCACGGTCCCCACAACCTAGCCGTCGAGTGAGTATTCGTGCTGCCGAGTGAGTATTCGCGGTCGCGAGTGAGTATTCGCGGTGAATACTCACTCGACGCGACGAATACTCACTCGGCAGCGGGGTCAGAGGACGGCGGCGAGCGACTCCAGCGCGGCAACGGGATCGCCCAGCGGCGCGAACACCGAACTGTGCACGCCGGCGGCTGCCAGCTCGTCGATGCGCGCCCGCACCTGCGCGGGCGTGCCCGCCAGCGCCAGCTGCGCGACCCACTCGTCGGGAAGCGCCTGCGCGAACTCCTCGCGCGACGCGCTGCGAGCCCGGAGGGCATGGAACTCCGCCGCGAACGGCAGCGGGTCGATGTGAGGCGCCCAGCCCGGCTCCCCGATCCACGCCAGCGCGGGCCGGGCCGCGGCGAGCGCGGCAGCGGCATCCGCATCGACGGACCCGACGTTGTACGCGACGAGCCGATGACCGGATGCCACACCGATCCGTTCCACCGCGGCGCGGGCGTACTCCGGGGTCACCGGCTCCGCCAGCACCGTGCCATCGGCGATGCGCCCCGACAGCGCGAGCGAACGCGGCCCGCGCACCCCCAGCAGCAGCGGCGGCGGGTCGGCCGGGACACTGGAGGCGTCCAGGCGCACACCGCCGGCGATCGCGTCGCCGCGCAGCAGCGTACGCAGCGTCGTCACGTGCGTGTCGAGGGTGCGCAGCGGCCGGTCGGTCCACGCCCCGACGGACCGCATCCACTCCGGCATCCCGTGCCCGATGCCGGCGTGCAGCCGGCCGGGAAAGAGCTGCGCGAGGGTGGCCAGCTCCATCGCGCCGAACGCCGCGTTGCGGGCACCGGCGGGCAGGATGCCCAGCCCCACCCGGATGCGCTCGGTCCACGCCAACACGGCGCCGGCCTGCGCGATGCCGCCGCGGAACCCGAGATCCTCCACGACCCACAGCTCATCGAACCCGAGGGCTTCTGCCCGAAGCGCGAACTCGCGCACGCGCGCCGGAGCGATGTTGCGGGGCAGTATCACCCCGATGTCGGGGCGGGTCACCTCGCGTCCCGGGCGTCCCTGGCGTCCTGCGCGTCCTGCGCGGCCAGCGGCGTGGGAGCAGGGCCTAGCCCGTCCAGCGCGACCCAGAGCGCGTCGGGCACCGTCACCGCGTGGAGGGCGAGCAACTGCTCCAGCCGCGGGATGGACGCGATCCCCACGATCGTGGAGTCCACCAGCGGCGAGCGCAGCGAGAAGTGCAGCGCGGCCGCGGCCAGCGGCACGCCGTGGTCGGCACACACCTCCTCGGCGCGGGCGATCCAGGCGACCAGCTCCGGCGGCGCATCGACGTAACCGTAGGTCGCGCGGGAATTCGCGCCCTTGGCGAGGATGCCGGCCCCGAACGGTGCCGCGTTGAACACGCCCATGCCCCGGCGACGCGCCTCGGTGAACAGCGCCTCGGCGCTGCGGTCGACGAGGGTATAGCGATTGTGGGAGAGGACGACGTCGAACAGCCCGGTTTCGACGTACTCGGTCATGAGCGGGATGGGACCGGCGGCGATGCCGATCGCATCGACGGCGCCGGCGTCGCGCAGTTCGCGCAGCGCGTCCACCGCGCCTCCGGGTGCGGTGGCCTCGGCGAACGTGACGCTGTACGGATCGTGGAAGTGCAGGATCTCGACCCGGTCCAGCCCCAGCCGGGCCAGGCTCTCTTCGTAGGAGCGCAGCACCCGGTCGCGGCCGAAGGCGCCGGTCACAGGATCGCGATCGACCTTGGTCGCGATGCGGGCGGTCGCGCGAGACCCCACCGCCGCCAGCCCCAGCCCCAGCACCGTCTCGGAGCGGCCGTCGCCGTAGTTGTTGGAGGTGTCGATGAGCGGGATGGGGCCGGTCAGGAACGCCGCCGCGACCCTGACAGCCTCGGCCTCTTCGGGCGAGCCGGGCAGGCTCTGCTTGCCGAGCGCAGAGGTGCCGAGGGTGAGTTCGCCCACCGTCAGTCCCGTCGCGCCGAGATCGGTGTGTCGCATGGTGCACTGCCTTCCCTGATGGTGCTCGTCGAGCCGCCGGCTCACGCGCTCTCGGTGGAGTCGCGCACCACCAGCTCGGGCTGGAAGCGCACGTTGCGCTCGTGGTCCGCTGTCGGATCGGCCAGCTCCGCCAGCAGCAGATCCACCGCGGTGTAGCCGATGAGGCTGGCCGGCTGACGGATGGAACTCAGCGGCACGACGGTGGATGCCGCGAAGTCGATGTCGTCGTAGCCGATGAGCGCGATGTCGTCGGGGATGCGCACGCCCGACATGATCGACAGCGCCTGGATCGCACCGACGGCGAGCAGGTCGTTCGCCGCGAAGATCGCGTCGGGCCTCGCGGTCATGCCGCGCTCGAGAACGGCAAGCCCTGCCTCCCGGCCGTGCAGCACGGTGAGGGCCGGCATCTCCACGACCTCCAGCGTCGCGCCGGCGACGGCCTCCACGGCCCGCCGCGCGCCCTGGAGGCGATCGGCGACCTGGCGCAGCGCCTGCGGCCCGCCCAGGAACATCAGGCGCCGCCGGCCACCGGCGAGCAGGTGGGATGCCGCGAGAAACCCGCCTTCGACGTCGTCGACCGACACCGAGCAGAACCCCGAATCGGGCATCTCGCGGTCGACGAGGATCACCGGCGTACCGGCATCCCGCAGCCGCGTCAGCCGCCCGATGTCGTCGGTGGTCGGGGTGATCAGCACGCCGTTGACCCGCTGCTCGAGGAAGAGGTCGAGATATCGCGCCTCGCGCGGAGCGTCCTCGTCGGCGTTGCCCAGCAGCACCGCCATGTCCGCTTCGTCGGCGCGCGCCTCGGCGCCGCGGGCGACATCGGCGAAGAACGGGTTGCCCGCATCCAGGACGACCAGGCCGATACTGCGACTGCGTCCGACCCGCAGCTGGCGGGCCGCGTCGTTGCGCACGAAGCCGAGCTGCTCGATGGCCCGCTGCACGCGTTCGACGGTGGCGGGCGCGACCTTCTCCGGCCGGTTCAGCACGTTGGAGACCGTGCCGACAGAGACCGTGGCCGCCGCAGCGACGTCCCTGATACTGACGACCATCCGCGTCCCCTCGTCCGTCGCCCAGGTTATCGAGTGCGGCGACGCGCTGGGGCAAACGCTATCCGATTGCGCGGAGGTACAGGGATGAGTTACCCTTTTGAAACGATTCACTCCCTCCGAACAGGAACCTCAATGACGAGACAGCCACAACGCGTCTGCTTCCAGCTGCAGATCGAGCCTGAACTGCTCGACGAGTACATCCGCCGCCACAGCCCCGTCTGGCCGGAGATGCTGGCAGAGATCGCCGCCTCCGGCCGGCGCAACTACTCGCTGTTCCTGGGCGACGGCGGCCGCCTGATCGGTTACTACGAGACCGACGACGACGACGCCGCTCAGGCCTACCTCGCCGCCTCCCCCGTCGCCGCGCGCTGGGAGGCCGAAATGTCCCGGTTCTTCGTGGGCCTGCAGGGCCGGCCCGACCAGGCATCCACTCCGCTGACCGAGATCTTCAACCTCCACGATCAACTGGCCGCATCCGTCGCGACCACCGACACGACAGAGAGCACCCGATGAGCATCCTCACCCCCGACATCCAGGCCGCCCTGGCCCAGCAGGGCATCGAACTGCCCTCGTGGGCGTTCGGCAACTCCGGTACCCGGTTCCGCGTGTGGACCACCGAAGGAACCCCGCGCGACCCGTTCGAGAAGATCGCCGACGCCGCCGAGGTCAACCGCGTCA
Organism: Microbacterium sp. zg-YB36; assembly: GCF_024623575.2. Lineage (NCBI taxonomy): Bacteria > Bacillati > Actinomycetota > Actinomycetes > Micrococcales > Microbacteriaceae > Microbacterium > Microbacterium sp. zg-YB36. The sequence continues at coordinate 18,434 of NZ_JANJFD020000003.1, forward strand.
CCGGTCTTGCCCCCTCGGTGGCACTGCACATCCCGTGGGACAAGGTCTCGGACTACAGCGTGCTGCGTCGTCATGCCGAGGACCTGGGCGTGAAGCTCGGCACGATCAACTCCAACACGTTCCAGGACGAGGACTACAAGTTCGGCGCCCTCACGCACGAGAACGAGGCCATCCGCCGCAAGGCGATCGACCACCACATCGAGTGCGTCGACGTGATGGATGCCACGGGCTCCCGTGACCTGAAGATCTGGCTCGCCGAGGGGTCGAACTACCCCGGCCAGACCGACATGCGCTCCCGTCAGGACCGCCTGCAGGACTCGCTGCAGCAGATCTACGCCCGCCTGACCGGCGAGCAGCGGCTCGTGCTGGAGTACAAGTTCTTCGAGCCGTCGTTCTACCACACCGATGTTCCCGACTGGGGAACGTCCTACGTGCAGGTCGCCGCCCTCGGCGAGCGCGCCATGGTGTGCCTGGACACCGGCCACCACGCGCCCGGCACCAACATCGAGTTCATCGTGATGCAGCTGCTGCGCCTGGGCAAGCTCGGCTCGTTCGACTTCAACTCGCGCTTCTACGCCGACGACGACCTCATCGTGGGCGCGGCCGACCCGTTCCAGCTGTTCCGGATCCTGTTCGAGGTCATCCGCGGCGGTGGCCTGAACAACCCCGACGTGGCGTTCATGCTGGACCAGTGCCACAACATCGAGGCGAAGATCCCCGGTCAGATCCGCTCCGTGCTCAACGTGCAGGAGATGACCGCTCGCGCGCTGCTGGTCGACCACAACGCGCTCGCCGCGGCGCAGACGGCGAACGACGTGCTCGGAGCGCAGGCGGTGTTCATGGATGCCTTCTACACCGACGTGCGTCCCGCACTGGCCGAATGGCGCGAGTCGCGCGGGCTTCCCGCCGATCCGATGGCCGCGTATGCCGCCTCCGGATACCAGGAGAAGATCGAGGCCGAGCGCGTCGGCGGGACCCAGGCCGGCTGGGGAGCCTGACCCGATGACGGAGCCGTTCGCCGCCGCCGACGACCGCACGCTGGACGGTCCGCACGGCCCGTTCGGCGTGCGCGTCTACGCCCCCGCGGAGCCCGCCCGCGTGGGCCTGGTGTGGGCCCACGGCGGCGGATTCGCCGGCGGCGACCTCGACATGCCCGAGGCGGACTGGGTCGCCCGGCAGCTGGCCGACCGCGGCATCGCGGTGGTCTCGGTCGACTACGCCCTCGCCCCGGTGCCGGCCGGATGGACGATGCCCCCGGCGGGCAACACGCGCGAGCGCCTGCGCTACCCGGTCGCCTCCGAGGAGGTCGGGTTCGCGTTCACCTGGGCCGTCGGTTCGGGCCTCGTCGCCGGGCCCTGGGCGCTGGGTGGGGCCAGCGCCGGCGCCAACCTCGCCACCGGCGCCGCGCTGCGCCTCGTGCACAAGGGCGGCCCGGTTCCTGCGCTGGTGGCGCTCGCGTACCCCACGCTCCACGCGGTGCAGGATGCTCCGGATGCCGACCTGCGGGCGCTGCTGGACGCCGACCCCGACGCCGATCGGTTCGGTCCCGACGTCGTCCGCCGCATGTACGAGAACTACCTGGGTGGGTCGCTGGACGCCGCCGACGTCTACGCGGTCCCCGGCGCCGCGACAGCCGCACAGCTGGCGGGGTTCCCGTCCGTGCTCATGATCAACGGCGAGGCGGACGAGCTGCGCATGTCGGGCGAGGCGTTCGCGCGCTCGCTCTCGGCAGCCGGCGTCCCCATCGAGGCCGTGACCGAACGCGGCACCCAGCACGGCCACCTCAACCGGCCCGACGAGGCCGCAGCATCCGCCTCGATCAAGCGCATCGCCGCCCGACTTTCTGCACTTTCTCCCGCCACCGAAGGAACTCCCTCATGACCAACCCCGCAGCAGCCGAACTGATCGCCCGCAGCAACCGCCTGGGCGCGAACCCGAAGAACACCAACTACGCCGGCGGCAACACGTCCGCGAAGGGCACCGACACCGACCCCGTGACGGGGGAGCCGGTCGAGCTGCTGTGGGTCAAGGGCTCCGGCGGCGACCTCGGCACCCTGACCGAGGCGGGCCTTGCCGTGCTGCGCCTTGATCGCATGCGGGCGCTCGTGAACGTGTACCCCGGCGTCGAGCGCGAAGACGAAATGGTCGCCGCGTTCGACTACTGCCTGCACGGCAAGGGCGGCGCCGCCCCCTCGATCGACACCGCGATGCACGGACTGGTGGATGCCGCGCACGTGGATCACCTGCACCCCGACAGCGGCATCGCGATCGCGACCGCCGCCGACGGCGAGGAGCTGACCGCCACCATCTTCGGCGACAAGGTCGTGTGGGTGCCCTGGCGCCGCCCCGGCTTCCAGCTGGGTCTGGACATCGCCGAGATCAAGGCGCAGAACCCGCAGGCCATCGGCTGCATCCTCGGCGGCCACGGCATCACCGCGTGGGGCGAGACCTCCGAGGAGTCCGAGCGCAACTCGCTGTGGATCATCGAGACGGCGGCGACCTACATCGCCGAACACGGCAAGGCCGACCCGTTCGGCGGCATCCGCGCCGGCTTCGACGCCCTCCCCGAGGCCGAGCGTCACGCCCGTGCCGCAGCGCTGGCCCCGACGATCCGCGGCATCGCCTCGACCGACAAGCCGATGGTGGGCCACTACACCGACAGCGCCGCCGTGCTGGACTTCCTCGCCGCCGAGAAGGCGCCGTACCTGGCCGGGCTCGGCACCAGCTGCCCCGACCATTTCCTGCGCACCAAGGTCAAGCCGCTCATCCTCGACCTGCCGGCCACGGCGACCGTGGACGAGCAGTTGGCGCGCCTGCAGGAACTGCACGCCGAGTACCGCGCCGACTACCAGTCGTACTACGACGCGCACGCCGACGCCGATTCCCCCGCGATCCGCGGCGCCGACCCGCTCATCGTGCTGGTGCCGGGCGTGGGCATGTTCAGCTACGGCGCGAACAAGCAGACCGCGCGGGTGGCCGGTGAGTTCTACGTCAACGCCATCAACGTCATGCGCGGCGCCGAGTCGCTGTCGACCTACAGCCCCATCTCGGATGCCGAGAAGTTCCGCATCGAGTACTGGGCGCTGGAAGAGGCCAAGCTGCAGCGCATGCCCAAGCCCAAGACGCACCAGGGGCGCATCGCGTTCGTGACCGGCGCGGCCTCCGGCATCGGCAAGGCCATCGCCACCCGCCTGGCCGCCGAGGGCGCCTGCGTCGTCGTGGCCGACCTCGACCTCGAGAAGGCGCAGGCCGCCGCCGCCGAGCTCGGCGGTACCGACGTGGCGATCGGCGTCGCGGCGAACGTGGCGGATGCCGCGGGCGTGCAGGCCGCGATCGACGCGACCGTGCTCGCCTTCGGCGGCATCGACCTCGTCGTCAACAACGCCGGGCTGTCGCTGTCCAAGCCGTTGCTGGAGACCACCGAGAAGGACTGGGACCTGCAGCACGACGTCATGGCGAAGGGCTCGTTCCTCGTCGCCAAGGCCGCCGCGAAGGCGCTCATCGCGCAGAAGATGGGCGGCGACGTCATCTACATCTCCTCGAAGAACAGCGTCTTCGCCGGCCCCAACAACATCGCGTACTCGGCGACCAAGGCCGACCAGGCCCACCAGGTGCGTCTGCTCGCGGTGGAACTGGGCGAGCACGGCATCCGGGTCAACGGCATCAACCCCGACGGCGTCGTGCGAGGCTCCGGCATCTTCGCCGCCGGCTGGGGCGCCAACCGCGCCGCGACGTACGGCGTGAAGGAAGAGGACCTCGGCCAGTACTACGCCAACCGCACCATCCTCAAGCGCGAGGTCGTCCCCGAGAACGTCGCCGACGCGGTGTACGTGCTCACCGGACCGGAGCTGACCCGCACCACGGGTCTGCACATCCCGGTGGACTCCGGCGTCGCCGCCGCCTTCCTGCGATGAGCGGGTCGGGCTCGACGGGGTCCGGCGCCGTTGCGGCGGTCGACCTCGGCGCCACCAGCGGGCGGGTCATCGTCGGCCACGTCGGGCCCGACACGCTGGAGGCCACCACGGTCGGCCGGTTCCCCAACGACCCGGTTGTGACCGTCGATGGGCTGCACTGGAACCTGCTCGGGCTGTACGGCGGCGCGCTGACCGGTCTTCGGGAGGCGTTCCGGCAGGCGCCGGACATCGCGAGCATCGGCGTGGACTCGTGGGCGGTCGACTACGGACTGCTGCGGGCCGGCCGGCTGCTGGGTTCGCCCTTCCACTACCGCGACACCCGCACCGAGCGGGGCGTCGCGGCGGTGCACGAGCGGATGCCGCACGCTGGGCTGTACCGGCGCAACGGGCTGCAGTTCCTGCCGTTCAACACGTTGTACCAGCTGGCCGCGGAGCCCGCGGAGCTCTTGGACTTCGCCGACACCGCGCTGCTGGTGCCCGACCTGATCGGGTACTGGCTCACCGGCCACGCCCGTGCCGAGTCAACCAATGCCTCGACCACGGGGCTGCTGCGCGGTGGCGGCAGCGGCTGGGATGACGAACTGATCGCCGCGCTGGGCCTTCCCCGCGGCATCCTGCCGGAGCTCATCGCTCCGGGCGAGCGCCTCGGGGCGCTGCTGCCGGAGGTGGCGGCATCGCTCGGCGCCGCGTCGTCGGTGGGCGTGACGGCGGTCGGCTCCCACGACACCGCTTCGGCGGTCGTGGCGGTGCCGATGCGGGCGGAGTCGGCGGCCTACATCTCCTGCGGGACGTGGGGCCTGGTCGGCGTGGAAGTGGAGAGCCCCGTGCTCACGGCGGAGGCGCTCGATGCGAACTTCACCAACGAGGGCGGCGTGGACGGCCGCGTGCGGCTGCTGCACAACGTGATGGGCCTGTGGGTGCTGAGCGAGGCGGTGCGCGGCTGGGAGCGGGAAGGGCACCGCATCGACCTGCCGACGCTGCTGGATTCGGCGGCCGAAGTGGATGCGGCATCCGTGCCGGTGTTCGACGTCGACGACCCGCGGTTCATGCCGCCGGGCGACATGCCCGCGCGCATCGACGCGTGGTGCGCGGAGCACGGTGTCGCTGCTCCCCGCTCGCGCGCCGAGTACACCCGGTCGATCGTGGAGTCGCTGGCGCAGGCGTTCGCCGACACGGCCCGGCTCGCCGGGCGCATCGGCGGCGTGGACGTGCAGACGATCCACATCGTCGGCGGCGGGTCCCTGAACCGGCTGCTGTGCCAGCGCACCGCCGACCGCGCCGGGCTCGAGGTGCTGGCCGGTCCCGTCGAGGCGACCGCGCTGGGGAACCTGCTGGTGCAGGCGCGCGCCGCCGGCCTGGTGTCGGGGTCCCTCGAGTCTCTGCGCGATCTCGTGGCCCGCACCCACGCGCCCACGCGCTACACCCCGCGCCCCTGACCTCCGCTGCCGAGTGAGTATTCGCGCCCTCGAGTGAGTATTCGCGCCCTCGAGTGAGTACGTGAATACTCACTCGGCAGCAGCAATACTCACTCGGCAGCAGCAATACTCACTCGCCAGTGGCGTGGCGTTGCCGGCCGCCTGGCGCTGTGATGATCACGCGTCGACGCCGGGCGCCTCACCCTTCATCGCGGCGGGCGAGACGTGCACCAGTGTTTGACGGCGGGCCGTCGCCACCACCACGCCGCGCTGATTGCGGGCCGTGTGGTGGAACTGCACGATCCCCTGACCCGGGCGGGAGATCGATCTCCGCTTGGACTCGATCAAGGTCTCGGCGTAAAGCGTGTCGCCCTGCCGGACCGGGGCGGGGAAGGAAATGTCAGAGAAGCCCAGATTCGCGACGATCGTTCCCGCTGTCAGCTGTGACACCGACAGGCCCACCATCGTGGACAGGGTGAACATGCTGTTGACCAGGCGCTCGCCGAACTCAGTGCCCGCTGACCACGCTGCATCCAGGTGCAGCGCCTGGGTGTTCATGGTCAGCGTCGTGAAAAGGACATTGTCCGCCTCACTGACAGTTCGACCGGGGCGATGCTCGTAGACGACGCCTTCCTCCATCTCGTCGAAGTAAAGTCCGCGCTGCACGATCCGGGTCTGGCTCATTGCGTCCTCCTCGTGATCGGGGCGATCAAACCCTCACCCTCGGGGGTTTTATCTGTGTAATCTATTAGACCATGAGCGACAACGCGGTCAGCCCTATAGACGCACCTAGTTTCCGGACCGTGCTCGGTCATTTCCCCACCGGCGTGTGCGTCGTGACCGCCATCGACGCCGCCGGAACACCGGTCGGGATGGCGGTCGGATCCTTCACCTCGGTCTCGCTCGACCCCCCACTCGTGGCATTCCTGCCAGATCGTTCCTCCACGACCTTCCCCCGCATCCGTGACGCAGCGTCCTTCTGCGTCAACGTGCTGGCAGCCGATCAAGAGCCCGTCTGCCGCACATTCGCCTCCCGAGGCGCCGATAAATTCGCCACGGTCAGCTGGCGGCCCGCCCCATCGGGAGCACCGATCCTCGACGGCGTCGTGGCGTGGATCGACTGCGTCCCCGATACGCTCCACGAAGCGGGCGACCACTACATCTGCATCGGGCGGGTGACCGATCTCGCTGTGGAGAACCCCACGCTTCCCTTGTTGTTCTTCCAGGGTGGATATGGCGCATTCTCCCTGGGGTCGCTCGTGGTCGGTGCACGGCCCGGCCTCACCGAGCACCTCGTGCGCGCCGACCGGGCCCGTGACGAGATGGAGCGACTGGCCGATCGCACGGGGGTCGAGGTGCTCGCTCTCGCACCATCAGGTGACACCTTCGTCCTTGTCGCCTCGGCGTCGCCCGACGGCACTGCCTCGCCACACCGCATCGGCATGACGATGCCGCTGGCTCCGCCGGCCGGCCGCGTCTTCGTCGCGTGGGCGGGCCGGGAGCGGATCGAGCAATGGTTCGCACGCAGCGTCGAGCCTCTCACCGAGCAGGACCGCATGTCCCTGGATCAGGAGCTGGCGGCCGTGCGGGAGAGCGGGTGGACACCCGCGTTCTCCTCCGAGCGCCTTGACGATCTGTGGCAGACGATCGGCCGCATCGGGCAGGTGGGCCAGACCCCCTCGCTAGTGCGGCACGTCACTGAGGCGATCACTCACCTCGAGCGCCACAGCACGCCCGACGATGTCACCGAGGACACCGCCGGAAGCGTGCAAGCCGTCATGGCCCCTGTCTTCGGCCCCGACGGTGATGTCGTCCTCAAGTTGTCGCTGACGGGCATTCCGCGCGGGGCGACGCTGGAGCGCATCCACGAACTGCGCGACGAGCTGCTGGCGGCCTGCGCCCGCGTCACCGAGGCGCTGAACGGTCGGCCTCCGGGCGGCCCCGCGCCCGCGCGCTGATCCAGCCGGACTGCAGCGCGGCGGTGAGGACCGTCTTCGAAGTAATGCACGTGCCCTGCTCCGCCGACATGCCGTGACCCCAGATGGCACCGACATGGCGATCGCGTGGGGACGGGGCCTGCCGCCCCGTCCCCACCGTCGCCGCCGCCGCCGACCTTTCGCTCAGGGCAGGTCGCGGATGGTTCCCCCGTCGACCGCGATGGCGACCCCGGTGGTCCAGCTCGACGCTTCTGAGCACAGGAACACGACGGTGCGGGCGACCTCTGCCGGCTCCCCCGTGCGCCCCATCGCGATCGGCTGCAGCTGCAACATCCGCTTCTCGACATCCTCTGCGGAGACGCCCATGTGCTCGGCCGCCGAAGCGTAGCCCGAAATGACACTCTCGCTGCGCGTGAGCCCCGGCATGACGCAATTGGCCGTAATCCCGTACTTGGCGTATGACCGCGACATCGCCCGGGTGGCGTGCATGAGGGCGGCTTTGGCTGCCCCGTACGACGCGAAACGCGGGTCGGGGTCCCGCCCTGCGGTGGACCCGATGGTGATGATGCGCCCCCAGCCGGCCGCTTGCATCGTGGGCGCGCAGGCCATCGACAGCCGGACCGCGCTGAGCGTGTTCACGCGGTATGCCTCCGACCACGAGTCGTCGGAGAAGGCGCGCAGATGCTCCCCAGTCGAGAGTCCGGCGGCGTTGATCACGCCGTCGATGTGGCCGAACGCCTCGAGTGCGGCATCGCGGATCCGCTCGCTCGATGCCTCCTCCGACACATCGGCGGCGACGGTGAGGACCTGCCCGCCGGCCTGCCGCAGCGTCGTCGCGAAGGCCTCCAGCCGCTCTTCACTGCGGGCGACCGCGACGACGCGAGCCCCCTCCTGTACGAGGATCTCCGCGCTGGCGCGGCCGATCCCGGCGCTCGCGCCCGTGACGATCACGACGCGCTGGTCGAGTCCGAGGTCCATGTCATCTCTCCAATGCGAGGTCGAGGGCGTCGGTGGTGACGCCCTCCTTCTTGAGTTCGTTCTTCTGCACCTTCATCGTGGGAGTGCGCGGCATGTCGGCGACCACGCGCACAAAGCGCGGCACGGCGTAGCGGGGCAGGTTCGCGGCGACGTCAGCGATGATGCGGCGGGGGTCGTGCTCAGCGGAATCAAGCAACAACGCCGCCATGACCTCCTCCTCGCCGTCGACCTCCACACCATAGACGGCTGCCTCGACGACTCGGGCGTCCGAGACGAGGACGCTCTCGACCTCCCACGCGGAGATGTTCTCTCCGCGCCGGCGCAGCGAATCCTTGGCGCGCTCGGCGAAGAAAAGATCACCGTCGGCGGTCATGTATCCCCGGTCTCCCGTGTCGAACCAGAGATCACGCGTGGCCGCCACCGTCGCGCGATCGTTGCCGTGGTAACCACGCGTGAAGACGTCGGCGACGCGGGGACGCAGCTGAATGTCACCGGGCTCGCCCACCGCGGCGGCCCGGCCGCAGTCCGCCAGGATGCGCACGTCGAAGAAAGCGCTCGCCCGCCCGGCCGATCCCGCGGGACACCCGGCCCCCGGGAGGTTCACCGTGGCCATCGGCGCCTCCGTGAGCCCGTAGACCTCGACAAGTTCGACGCCGAATCGCTCCCGCAGCGCACGACGATCGCTCTCAGCCGCGCCGGCCCCCCAGCCGATGCGCACGGAATGCGCGCCGGCACCGTCGGGATCCCGGTCAGCACCTGCCAGGATCATCGTCAGCACCGAGCCGAGATAGTTGAAGGCCGTGATCCCGCGCTCCCGGCACAGGCGCCAGAATCCGCTACTGCTGAACCGGCTCTCCAAGTCGATCGCGGCACCGGCGGCGATCGCGGCAAGCACCCCGGTGTAGCGGGCGTTCTGGTGATACAGCGGGAAGAAGTTCAGCAGACGGTCGCCGGGACCGTAGCCGCATACCTCAGCGACGTACTGCGCGAGCAGGATGCAGCCCCGCTGATTGTGCACAACACCCTTCGAGGGCCCCGTCGTCCCCGAGGTGTAAAGCACGACCTCGCCACCCACCCCGTCGAAGGCGTCGAGGTCGGGCGGGTCGAGATAGAGCGAGTCAAGCCGGGTGATGCCGGCACCGGCGGCGCCGTCGATCACGATCGTGAGCGGTCGGCTCGCCTGCGCGGCGACGCGCTCGAGCTCGGCGGCGTAGCGCGCGTCGCACACGATGATCGATACGTCACTGTCCTCGACGAGGTGCAACAGCAGCGAACCGCGGTAATTGCAGTTGAACGGTGCATCCACAGCGCCCAGCAGGGATAGCGCGAACCACACGTCGATAGCCCGGTGCGAGGTGTCCATAAGCAGGCCCACGCGGCTGCCGGCGCCCACTCCCAGTCCCGCCAGTCCCGCCGCCAGCGCCCGTGCATCCTGCAGCAGGCGGGAGTATGTGCGACCTGCTCCGTCGACGCGGATCATCTCCTCGTCCGCGTAGTGGTGTGCCTGCGCCGACAGGAACCGCGCCATCGCCGTCACTGCTCTCGCCTCTCGGTGTATGAGTGGGTACGGATGCGGAGCACTACTTCGAGCGGGCGGAGAACGCCGCGAGTCGCGCTCTCGCATCGTCGCCGAGCATCGTCTCGTAGGCGTCCTCCATGGACGACAGCGGCCGCGTCTCGTTGAGGATCTTCTTGTACAGCCGGATCGCCTCCAGGGACGCCTTGCCAAGTTCGGCGAGGACCTCCTGCACGGCGTCCTCGAGGCCACCGGCGGGCACCAGCTTGGTCACCAGACCGGCGCGAAACGCGTCCTCCGCCGAGAAGGTCGTCCCCGAGTACAGCCAGTAGCGCAGCCACGCCGGCGGCACCCGGTCGCGCAAGAGACGAGGCATGTGTCCGTCAACGACACCCACGCGCGACTCGGGCATCGCGAACTTCGATCCCTCAGTGGCGATCACGATGTCGCTGACCAGGGCGAGCGTCAGGCCGCCACCCATGCATAGCCCGTCGACCGCTGCGATCGTGGGCTTGGGCAGGCTGCGGATGGCCTCGAAGGGCACGCTCTCGTCGTACCCGAAGACATCGATGCCGTCCTCGTCCTCAAGTGCGGCGAGCATCTCCTTCAGGTCCCCGCCCACCGCGAAGGAGCCCTGCGTGCCTTCCAGCACGACCGCGCGCACGTCGGCGTCGCGGTATGCGCGGCGGTATGCATCGCGGACCTGGGCGTACATTCGCTTATTCAGCGCGTTCTTCGCCTCCGGACGGTTGATCACGACGCGCATGACGCCGTCGGTGACGGTGCTCGAGACCTTCTCTTCGGTCACAGAGTCCTCCTTCGTCGGGGGCCTGGCGGCCCCGGTATGGCTACGTGGGAATCGCTCAGGCCACGCTCTTGACGCGCGGCGCGACCTCGGTGTGGAGCAGCTGGAGGCTGTAGTTCCAGGGGGCCGGGTCGTCGATGAAGTCGTGCCCGAAGATGAGCGTCGTCCCCCATCCGCCACTGTCGTCCATCAGGTTGTTGAGCTTGGCTACGACGGTGTCGGGGCTGCCCACGATCATGCTCTCGCGCACGAGCTCGATCAGGTCGCTCTTGTCATCCCACAGCGGCTTCACGCCGATGCGGGCAGCGCGACGCTGCTCGTTCGGGATGAGGTGCTCGCGCCAGGCATGACCGATCGGGCCTTCGACGACGAGCCGCTCGGCTTCGGCATCCGTGTCCGCGACGAAGATCTCGCGGCCGACATGGTGCGAGGCGCGACTGAGAGTCGACACATCGATTCCGCCGTCACGCGCGCCCTGAAGATAGGTCTCCCAGTGGTTGCGCACCAACTCGGGGCTGCCACCGAAGGAAAGGGGGATGAAGCCTTGGTTGCCGGCGTAGGCGATCGACGTCGAGTTGGGGCTGGCGCCGGCCATCGCGATGGTCATCTTGCCGCCGTACGGGCGCAGGTCGCGCAAATGATGCCCGCCGTGCTCGCTCCCGGGGAGCTGCGAGGTCCAGTACTTCCCCTCGAACTTAACCGGGCCGCCGGCCCAGATCTGCCGCATGAGCGCAAGGGACTCGATCGACATGTCGAGGTTCTCGGCCTGCGACGTGAACCCGTGGAACTTGGCATCCACCGGGTTGACACCCGTGGCCACGCCCAAGATGTAGCGCCCCTGCGTGATGTGGCTCATCCATGAAGTCTGCGACGCCAGGTGGGCCGGGTGCTGGTAAGGCAGGAGGTGTGCGCCGGGCGCCAGGATGATGCGCTCGGTCTCCCGCGCCGCAGCCGCGAGCACGAGCTCAGGGTTGGGAATGGCCTCCCATCCGAGAGTGAAGTGCTGACCGACCCAGAACTCCTCGAGCCCGGCCTGCTCGGCTGCGACGGCTTGGTCGACCGCCCAGTCGAAGACCTCGCGCGGCGAGCGCTCGGGTCGGGTGAACGGGGTTTGGAAGAGGCCGAACTTCACGTGCTGTTCCCTTCAGGAGGCGACACTGCCGCGGAATGGCACCCAAGGCGACCAATCCGAGATGAATACTTACATATATTGACATGATTGCCAAATCAGTCAAGTGTTATGTGTAATGCTTTGGATCCTATGGGCGGTGCTCGCGCACCCTCCGTCGCAGAGATAAGAAGGAGCGCCCGGTGCCACCCTCGAGGACCATCGAACAGCTGCGCGCCGACGTGCGCGAATGGTGCCGGGCCTCGATCCCGGCGGATTGGCGGCAGACCGAGGCCAACGCGTCTCGGGACCAGTTCGTGGCGTTCCAGAACGACTGGCTTCGTCGGCTGAACGAGGCTGGATGGTCCACGCCGCATTGGCCCACCGAATGGGGAGGCGGCTACAGCCTCGCCGAGCAGGGCGTCATCTTCGAGGAACTCGCGCGCGCCGAGGCACCCAGGCTGGTACTGCATTTCATCTCGCTCCATCACGCGGCATCCACGCTGCTGCACGCCGGCACCGAGGAGCAACGCGCGCGCCATCTGCCCGCGATCCGCAACGGCGAGGTGTGGTGCCAGGGTTTTTCCGAACCCGGAGCGGGGTCCGACCTCGCCGCGTTGGCCACCAAGGCCGTGCGGGACGGCGACCACTACGTCGTCAATGGACAGAAGATCTGGGCGAGTCTTGCCATGTACGCCGACTGGTGCCTCCTGCTGGTGCGCACGGATCCCGATGCGCCCAAGCGCCGCGGCATCTCCTACATGCTCATGGACATGCGGTCCCCGGGCGTCGAGGTACGGCCCATCAAGAAGGCCACGGGCGAGGAGCACTTCTGCGAGATCTTCCTGACCGACGTGCGCATCCCGGTGGCCAACCTCATCGGACCGGAGAATGACGGCTGGCGGGTGGCGCAATCCACACTCAACTCCGAACGAGGTGCCACGATGGTGGAACTCAGCGAGCGCCTCAAGGTCGGGTTCTCGTGGCTATGGGACGAACTGCATGATCCCGGGCGCGATCCCGGCCTGCTCGGCGCTCAGGACGCGTACGTTGCCGACCAGCTCGCCGGGTACGCCACGAGCCTGGAGGCGCTGCGCCTCCTCGTGGCAAGAGGACTCGCCGACGACATCATCCCCCAGAACGCCGGCGTGCTGGCCTCCGTCACCAAGCTCGTGTACAGCGAGCTGCTGCAGGACATGACCGGTTTCGGGGCTTCCCTCGCGGGGCTCGACGGCCAGCTGCGCACGCCCCGCGTCGCCAGCGGCGGATGGGAGTCCGGAGTGTGGCTCCTCGACCACATCTCCTCGTGGGAGTGGACCATTCCCGGCGGCACCAGCGAGATTCAGCGCACGATCATCGGGGAGCGCGGCCTGGGCCTGCCCCGGGAACCGAGGTGAGACCATGACCACGATCTTGGGCATCGATGAGGAGCTCTCCGCGCTGAGGGGGATGGTGTGGGACCTCCTCGCGCAGCGCTTTCCCGCCGCGCACGTGCATCGCGTCGTCGACGGCGGCACCGCGCAGGATGCCGAGCTGGACGCGGCACTGGCTGAGCTCGGCATGTTCGGGGTAGACGTCCCGGAAGACCTCGGTGGCGGCGGCGGTACCTTCACGCACCTGCGGCAGGTGGCGGAGGGCTGCGGCTGGGCCGCCGGCACAACCCGGCTCCTCGGGACGGCGGCGGCCACCGGCATCCTCACAGACTCCGACGCGCCGGCCGCGAGAGCGTTGATCGAGGACATCGCCGGCGGATCAGTATCCGCCGCCGTTGCCGCGCCCGGCGTCTTCTCGAGCGCAGCGGGCGAGGGCATCCGCGCGCGGCGGGACGGCGCAGACATCGTGCTGGATGGCCGCGCCTCTCACGTGCTCGACCTGCCGGGTGCGCAGGTCGTGATCGTGCGCGCGGTCGATTCCGACGAACAGCCCCTGTTCGCGGTCGTCCCGGCCGATCAGTCGGGCGTCCACGTCGAGCGCCAGGAGGTGCTGGACCTCACGCGCAGCATTGGGCGCCTCACGCTGAGTGGCGTACGCGTCGGAACGGACGCCGTCGTCGTGGACGGAGGCGCCGCGCACGACACCACGGAGTCGCTCATCCAGCGGATGTCCCTTCTGGTGGCCGCCGACGCACTCGGCGTATCCAGCCGTGTGCTCGAACTCACGACCGCGTACGCCACCCAGCGCGAGCAGTTCGACCGGGCGATCGGGTCCTTCCAGGCGGTCAAGCACCAGGCCGCCGACATGCTGGTGCGGACGGAGATGGCGCGAGCGCTCGTCGACGAGGCATCCACCGCGGTGGATGAGCGGAGAGCCGATGCGCCTCGACTGGCCTCGATGGCCAAAGACCTCGCCTGCGCCGGTGCCGCGTGGGTGGCAGGTCGCGGCATCCAGCTCCACGGCGGGATCGGCTACACGTGGGAGCACGAGATGCACGTCTATTTCAAGCGCGCGAAGCTCGCCGAGCACCTCTTCGGCGACCGCCGGTGGCACCGCCGCCGCATCACCGACGAGATTCGCGCGATGCACCACTGACGGCGCGACACCCCGGTGCGCGCCAGAACGGAAGACGACATGGACATCACCTACGCACAATTGCAGGGGATGAAGGGCACCGCGCTCGGGCCTTCCCCCTACCGCACCATCACGCAGGACGATATCCAGACGTTCGCCGACCTCACAGACGACCACTACTGGCTGCACGTCGACACCGAGAAGTCGGCCGCCGGGCCCTTCGGCACGACGATCGCGCACGGGTACCTGACGCTCGCGATGATCAGCGCACTGTGGCCGGGGTTGCTGTGGGTCACTGATGCGCCCCTGATGGTGAACTACGGTTTCGAACGCGTGCGGTTCACCGCCCCGGTCCTCAGCGGCAGCCGAATCCGGATGCGGGCCACGATCGCCGATGTGCTTCCCACCCCCCGAGGATGCCGACTCCAGGTCGACATGGCGCTGGAGCGGGAGAACGAAGAACGACCCGCCATCGTGGCTACCTGCCTGTTCGACCTGTCACGCCCCGACGGCACCGAGGGCCACGGATCGCCCGGCGGCTCGGCCTAACCCGGTCACCTTGCTGTACGACCAGCAGCATCGGTCCGCAGTTCTTAGTAGAGGGAGGTCCCGGGGTTGTATCGCCCCGGCACCTCCCTCGTCGCCCGGCTCAGGCGGGGTAGGTGTGCAGGCTGCGCTGCGCGACGCTTACCGCGACGCTGGCGCCGGGCTGCAGACTCCGGACCCATGCCTCGGATGCGCCGGTGCCGGTCCGCACGTGCAGACGCGACTCATCACCGAGGGTCAGTGTCACATCGACGTGGCGTCCGCCGTACTCGGCGGTGACGAGGCTCGCATCCATCACGATGGCCCCGTCGACGGCGGTGGGGCGCACGGGGTGTAGCACGAGGTCGTCCGGACGGATGAGCGACACTGCACGGTCTGTGTCGACACCGAGCACCGGGGCCGAGACGTTCAGGCCGCCAGGGCCTACCCACGCACCGTCCGATCGCACCCATTCAAGCCGGTTGGACATGCCCACGAAGCCGGCGACGTACTCCGTCGCCGGGGCGAGGAACAGCGCCTCTGGGGTGTCCAACTGCTCGATGCGGCCGTCCTTCATGATGGCGACGCGATCACCCAGCGCGAGAGCCTCTTCCTGGTCATGGGTCACGAGCACACCCGTGAACCTGAGCTGCTGGTGCAGCTCCCGGATCTCGGTGCGCACCTGATCGCGCAGCTTCGCGTCGAGGTTGCTGAGCGGCTCGTCCAGCAGCACCACCGACGGCTGGGCGACGAGTCCTCGCGCCAACGCGATCCGCTGCTGCTGGCCGCCACTGAGCTGAGCAGGATAGCGGTCGAGCAGGTTGGCGCAGTGCACCATTTCCGCCGCACGCTCGACCCATCCGTCGGAGATCGCCTGCTTCATGCGTCGTACCTTGAGGGGGTACGCGATGTTCTGCCGCACCGTCATGTGCGGCCACAACGCGTATGACTGGAACACCATGCCGATGTTGCGCTTATTGATCGGCACGTTTGCTCGCGTCCCGCCGCCGAAGACAGGAGTGCCGTCGAAGTGGATGCTTCCGCCACTCGGCGTCTCCAGTCCTGCAAGGCAGCGCAGGGTCGTGGTTTTGCCGCACCCACTGGGACCGAGCAGCACGAGGATCTCGCCCTGCTCGACCTCCAAGTCGAGTCCGTCGACGACGGTGGTGTTGCCGAACCCCTTGGTGAGGCCCGTGACGGTGATGCCCGCTGCCATCGCTCCGCTCTCCGTTCTGTCAGTTCTGCGCCGAGTGGCGCAGGGTCCATCCGAGTTGCAGCGAGGCGAAGATATCGGGGGACTCCGCGTAGTACGCGTGCCCACCTCCTTCCACGACGACGAGCTCGGCGTCGGTGATGCCGCGGTACAGGTCTCGGGCATGATCGGGCGTGGTGAGGATGTCCTCGGTCCCGACGGTGACAAGCGTGGGCGCCGTGATCTTGGCCAGCTCCTCGTCGGTCATCCACTGTTCCGTAGCGACGCGCAGGTGCGCCGCGTACTCCTGGGCGTTGATCTTGTCGATCTCGGTCGCCCCGACCGGCAGCGCCTGGGAGATGTGCGTCTGGCTGAAGGCGGTGATCTCCACGAACGGGCGGAGAAGTTCCCCCGCGAGGCCGCTGTCGACGATCCTCTGTCGGAAACCGAGGATCGCCCGCAGGCGCGGATCCGGACGCGCGGCGGTGGAGTGCAGCGCGAGACTGCGGACCAGGTGCGGATGCCGCGACGCGACGCGCATCGCGATGGCTCCACCCATCGACACGCCGCACACGTGGACCGGGCCCTCACCGAGCGCCTCGATGAGCTCGGCGGCGTCGTCGGCGAGATCCTCCATGGTCGTCTCCGGACCGACGTCCGAGGCGTCGCCCACGCCGCGATTGTCGAATGAGATGCACTGCAGGTGCGGAGCCAGCCGTTGCATCGCCGGATCCCACGCCCGGTGGTCGGTTCCCAGCCCCTGGATCATCAGGAGGACCGGCCCGCTGCCCATACGCTTGACGTTCGTCGTCAGTGCCGACAGTGCGTGCTTTTCCATCGTGTGCTGCACGGATCTCCTTTGATCGTGGGGGCGGACCATCGCACATCAGTGTAGTGCGGATCCCAAACATAATTATAATGATTAACGTAATTAGTGATAGCGGTGAGCTTCACGGCAGCAGTACGTTATGAACGTAAAGATTAATAGATAGCGCGCGCCGAAGACGGCGCATTTCGCAAGGACGCGACACAGGAGGAGCACGTGCCGGACACCCTCACAGCCACCCCGCCAGAGGCATCCACCCGGCTGCCGGGTGCTCCCGCGCGGTTCCCCACCTCTGCACGCAGCGCAGCAGGAAAATGGCTGCGCCGCCACGGCCTGACGACAGGACTGGCACTGGTCCTGCTCTTCCTGGTGCTCTACCCGCTCCTCCGACTGCAGTTCCTCGCCCTGGAGGACGGCGCGCGCGCCTACCGCGAGGCCATCGCGCTCCCCGACCTCGCCACCACGCTGCTGACCACGGCGGCACTCGGGGTGGGTTCCCTGCTCATCTCCCTGGTCCTGGGCACAGCCCTGGCATGGTTCTCGCTGCGCCTCCCCCGTCGGCACGCGTGGATGTCCATCATCCCGATTCTGCCGATCGTCCTCCCCGCCGTCGCGGTCGTGGTCGGCTGGGCCTTCCTGCTCTCGCCCCAGGTGGGCTTCATCAACATCGCCTTGCGCGCCCTCCCGTTCGTCGACGTCGCCACCCCCACGGTCGGCCTGCCGAGCGGTCCGCTCAACATCTACTCCGTGCCGGGCATCATCATCGTGACCGGTCTGCAGTTGGCGCCACTGGTCTTCCTCTTCCTCCAGGGCAGCCTCAAGCAGCTCAACTTCGAGACCATCGAAGCCGCATCGGTCGCGGGGGCCGGATCGGTCCGCGTCTTCCTGACCGTGGTGCTGCCGCTGCTGCGACCGGCTCTGGTGTACTCCGCCGCCTTCGCAATGCTGCTGGGGCTCGGCCAGCTCACGGCGCCCCAGTTCCTGGGAGCACGCGACGGCATCCGCGTGCTCGCCACCGAGATCTATCGGTTCGGCGGGACGGCTCCCACCGATTTCGCCCTGGCCGCGGCGGTGGCCTCACCCCTCCTGATCGCAGGCATTCTCTTCATCGTGGTGCAGCGACTGCTCCTGCGCCGGGACTTCCGCTTCGTGAGCACGGGGACCAAGGGCGCCTCACGCCCCGGTAAGCCATCACGCTTTTCCGCCCCCTTCATCGCGGTCTACGGCATCATCACCATCGTCCTGCCGTTCGGCGCAATCGCCCTGGTCTCACTGGTGCCGTACTGGACCGCCACGATCACCACCTTCACGATCGACAACTTCGTGCGCGCACTCACCACGCCCGCCATCCTCGACGCGCTCGGCAATAGTGTCGGCACGTCGGTCGGGGCGATCCTCATCGCACTCCCGCTTGGGTATCTGCTCACCGACATCCTCTACCGCCGTCGGGGCAGCGCTCTCGCGCGCGGGACCATCGACGTCCTCGTGCAGATGCCGCTCGGAGTCCCCGCCGTCGTCTTCGGCGTGGGCCTGCTGTTCGTGTACACCGGCAATCCGTTCACCCTCTACGGCACACCCGCACTCATCGTCCTCACATACGTGGTCATCGTCCTCCCCTTCACCGTCCGGATGCAGCTCGCGGCGCGGATGGCGGTCGGCAACTCGCACGAGGATGCCGCGCGTGCGTCGGGCGCAGGCGCGATTCGCGCACACCTCACCGTCGTCGTCCCCATGATGCGCGGAGCGCTCGCCGGGGCGGCCGTGCTGGCCTTCGTGATCCTGACGCACGAGTTCGCGGCGTCCATGTTCGTCCGCTCCGCCCGCACCCAGGTGCTGGGCACTCTGCTCTACCAGGAGTGGACCCACGGCTCGTACCCCATGGTCGCCGCCGTCAGCATCATCATGTCGGTGGTCACCGCGGTGGGCCTCGTCGTGGCGATGCGGCTCGGCGGTCGCGACACGCTGGAGTCTCTGTGAACCAAATCAGATCTAGCGGCACGCCAGTTTGCTAAGTATAATAAAGATTACGAAGAAGGTCTTGGGCGTTCGCCCATGGAACGACAGCTGTCGACGACCGGGACGGCCCACGGCCCGAGGACGAAGTAGTCCCCGGTGACCCGAGGTCCCGAGCGGATCGGCGCACTGCGTCGCACACCACTTCCTCACCCACACGGGGAGACGACCCGCGCTCTCCCGTGAAACAGTCGAAGGGAACACCGTGAAGAGGCAATCCATGCGCATGGGCGTGATCGCAAGCTCGCTGCTCGCGATTTCGCTGGTCGCGACCGGCTGCGCAGTCAGCGACGACACTGCTCCAGATGCCACACCCGAAGCCAGCGGCGACAGCGAGTGGCAGGGCGTCATCGACGCCGCGAAGGAGGAGGGACGCCTCACGTGGTACTCCGTCGCACCGGCCGAGGTGCGCGAGGGCCTCAAAGCCGCGTTCGAGGAGAAGTACCCGGAGATCACGCTTGAGATCCTCGCCATGGGCACGGCCGATATGAACGCCGCGCTCGAGGCCGAGCACGACACCGGAGCCGAAGGCGCCGACGTGGTCACGTCCGTCGATTACGGCTGGATCCTCGACAAGTCGGAGGAAGGCTGGATCAGCGACCTCGAAGGACCCGCCGCCGAGGTCCCGGAGTGGAGCGACTACATCATCGACGGCAAGATCGCCAGCGCCGGCCTGGGGCTCATGGTGCTCGGCTGGAACACTTCGCTGTACAGCGGCACCGTCGAGTCGTACGACGACCTCCTCATCTCCGACCTGGGAGACGGCGCCATCGGTACGGCCCGCCCGGAACCTGCGATCCACGCGGACCACTGGGCCTTCGTGGAAGAGTCGCACAATCCGGACTACCAGGCCGAACTGGCCGAGCAGGACCCGGCGCTGTACCCGAGCGCGTTCGCACTCCAGGAGGCGCTTGCAGCCGGTGAGGTCGCCGTGGGCGCCTTCGTTTCGGCTGCCGACATGGTCGGCCTCAAGGACAAGGGAGCTCCAGTGGAGTTCACCGTGCCCGACCCGGCCCTGGCGATCGGCAACATGTTCTTCATCCCTGCTTCGGGCAAGAACCAGAACGCCGCACAGCTGTTCATGGATTTCTTCCTGTCCGAAGAGGGCCAGGCGATCGCAGCGAAGAACGCCTTCAGCCCCCTCCCCTCGGTTGAAACGCTCGCGGGAGCCAGTGAAGTGGTGCTGACCAACGTCGACCGCGTCCTCGATCAGGACTGGTTCGCCGGCTACCTGGCCGACTGGAAGGCCATCTACGAGTGACCCGCCCACGCTGATAGAAGGGGGGGGGGGGGGGGGGGGGGGGCCCCCCCCCCCCCGGGGGGGGCGCCGGGCGGCGGCCCGCCCCCACGCGCGCCCGCCCCCCCCCCCCCCCCCCCCCCCGCCACCGGGGGGGGGCCCCCCCCCCCCCCCCCCCCCCCCCCTTCTCTTATCAGAACTGTCGCGCATCAGCCCGTCGCAAGGGCCCGCACGACGCCCGAGGGAGCCGGCCGCCCCAGCACTCCCGCCATCCAGGCGCTCGTCTCGACCAGGGCGGGGAGATTGACGCCGGTGTGAATTCCCAGCCCGTGCAGCATCCACACCAGGTCCTCAGTCGCGAGGTTGCCAGTCGCCCCCGGGGCGTAGGGGCATCCCCCAAGCCCGCCGGCCGATGCGTCGAAGGTCCGCACGCCGACCTCCAGTGCCGCGTACGCGTTCGCCAGCGCCTGCCCGTAGGTGTCGTGAAAGTGCACTGCGAGCGCATCGATGCCGACACCGCTGTCGACGAAGGCCGCGAGCAGGGCCTTGACGTGACCAGGCGTGCCCACACCGATCGAGTCGCCGATCGACAGCTGCGTCGCGCCCAGATCGAGTAGTCGCCGGCCCGCCGCGACGACCTGCTCGATGGGCACGTCGCCCTCCCAAGGGTCGCCGAAGCACATCGAGACGTACGCGCGCACGTCGAGGCCGTGTTCGCGTGCACGCGTCACGGTGGGCTCGAACATCGCGTACTGCTCGTCTAGCGACCGGTTGAGGTTCTTGCGCGCGAACGAGTCGGTCGCACTCCCGAAGATCGCGATGGTACGGACACCGGCAGCCAGCGCGCGATCCAGTCCCCGCTCGTTGGGGACCAACACGGGCAGCGTAACCGGGCCGTCGAGGTCGAGCTGTTCGAGGACTTCGGTGGCATCGCCCAGTTGCGGCACCCAGTCAGGACGCACGAAGCTCGTCGCCTCGATCGTGGTGAGGCCTGCGGCGATCAGTCGACGGATAAACTCCACTTTCGCCGCCGTGGGGACGAGCGCCGACTCATTCTGCAGGCCATCTCGCGGGCCCACTTCGTAGACCGTCACCGCCGCGGGAAGCCCCGCCTGCGTGGAACATTGGGGATCTCTCATGTTTTGCTCCTCTGGTCAGCCGACCGCTCAGTAGGACCGTTCCAGCCCCAGCACGTGTTCGGCGATGAAGTTCAGAACCATCTCCTGAGGCACGGGGGCACTCTTCATCAGGCGGGACTCGACCCAATAGCGGCCCACGTCGTACTCGTCGGCGTACGCGTAGCCGCCGAGGGTTTGCATGGCGCGGTCCGCGGCGAAGAAGGCCGCATCCGACGCGAGGTACTTGGCGGCGTTGGCCTGCTCGCCGCAGGGCATTCCGTTGTCGTACCGCCACGAGGCCTCGCGTACCGCGAGCTCGGCCGCACGCAGCCGCATGTGCGCTTCCGCAAGGGGGAAGGAGATGCCCTGATTCTTGCCGATCGGCCTGCCGAACACGCGCCGCTCGCGCGCATACTGCGTGGCCTTGCGCAGGGCAGCGCGCCCGATGCCGATCGCTTCGCCGGCGATGAGGATGCGCTCGGGGTTGAGCCCGTCGAGAATGTAGCGGAACCCGGCACCTTCGTCCCCAACACGATCCGTCACGTCCACCCGGAGCCCGTCGTAGCGGGTCTCGCACGATCCGACGGCATTGCGGCCGATCTTGTCGATGAGCCGGATGTCGACCTCGGGGACCTGGAGGTCGCCGAGCAGGAGCGTCATCCCATCCGTGCGGCGGGTCACCTCGGCCGCGGGCGTCGTGCGGCACAGCAGGAGGACCTTCTGCGCGATGTGTGCCTTCGTGGTCCACACCTTCTGGCCGTGCACGATGTACTGATCGCCCTCGCGCACGGCTCGTGTGGTGATCGACGGCGTGTCCAACCCGGCATCCGGCTCGGTGACGCCGAACGCGACGTGCAGGCTGCCGTCTGCCACCACCGGTAGATATCGGCGCTTCATCTCCTCCGTGCCGTGTTTGACGACGGGATTCATGCCAAAGATGGAGATGTGCACGGCGCTCGCGCCGTTCATCGCGGCTCCGGACGCGGCGACCTCCTCCAGCACGATGGACGCCTCAGTGATGCCCCCGCCGCCCCCGCCGTATTCCTCCGGGATGGCGATCCCCACCCACCCGGCCTGCGCCATGGCGTTGTAGAACTCCCAGGGGAACTCGTGCTCCCGGTCGTGACGCCGCCAGTACTCGTCGCCGAAACCCTTGCACAACTCGCGTATGGCACCGCGGATGGCGCGGAGATGGTCAGGCTCTTCGAAATCCAAGGGGGCTCCCGCAATCGGCTCGCCACTGGTGCGGCGAGCGTGGACAGAATAACTCTTAATCTTTACTATATTTGACTCCACGACCCTCCGGAAGAGGTGCACATGGAGTGGATGGACCGCGACGACGCGTTCGCCGACCTCACGTCGGGCACGCGATTCGTCGCCGGCAACGCGACCGGAACGCCCAACACCCTGCTGGCGGGACTCGCCAGACGCGCACTGCAAGTGCGCGGCTTGATCCTCCGCAGCGGACTGCTCCTGGGCGACCTCGGGCTCGAGCCTGCGGTGCGCGCCGGTGCCCTGACCGTACGCAGCTGGCACGTGCACGGCGCCATGCGCCGGCTGCAGCGGGAAGGCCTCGTGGACTACACCCCCCTGCGACTGCTGGACATCCCACAGCGGGTCCTCGCCGCATCCGACGTCGCACTCCTGCGTGTGGGACCGCCCGACGCCGACGGCTGGTGCTCGCTCGGACCATCCGCCAGCTACGCGCGACGCGCAGCCGAGACCGTTCCGATGGTGATCGCCGAAGTCACCGACGACATGCCCCGCACATACGGAGACAGCCGCCTCCACATCTCGCGCATCGACCGGTTCGTCCGATCCGAGACCGCGCTGCCCACCCAGGATCCCGGCGATCTGGACGTTGCAGGCCGCGCACTAGCCGGGCAGGTGCTCGCCCTGCTGCCCGCGGGGGCGACGGTGCAGCTCGGCATCGGCAAGGTACCCGATGCCATCGCTGCGGCCCTGGGAGAGGAGGACGGAGACGCCCCGCCCGGCCTGATCGGACTCGTGACCGACGCGATGCTCCCACTCATCGAGCGGATCGCCCGCGCAGGCGGCCGAGTAAAGGCGCTGGAGGTCATCGGCAGCGACGCACTGATGCGTTGGTTGCACGAGAATCCCGTGGTCCAGATGGCCGACTCGCAGGAACTGCACAATCCGCTCTACCTGGCCCGCGTGCCGAACCTCGTCTCCGTAAACTCCGCGATCGCGGTGGACATCCGCGGGCAGGTGGCCTCGGAGTCCGTCGCGGGCGCGGTGATCGCCGGCGTGGGCGGCAGCGCGGACTTCGCCGAAGGGGCCCACCTCTCTCCGGGCGGTCTGCGCATCATCTCACTGGGGTCCACCACGCGCTCGGGTGCGTCGACCATCGTCGCCGCCCACCGGAGCGAGGACACCGTCACCGCGGCCCACCACAGCGTCGACCTCGTCGTCACCGAGCACGGGGTCGCGGATCTGCGTGGCGCGACGGTGCGCGAGCGCCGCGACGCGCTCACCGCGATCGCGGCACCGGAGCATCGCGAGGCGCTCCGGGCCTCCTGAGCGCGACGCCCGAACTCCACCGACAGCACAGAAGGAACCCCCATGGCATCAGGACACGGCGACCACCGCACGACCGAAGGCGGCCCACTGGCCGGAGTGACGATCGTGGACACCACGTCGATGCTCATGGGACCGTACTGCACGGCGGTCCTTCGGGAGATGGGTGCCCGGATCATCAAGATCGAGCCGCGGGAAGGCGACATCTCCCGCGGCATCGACGACCGCGAGCAGAATCTCCTCGGCCCGATCTACCTGAACCTCAATCGCGGCAAGGAGTCGATCGCACTCGACTTGCGCAACGCCGACGACCGGGCCCTCTTCGACCGCTTCGTCGCGCGGGCCGACGTGGTGACGCACAACCGACCGCCGGGCTCCGAGATTCGCATCGGGCTCGACTATGACACGCTGTCCGCCGTCAATCCGCGCATCATCGTGTGTGGCATGTTCGGCTTCGGAGCGGATGGCCCCTACGGCCCGCTACCCGCATACGACGACGTCATCCAGTCCGCCTCCGGCCTGGCGGCACACCAGACCGGCGCAGGCGAGCCCCAGTACATCCGCACGCCCCTGACCGACAAGATCACCGGGATAGTGGCGGCCGGGGCGATCGCCGCCGCCCTGTACGAGCGGGAGCAGTCCGGCACGGGGCAGCTCATCGAAGTGCCCATGTACGAGACCATGGTCCGGTTCCTTCTCGTCGAGCAGCAGGGCGCTCAGATATTCGATCCTCCGCGGGGTCCAGCCGGCTACGCGCGCACGAACTCGCCGCACCGACATCCCTACCGCACTGCCGACGGACTCATCGGCATCCTCGCGAGCACGGACGCGCATTGGGCATCATTGTTCCGGGTGCTCGGTCATGCCGAGCTCATCCAGGACGAGCGGTTCGTCAGCATCACCCGTCGCACCGCGAACATCGACGCACTCTACGCCTGGCTGGCCGCCGAGGTGGCGGCGCATCCGACCGAGCAATTGCTCGAGGCACTGCAGGGCGCGCGGGTGCCCGCCATGCGCGTCAACGCGATCGAGGACCTGTTCGATGATCCCCATCTGCGCGCCACGAACTTCTTCGAGCGTGTCGAGCATCCCGTCCTGGGGCCGCTTCGGCAGGCGGGCGCACCCGTGCACTTCGGGCGAAGCGGGACGCCGGAGCTCTTCCCCGCACCGGTTCTCGGCGCCCACGCCGACGACTTGCGCGCCGAGTTCGAGGCATGAGCGCGCCGCATCCGGCGGTGCTCAGAGACTCTTGAACGCCTGCACTGCCAGGAGGGACGATGAATCGACGACTTCGTCGCCGTGACGATCAAGCACGATGTGCTGCGTCGCGCGCACGTGCTTCTCCGCCAGTTGACGCGCCCCCTCGGCATCACCCTCATCGACGAGCTTGATCAGGACCTCGTGCGTGCGCAGCGACTCGCGCTGCTGGTCCTCACCGGGGTACTGCGCGGTGGCCTTGACGCTCTGCGCCCACGTCTTCTCTTGAATCGACCACACTGCGGACAAGGTTCGCACAACCAACCGCAGGCTCTGGTTCTGCAGCCCGCCGACGATGATCTCGTGGAACACGCGGGCGTGTGCGGAGTACTGGTCGCCAACCCCCACGAGGCGCTCGGTTTCGGCCAGGTTCTCCCTCAGTGCCGGCACGATCGTCGCGTGGCGGTCGGGACGTGTGGCGCATTCTGCCACGCACATCGGCTCGAGGATGACGAGTGACTCCGCGAGGTCGGACAGTCGCACGCCCTGCCCCTGCATCGAAAGGGCGACGGCAAACGCCGCGGATGACCAGTCCGGCTTGTGGACGAATGCACCGCCGAACTTGCCGCGGCGCACCGTGATGAGGCCCTCTGCCTCGAGAATGCGGAGCGCCTCTCGCACGGACGGACCGCTCACGCCATACTCACGCACGAGGTCTTCCTGGCGAGGAAGCGGGATGTCAGTCTGATCGCTCTGCAGGATGCGCTGCCGCAGATCAGCGGCGATGGCCTCGGCGATGCGCGGAGTCATGCCGACTCGCAGGGCCGTTGCTCTGTGATTCTCGTCTGCCATTGCACCGATCCTTCAACGATCTGCAAAACGTGGGACGGAATCAAGTATAAACTTGAAAGTCTTGCCAGGTCACCGGGGTGCCGCAACGTGCCCCAACTGCGGGTATCCAACGCGCCCGAGCATTTCAAGCAGAACACCGGTCGTGCGATGGGAGTCCTCTGGCAACCGGCGGGAAGCTTGGCTCGCCCGCGACAGCCACGACACGTCCACTTCGTCGGTGAAGCCCATGGCGCCGTGCAGTTGGTGGGCGCCTCGCAACACGGTCCCGGCAGCCCGCTGCATCGCGACCCGCAATCCGAGCGCTTCCACGAGCGCCTCATCCGCATCCGCGCTGCGCGCCAGGACCCACAGGGCGTACTTGGCCAACTCTCCGGAGGCCACCGTTTCCAGGGACATGTCGGCGAGCTGGAACGCGACCGCCTGGAACTGCGCCAGAGGTCGACCGAATTGCTCCCGCTCCCGCGCGTAGCGGGCGGTGTCCTCGACCGCATTCTCGAGGAGTCCGAGCAGCCACCATGATTCCAATGCGATGAGCAGCGCAGCCCCGTGCCGCCCGTCCCCGGCATCCGCGGCGGCGTCGACCTCGACCCCGAAGGGCGCCAGCTGTGTTCCCAGCGTGATCCCCGCCCCCCGCGGCGTCAGCCGATGGCGACCCCCCTGCAGGTCGACGCCGTTCCACGAGAGCCCGAGATCCATGTGCGGCACGATACGGGGAGCGCGACGCGACACCAGTGCCGTGGCGTCGGCGCCGCATCGCCCCAGCCGCTCCACGACGGGATACGGCAGTGCAAAGCGGCCGGCCGCTCGGCAGACTTCGGCCGCCACCTCCAGCTCCGTAGCGCCCTCCGCTGGATCGATTTCCCAGATTCCGAGTTCACCGAGCATGTCCCCGACGCCGGCGCGCAGTCCAGGGTCGGCGACTGCTCGCCGGAGCAGCTGGACGCCGCCCTCGCGCTCGACGCGCTCGCGCACCATCGCGCCGACCTCAAGCGCTTCCGCCGAGAGCGTGGCGTTCACGGACGCACCAGCTGTCGGGCAGCGGTGTGCTTGTTGATCTCGAGCGTGCCCGACGCGACGGTCGAGGCTTGCGCGTAGCGCCAGTGATCCTCGACCTCGCGTGCGTAGCCGGCTCCCGGATCGTGCGTGCCGAGCGCGGCGTTCTCGACAATCTCCATGAGCACTTCGGCGACCTCCTGGTCCAGGGACGTGACGGCGACGCGGTACAGCGCCGTTTCGCCGATGGGCGGCGCCTCGGCTTGGGCGGCGAGGAGTAGCCGGTAGGCGAGTAGGCGCACCTGCCGCGTGCGCACCATCATGGCTGCCCAGCGCTCGCGCAGCGATGAGGGGAGCTCTTCCCACGCCCCGCCGAGGGCATCCGGAGCGGCGCGCAGCAGGCTCTCGCAGCGCGCATAGCGCGCGATGCCGATGCGCTCGAAGCTGAGCACATCCATCACAACGCGCCATCCACCCCCCACCTCTCCCAGGACGGCGCCATCGGGCACCCATGCCTCGTCGAAGTACACCTCATTCAAGTGATGGGGACCGAGCATCGCGCTGATCGGGCGCACCTCCACCCCCGGCTGGTCCATGTCGAGCAGGAACACGGTGATGCCGTCCTTGCGGCCGGCCGGATCCCCCGTGCGGGCCAGCAGGAAGCACCACTGGGCCATGCTCGCGTACGAAGTCCACACCTTCTGCCCCGAGATGCGCCATCCGCCCTCGACCGGCGTGGCCCGGGTGCGCAGGGCGGGCAGGTCGGACCCCGCCCCGGGCTCGCTGAACCCCTGGCACCAGACGACCTGTCCGGAAGCGATGCGGGGCAAGTGCTCGTCGCGTTGCTGCGGCGAACCGTGACGCATGATGACCGGCCCGACCCAGTTCAGCCCCATGTACTGCGCGCCGCGCGGTTCGTGCGCGGCCCACATCTCCTCGCGCATGGCCGTCTGCGACAGCACGTCGGCTGAGCGCCCCCCGTACTCGGACGGCCAGGCGAGCGTCAGGAGGCGACGTACGCCGAGCTCGCGACTGAACCGCTCCGTAATGGCGAGATCTGCAGGGTTGTTCGTGAAAGCGCCGAGGAATCCCGCCGGAACGTGATGCGCAACGAGGTCCCGCAATTCGCCACGCAGCGCGGTGACCTCGCTCGGCTCCCCATAGTCGAGCGTCATTGCCCCTCCTCCGTGGCGCCTCGGCGTCTCCGCCGCGACATAGTAATCTTATTAAGTATTATCTAGTAAAGACCTCCGTCGCGCAAGGATGCCGCTCGCCGCGTCGAGAACCGGTGACGAGCGTCGCCCTTCTCCAATCCCCACCCCCTCAGAACCCGGGCCTCGCGTTGCCGCGCTGCGGTGAGGCGCTCCTCGTGACCCTCGCGGTAGAGGCGTACGGCGTTGGCGATCGCGGCACGCGGTGCCCCCGCGATCTCCTCCGCCACCTCCCGCACCCGGTCGGGGAGCCGCTCGTGCGGGACGACCTCGTTCACCAGGCCCCACGCGAGAGCGGTCGGCGCGTCGACCGGCCGTCCAGTCAGGGTCATCTGGCGTGCGCGGGCCGTACCGACGGCCGCCGGCAATTCGGCGCTCAACCCCCACCCCGGGGTCAGCCCGAGGACCGCATGCGTGTCCGCGAAGCTCGCGCGGTCAGATGCCAGGACGAACGAACACGCCAAGACGATCTCCAGAGCGCCCGACACGCACGCCCCGTTCACGGCGGCGATTACCGGCACGCTCAGCGCCCGCAGACACGTTGCCGGGTCGGTCAATGGAGCCTCGTACGCCTCATCGGAGAGCAGCTCCTTGATGTCCACGCCGCTGCTGAAAGCCGGATCGGAGCCAGTGAGCACGACGACGCGCACGTCCGGATCGGCGTCGAGTCGCTCAAGGATGGCCACGAGGGCGGTGCGTGTGCGGCGGTTCAGCGCATTGCGCGCCCCAGGCCGGTCGAAGCTGATGACGGCGGTCGCACCGCACCGCTCGACGAGGAGATCGACACCCTCACCCACACGAGCCGAATTCGTCACTCGCCGATCCCGCGCGACTCGGGTGGCTCCAGAATCGATGCAACCATGCCCACCTCTCCCGATGACCGCGGCTAATCATTTAAAGGGTATAGATATATGGTGGTCAGATCGACCTTTCGAGGAGGAAAGCGATGACCCCTACGGCAGACTTCCGGAGCGAGGTCGTCGACCTCCGCATCGAGGACCGCATCGCGCTCGTCACGCTGAACCGGCCGGCCAGCGCCAACGCTCTCGACGAGCAGCTCATCCGTGACCTCGGCGAACTGTGGCGCACGCTCGCCGCCGACCGCGGCATCCGGTGCATCGTCCTCACTGGCGCAGGACGCCATTTCTGCGCGGGAGCGGATGTCAGCATGCTCGCGTCCGATCGCACCGAGGTCGGCAGGGACGCCGACGAAGAGCTGTCGTTCCTGCCCGGCCGCGTGGTCGACGTGCCCGTGATCGTCGCCGTCAACGGTACGTGCGCCGGCGGCGGCTTGCACTTCGTCGCCGACGCCGACATCGTCATCGCCGCAGACGGGGCCCGCTTCATCGATTCCCACGTGAGCGTGGGGCAGGTCAGCGGGATCGAGCCGGTCGAGCTGATGACGCTCATGCGACGCGACCGCGCGGTACGCATGGCACTGCTGGGACGACACGAGATCGTCGACGCCGCGACCGCACTGGACAGCGGGCTGGTCTCGGAGGTGCTCGCCGCCGAGGATCTCCTCGAGCACGCCCTGGATCTGGCTCACAAGGTGTGCAGCGGATCGCCGACCGCCGTGCGACACACGCGACGGGTGATCCGTGCGTATCTCGCAGACTCCGTGCGGAGCTATCGCGACCTGGGCTGGGAGCTCGTGCAACGGCACTGGGCGCACCCGGACTCGAAGGAAGGTCCGGCGGCTTTTCAGGAGAAGCGCGAGCCGCACTGGGCCGAGTGACGCCGCGGGCGGCTCGCTCTCAGAGACGCTCGATGATCGTGGCGTTGGCCATCCCGCCACCCTCGCACATCGTCTGCAGGCCGTAGCGGCCACCCGTGGCCTCCAGGTGGTGGAGCATCGTCGTGAGCAGGCGGGTTCCCGACGCGCCCAGCGGATGACCGAGGGCGATCGCGCCGCCGCGGGGGTTCAGGCGGGCCGGATCGACATCGAACTCCGCAGCCCAGGCCAGCGGAACAGAGGCGAAGGCCTCGTTGACCTCGAAGGCGTCGATATCGCCGATACCCAGACCGGATCGACGGAGGATCCGATGGGTCGCCGGGATCGGGCCGGTGAGCATGTAAAGCGGGTCGTCGCCGACGACGGCGAAGCTATGGAACCGCGCGCGCGGCCGCAGCCCGAGTGCCTTTGCGGCGCTCTCGCTCATGATGAGCACCGCAGACGCCCCGTCGGTGAGGGGTGAGGAGTTGCCCGGATGGATCGACCAGTCCAGGTCGGGGAAGCGCTGCGCCAGCTCATCGGTCCGGAAGGAGGGCTGCAGCCCCGCAAGGCCCTCCGCCGTGGTCGAGGACCGCACGGTCTCGTCGCGGTCGACGAGGCGCTCCCCACCCGGCCCGGGCACCGTGATCGGCAGGATTTCCTCCGCGAACGCCCCCGACGCCGCCGCCTCGGCGGCACGGCGATGCGATTCGGCGGCGAACCGGTCGAGTTCGTCGCGGCTCAGCCCCCACTTTTTCGCGATGAGCTCCGCGGCCACTCCCTGGTTCACCAGCCCGTCGGGAAAGCGCGCGGCCAGGCGGGAACCCGCCGGCGACCCTCCTCCTGCTGCGGCGCCGAGGGGGACGCGACTCATCGACTCGACCCCGGCTGCGATGACGACGTCGTATCCGCCGGCCATCACGCCCTGCGCGGCGAACGTCGCTGCCTGCTGGCTCGATCCGCACTGGCGGTCGATGGTGGTGGCGGGCACGGCGACATCGAAGCCGGCCGAAAGCACCGCGCCGCGCGCGATGTTCGTGCTCTGGTCGCCCACCTGGCTGACGCAGCCGACGAGCACGTCGTCGATCTGAGAAGAGTCCAGACCGCTCCGCTCGACCAGCGCCGCGAGAAGCTCGGCGAGGAGGTCCGCAGGGTGCACGCCTGATAGGGCTCCGCCTGGCTTCCCCTTGCCGGATGCCGTGCGGACAGCATCCACGATGACCGCGTTCTCCATGTCAGACTCCCTGCTCCTTCGCCGGCTCCGCCGTCGATTCTGCGCGCGCCGCCGCGCCCCTGTCCAGGAAGGCGCGGATACGCTCCTGCGCGTGAGGGGTGCCGGCGGCGTGGGCGATCGTCCGCTGTTCCTCCGCGAGCTGTGCGGAATACGTTGCCTCAGCCGCCGCGCGGATCAGCCTCTTGGTTTCTCCCAACGCCGGGCCGGCAGCACGGGCGAAGTCGCGCGCGCGCCCGTCGACCGTCGCGGCGAGCTGCTCTGGCGGGACCACCTCGGAAACGATCCCCCACCGCTGCGCCTCGTCCGCCGTCAGAGGGCGTCCGGTCGCGGCGAGCGCGAGGGCGCGGTGCATCCCCACGCTGCGGGCCAGCAGGGAGGAGACCCCGCTGTCAGGGGTCAGGCCCACGCCGGCATAGGCCGTGAGGAACCGCGCGCGCGGTGTCGCGATGAGATAGTCGGCGGTCAGGGCCAAACCGAGACCGCCGCCGGCGGCCGCACCGTCCACCGCCGCCACGACGAACAACCGGGATCGGGTCATCGCCTCGAGCGCCGCGTGCATGGCCCCGGCCAATCGGTCCAGGAACGCGGACGGATGGGACGCGCGCGCCATGGCGGCCACGTCGCCTCCGGAACAGAACACCGAACCGACGGCGTCCAGCACGATCACCGTGGCGGCGGACGCCTCCGCGGACGCGATCGCGTCCTGCAGGGCCAGGGCAGTGTCGAGGTCGACGGCGTTGCCCGCATCGGGCCGGTCGAGCGTGATGCGGAACAGCTGACCGTCAAGACGAGTGCGGATCGGCGCGACGGACGCGCTCATCGTCCGCTCGCGCTTCGTCGTCGGTCCTCCGCCCCTTGTCACTGCGGCTGCATCCGCAGTGCGCCGTCCATGCGGACTACCTCCGCATTGAGGTAGTCGTGCTCGATGAGCATGAGTACCAGTTGCGCGAATTCGTCGGGGCGGGCCAAGCGCTGCGGAAATGGGATGCCGGCAGCGAGCGATGCTCCCACCTCAGGACCAAGCGACGCAAGCATTGGAGTGTCGACGATGCCCGGGGCGATGGTGTTGACCCGGATGCCCACGCGGGCGAGGTCGCGCGCGGCGGGGACGGTCATGCCCACCACCGCCCCCTTGGAGGCGGAGTAGGCAATCTGCCCGATCTGGCCTTCGTATGCCGCCACCGAGGCCGTGTTGATGATGACGCCGCGCTGCCCGTGCTCATCCGCCTCGGCGCGGGCGATCACCTCCGCTCCCAGCCGCATCACGTTGAAGGTGCCGAGGGTGTTGACCTCGAGCGTGCGGCGGAACAGGTCGAGCTCGTGCGCCCCTTTCGACGACAGGATGCGGCGGGCCGGCGCGATGCCGGCGCAGTTGACCACGACGCGTAGGGGACGATCCACGCGCACCGTGCCCAGCGCGTCGGCGACGTCCTGCTCGCTCGTCACGTCGGCGGGGACCAGGCGGACCCCATCGCGGGCCGGCGCCTTCTCGATCTGCGCGGGGAGGTCCAGTCCCAGGACCTCGGCGCCGCGGGCAGCCAGCGCCGCCGCGGTGGCCGCTCCCAAGCCGGATGCGGCCCCAGTGACAACGGCGGTGATCTCGTCGACCTTCATGCGTGCTCCTTCCGATGGCCCGCGTGCGGGCCGGTTGCCGTAGCGCGTGGCTCAGACGGCGGTTGCCGCGGGCTGGACCAAGGCGGCGAGACGGTGCCGGATGATCTCCTCCGCCTCGCTCACGATGCCGTCGACGACATTCGCGACCGTGTCGATCTCGTGAATGAGTCCCTGCGTCTGACCGGCCCACCAGAGCCCGTCCTCCATGTCGCCCTGGCCCAGCACACGGTCGCGCCCGCGCGCCCCGGATGCCAGCGCCGCGACGTCGGCGAAGGTCGAGCCCGGTCGCTCCTCGATCTCCACGATCTGCCTGGAGATGGAATTGCGTGCCACGCGCGCAGAGTTGTGGAAGGTCCGGAAGACGATCATGGTGTCTCGCTCGCTGTTGGCGACGATCTGCTTCTTGACGTTCGCATGCACAGGCGCCTCGGTCGTGGCGACGAAACGCGTTCCCATGTTCACCGCGGACGCGCCCAGCGCCAGGGCTGCAGCCAGACCGGCGCCTGTCGCAATCCCGCCGCTGGCGACCACGGGGATGTCGAGGGCGCGCACCGCGGCGGGGATGAGGATCAGGCCAGGGACGTCGTCCTCACCGGGGTGCCCAGCACATTCGAAGCCGTCGATGCTCACGGCCGCCACGCCGTACTTGGCGGCGGAGACCGCGTGGCGCACGCTGGTCGCCTTGTGGATCACCTTCACGCCCGCGGCATGGAAATCTGGCATGTGCGGCGCGGGGCTGGAGCCGGCCGTCTCTACGATGCGGATGCCGGAATCGATGATCGCGGCGCGGTACTCGTCGTAGGGCACGGGATTGATCGTGGGCAGGATCGTGAGATTAACGCCGAAAGGCTTGTCCGTCAGTTCGCGAGTGCGCGCGATCTCCGCGGCGAGGGCCTCGGGCGTCGGCTGGGTGAGCGCCGTGAGGAAACCGAGGGCACCGGCATTCGCCACGGCGGAGATGAGCTCCGCCGTTCCCAGGCCGGTCATGCCGCCGCACAGGACGGGATGCTCGACGCCGAAAGTGTCGGTGAACGCGGTTCGGATCATTCGCGGCTCTTTCGTTGGGACTCGATCGGGGACGACAGCAGTGTACTTATGTATGTAAAGATTGCATAGTATTTGATCATTCGCGACGAAGGGGTAGGAATGCCGGCTCGCCACCTCAGCCTCGATGACACTGCGGAGGCGCTGTTCGGCCTGACCGATGCGCTGGCGCGTCGTGAACTCATCCCCCGCGCCGCAGCGGCCGAACGCGACGGCACCTTCCCCAGGGACGTCTTCCTCGCACTAGGACGCTCGGGCCTGCTGAGCCTGCCGTACCCCGAGGAGTACGGGGGCGGCGCACAGCCCGCCGAAACGTATCTGCAGGTGTTCGAGCAGATCGGCGCCGCCTGGGCGAGCATCGGCGTGGGGGTGAGCGTGCACGCCCTCGCGTGCTTCCCGCTGACGTATTACGGCACCGATGAGCAGAAGCGGCGATGGCTGCCCGACATGCTCTCCGGTGAGCGCCTCGGCGCCTATTGCCTCAGCGAACCGCACGCGGGCTCCGACCCGGCGGCGATGCGCACCAAGGCGGTGCGCACCGGCGACAGCTACGTCATCACCGGCGCGAAAGCGTGGACCACCCACGGCGGCCACGCCGACTTCTACACCGTCATGGCCCGCACCTCCGACGACGGCGGGAAGGGAATCTCCTGCTTCCTCGTGCCCTCGGACACGCCTGGGCTGTCGGCGGCCTCACCTGAGCAGAAGATGGGGCTGACGGGTTCGACTACCGCGACGATGAACTTCGATGACGTACGCATCCCCGTCGGCAACCGCATCGGAGAAGAAGGTCAGGGCCTGGCGATCGCGTTCTCCGCGCTGGACTCCGGGCGGCTCGGTATCGCCGCAGTCGCGACCGGCCTGGCGCAGGCTGCGCTGGACCTGTCGGTGGAGTACGCCCGCACTCGCGAGACTTTCGGCAGGCCGATCATTGAACACGACGGACTCGGCTTCCTCTTGGCAGATATGGCCCTCGCCGTCTCGTCGGCGCGCGCGATGTATCTCGCCGCTGCACGCCTGAAGGACCGCGGGGAACCGTTCAGCCACGACGCATCGATCGCGAAACTATTGGCGACCGACAACGCGATGAAGGTCGCTGTCGACGCCGTCCAGGTGCTCGGCGGCGCCGGGTACACGCGGGACTTCCCTGCCGAGCGCTACATGCGCGAGGCGAAGGTCATGCAGATATTTGAGGGCACCAACCAGATTCAGCGCCTGGTCATCGCGCGGCATCTGCGGCGAGGGTAATACTCACTCGGCAGCAGCAATACTCACTCGACAGCGCGAATACTCACTCGGGGGCGGTGGCCGGTTGTGGAGCCTCGGCGCACCAGTTGCGGTTCCACGACGACACGCTGGTGCAGGTGCTACGGCCCGGTCGAAATCGACTGGGCCCTGGGCGAGGACGACATCTTCACCGCGGACCTCACGGTGCCCTTCGGTGTCCGCGCCGACCTGGATCTGCCCGCCACCGCCGCCTCAACGGCGACGGTCGACGGCGACGGTCGACGGCGACGGTCGACGGCGCCCCGGCGCCGGCGTCGCTCACCCACGGCCGCTACCGGCTGGTCGCCACCGCCGCGGCGGTCGTGCCGAGCGACGCAGCGAGGTCGTGACGGCGACAGAGCCCATTGAACCGCCGCCGGTGTGGGAGCGGGAGGAGCTGATCCTCTGCTCCCGCGCCAGCGGGGCCGGCACCCTGCCGGATCGGCTGCCCACGGCATCCGGTCGGGCGTGGTTCTACCCGCGCGGCCAGTACGAGGCGGGCGCGCTGCTTCGCGTGATCGGTGTGGGGCGGCGCGCCATCCGGCACGTCGACTACGCCGAGAACGTCGCCGGCACCTCCCCCTCGGGGATGTTCCGGCCGACGGTTCCCGCCGCGGATGCGCAGTTCCCGGCCGGGTTGGTCGCGCCGTTCGCCGTGCTCACCAAGGGCGACGCGATCGTCCGCGCGGTTCGCCGTACGCTCTTCCTGCCCCGGTGCTCGGCCGGGTGCAGATCGTCGCGGCGCAGCGCCCGGTGCTCACGACGGGCGAGTCCGAGGCCGAAGCCGCCGCCGGAGCGGATGCCGCTGAGAGCCGGTGCGACCTCACCGAGACCGCCTCCGGGGTCTACGTCACCGACCATGCGATCGGATTCCGCTACGCCTCGGTCACCGGCGTGGTCCCCGAGTCCGTCACGGTGCACGCCAGCATCCGTCCGGCACCGCGGCGCGGGGCCTTCCTCACCGACGACCCCACGCTGAACACGATCTGGGCCACGAGCGCCCACACGCTGCGGCTGTGCATGCAGACGGTGCTGCTGGAGGGCATCAAACGCGACCGGATGCCGTGGATGGGCGACCACGCCCTCGGCGTGCTGACCAACGCCGCCGCGTTCGCCGACCCCGAGATCATCCGCACCACGCTGCGCGGGCTCGGCCGGCCGCGCGACGGGTTCGTCAACGGCATCTCGGACTACTCGCTGTGGTGGGTGATCTCGCACGGGCTGTACCAGCGGTATTTCGGTGATACGGAGTTCGCGCGCACCGAGGCGGAGCACCTTCACGCGTGCCTGACGGAGCTGGCGACGTTCGCCGATGCCGATGGGCTGTTCCGGCCCCGTCGCGTCGCGGGGTCGTTCCCGCACGCCGGGCCCGGCGCGGTGTTCCTGGACTGGGGGGTGCAGTTCCGCGCCGACGGCGTGCCGACCGCGATCCAGATCCTCTGGTTCTGGGCGCTGAGCTCGGCCGGATCGGTGCTCGCGGTGGCCGAACACCCGGAGGCCGCCCCCTGGACGGCGGCGGCTGCGGCCGTGCGCGCGCAGCTGGTCGCGCGGGCGTGGCATCCGCAGTCCGGGCTGTGGAGCGAGTATCTCGACGATCCGGAGTGCTCCAGCGCTTACCCGAACTTCCTCGCGGTGCTCGCGGGGCTGGAACTGACCCCCGGCGCGGACGCGGTGCAGCTTGTGTCCCGCTCGTCGGCGGGGACGCCGTTCATGCGCGCGTTCGCGCTGATGGCGCTGGGGCGCACGGGCGAACGGGTCGCCGCGGTCGCGGAGGTGCGGCGGCTGTGGTCGGGGATGCTGGATGCCGGCGCGACGACGTTCTGGGAGGACTTCGGCGGCGACGGGTCCGACCTGGAGATGTACGGGCGGCCGTTCGGCAAGAGCCTGTGTCACGCGTGGTCGGCGGGACCGGCGGCGCTGCTGCCCGAGCTCGTGCTCGGCATCCGTCCGCTGACCGACGGGTGGCGCCGGTCCACCGTCGATCCGTGTCTGGGTGCCCTGCAGTGGGCCGCCGCGGTGACCCCGACGCCGTTCGGCGACGTGGTCGTGGACGCGCGTCCCGACCGGCTGCAGGTCGAGGTCCCTGCCGGGACGACGCTGGTGCACGGCGCCGCCGAATACCCCGGCCCCGCCCGAGTGAGTATTCCGGCCCTCGAGTGAGTATTCGTCGGCTCGAGTGAGTATTCGTCGGCTCGAGTGAGTATTCGTCGCGGGATACGTGGTCCCCGCGGCGAATACTCACTCACCGACGCGAGTACTCACTCACCGACGCGAGTACTCACTCGGCAGCGCGAATACTCACTCGGCGTCGACGGTGACGGGGCGCAGCAGGGCGAGGACGGCGTCGGTCGTGACGGCCTGACCCGTCGCGAGGGAGCGGTTGCCGGCCAGGCCGACGGCCATCGAGCGGATGCCGTCATGCCAGGTCGAGGCACGGCCGAGCGGATCGGGCGCACCGCCGCGGAAGACATCGTCCAGCAACTGCGCGTCGCCGCCACCGTGCCCGCCGACGGCGACCGGAATCGGCACCTCCCGGGCCGGCTCGAAGTGCCGCTGCACCAGCAGCCGCTCCGACACCGGGCGGTGCGCCTCGGTGCGCGCGACGTCCTCCGGCCGGGCGCTGGGATCGACGATGGATCCCGGCCTGCCGTTGTCCGCCAGCAGCACCGCGCCGCGTTCGACGACGGTCAGCTCGGCGCGACCCTGCGTGCCGTTGATGGCCACGACATAGCCCTCCCACGGCGAGTGGGCGTTGAGCGAGTACGACATCGACGCCCCGCCGGCGTAGTCGACCACGAGCGAAAGATTGTCCTCGATCGTGATGCCGGCGTCGAACACGTCGCGGTCGCGCAGGTACCCGTCGTGGTGCTCCTGCTCGTAGTACAGCCCGCTCAGCGTGGGGTCGTCTCGCAGGTCGAGGCTGAACCCGTCGCGCAGTGGCGAGTCACTCGTCCCCCGCTCCGGGCGCGGGCCCATCCCGCGGCGCGCGGCGTTGTCGGCGCCGTAGAAGCGCAGCCCACCGCTCGCGAACACCCGCACCGGCGCGTCGTCGATCCACCAGTTCACGAGATCGAAGTG
Organism: Microbacterium sp. zg-YB36; assembly: GCF_024623575.2. Lineage (NCBI taxonomy): Bacteria > Bacillati > Actinomycetota > Actinomycetes > Micrococcales > Microbacteriaceae > Microbacterium > Microbacterium sp. zg-YB36. The sequence goes on from NZ_JANJFD020000003.1 coordinate 56,267, forward strand.
ATGCGACGCCTTGTGGATCAGCAGGCCCCCCGAATACTGCTTATCGCGATGCCACCGGCGGAAGTAGTCCGCACCGTGCGACGTGTCCAGCACCCACTCGAAGTGCACCGAGGTCACCTCGCCGATCTGCCCCGACTGCACGATGCGCTTGAGCTCGGCGTTGCGCGGCGAGTAGCGGTAGTTGAACGTCACCGTCACCGACCGCCCGGTGCGCTCGACGGCCTCGGCGATGCGCCGCACGCCCTCTTCGCTCGTGGTCAGCGGCTTCTCGACCACGACGTCGGCCCCGGCCTCCAGCGCTGTGACGATGTGGTCAGCGTGGGTCCAGTCCGGCGACGCCACGATCACGCGGTCGATGCGGTGCGCCGCCACCGCCGCGGCCAGTTCGGACGGCGCGAACCGCCCCGGCACCGGCGCGCCGGCATCCGTCACCCGCCGCTCGTGCCAATCCACGCGCCCCGGATTCGGGTCGCTCCAGGCGACCAGTTCGGACGATTCCGAATGGATGCCGCAGATGGCATCGATGTACATCTGCGCCCGGCTGCCGGTGCCGATGATCCCGTAGCGCGTGCGCGCGGTCATGCCGTCTTCCCTCACTTGATGCCCGTCGTGGCGATGCCCTTGACCAGGTACTTCTGGCCGATCAGGAACGCGAGGAACAGTGGAATGAGCGACACCACCGACATCGCGAACATCGCGCCGTAGTTGGAGGACGACTGCGCGTCGATGAAGCCCTTCAGCGCCACCGACACCGGGAAGTTCTCCCGGGTGCGCAGGTAGATCAGCGGTCCGAAGAAGTCGCCCCACGTCCAGATGAACGTGAAGATCGTCGTCGTCGCCAGCGCCGGCACCATGAGCGGCAGCGTCACCTGACCGAAGATGCGGGCGTGGCCCGCCCCGTCGATGCGGGCCGCTTCGAAGATCTCCTTCGGGATGCCGCGGATGAACTGCACCATCAGGAAGATGAAGAACGCGTCGGTCGCGAGGAACTTCGGCACCACCAGCGGCAGGAACGTCTCCAGCCACCCCAGCTCCCGGAAGATCACGAACTGAGGCACCAGCACGACGTGGAACGGCAGCATGATCGTGCCGAGCATGATCGCGAAGTAGGCGTTGCGGCCCCAGAACTTCAGCCGGGCGAACGCGTATGCCGCGAGCGAGCACGACACCAGGTTTCCGATGATCGCCCCGACCACGAGGATCGTGGAGTTGCCCAGGAACACGCTGAACGGCAGCTGCTGCGCCGTCCACCCGTGCACGTAGTTGTCGAGCGTGAGGTCGGTGGTGAAGATGCTCAGGTCGCTGAAGATCTCGCTGTTGGGCTTGAAGGAGGACACCACCAGCCAGATCAGCGGATAGATCATCACGATCGACAGCACGATCAAGCCGATGTGCTTGACGACCGATCGGATGCTGCTGCGCCGGCGCACCCGGCGGCGGGCTTCTTCGCCCGCGTCCGGCAGCACGACGGCCAGGGTGTCGTCGGGGGTGGTGGTGGTCATGGCACTCTCTTCCGCGCGGTTCAACGTCGGTGTCGGCTGCTCAGTCGTCATAGAACACCCAGAACTTCGACAGCCAGAAGTTGAGCAGGGTGAAGCCGCCGATGATCAGCAGCAGGAACCAGGCCATCGCCGAGGCGTAGCCCATGTTCAGCTCGGTGAAGGCCTCCTTGTAGAGGTAGAGCGTGAAGAACATCGTCGAATCCGACGGCCCGCCCGTGCCCCCCGAGACGATGTAGGCCTGCGTGAACGACTGGAACGCGAAGATGATCTGCAGCACCAGGTTGAAGAAGATGATGGGGGTCAAGAGCGGGAACGTGATCGAGAAGAACCGGCGGATCTTGCCGGCGCCGTCCATCTGCGCCGCCTCGTAGTACATCTCCGGGATCTGCCGCAGCCCCGCCAGGAAGATCACCATCGGTGAGCCGAACGTCCACACGTGCAGGATGATGATCGTCGCCAGCGCATAGTCGGGGTGGGAGATCCACCCCGGCCCCTCGATGCCGAGCACCGCGAGGAACTCGTTGACGAGCCCTTCCTTGCCGAACACCTGACGCCACAGGATCGCGATCGCCACCGACCCGCCCAGCAGGCTCGGCAGGTAGAAGATCGAGCGGTAGAAGGCCAGTCCCCGCATGCCGCGGTCCAGCAGCATCGCCACCACGAGGGCCAGCGCCAGCTGCAGTGGCACCGAGACGAACACGTAGACGAGGGTCACCCGGAGCGAATTCCACAGCCGGGCGTCGCCGAACATCTGGATGATGTTGTCGAAGCCCGACCACTGCGGGGGCTGCAGCAGGTTGTAGTCGGTGAACGCCAGATACAGCGACGCGAGCATGGGCCCGACGGTGAAGACGAGCACCCCAATGAGCCAGGGTGCCAGGAAGACGTAGCCCGCTTTGTTGTCGGGATGCCGGTTGCGGCCGCCCTTCACCCGGGCCGCGCCGCGTGGTCGGATTGCCAGCTTGCGCAACTCGCCGATGCTGCTCACGGAGACCTCCTCGTCCTCGTTCCGGCACGCGAGGAGAAACCGCTTTCACGTGCGCCGATCAGTATGGACCACCGACGGCAACCCCGTCAACGCCTCGAGAACTCCAGAATCCCGGGGAACACCGGCATCCGGGCGGATCTGGCGAATAACGAGCATGCAACAACAATTGACAGCGGTGGCCCTCGCTGCTACTTTCCGGTGAAAGCGGTTTCTTCGGATACCGCCGCCAGGCCCGCCGGCGACCACGGCCGGGCACGGGGCGCCAGAGCCGGCCCCCGCGGACACGACCTGAAAAGAGGCGCAATGACGCGTTCAGCACGACCCATCGCGACCCGCGCGGCCGCCGGGACCTTCCTCGTCGCCGCTCTCGCCCTCGCGGGCTGCTCCGGCGGCGGCGACCCCGCACCGGCCGAGGGTGGCGGGTTCGACCCCGAAGAGGAGATCGAACTGCACATCGCCTGGTGGGGCAACGACGAGCGCTCGGCCATCATGGCCGAGGCCGTCGACCTGTTCGAGGAGGAATACCCGAACATCACCGTCGTGGAGGAGCCGGTCGGCGCACCCGACGACCTGTTCAACCGCCTCGCGACGGACTTCGCCTCCGGCACCGCGCCCGACGTGTTCGCCCTGGGCGGCGCCAAGCCGCAGGAGTACGGCGGGGCCGGCGCACTGCTGGACCTCTCGACGGTCGAGGAATACCTGCCCACCGACGCCTACCCCGACTTCACCCTGACCAGCGCGACCGTCGAGGACACCCTCTACGGCCTTCCCACCGGCGGCAACGCGATCGGCGTGGTCGTCAACCCGGCGATCTTCGAAGCGGCCGGGGTCGATCTTCCCGACGAGTCGTGGACGTGGGAGGAGTTCACCGAGATCGCCAACGAGATCTCCGCCAACGCCGGCGACGGCATCGTCGGGCTCGACCTGCGCATCCAGGACGTGCTGGGCACGTATGTCGCGCAGTACACCGAGACGGGCATCTACGACTGGGACGGCGAACTGTCGGTCGAGGCCGACGTCATCCAGCAGTGGTTCGAGATGGAGCAGGATCTCGTCGAGTCCGGTGGCCTGCCCGACCCGTCGGTGATCGTGGAGCACTGGAACGTGACCCCCGACCTCACTCTGTTCGGCACCGGCAAGGCGGGCATGGCCTTCGCCTACAGCAACCAGATCGGCGCATACGGCGCAGGCACCGGCGCCGAGGTGCAGATCCTCACGCCGCCGACCTCGACGGATGTCTCCGGTGTCGCGGTGCTGCCCTCGCAGTACTGGGCGATCGCGTCGGAGTCCGAGCACCCCGAGGCCGCCGCGCTGCTGGTGGACTGGATGCTGAACCAGCCGGAGCCGGCCGAGCTGATCCTTGCCAACCGGGGTCTGCCGTTCAACCCCGACACCCTCGCGGTCGTCGAGCCGCTGCTCGCACCGGCCGATGCGCAGTCCGCCGAGTACCTCGGCAAGGTGCTCGAGGTCGGCGTGCACGCGCCGCCGCAGCCGGCGGGCGGCGCGATGCTGAACGAACTGTCGCAGCGCATCGAGTCCGACATCCTGTTCGGCAACACCAGCGCCGCGGACGGCGCACAGCAGTGGGTGGACGAACTGTCGGAAGCACTCGCGAACGACTGACCGTACCCTCGTGGGCGGGCCTCATCCGAGGGCCCGCCCACGAGGCGTTTGCGGAGGACCGAGGGATCATGACGCAGATCGACCGGGCGCTGCTGCGCCTGCGGGAATCGGACGGGCCGCTGCCCGACGCGGCCTCAGGCGACGCCGTCGCGCAGGAGATCCGCGGCAGCGGCATCCGCTTCGTCGCCCTCGGCGGCGGCTTGGAGGCCCGCTGGCAGCGCGCATGGCGGGAGCTGCGCGATTGCATCGCCCCGATCGACGGCGACGCACCGCTGCTGCGCGAGGGCGGCGCGTACGACGGCGCCTGGCTGGAGAGCACCGCCACGATCAACGCCGAGATCCTCGACCGCTTCGCCCCCGCCGTGACCCGGGCGACCCACCTCGCCCTCGCCGCCGCGCAGCGCGACGACGGCCTGCTGCCGTACAAGATCACCGCCGCCGGCCCGGCGTTCACGCAGATCCAGACGGTGACGCCACTGGCCCGGTGCGTGTGGCATCACTACCTGCTCACCGGTCGCGACCGCGACTACCTCGCCCGCATGCACGCAGCCATGACGCGCAACGACGCGTGGCTCGCGGCGCATCGCGACACCCGCGGCACCGGCGGCGTCGAGGCGTTCTGCACGTTCGACACCGGGCACGACCTCTCCCCCCGGTTCTGGCACACCCCCGAGCGGTGTCATCGCGGGGATGCCACGGCGTTCGATCCCGGCATCCCGACCCTGCCGCTGGTGGCCCCCGATCTCACCGCCAACGTCGCCTGCCAGCGGGAGTACCTCGCCCGCATCGCCGCCGAGCTCGGCGAGGATCCGGCGCCGTGGCTGGTGGCCGCGACGGCGTCACGCGACGCGCTGTTCGCGCAGTGCCACGTCGACGGCATGTTCTACGATCGCGCCGCCGACGGCAGTCACGTGCGGGTGGACTCCGACGTGCTGCTGCGGGTGCTGGCGTGCGAGATCGGCGACGACGACGCGTTCGCCGCCGCGCTGGCGGACCACCTCATGAACACACGCCGGTTCCTCTCGCAGGCGGGGTTCACCTCGATCGCGATGGACGACCCGCGGTTCGACGGGGACCACACCCGCAACTCGTGGGCGGGCCCCGTCAACGCGCTGACGCTGCTGCGCGCGGCGCACGCGTTCGAGCACCACGGCCGCGTCGCGGAGCTTGCCCTCACCCACGCGCCGCTGCTGGCGGCGATGGCCGGTCATGACCGGTTCGCGCAGTGCTACGACCCGTGGACCGGCGACGCCGGGTACACCCAGGCTTACTCCCCCGCCATCCTGTGGCTGCTGGACACCCTCGAGCGCGACGCCGGCATCCTGCCGCGCCCCGACGGCGAGGTGTGGCTGAGCGGTCTGACCCCGACCCGGCTGGACCACGGGCAGGCGCCGGTCGCGACCGGCGCCGCCCGCACCGTCGGCGGCATCCACTACGAGCTCGTCGGCGACGACGAGCGCATCGAGGTGCACCGCGACGGCACGCCGTGGCTGGGCTTCCCGCGCGGGTGGCGAGTCGTGCTCGATTCACACGGCGAGGTCGCGGCCGTGGTGGGGCTCGCGGCCGGCGCCGTGCGCGGCATCCTGCGCATCGCGGGCGCGGGTGTCGACGCCGAGATCGCGCTGGACCTCGCGCCCAACGACCGGGTGGCGATCGACGGCGGCCGGGCGGGGGGCGTGATCGCCCGCGGATTCACGCCGCCGCGCTGGTGACCTGACTGTCCTCGGCTCAGCCGCGCAGGTGCTCGCGCAGCACCGCCGACAGCCCCTCGCGCTCATCGCACGCGTCGAAGCGGAAGGATGCCGCCAGGTCGCGGGCACGCTCGGGCGTCGTGCCGGCGAACCGGTCGGCGAACTCCTGGGCGAGCGGTTCGGCGAACAGGATGTGGCGCACCAGCACCGCGATGTGCGGCTGGCGACCCCACGGATACGGCGCGTAGCCGGGGAACTCGCGGTCGAACAGGGCGTCGATGGGGTCGAGCACGTCGCGGACGCCGGCATCCGACCCACCCCAGGAGTCCACCCCCAGGCGCTGCTTCTTCTCGACGAGGTCGCCGATGAGTTCGAGATACGCACTGTCGGCGCGGGCGGACACGAGGCCCTGCAGCCCGATGTCCTTGTAGGTCCACAGCGCCCAGCTGGCGCCGTGCTCGCGGTAGATCTCCAGCTGGTCGCGCAGCAGCTGCAGCCGCCAGGCATCCTGGGAACGATCGTCGGAGTACACCGGGCCGAACTCGCCGATCCAGACGGGTGTTCCGGTGCGACGCATGTACTCGGTGCGGCGCAGGAACGTCTGCTCCACCACCGAGCGGTCGAAGTACTCCCCGCGGGTGACCCCGGGGTAGGCGGTGGCGCTGGTGATGCCCGGCAGCGCGTAGTCGTGCGCGGTGTACACGGTGTTGGCCATCGGCTCGGCGCGCGCGTCGAGGAAGGAGAAGTCGGTGGAGTACCGGTTGCCGTCGAGGAAGAGGATGTGGTGGGGGTCGATCGCGCGGATGGCGCCCTCGAGCCGCTCGTAGAACGCCGGCAGCGCCTGGCCGCTGGGGTCGCTCGGCTCGTTGATCGGGTTGAAGCCGGCCACCTCGGGGCGATCCTTGTAGCGGTCGGCGAGCGCCTCCCACAGGTGCACGACCCGGTCCTGGAAGTGCCGCTGGTTCCAGAACTCGGCGATGTGGGTGGGGTTGTCGCTGTGCCAGTGCTGGTTCTGCCGGCCGGGCAGCGCGTGCAGGTCCAGGATCGAGTAGATGCCATGGCGCGCCAGCAGCGTCACGACGCGGTCGAGGCGCTGGAAGCCTTCCTCCTTGAGTACGAATGGCGCGGCGTCGTCTTCGAAGTGCCGGTAGTTGAACGGGATGCGCACGCTGTTGATCCCGAGGGATGCCAGGTGGGCGGCATCCTGCTCATCGAAGAAGTCGCGCGAGAACGTGTCGAAGAAGGCGTCGTACGCTTCGCGGCCCATCCGATCCCGCAGCAGCCGGCGGATCGTGCCTTCGTCGCCGGGGTAGCCGGTGATGAAGTTCTCCATGTTCATCCAGCCACCCAGGCCCACACCGGCCAGGCGCACCGGGGCGCCCGTCGTGTCGACGAGCTCGGCCCCGGATACGGCGAGGAAATCGAGAGTGCTCACGGCGCTCCTTCGGGTCGTGTTCGCACCACCCTACAAGAAACCGCTTTCTCATGCGCGTGGGCATCCATGCCGGAATGACGGCGCATCACCCGGTTCTACGGGAGAAAGCGGTTTCAGTGGATAGGATGACTGCTGGACCTCGGCAGCGACGCCGACGACGGTCCGGGAGGGGACCCGATGGGCAAGCGCGCACGCGCCACCACGATCGCCGACGTCGCCGCACACGCCGGCGTCTCCGCGGCGACCGTCTCACGCGTCATGAACGGGCACTTCCTGGGCGAACCCGCCGTCGCCGACCGGGTGCGGGCGTCGGCGCGGCACCTGGACTACTCCCCCAACCATCTCGCACGCAGCTTCGCGCTGGGTAAGACCAAGGCGATCGCGTTCCTCGTGCCCGACCTCGCCAACCCCGCCTTCCAGACGGTGCTCGCAGGACTGAGCAAGGCCGCCGCCGCCGACGGGTACCGCGTGCTGGTGGCCGATTCCGCGGAGTCGCCCGACGACGAGCCGGTGCTGGCGGCGGAGGTCCGCAGCCGGTGCGATGCGATCGTGCTGTGCGCGCCGCGCATGAGCGAGGACGACCTGGAGCGCACCGCCGCGACGCTCGGCCCGGTCGTGCTGATGAACCGGTCGAGCCCCCGGGTGTCCGCCCCGACGCTGTCGGTCGATTCCCGGGCAGGATTCGAACTCATCGCCGGGCACCTGTACTCGCTCGGCCACCGCCGGCTGGTCTACGTCGCCGGCCCCGAGGGGGTCGCCAACGCGAACCGCGTCAAGGGCCTCGGCGACTTCCTGCAGAGCGTCGATGACGTCACGATCACGCACGTGGCCGGGGGCGCCGGGAGCGAAGACGGGCTCGCCGCCGTCGAGGCCGTGGCCGCCACCGGGGCGACGGCGGCGCTGGCGTTCAACGATCTCGTCGCGGTGGGGCTCGTGCACGGGCTGGTGGAGCGCGGCATCCGCGTTCCGGGCGACATCTCCGTCACCGGGTTCGACGACATCCCGTTCGCGCGGTTCCTCTCGCCGTCGCTGACGACCGCGTCGGTGCCGCACGACGTGCTGGGCACCCTCGCGTGGGGCCGGATGCGCGCCCTGATCGCCGGGTCGCCGCCCGAGCACAACGTCGTGTTCCAGCCGCGCCTGGAGGTACGCCGCTCCACCGCCGCTCCCGAGTGAGTATTCGTCGCCCCCGAGTGAGTATTCGCCGCCTCGAGTGAGTATTCGTCGCCTCGAGTGAGTATTCGGCACCAATACTCACTCGGCCGCACCAATACTCACTCGGCGGCATAGCGTGGGGGCATGGACCAGGATCAGAAGAACCCGCAGGAACCGGTCGGCGACGACGCACCGCTCGGCGGCGACGAGGGCACCGAAGCCCAGCTCGAGGCCGACAACCCGGCTGAGGAGCAGACGCTGAAGACCCTCGACCCCGACAGCCCGCCGGCCTGACACGACAAGACCCAGTCGGAACGGGTCCGGCCGGGTCTTGTACTGCGGCGACCTCTAGAAGTCGAAGTCGCCGATGTTGTCCGCGGTGAACACGAACGGGTCGCCCAGCAGCACCGTGCCGTCGGCGCGACCTCGAACGAGCCGAGCTTGCCGGCTTCGAACGTATCGCCCTCTTCGCCGGTGATCTCCTCCGTGATGAGCGCCTGCGCCGCCCACGCGGCGAGGTAGCCGAGGTCGGCCGGGTTCCACGACGAGTTCGATGTCGGGGTGGTTCGCGCGCCCGCCGGAGCTGATCGTGCGGGCCTCGACCGCTGCGCACTGGCCCGCGCCGCCGGCATCCGTCTGCCCACCTCTCGGACACAGGAGAACTCCCGGAAACAGGACGATTCCGGCCAAAACGTCCTGTCCCGGTGATTCTTCCTGTGCGCGTGAGACGCCGCGAGTACTCACTCGACGCCACGAGTACTCACTCGACGCCACGAATACTCACTCGGCAGCGTGAATACTCACTCGGCGGCTAGGCCTCGCGGGTGATCGTCACCTTCACGTGCAGGTCGCTTGCGAATGTGCCGGCGTACACGCCGCGCAGCGGCGGGACGTCGTTGTAGTCGCGGCCTCGCCCAACGAGCACGTGCCGCTCGCCGATCTCGGTGTTGTTCGTGGGGTCGAACCCGTGCCAATCGCCCGCGAACCACTCCACCCAGGCGTGCGACTCGCCGACGACGGCGACCCCCACCTCGGCTTCGGGATCCGGATGCAGGTAGCCCGAGACATAGCGGGCAGGGATGCCGACCTCGCGCAGTGCCCCCAGCGTGATGTGGGCCATGTCCTGACAGACACCGCTGCGCTGCTCCCACGCCTCGGCGGCGGTGGACTGCACGCCGGTGGACCCGTACATGTACTCGACGGTGTCGCCGATCGCCACCGCGATCGCCAGCGCCGCCTGACCGGGGTTGTCGTGCTGCGCCGCGATCATGCGGGCGAGTTCGGCGACCTCGGGGTGCGCGGCGGTGCGCGGCGACTGTGCAAGCATCTCGACGGTCGAGATCGAGCGCTGGGCCTCGCCACGGAGATCTTCCCACGAGATCTCGGGGTGCTCCAGCGGCCGGGGCCGCACCTCCACAAGCGACCGGGCGGTGATGCCCAGCGCGGTGTGCCCGGACAGCACATCGAAGGATGCCACGCGGGTGCCGAAGTAGTCGACGTACTGGTTCACGCTGGAGGAGGGCTCGATGTCGAGCGATGAGCTCAGCACGAACTGGTTCTCGGTCGAAACCGGAAGCATGCGCGCTTCGTTATACGACGCCGACACGTCACCCGGGTACGTGAAGCCGGTGGCATGTTCGATCCGCAGGCGCATCATGTGATCTCTCCCACCCAGCTGGGCTCGGCCTGCGTCGGGAAGAACCGGTGGCGGATCGCCTCGGATGCCTCCCGCGTGACCGTCTGCACTCGTTCCATATGCTCGGGCAGTTCGCCCAGGATGTCACCGATCGGGCTGTACTCCAGGTCGTTGCGGATGCGCCCCAGTGCGCGGGCCACCGCGTTGGAGTGCCCCACGCGATCGGCACGGGGGTCGATCGCGCTCATGCATTCCTCGGCGCGCTGGATCGAGTAGATGATCGACCGCGGGAACAGGCGGTCCAGCAGCAGGAACTCGGCGGCGTTGCGCGAGCTGGGCATGCCGCGGTAGGTGCGCAGGTACGCCTCGTAGGCGCCGCACGAACGAAGGATGGTCGTCCAGGACGGTCCGGATGCCTCCGTCAGCGACCGCGTGGCGAGCATGCGTGCCGTCATGTCGGTGCGTTCGATGCTGCGGCCGAGGGTGAAGAACTGCCACGCCTCGTCACGGCTGGTCGAGGAGTCGACGATGCCGACCGCCAGCGCCGAGCGCTCCCTGACCCACTGGAAGAACTCGTGCACCTTCTCGGACTGCAACCGGCGCGGCATCCGCGAGTTGGTCGTGTTGAGCGTCTCCCACAGTTCGGTGGAGACGATCTCCCGCGCGCGACGGGCGTTCTCACGAGCCGCCTGCAGCGAGTAGGCGATGCTCGAGGAGTTGGTGCGATCCACGGCGAGACGGGCGAGCACATCCTGACGTTCGACGCGCTCGAGGTGCTCGGGCGCCGTGGAGCCCATGACGCTCAGCAGCGACCGGCAGGCGGTGTCCTCGTCGATCCAGGGGTCCTCCAGCAGCAGCTGCAGGTGCACGTCGAGGATGCGGGCGGTGCCGTCGGCGCGCTCGATGTACCGCCCGATCCAGAAAAGACTCTCGGCAATGCGACTCAGCATTCGTGGCACGTCCCCCCGTGTCCGGTCCCTGAGTAGCGCCCGCAGGGCGCGTATCGAAGGGCAGCTATCCGTGAGGCCATCACGACGCCTCCCCCGCATCGCGACCCTGTTGCTGCTGCTCCTGCTGCTCGGTATGCGAGAGCGGACGGTCCTGCGGGGAGTGAGCGGGTTCCGGCTGACCGTCGTAGACGATCGGGATCGCCTCGGTGACGGCCGCCTGATCGGCGACGAGCCCGGACAGACCTTGGCCCTGGCCGTACTCGACCCGGCCCGGGGCGGAGCCGCCCACGATCCAGGTGTCCTTCGAGCCGCCGCCCTGACTGGAGTTGACCACCAGCTGCCCCTCGGGAAGCGCGACCCGCGTGAGACCGCCGGGCAGCACCCACACCTCGTCGCCGTTGTTGACGGCGAAGGGGCGGAGGTCCGCGTGACGCGGGCGCATGCCGTCCTCGACGAGCGTCGGGATCGTCGAGAGCATGACCACCGGCTGCGCGATCCAGCCCCGCGGGTCGGCACGCAGTTGCGTCTTCAGCTTGGCGAGTTCGGCCGGCGAGGCATCCGGTCCGATGACCAGTCCCTTGCCGCCGGAGCCGTCGACGGGCTTGATGACGAGCTCGTCCAGTCGGTCGAGCACTTCCTCGAGCGCGCCCGGGTCCTCGAGGCGCCAGGTGTCGACGTTCTTGAGGATGGGCTCCTCGGCGAGGTAGTACCGGATGAGGTCGGGCACGTAGGTGTACAGCAGCTTGTCGTCGGCGACGCCATTGCCCACGGCGTTGGCGATGGTGACGTTGCCCAGCCGCGCGGCGAGCATGAGCCCGGGGGCGCCGAGCATCGAGTCGGCGCGGAACTGCAGCGGGTCGAGGTAGTCGTCGTCGACGCGGCGGTAGATGACGTCGACGCGCTGCGGGCCGCGGGTGGTGCGCATGAACACCTTGCCGCCGACGCACAGCAGGTCGCGGCCCTCGACGAGCTCGACGCCCATGAGGCGGGCCAGCAGCGTGTGCTCGAAGTAGGCAGAGTTGTACACGCCGGGGGTCAGCACGACGACGTTGGGGTCCTCGACTCCGGGGGGCGCCGATGCGCGCAGCGCCGCGAGCAGCTTGTTGGGGTAGTCGCCGACCGGCCGCACCCGCATCGACACGAACAGTTCGGGCAGGGTCTGGGCCATGACGCGGCGGTTGGAGATGACGTAGCTGACGCCGGAGGGCACCCGCACATTGTCCTCGAGCACGCGCATCTCGCCGTGCTCGTCGCGGATGAGGTCGATGCCCGAGACGTGGATGCGCACGCCGTTGGCGGCGTGGATGCCGGCGGCCTGCCGGTAGAAGTACTGCGACGAGGCGATGAGTCCGGCCGGCAGCACGCCGTCGCGCACGCAGTGCTGGTGCCCGTAGGTGTCGTCGAGGAACGCCTCCAGCGCCAGCACCCGCTGCTTCACGCCCGCTTCGATGCGGGACCACTCGTCGTAGTCGATGATGCGGGGGACCGCGTCCAGCGGGAAGGGCCGCTCCTCACCGGCGAAGTCGAACGTCACGCCCTGCGCCAGGTACGAGCTCGCAAGCGAATCGGTGCGCCCGCGCAGCTCTTCCTGGGTCATCTGGGCCAGCGCCTGGTACAGCTCGCGGTACGCCCGACGCGACGGCACCGGGGCGCCCGGGCGGTCGGCGTGACCGAACATCTCGTCGTACGCCGGTACGCCGGAGGGCGTCTTGCGCGGCGCCAGTACGGAGCCGTAACCGTCGAACAGATCACCCATGCTTTCACCCTATCCGCGGGCGCATTGCCGCCGTGTTTCGGCCGAAGGTCTTGACAGCGCGGGGGTGCAGTGGTGTCGCGCCGTGGCCGCGCGCACGCGGCATCCACCCGTCGCCGGTGCCGCCTTCTCCGACACAGGAGTGTCCAGGAGACGGATGCCGCGGGTCAGCCGAGCGCGACCTTCAACTGTTCCACGGCCCAGTCCAGCTCGGTGGCCCGGATCACCAGCGGCGGCGCGATGCGCAGGGTCTGGCCGTGGGTGTCCTTCACGAGCACCCCGCGCGTCAGCAGCCGCTCGGCCACCTCGCGGCCGGTGCCGCGCGCGGGGTCGATGTCGATGCCGGCCCACAGCCCCGCCGTGCGCACGGCGGTGACACCGTGGCCGATGAGTTCCCGCAGCTTCTCGTCGAGGTGCTCACCGAGCAGCTGCGCGCGGCTCTGCAGCTTGCCGGTCGCGAGCATCTCCACGACGCGCTGCCCGATGGCGGCGGCCAGCGGGTTGCCGCCGAAGGTCGACCCGTGCTCGCCGGGACGGATGACCCCCAGCACGTCGGCGTCGGCGACGACCGCCGACACCGGCAGGATGCCGCCGCCGAGCGCCTTGCCCAGCAGATACACGTCGGGCACCACGCCCTCGCGGTCGCAGGCGAACGTCGTGCCGACCCGGCCCAGGCCCGACTGGATCTCGTCCGCGATGAACAGGACGTTGCGGCGGGTGCAGATCTCCCGCACCGCGGCGAGGTAGCCCTCCGGCGGGATGATGACGCCCGCCTCGCCCTGGATCGGCTCGACCAGCACGGCCGCGGTGTTGTCGTCGATCGCGGCCTCGATCGCGGCGGCGTCGCCGAACGGCACCGAGAGGAATCCGGGCGCATAGGGCCCGAAGTCGTCGTGGGCGCTGGGGTCGTCGCTGAAGCCGATGATCGTGGTGGTGCGGCCGTGGAAGTTGCCGTTGGCGACGACGATCGTCGCGGCATCCGCCGGCACCCCCTTCACCCGATACGCCCAGGCGCGGGCGACCTTGATGCCGGTCTCGACCGCCTCGGCGCCGGTGTTCATCGGCAGCACCAGATCCTTGCCGCACAGCTGCGCCAGCGCCGCGGCGAACGAGCCGAGCCGGTCGTTGTGGAACGCGCGGCTGGTGAGGGTGATGCGTCCCAGCTGCGCGGTCGCGGCGGCGACGAGCTGCGGATGCCGGTGCCCGAAGTTCATCGCGGAGTACGCCGACAGCAGGTCGAGGTAGCGCTTCCCCTCGACGTCGGTGACCCACACCCCCTCGCCACTGGCGACCACCACCGGCAGCGGATGGTAATTGTGCGCGACGTGCTGCTCCTCGGCGGCGATCAGGCTCAGGGCGGCGGGGTCGATGTTCTGCGGGGTGGTCATGTCAACCTCTCAATTCGAGGGTGCAGCACTTGATGCCGCCGCCGCCGAGCAGCAGCTCGGACAGATCGACGGGGACGGGGATGTAACCGCGATCGCGCAGCTGACCGATGAACCCGACCGCGCGCGGGGAGACGATCACGTTGCGGCCGTCGCTGGCGGTGTTGAGCCCGAAGACGGCGCCGTCCTCGTCGGAGACGGCGATGGCGTCCGGGAACCGCTCGGCCAGCACGGCGCGGGAGTGGTCGTCGAACGCGGTGGGCAGGTACGCGATGTTGGCGCGGTCGACGCCGCTGTGCCCCTGCACCGGGTCCAGCACGGCGATCGCGGTGTCGAGGTGGTAGAACCGCGGGTCGATCAGGCGCAGGCTCACCACCTCCCGCCCGAACACGTCGGCCACCTCGCGGTGGCTGTCGCCGACGGAGCGGAAGCCGGTGCCGGCGAGGATCGTGTCACCCACGAGCAGGAAGTCACCCTCGCCCTCCTGCACCTCGACGGGTTCGATCACCTCGAACCCGTGCGCGGCGAACCAGTCCATGAACGGCCGCTCCTCGCCGCGGCGTTCCGGCACGCGGAAGCGCACGCCCAGCGCACGGCCGTCGATGATGAACCCGCCGTTGGCGGTGTAGACCATGTCCGGGAGCCCCGGGACCGGGTCGATCAGCTCGACCTCGTGCCCCAGCCGCAGGTAGGTGTCGTGCAGCTCCTGCCACTGGCGCAGCGCCTTGGCGGTGTCGGTGGGCCGGGCCGGCTCCATCCAGGGATTGATCCGGTAGCTCACCGTGAAATGCTCCGGACGGCACATCAGGTAGCGGCGGTGCTGCGCGATGCGTTCCGCAGCCTCGGGCCCGGGCTGCTGGGTCTGCGGGAGGGTCGGGTGCGTGGACATTGTGCTCCTTTTCGCAAAGGTGGCGGACGCTGTCCCCTTGGCCCGGTGGCCCTTCGACCGCGGTGCTCTTGTGCTGCGGGAAAGGGGCGATCCGGACACGCCGGGACCATTGTGACATGGCGGGTCCGGCTGCGTCTGGATGCCACGTCAACCGCCGCGGACGACGACCTTTCCGATCGTGTGACCGGAGGCGATGTGCGCCAGTGCCGCGTTCGCCTCCGCCAGTGGCCACACCCGTTCGATGTGCGGCGTGAGCTCCCCCGCGGCGGCCAGGCGCGCCAGTTCCGCGGTGATCTCGGGCTTCGTCACCACCGTGAGGGGTCGCACCCGCCGCGACCCGACGAGCGACATCGGCAGCGCGCGCAGCACCATCGCGATCGGGCCGATGATTCGTCCGGTGCCGCCGCCGATGAGCACGACGCTGCCGCCGGGGACGAGCAGCCGGCGCAGTGCCCGCAGTGAGTGGTCGCCGGCGGTGACCAGCACGGCATCGAAGGATGCCGCGGCGAGCGTGGCCGGGTCGGTGCGGCGGTGATCCAGCACGGTCGTCGCTCCCAGCTCCCGGACGACCGACCGCGAGCGCTCCCCGGCGATGGCGGTGACGTCGGCGCCGCGGCGGGCGGCCAGCTGCACCGCGAAGTGACCGACCCCTCCCCCGGCGCCCACCACCAGCACGCGGGCGCCGCGAGCCCTGTCGCCGGTGATGCCTGCGCGCGCCAGCGCCTGCCACGCCGTGCCACCGGCCAGCGGCAGCGCGGCAGCGACGACGGCGTCCAGCCCATCGGGCCGGCGGACGAGGCGCGCCGCCGCCACCACGACGAAGGGGGCGAGCCCGCCGCCGGTCCCCTCGCCGAGTACGGCGTCGCCCACCCGCAGCGTCGTGACGTCGCGGCCGACGGCGACGACGATGCCGGCGATGTCGCGCCCCTGCACCGTGGTGCGGGGGCGGCGCAGCCCGAACGCGAGGCGCAGCGCGAGGGGGTTGCCCTGCATGATGCGAGCGTCGGCGGAGTTGAGCGCCGTCGCCTGCACGCGCACGAGCACGTCGCCCGGACCGGGCGAGGGCACCGGCACCTGCTCGGGGGCGACGACCTCGGCGCCGCCGTAGCGGTGCTGCGTCCAGGCGGTCATGGTGGTGGGGACTGCGGCATCCGCGTTCATGATGCCTCCTCTTCGGGGTACTGGAACACGTCGTCGAGACTGCGGCCGAAGACGTGCGCGATCTGGAATGCCAGCTCGAGCGTGGGCGAATACTTGCCCTGTTCGATGGCGATGAGCGTCTGGCGCGTGACGCCGACGCGGCGGGCGAGCTCGGCCTGGGTCAGGCCTGCCGCCTCGCGCAGCGTGCGGATGTCGTTGGTGACCTTGGTGGGCTTGACCATCAGGCCAGACCCCGTCGGTAGGCGATGACCTGGGCGATGCCGCCGATGAAAGCCGACACCGCGAACCCGAAGAACATGGTGTTCGCGATCCAGAACCAGGACGCCTCGAGGGCGCACAGCGTGATCACGCCGAGACCGGCGATGACCATGAAGGCCTGGCCGACACGGGAGCCGAGGCGGGCGATGTCGCGGTCGCGCAGATCCGATGCGCCCACCCCGTCGGGGTCACGCACGCCCGCGACCATGCCCCACACGATGCTCACGACGATCGAGCCGACGATGCTGCCGACGATCGTCCAGAGCATGACGGGCCACCACTGCACCTCGGCGAGGGGGCCGCCTGCGGCGGTCTGCAGGATCACGATGACGTACACCGTCATCGCCACGACCGTGGCGATGAGCTGCGACCACGTGTTGCGCTCTTGATAGACCATGGGACCCCCTCGAAGGTGTCAAGAATCTTTGACACCTCGAGTATCGACCCGGATGGCATCCGTGTCAAGAATCTTTTACATCGAGTCGGCGCTAGATCACGTCGTCGAATGTCGGGTCCGGGTTGCCGAACCGGTGCGCGGTGATCGTGATCGACTGCTCCCGCAGGAACGGCAGCAGCTCCAGCCGACCGGCGGTGGTCACCTCGTTGTCGTAGATCGCCAGGTCCGGGTCGCCGCCCACGGCCTCGGCCAGTGCGCGGCGCAGCGCCGCGACGGACTCCCGCGGTCCCACCAGCCGGGCGCGGGAGGGGCGCCGGGCGGTGAGGTCCAGTCCGAGGTCGGCGGATGCCACGCCGTCGCCGGTGCCCACGATGCGTTCGAGCCATTGCTGGTCGGTCTCCACGTGCACCGACGCCCGCAGGTCACCCAGCGCCCGGCGCACCGCGGCGGGAAGACCCACCGGCGCGCTGAGGGTGAAGGGGGCCCCGGCGCGGATCGCGGCGACCACGACGCGCAGCACCGCCTGCCAGGTGGCATCCGATGTCGCCCGGATTGTGACGGCCGGCACCGGGCGATAGCGGAAGAGATTGCGCTCCACGCCCAGCTGCGACACGTCGCGGACACGGCCGAATTCGCGATCCCAGACGATCGCGTCCGACAGGGCGCCGCGGCGCAGCCAGTCGAAGCCCTCGTAGTCGAGGGTGGGCTGGGCCGCCTCGATGAGCGACGTGATGCGGGAGTCCAGTCCCCGCAGGTGCAGCGTCGAGGAGGATGCCCCGCCGGCGGACGCACGCCACGAACCGAGGCCGATGAGGTAGTTCGGTCCGCCCGCTTTTGCGCCGGCGCCCACCGACGACCGCTTCCAGCCGCCGAACGGCTGCCGCTGCACGATCGCGCCCGTCGTCCCGCGGTTGACGTAGAGATTTCCCGCCTGCACGCGGTCCAGCCACAGCGCGAGGTCGTCGGGGTGCTGCGTATACAGCCCTGCCGTCAGCCCGTAGGCGACGGCGTTCTGCATCTCGATTGCCTGCGCCAGGGAGTGCGCGTGCATGATGCCGAGCACCGGCCCGAAGAATTCCTCGAGGTGCGTACGCGACCCGGGCTGCACCCCCACGCGGATGCCGGGGGTCCACAGCCGTCCCTCGTACTCCGGGAACACGCCCTCCAGGAGGCGCGGTTCGACAAGCCACTGCTCCCCCTCTTCAAGGGTGCGCAACGCCCAGTCGAGCTTGCCGGTGGGTGCCGCGATGAGCGGCCCCATCTCGGCCAGCGGGTCGGTGGGCGGGCCCACGCGCAGCGACCGGGTGGCATCCACCAGCTGCCGGGCGAACCGTTTGGACCGTCCGACCGGTCCCACCAGGATCGCCAGCGACGCCGCCGAGCACTTCTGGCCGGCGTGCCCGAAGGCGCTGCGGACGAGGTCGGATGCCGCCAGGTCGAGGTCGGCGGTGGGCGTGATGATCATCGCGTTCTTACCGCTGGTCTCCGCCAGCAGCGGCAACCCGGGCCGCCACGATTCAAAGAGTGCGGCGGTGTCCCAGGAGCCGGTGAGGATCACCCGATCCACCGCCGGGTGCGAGATGAGCCGCTGCCCCAGGTCGTCTTCATCGACGTCGACCAGGGCCAGCACGTCGCGGGGAACGCCGGCCTCCCACAGCGCCTCGGCGATGACGGCGGCGCAGCGGCGGGCCTGCGGCGCGGGTTTGAGCACGACGCCGGACCCTGCGGCGAGCGCGGCGAGCACCCCGCCGGTGGGGATCGCGATGGGGAAGTTCCAGGGCGGTGCGACGACGGTGAGCCGGGACGGCTCGAACACCGCGCCGCTGACGCGGTCGAGTTCGCGCGCGGTCGCGGCGTAGTAGTTGGCGAAGTCGACCGCTTCACTCACCTCGATGTCGGCCTCGGCGAGCACCTTTCCGGTCTCCGACGCGGCGACTTCGATCAGCTCCGCCCGGTGCGCCTCGAGGGCGCGGCCAGCGGCGATCAGCACGACGGCGCGCTCGGCGGCGGCGAGGCCGCCCCATGTGCCGGCGCCCTGGGTCACGGTCGCGATGACGCGTTCGAGGGCGCCGACATCGGTCACCCGCGCGGCGTCGATGGTGGCATCCCCCGCGGCGCTGACCTCGACCCGTTCGAGCACGGCACCGGCCCAGGCGCGGTTGCCCGGGACGGCGGGGTCGGTGTCGGCGGCGTTGCGGAAGCCGGGAGCGCCCAGCGCACGGCGCGTCTCGCGCGGTGCGAACACCGCGGTCTCGACGAATTCCTGGCCACCGAACAGCATGGCGTCGGCCGATGGTTCCAGCGGCACGGTGTCGCTCGGATCCGTCCCGGCCGACCGTGCGATGCCGAGCACCGCCTGGGTCAATCCGGCTTCGTCATCGGATGCCGCAGCGTCGCGCACGATGCTCTGGGCACGCCGCACCGGGTCGGCTCTGCGATCCTGCGTGCGGTTCGGGCCCAGGGCGAGCCCGGGTTCGGCGCTGCGGTCAAGCGACGAGAGGAACCGGTCGCGCTCCCGGTCGAACAGCGCCGGATCGGCGGCGAGGTCCAGGGCCGCGGAGAGGAAGTTCTCGCTCGAGGCGTTCTCCTCCAGCCGGCGCACCAGGTAGCTGATGGCGACGTCGAACTCATCGGGGCGCACGACCGGCACGTACAGCAGCACCGGACCGACTTCGCGGGAGACGGCGTGCACCTGCGCCTGCGCCATGCCCAGCAGCATCTCCACGTCGATGTCGTCCTGCACACCGCGCTGGCCGGCCAGCAGCCATGCGTAGGCGATGTCGAACAGGTTGTGACCGGCGACGCCGATCCGCACGGCGGCGGTGCGGTCGGCCTGCAGCGCCCAGTCGAGGCACCGGAGGTAATTGGCATCCGTGTCGAGCTTGCTGTCGTAGGTCGCCAGCGGCCAGTCGTGCATCGCGGCCTCCACTCGCTCCATCGCGAGGTTGGCGCCCTTGACCAGCCGGATCTTGATGCGCGCGCCACCTGCGGCCAGCCGCATGCGCGCCCACGCCGACAGCTCCTGCAGGGCCGGCAGGGCGTCGGGCAGATACGTCTGCAGCACGATGCCCGCTTCCAGCTGCTGCAGCCGCGGGTCCTCGATGATCCGGGTGAACACCGCGATCGTGAGGTCCAGGTCGCGGTACTCCTCCATGTCGAGGTTGATGAACGTCGGACCGCCCGGCGTCGCG
This sequence comes from Microbacterium sp. zg-YB36, assembly GCF_024623575.2. Lineage (NCBI taxonomy): Bacteria > Bacillati > Actinomycetota > Actinomycetes > Micrococcales > Microbacteriaceae > Microbacterium > Microbacterium sp. zg-YB36. Next base: position 76,281 of record NZ_JANJFD020000003.1, read on the forward strand.
GGGTCCGCCGCGGTCAGGTACAGCGGCAGCAGCCGCTCGACGACCGCTTCCACCGTCTGGTCGAACGCCCACATCGAGATGCGCGGCATGATCGCGGAGACCTTGACCGAGACGTAGTCGACGTCCTCCCGACGGATGAGGTCGTGGATGCCGTCGGCGCGGCGCACGGCCTCGGCCTCACCCAGCACGGCCTCGCCCAGCAGGTTGAGGTTCAGCCGCGCGCCGCTCTCCCGGATGCGCGTGATGGCCGGCCCGAGCTTGCCCGGTCGGGCGTCGACGATGAGGTGCCCGACCATCTCGCGCAGCACCCGGCGTGCGATCGGCACCACCGGCGTCGGCAGCACCGGCGCCACCGCACCACCCACGTGCACCGCGCCGCGCAGGTACCAGGGCAGGAAGTCGGGCACGAGCGGCGCGATGCGGGTGAGGTGGGATGCCGCCGCCGACAAGCTCTCCGGCCGCATCACCCCGTCGACGAAGCCGATCGTGAACGGCAGTCCGCGGGGGTCTTTGAGCACCCCGGCCAGCCGCTTGGCCGCAGGGTCGGTCTCGACGCTGGCGGACTCGGTGACCCACCGCTGGGCGAGGTCGATCGCGCGGTCGGCGAGGTCCGCGGACATGGGCGACTGCGGTGCCTCGTCGTAGGTCTGCGGCATGCGCCCAGCCTACGTCCAGCCCGCTGTCGCACCGAGGAGGGACGCGGCCGCGGCGGCACCGGCCGCACCGCGTCGGAATTCAGCCTGTGCGTGCGGTTCCAGCCCGGATTCGCCGGTTCCCGGCTTCTCAGCCTGAATTCCGACGCCGAACGACCTCCGAGGCCATCGACGCACGGTCGAATGGTTGAGATCATGGCCGCAGGGCTGCCGCGACGCCTCGAACCGGCAGCTGCGAGGAGTCGATATGTGTCGTTGGATCGCGTACCTCGGATCTGCGTTGCCGCTCGAGGACATCCTGGTCCGCCCCGACCACTCGCTGATCGATCAGAGCCTGCTGGCGCGTGAGCTGTACCTGCCGGGAACGGCGATGGCCTCGCAGTTCCGCGAGCACGCGTTCCCGACCAACGGCGACGGGTTCGGCGTCGCGTGGGCGGGACGGCGGGACACCCCGGGGCAATACCGGCAGACCACGCCGGCGTGGGACAGCGACAACCTGCGCCACCTCGCCGCCGAAATCGAATCGGGCTGCTTCCTCGCGCACGTGCGGGCAGCCCCGGGCGGCACGATCGCGGAGCAGAACTCGCACCCGTTCGTGCACGGCCGCTGGATGTTCCAGCACAACGGCGAGATCAGCGGGTTCGCCGACCTCAAGCGCGAACTCACGATGGCGGTGGCGCCGGAGCTGTACCCGTTCATCAGGGGCACGACCGACAGCGAGGTCTGCTTCTTCCTCGCCCTCACCTACGGGCTCGCGACGGACCCGGTCGCCGCCCTCCGGCGCATGGTCGAACGCGTCGAGACCGCACGGCGTGATCACGGCACCTCCGGCGCATTCCGCGGTGCGATGTGCGCCTCGGACGGAGACCGACTCGTCGTCCTGCGCTGGTCGAGCCCGGATGCCACGCAGCTGCCGCCGCCGTCCCTGTTCCACAGCGCGGGACCCGAGACCCTGCACGTCGGTGAGGGACGGACCGAACAGCTCCCCCGCGACGCGCAGCTCGTCGTCTCGGAACCGCTCGAGCTGCACTGGTCGCGGCGCAGGTGGCAGGAGATCCCGGCCGGCACCATCGGGGTCATCACCCGCGACGCCGCACCGGTGTTCACCGCGCTGAGCTGAACCCCGCGCCGGGAAGACGGTGCAGCGGCTCAGTCCCAGACGCTGGGAGCCGGGCTCTTGGTCGAGGGCAGGGCGGATTCCGCGGCCCACTGCAGCATCCACGGTTCCAGCGGCGGCAGGTCGTCGGGACGGTGCAGCGCCTCGAACAGTTCCTCGAGGGGGACGATGCCGCCCCCGCGGCGCAGGAACCGGGCCCGCACCAGCATCTCGGCGTAGATCTCACCGTTCACCACGGCGCGGTGGATCATGTAGACCGACTTGTCGTCGTGTCCGTGCAGGCGCGACTCGACGGTGAACCGCTGCCACAGCCCGAGGGATTTGCGGAACGTGATGGTCTCGCTCGCCACGACGGCGTACCACCCGCGGGCGTTGAAAAGGTCCCACATACCGGTGCGGATGAGCAGGTCGAACCGGCCGAGGTCGAACAGCGACGCGTAGCGACCATTGTTCATGTGCCCGAGCAGGTCGATGTCGGTGGGCAGGGTCCGCACCCGCACCCGCCCGACCGTGGCCGGATGGGCCGCGCCGTTGCGACGCAGCATGGCCTTCGCGCGCAGGATCGTCAGGAGAGTCCGCCACCATACATTCACGAGGCGTGATGCTAGCCCGGTCAGCCGCCGTTCCGGCAATCCCGCTGTGGGATGCCGACAACGCCGGTCATCTGCGCAGCACCAGATCCTTCAGCCGCGCGGGCGACCGGGTCACCCGTCGCCACCGGCCGGAGGCGTCGTTCCACCCGGGTGCCCGCACCTCGGGCACCCCCTTGTTCATCCGGATGCGCCACCCGTGCACGTCGAGGAAGCGGTGGTGGAACCAGCACAACAGCACGCCGTTGTCGGTGTGCGTGCGACCGCCTTTGGCGTGCTCGACGACGTGGTGGATCTCGCACCATGCGGCGGGCACCCCGCATCCGGGGATGAAGCAGCCGCCGTCGCGGGCGGCGATTGCCCGGCGCTGATGCCGGTTGAACACCCGGTCCTCGGTGCCGATCGCGACGATCCGCCCCTCAGCCGTCAGCGTGACGCGCTGGATGGCCCCGGCGCAGCCGGCGTGCCGCGCCGCAGCGAGGGAAACCGGCTCATCGCACCCGTCGACGTGGGCGTAGCCCTGGCCGGTGGCGACATCCTCGGCGCGCACCGTCACGACCAGGGTCGGCGCCGCACCCCCGATCGTCGGCAGCGATCCGCTGGCGGCAGCCACAGTCAGCGCGATCGCGAGGGCATCGTGCTGCTTCTGCGGGCGCGTGCGCCCGTCCACCGGCGGCACGCTGTCGTGGCTCCACTCCTCGTCGGAGTCGCTCACCCCTGCAACGAAGGCCACCTTGCCCCGCGGTGAGAGGGTGGCGTCGAAGATCCGCTCCAGTTGAGCGGCGACCTCGGGCATGAGCATCCCGCGCACGGGCACCCCGCACGCAGTGGGGGTGCCGAGGATCAGCGATCGCCTGTGCATGGTCGCTCGTTCGCGGGGCTCGGCGCCGTCCTGATCCAACGCCACTGACCACGCCTGCGCCTGCACGCGAAGCAGATCCGGGCACGCCGGCGGCGCGCCGTCGGGACCCTCGCCTCGGCGGCGAGGAGGCCATCGACAAGGAGAAGGGCCTCGCGCCCGACCCGGCTCCCCATCGCCAGCAGCGGCTCCGCGATCGCGAGCGCCCCGTCGAGTCCGACCACGCCGTCGAGCACGGCCTCCCGCAGCGCGGGCAGTTGCGACTGCAGCGGCTCGTCGGTGAGGAAGGACTCCTCGGGCCGCACCACCGCCGCGACCCTACGCAATCGCGAAGCCGTCTGCGGTGCCACCAGCGCCGCCCGCTGCACCAGTTCCGAGACGTCATGGCACCCCAGGCGCGTCGTCATCCGGTCATCGCGGGGACCCCCGGAGCGGGACTGCACCTCGCCGACGATCCCAATGAGCGCGGCATCCACCCACCGCCCGATGCCCCCGACGACCCCGAGCAGCCGCGCCAGATCCGCTTCGGTCTGGCTCGCCAGTTCCCCGCTGCGCACCCCGTCGGACACCACTTCGGCGACATGCTCTCGCAGCGCCTCAAGTCGGTTCAGGAAGGTGCTCATGCGCCAATTCTGCTCACCCCCTCCGACATTGGCGCCCCCAAGAAGGGCCCGATCATACGGTCAATTCCCGATCTGTGGACAACCCGTGGAAGTCGGCCCTGTGGAGAAAGCCCCGCGGCGCCGAGGGGAGACGCCGACCACCCGCCGAATTACCCCGGCTGTTCCGATTTCGCCCCCGCGCGACCCGCGCGTAGAGTCACGACATGGAACGCGAAACCCAGACCGACATCGTCGTCCGTCCGGTGCGGGACGTGGATGCAGAGGCCCTGGGCCGCGTGCACGCCCAGTGCTGGCACGAGACCTACGACCACCTCATCAGCAAGGCCGCGCTCGAGAACGTCTCGCCACGACGTCTGGCCGAACTGTGGACGCACTGGGCTCAGCAGGGTCCCGACTTCCGCATGCACGCCGCACTCGACGACGGCGAGATCGTCGGATTCGTCGGCTCCGGCCCCGCCCGCGACCGGGATGCGCCACGCACCCGCGAGCTGTACTTCATCTACCTCCTGGCCAAGTACCAGGGCACCGGCGCCGGCCAGCGCCTCTTCGACGCCGCGATCCACCAGGACGAACAGGCCTACCTCTGGGTCGCCGAGGACAACCCCCGCGCGCACCGGTTCTACCAGCGCAACGGTTTCGTCCTCGACGGCGCGGCGCACACCGAACCCTTCCTCGGCGAAACGCTGACCGAAGTCCGCTTCGTCCGCTGAGCGTCGTGCTGCAGGTCTGGGCGCTCGACGGTATTCCCGAGGTCGCCATCGGTGACGACCTCGTCACGCTGATCTCCGCCGCCGCGGGCGGCACACTCGCCGACGGCGACATCCTCGTGGTGACGTCGAAGATCGTGTCCAAGGCCGAGGGCCGCATGATCCGCGCCGACGACCGCGAAGCGGCCATCACCGCCGAGACCGTACGCGTCGTGGCGTCGCGCACCTCGGCATCCGGACACCTCACGCGCATCGTGGAGAACCGGCTCGGCATCGTCTCCGCCGCCGCCGGCGTGGATGCCTCGAACACCCCTCACGGCACCGTGCTGCTGCTCCCCGTCGACCCCGATGCCTCGGCCCGCGCCATCGCCGCCGGCCTGCGGGAGCGGCTCGGGGTGCACGTCGGCGTCATCGTCTCCGACACCCTCGGCAGGGCGTGGCGCGAGGGCCAGACCGATCACGCCATCGGCGCCGGCGGCGTCACGGTCATGGCGGACCTGCGCGGCCAGACGGATGCCGAAGGTCGCCCGCTCGTGGTGACCATGCCCTGCGTGGCCGATGAGCTGGCCGCGGCGGCCGACCTCGTCAAGGGGAAGGCCTCGCGTCGCCCGGTCGCCGTCGTCCGAGGGCGCGCGGATCTCGTGGGCCCCCTGGATCTGCCCGGCGCCCGCTCGATCGTGCGCCCGGCCGAACGCGACTTCTTCCACCTGGGCGCCGACGAAGCGCACGCGCAGGGGTACGCGGCCGGCTTCGCCGCCGGCGCCGCCACCGACGCGGACTGACGCCCCCCAGTCGTCCCCCGTCGTCCCCAGTCGTCCCCCAGTCGTCCCCCAGTCGTCCCCCACAGGCCCCGCCGGCGCGCGCCGGTTCTTCGGAGATCACCGGTTCTTCGGTGGCATCCGCCCCATTCGGTCCGAAATCGCGGCGTTCTCCGAAGAACGGGCGACGCGGATGCCGCGCGCCCGCGACCCGATCTCGGACTCGACCGTTGCGCACGCGTCGCTATTCAGTGATACTGACTACCGGTAGTTAGCCACACTGAGTAGTGAGTGGGAACGATGAGCAAGCAGATGACCGAGATGCTCAAGGGCACGCTGGAGGGCGTGGTCCTGGCGATCCTCGCGCTGCGCCCGGCATACGGGTACGAGATCACGAGCTGGCTGCGCGAGCAGGGTTTCGCGGACATCGCCGAAGGCACCGTCTACGCACTGCTGGTGCGCATCGAACAGCGCGGCCTCGTGGACGTGGAGAAGGTCCCGTCCGAAAAGGGGCCCCCGCGCAAGGTGTACTCGCTCAACGCGCAGGGACACGAACAGCTCGAAGAGTTCTGGAGGACGTGGAGCTTCCTGGCAGAACGTCTGGAACAGCTCCACCGAGGAGGCAAGTGAACATGGCTGCAGGTTGGCTCGAAAAGGTCACCGGCCCGTTCGAAGAGAAGAAGCAGTACAAGCAGTACAAGGCGCGAGTGGAGCAGCTGCCCGCGGACTATCGCACCGCCGCCATGGCGCTGGAGCGCTACCTGATGTACTACGGCTCGATCACCAAGGGCGACATCATGCTCGCGATGCTCCGCGACCTCGCCGACCTGTTCGAGCAGGCAGCCGCCGACGGCACGCCGATCCGCGCGATCGTCGGCGATGACCCGGTGGAGTTCGCCGAAGAGTTCCTGCGCAACTACACCGCCGGGCAGTGGATCAACAAGGAACGTGCGCGGCTGGTCAAGGCCATCAACGGCGTGACCGGCGATGGCACCGGAAAGGAGGCGGAATCATGACCGCCACACCGGCACCCGCCATCGAGGTGGCGGGTCTGGAGAAGTCGTTCAAGGACCTGCGCGTGCTGCAGGGTGTGGATTTCGACGTCGCGCGGGGCAGCATCTTCGCCCTTCTCGGCTCCAACGGCGCCGGCAAGACGACCGTCGTGCGCATCCTGTCGACACTGCTGCGGGCGGATGCCGGAACGGCGACGGTCAACAGCGCCGATGTGGCCGCGCAGGCCGCCCAGGTGCGCGAGTCGATCAGCCTGACCGGGCAGTTCGCCGCCGTCGACGAGGTGCTCACCGGTCGGGAGAACCTGGTCCTGGTCGCCAAGCTCCGCCACCTCAAGGATCCCGGCACCATCGCCGACTCGCTGCTGGCCCGCTTCGGGCTCACCGACGCCGGCGGCCGCAGGGCCGGGACATACTCCGGCGGCATGCAGCGGCGTCTGGACATCTCGATGAGTCTCATCGGCAACCCGCCGGTGATCTTCCTGGATGAACCCACGACCGGTCTCGACCCGGAAGCCCGCCTGGAGGTGTGGCAAGCGGTGCGGGAACTCGCCCGCGGCGGCACCACGGTGCTGCTGACCACGCAGTACCTCGACGAGGCCGAGCATCTCGCCGATCGCATCGCGATCCTCCACCAGGGCCGCATCATCGCGAACGGCACGCTGGCGGAACTGAAGAAGCTGCTGCCGCCGGCGAAGGTCGAGTACGTCGAGAAGCAGCCCACCCTCGAGGAGGTCTTCCTCGCCATCATCGGCAGCGATGCCGCCGCTCCGGGCGCACCGGCGACCACCGGAAAGGAACGACCATGACCGGCCACGGCCTCACCGACACCGCCGTGCTGACCGGCCGGTCACTGCGACACATCCTGCGCAGCCCCGACACCATCATCACCACCGCCGTCACCCCGATCGCGCTGATGCTGCTGTTCGTCTACGTGTTCGGCGGGGCCATCGACGTGGGCACCGAGGCGTATGTGGACTACATGCTCCCCGGCATCCTGCTGATCGCGATCGCGTCCGGCATCGCGTACACCGCGTACCGGCTGTTCCTGGACATGCAGGGCGGCATCTTCGAACGCTTCCAGTCCATGCCCATTGCCCGCTCCGGTGTGCTCTGGGCGCACGTGCTGACCTCGATGGTCGCCAACGCCATCTCGATGGCGATCGTCGTCGGCGTGGCCCTGCTCATGGGGTTCCGCACCGACGCGAACGTCCTGGAATGGCTCGCGGTCGTCGGCATGCTGCTGCTGTTCACGCTGACCCTCACCTGGATCGCCGTGATCGCGGGGCTCTCGGCCAAGACGGTCGACGGCGCGAGCGCCTTTTCGTACCCGCTGATCTTCCTGCCGTTCATCAGCTCTGCGTTCGTCCCCACCGAGACCATGCCGGGCCCGGTGCGCTGGTTCGCCGAGAACCAGCCGGTCACCTCGATCGTCGACAGCACCCGTGCCCTGTTCGCCGGTCAGCCGGTGGGCACCGACATCTGGGTGGCGCTGGCGTGGTGCCTGGGCATCCTGGTGGTGGCGTTCGGGTTCGCGATGACCATCTACAAGCGCAAGATCTCCTGACGCCGCCGGCCGAGCGTACTCTCGCTTACGTGACCGAGCGCCGCTGCCCGGCGGTGCCGGTCTGTGAGCAGGTCGGCGTCCTCGGTGCGGGCATGATGGGCGCCGCCATCGCCTACGCCACGGCGAAAGCCGGCATCGACGTGGTCCTCCTGGAGCTCTCCCCCGAAGCCGCGGAGAAGGGCAAGGAGCACGCCCACGGCCGGGAGCAGAAGGCCGTGGCCCGGGGCGAAACCACCGAGGAGCGCAGCCAGGCGCTGCTGGAGCGCATCCACCCCACCGCCGACCCCGCGGACTTCTCCGGTGTGGACATCGTCATCGAGGCGGTATCCGAATCGGTATCAGGCAAGCCGCGGGTGTCCCCGGAGGTCCAGGCCACCGTGAGTCCCGTCCACGTCTTCTCCGCGGCCGACGGCATGCCGCTCGTTGAGATCATCCGCGGCGAGAGCACCGGCGACGAGGCGCTGGCGAGGACGTTCGACTTCGTGCAGCAGATCCGCAAGACCCCCATCGTCGTGACAAACTCCCGCGGCTTCTTCACCTCCCGCGTGATCGGCGCGCGCCTCGCCGAGGCGGTCGCCGCCGTCGGCGAAGGCGTGGAACCGGCCTCCGTCGAGCAGGCCGCCCTGCAGGCGGGCTATCCGGCCGGCGCCCTGCACCTGCTGGACGAGCTGTCGCTGTCGCTGGGGCAGAAGATGCGAGTCGCCGCGCGCGCCGCGACCGAGGCGGCGGGCGCGAACTGGGTCGCACACCCGTCGGAGGCCGTCGTGGACTGGATGGTCGACGACGCGAAGCGCCGAGGCCGCGCGGCCCGCCGCGGCTTCTACGACTACGACGAGCGTGGGGAACGCGTCAGGATCTGGCCGGGGCTGCGCGAGCGATTCGACTCCGGCCGCACACGCGTGGCGCTTGTGGATCTGCAGGAGCGGATGCTGTTCGCCGAGGCGCTCGAGGCGATCCACTGCCTCGATGAGGGGGTACTCGCGTCGGTGGCCGACGCCAACATCGGCTCGATCTACGGCATCGGCTTTCCGGCATGGACGGGAGGCGTGCTGCAGTACGTCAACCAGTACGAGGGGGGCCTGCCCGGCTTCGTCGCCCGGGCGCGGGAGCTGGCCGACGCCTTCGGCGAGCGCTTCGTCCCGCCGGCGTCGCTTTGGAAAAGGGCGGAGGCCGGCCAGGACTTCCGGCGCGAGTGAGATCGGCGACGCACCGAGTGCTCCAAGGCCACATGACGGCGACGCAGGCCCTAGGCTGACGCTCGATGAGCACAGTGAGCGTCGTCATCCCGTCTCTGAACGATGCGTTCATGCTGACGAACTGCCTGGCCGCCCTCGCCGACCAGACGCGACAGCCGGACGAGATCATCGTCGTCGACAACGGATCCACCGACAGCACGGCAGACGTCGCCCGCGCCGCCGGTGCGGTGCTGGTGAGCGAACCGCGCCGCGGGGTGCTGCGCGCGACCGCGAGCGGCTTCGACGCGGCCCGCGGCGACATCATCGGGCGACTGGATGCCGATTCGATCCCGTCGCCGCAGTGGACCGCGCGTCTGGAACAGCGCTTCGATGCCGATCCCACCCTCACCGCGCTGACCGGCACGGGCGTGTTCTACGGCGGCGCCCGGGTATGGGAAGTCATCGGCCGGTACGGGTACCTCGGCGGCTACTTCTGGTCCATGCGCCTGGTCATGGGGCACGTGCCCGTGTTCGGTTCCAACTTCGCGCTCCGCCGCAGCGCATGGCCGCAGGTGCGCGAACGCGTGCATCTGGACGACCCCCGCATGCACGATGACCTCGAAGTCAGCTTCGCCCTCGATTTCGGCGCGGGCGTCGAGTTCGACCGGTTGCTGCGCGTCGGGGTGTCCGCTCGCCCCTTCGACTCGTTCGCCGGCTTCCGCCGACGAGTCGTGTGGGCGTTCCACGACATCGGCGTCAACCTGTCCGAGGTCGGCGCTCTCCGCCGGCACTGGCGGTGCGCGCTAGGACGCCACCGGCGCCGGGCGGTCCGCCGCGAAGCCCGCCGCGAGGCGCGACGGGTCAGCGCGGAAAGTGCACCAGCATCGCCTCGGTGAGCTGATGCGGCGCCGACTCGCACGGGCTGTGGCCGGTGTCGATCACCCGCAGCACGGCGTTGAGCCGCGCGGCGTATGCCTGGTGCGCCGCAACCGGCCAGACATCACCCGTGCCGGTGACGACGAGGATCGGCAGACCCAGCGCCCGTAGCGCATCGGCCAGGTCCGGCGTGTGCTTCATGAGCCAGAAGATGTCCTCGACGCTGGAGGTGCGGGTGAGCGCGAACCGCGCCCGCACGAAGACGGCGCGGTCCTGCGGCCCGCGGTGCACGTTGTTGCGCACGCCCCACATCATCAGGCGTGCCGCGGTGCGTGCCGGGATCGGGCCGCTCACGGGGCCCAGGATCTTGAAGGCGCGCAGCGCCTGGCCTGCGATCGGAGGCGCCGACAGCAGCGTGATGCTCGAGAACAGTTCGGGATGGGCGACGGCGGTGGCCGCGACGACGGTGCCGGCGAACGAGTAGCCCAGCACGTGCGCCGGCGTGGCGCCGGTGGCCAGCACTGCCAGCAGGTCGTCGACGAACAGCTCCAGCGTGTACCGGCGCTGCGGCGGCACGAGGTTCTCCGGCCCCGCCGTGTAGGACTCGTACTGCCCCGCCATGTCGAACGACTCGACCCGATAGCCCGCTGCTGCCAGCATCGGCATCATCCGGATGAAGTCCTCTTTGGACCCCGTGACGCCGGGCACCAGCACGACGCGCTGCCCGTCGACCGGGCCCATGCTGATGCGGGCGAGCGCGCCGGACGGCGCGGTGACACGGTCGCGCTGCACGTCGGGCGGCAGCAGGCTCCAGTCGATCGGCCCGAGCGCGGCGTCGAACTGGGCCGCCCGGCTGGCGATGCCCTGAGCTTCCCCGTCCGCCCTGTCGACGCTCACGAGGGCATCCTAGGGTGCCCTCCGCACTCAGCGGTGGCTGAACCGCGGCGCGCGCTTCTCGCTGAAGGCGGCCATGCCCTCTTTCTGATCTTCCAGGGCAAACAGCGACGTGAAGATGCGCGTCTCCAGGCGCAGGCCTTCGGCCAGGCTCGTCTCCTGAGCCGCTCGCAGTGCCTCTTTGGCGGCGTACAGCACCGGCAGCGACTTCGACGCGATCGTCTCGGCCGTCTTCGCGGCCTCGTCGAGCAGATCGGATGCCGGCACGACCCGGGACACCAGGCCGGCACGTTCCGCCTCGGCGGCATCCATCATGCGCCCGGTCAGCACGAGCTCCGCCGCCTTGTAGGCGCCGACCGCCCGGGTCAGCCGCTGCGTGCCGCCGATGCCGGGGATGACCCCGAGGTTGATCTCGGGTTGACCGAACCGGGCGGTGTCGGCGGCGAGGATGACGTCGCACATCATCGCCAGCTCGCACCCGCCGCCGAGGGCGAAGCCTGCCACCGCGGCCACCACCGGCGTCCGTACGCGGGAGAGCTGCTCGAGCCCCGCGAACGGGTTGTGCATCGTCATCTCGTGGGAGCTCTTCCCCGCCATCTCCTTGATGTCGGCGCCCGCCGCGAAAGCCCGCTCGGAACCGGTCAGCACGATGCATCCGATGTTCTCGTCGGCGTCGAACGCGGTCACCGCCTCACCGAGCTCGGCGGCGAGTTGGGCGTTGAGGGCGTTGAGGGCCTGAGGCCGGTTGAGGGTGACCCAGCCGATGCGGCCACGGGTCTCGACGATGAGCGTCTCGTATGCGGTCATGCCCTCATCGTGCCACGCGACCGCGGCGCAGCAGATCGCGGCCGACGATGACACGCATGATCTCGTTCGTGCCTTCCAGGATCTGGTGCACCCGCAGATCCCGCACCACCTTCTCGATGCCGAGTTCGCGCAGATACCCGTAGCCGCCGTGCAGCTGCAGCGCGTCGTTGGCGACGCGGAAACCGGCGTCGGTGGCGAAGCGCTTGGCCATGGCGCACTGCACTGCGGCGTCGTCGGCGCCCTCGTCCAGCGCACGGGCGGCGTCGCGCACCAGCGCGCGGGCCGCGCGCAGCTCGGTGGCCATGTCTGCGAGCATGAACACGACCGCCTGACGCTCGGACAGCGGTTCACCGAAGGTCTCACGCTCCTGCACGTAGCGCACCGCGCGGTCCATCGCCCACTGGGCGCCCCCGATCGAGCACGCCGCGATGCCGAGACGGCCCGCGTCGAGGGCCGCCATCGCGATGCGGAAACCCTCGCCCACGCCGCCGATGAGGGCGGATGCCGGCAGACGCACGTCGTCGAGCACCACCTGGCGGGTCGGCTGCGCGCTCCAGCCCATCTTCTTCTCGTTCGCGCCGAACGACAGTCCGGGGGTCCCGGCCGGCACGAGGAACGCCGAGATGCCCCGAGCGCCGGGGGAACCCGGCTCCCCTGGCGCGCCGGTGCGGGCCATCACGACGTACACCCCCGCTTCGCCCGCACCGGAGATGAACTGCTTCACGCCGGTGAGCCGGTAGTCCTCGCCGTCGGCCACGGCGGCGGTGACGAGCGCCGCGGCATCCGACCCCGCCCCCGGCTCGGTCAGGCAATAGGAGCCCACCTCGCTCATCTCGACCAGGCGCGGCAGCCACTCCTGCCCCTGCGCGGCGCTCCCCCAGGTGTCGATGATCCCGGCGACCATGTTGTGGATCGAGATGTAGGCCGCAAGCGACGTGTCGCCCTCCGCGAGCGCCTCGTAGATCGCCACCGCGTCGCTGCGCGACAGCCCGGTGCCGCCTACGTCCTCCCGCACGCAGACGCCGCCGAGGCCGAGGTCGCCCGCCCGGCGCAGGGCGTCGCGCGGGAAGATCGCGTGCTCGTCGCGTTCCAGGGCGTAGGGCGCCAGCTCGGTGGCGGCGAATTCCCGCACCGCGGCGAGGATCGCCGCGCGCTCATCATCGGTCAGCGTGGGCGGTGTGTTCATCGTCGACGACATCGGCTTTCCATCCTGTGCAGGCTTTTGGCCTCGCGGTGGGCGATGTGCGTAGTTTAGCTGCGCGCGCTGAGGTAGGTCAGTTGCGCCCGCACGGATGCCTCGGCGGCGAACCGCACCGCGGGGTCGATGTGACCGTAGACGATATCGGTCACCTCGGCCACCAGGGCCGCGTCGGGCGCGGGGGCTCGATCGAGCGTGCCGAGGGCGGCGCGCACCTCGTCGAGGCGGGTGCGGCGGTGGGCGGCGTAGGTGCGGCAGATGGCGGCGAGGTCCGGCAGCTGCGGGCCGTGGGCCGGCAGCACCGGGATCGCGCCGTAGCCGCGCAGCCGGGTGAGCGAGTCGAGGTAGTCCGCCAGCGACCCGTCGGGTGCGGCGATGATCGTCGTGCCGCGGCCGAGGATCGTGTCCCCGGTGAGCATGGTGCCGCCGGGGGTGTCGGCGGCATCCCGCGCAGCGTCGTCGGGCAGGTGCAGCGAGACGGAGTCGGCGGTGTGGCCGGGGGTCGCGACGACGTCGATACGGATGCCGGCGGCGTGCAGCTGCTCCCCGTCGTCCAGCGGTGGCGCCCCGATGCACAGCCGCTCATCGAGGGCTCGCACCGGCGCCCCGCTGAGCTCGGCGAACCGCGGTGCCGCCTCGGTGTGGTCACGGTGGTGGTGGGTGAGGAGGATGAGTTCCACCTCCCCCGCACCGCGGAGCGCATCGAGGTGGGCGGCGTCGTCGGGACCGGGGTCGACGACGACGATGCTGCCGCTGCCGGGCGCCCGGATCACGAACGAGTTCGTGCCGTCGAGGGTCATCGGCCCCGCGTTGGGCGCGAGCACGCGGGAGACCAGTATGGTCCAGCGCTCCGCCCCGGCATCCGCCATCTGCCGCTACCGCCCGCTGACCGTGCCGAACAGCCGCGCGATCGGCGCGACCACGAGCGGCCTCGCGGCGATCCACCCGATCGCGATCGCCACGACCGAGGCGATGAAGATCCAGAACCCGGTCCAGTTGTCCGCATAAGCGGTGGGGTCGACCGACCCCTGCGCGGCGTACATGTGGTTGAGGTTGCGCAGCGCCCCGGTGGCGAACACCAGCGCGACGTGCACGATGATGAACGCGACGAAGTAGAGCATCACCGGGAAGTGCAGCGCGCGCGCCCACTCCACGGGGTAGGCCTGGTTGAGCCGCGCGTTGTTCTTCGGCCACATGCCGCTCATGCGGTAGCCGGTGATGGCGGCCAGCGGCGCGGCGATGAACACCGTCGTGAAGTAGGCCAGCTGCTGCAGCCCGTTGTAGTTGACCCAGCCGTTCTCGGTGGGCCAGTCCAGCGAGACGTACTGGAGCGCCGCCGACAGTGCGTTGGGGAGGACCTCCCAGCTGGTGGGGACGATACGCATCCACTGCCCGGTGGTGAACAGCAGCACCAGGAACACGAGGCCGTTGACCATCCACAGCACGTCGAGGGCCTGGTGCAGCCAGATGGTGAGGCTGGTCTTGCCCTTCTTGTCGCCCCGCGGCGTCCAGAACACCGTCGGCCGCTTCTCGGTGCGGATCTGCAGGCCGGTGCGGATGATCAGCACCATGAAGAACGCGTTAAAGAAGTGCTGCCACCCGAGCCACGCCGGGAAGCCGACAGGCGCCCCCTCGGGCAGGTGGTACTCGCCGGGGTAGGTGACGAGGAAGTCCTGCATGAACTCGAGGCTGAGGAACCAGCGCACGAAGAACACCGCGAGGGCTGCCGCCACCAGCAGGCCACCGCCGCCGACGACCACGATTCCCGCCCACTGCGTGCGGGTGAACGCACCGATGCGCGTGGGCTCCGGCTTCGGCGCCGGGCGGACGGATGCCGCCGCTCCCGGCCACACGGTGCGGGGCACCGTGAGCGGCGGGCGCGGGCCGGTGGGGGACGCGGGGGCGTGTGCTGTGGTTGCGGTTGCGGTTGCGGGCGCGGTAGCGGTAGTTGCGGCCGCCGCCACGAGAGCGCTATCCGTCACCGGTGCGGCATCCGTCACGGGCGCGGTATCCGTCACGGGCGCGGCATCCGTCACGATAGGCCGCGCGACTCCCGCCGGCGGCCAGGGCTCGCCACCCGCGACGCGAGGCAGTCCGCGCCTCAGCGCGACACCGTCCTCGGCATCCGCGGCGACCGTCGCTGGCACGGACTGCGGGGGCTGCGCGGGCTGCTCGGGTGTCACGTCCGCACGCTCTGCGGCAGAAACACCCGCCATAACCGACACCGGAGCGGCTGCGGGAGCCGCGGCAGCGGGAGCCGCGGCAGCGCCCGCGGGGGGCCAGGGCTCGCCACCGGGCACCCGCGGCAGGCCGCGCCGCAGCGCGCGCCCGGCCGACGCCGGTTCGGGTGTCACTTCGTGTCGCTCCGCGGGCGCCGAAGCGGCAGCAACTGCCACCTGAGCGTCGCTTGTCGCCGCGGGCGCCGGTTCAGGTGTCACTTCGTGTCGCTCCGCGGGCGCGGGGGCGGCAGCAACTGCCACTTCCGCGGCGGGCGCGGCCGGGGCGGGCGTGGCCGGGGCGGGCGCGGCGACACCGACGGGCGCGGCACCGGCGGCAGGCCACGGCTCACCGCCGGCCACCCGCGGCAGGCCCCGGCGCACGGTTCGCCCGTATGTCGCCATCGCGCGCTACGCCTTCTTCGACTCGAGGGCCGCGATCAGTTGCGGCACGATCTGGAAGAGATCGCCCACCACGCCGAAGTCGGCGATCTCGAAGATCGGGGCGTCCGCGTCCTTGTTGATCGCGACGATCGTCTTCGCGGTCTGCATTCCCGCCTTGTGCTGGATCGCCCCGGAGATGCCGAGAGCGACATACAACTGCGGGGACACCGACACACCGGTCTGCCCCACCTGGTACGAGTACGGCACGTAGCCGGCATCCACTGCGGCGCGCGACGCGCCGATCGCGGCGCCCAGCGTGTCGGCAAGCTGCTCGACGAGCGCGAACTTCTCCCCCGACCCGAGTCCTCGGCCGCCGGAGACGACCTTGGCCGCACCCCGCAGTTCCGGACGCGAGGATGCCACGACGGCCTCCTCGAACGAGTCGACCGTCGCCGCGGGGGCACCCGACGGCGTGACCTCGAGCGGCGAAACGGCAGGAGCTGCGACCGCCTCGGCGCGCGCATCGATCGCGCCCTGACGCACCGTGATCACGTAGGCGCCGAACGTCGGCGCGGACGTGACGCTGTAGGCCCCGCCGTACACCGAGTGCTGCGCGAGCACGCCCTCGTCGTCACGGGCGACGCCGATGGCGTCCACGGCGAGCGCGCGCTTCGTGCGGGCGGCGAACCGGCCGGCGATGTCGCGGCCCTCGATCGAGTTGGAGACGAGCACCGCGTCGGGCTGCACGAGGTCGGCTGCCGCGACGAGCGCGTCCAGGAACGGGATCGTCAGTGCGTTGTCGGCGCCGCCGAGCCCGGCCGTGAGCACCGCCTGCGCGCCGAGGTCACCCGCGGCGGATGCCAGTGCGTCGTGCCGCTCGGGTGCGGCGACGATCAGCGCCACCGGGGTGCCGATCGCGGCGGCCGCGCCCAGCAGGCCGGCCGCCGATTTGGCCAGCTCGCCGTTCGGCATGACGTCCAGGTGGACCAGGATCGAATCTGCTGCAAAGTCGGTCACGATTTCCGATCCCCTCACGCCAGCCGGTTTTCGATGAGGAACGCGGCGAGCCTCTCGCCACCGTCGCCCTCGTCGATGATCTTCACGCCCGCCGAACGCGGCGGCTTCTCACTGACGGCGGTCATGATCGACCGTGCGACGGTGTCCACACCGGCATCCACCTCGAGGTCGGCGAGCGACAGGGTCTCGAACGGCTTCTTCTTGGCCGCCATGATGCCCTTGAAGTTCGGGAATCGCGCGTCGGGCAGCGCCTCGGTGATCGCGATCACGGCGGGCAGCGGCGCGGTGACGCGCGCGTTGCCGGCATCGGTCACCCGGGTTCCCGACACCGACGTCTCGCCGATCTCGACCGCCGCGAGGGCCGTCGCGTGCGGCACGCCGAGGTGCTCCGCGATCATCGCGCCGATCACGCCGCCGGAGCCGTCGGTGGACTGGTTACCGGTGATCACGAGGTCGAAGCCGGTGCGCTTGATCGCCGCGGCCAAGGTCTCTGCCGTCAGCCCCAGGTCGGCGCCGGCGAGTGCCTCATCGACGACCTGCGCGGCGGATCCGGCGCCCATCGCGAGTCCCTTGCGGATCGTCGCAGCCGAAGCCTCCGGTGCCATCGACAGCACCACCACCTCCGTGCCGGGGTGGGCGTCGGCATAGCTCAGCGCCACCTCGAGGGACCGCTCCCCGATCTCGTCGAGCACACGCTCGCTCGCACCTCGATCGGCCAAACCCGTCTCCGGGTTCAGCTTGCGGTCACCATAGGTGTCCGGGACTTCTTTGACCAGCACGACGATCTTCATTGACTCTCCTCAGGCGTGGATCGACTCTATACAATCCGAAAGCACACGGATGACGCGCCGGTTCAGTCGGCCGCTTCCTCCGGGCGCTCCGCCACCTGCAGCGTCGCGGTGTCGGCCACATAGCCGTCGATGTGCCGCTCATCGGGACCGGTGTACAGCGACAGCGGTCGGATGAGGGCGTTGGATGCCAGCTGCTCGCTGATGTGCGCGGTCCACCCTGTCACTCGGGCCGCAACGAAAAGCGGCGTGAAGGTGATCGTGTCGAACCCCATCAGGTTGTACGCCGGACCGGACGGGTAGTCCAGGTTCGGGTAGATGCCCTTGCGCGCCACGAACTCCGACTCCAGCGCGTCGTAGAGCGCGGCGATGTCGGGGCGGTCGTAGAAGACGACGAGCTCGTCCAGCGCGGCCTTCATCGTAGGCACGCGCGAGTCGCCTCGTTTGTAGACGCGGTGGCCGAAGCCCATGATCTTGCGCTTGCTCGCGAGCGCCTCGTCGAGCCAGGCCGTCACGTTCTCGGCCGCCCCGATCTCGTCGAAGATGTGCAGCACGGCCTCGTTCGCGCCGCCGTGCAGCGGGCCCTTCAGTGCCCCGATCGCACCGACGACGGCGGAGTACAGGTCACTGAGAGTCGAGGCGATCACCCGTGCGGTGAAGGTGGACGCGTTGAAGGAGTGCTCGGCGTACATGATCATCGAGCGGTTGAACGCGTCGATGACGACCGGGTCGGCCTCTTCCCCGAAGGTGAGCCACAGGAAGTTCGCGGCGTAGTCCAGATCGTCCCGCGACGCCACCGGCTCCAGCCCCCGGCGGCGGCGCTGGCCGTACGCGACGATGGCGGGGAGGGCGGCGAACAGGCGGATGCTGCGGGCGAGGTTGTCCTCGGCGTTGCCGCTGGCATCGAGCACCGAGCCGGTGCCGGCCAGATCCACCGCGCCCAGCAGGCTGACGGCGGTGCGCACCTCGTCCATCGGGTGCGCGTCCAGCGGCACGAGGTCGATCGCGGCCTTGACGTCCTCGCGCAGCACGCGGTGGGCGCGTTCGGTCTCGCGCAGCTCGGCCAGCTGCGCCTCATCGGGCAGTTCACCGGTCCACAGCAGGTAGGCCACCGCCTCGAATGGCTGGGTCGCGGCCAGCTCCTGTACCGGGTAGCCGCGGTACAGCAGGCTGTTGGTGTCGGGGTTGACCTTGGAGACGGCCGTGACGTCGGCGATGACGCCGGCCAGTCCCTTTTTGATGTCGTCGCTCATGGGGTGCTCATTTCCGGATCTCGAAGGTGAAGACGTTCGTGTCGAAGTGGTTGTATGCCTCGTAGTCGAGCAGGTCGTACAGGTCGGCGCGGTGCTGCATCTCGTCCAGCTTGCCGGTGAGGTGCCCCTCTGCGGTCAGCGTATCCAGTGCCCGCCCCGCCGCGCCCATCGCGATGCGCAGCAGCGACACCGGCCAGATCACGATATTCACTCCCACATCGCGCAGCTGGTCGACGGAGAACAGCTCGCTCTTGCCGAACTCGGTCATGTTGGCCAGGATCGGCACGTCCACGGCGCCGCGGACGGCCTCGAACTCTTCCAGGGTGCGCATCGCCTCGGGGAAGATCGCGTCCGCCCCGGCATCCACGAGCGCCTTGGCGCGGTCGATCGCGGCATCCAGCCCCTCGACGGCGCGGATGTCGGTGCGCGCCATGATGAGGAAGTTCGGGTCGCGGCGGGCGTCGGCGGCGGCGCGGATGCGCTTGACGGCGGTGTCCTGGTCGACGACTGCCTTGCCGTCGAGGTGCCCGCAGCGCTTCGGGTTGACCTGGTCCTCGATGTGGGCCCCGGCGATGCCGGCATCCTCGAGGGTCTGGATCGTGCGGGCCACGTTCATCGGCTCGCCGAACCCGGTGTCGGCGTCGATGATGGCGGGCAGGTCGGTCATGCGCGCGATCTGCTGCCCGCGGCCGGCGACCTCGGTGAGGGTCGTCAGCCCGATGTCGGGCAGCCCCAGGTCGGCGCTGAGCACGGCACCGGAGATGTAGACGCCCTCGAAGCCCTTCTGCTGGATCAGGCGCGCCGAGAGCGGATTGAACGCCCCGGGGAAGCGCAGCAGCTCCCCGGAGGCGAGTCGCTCGCGCAGCACCCGCCGCTTCTCGGCGGCGGAGACAGCGGAGTACAGCATCAGAACAGCCCCTTCGGGGCGGGCGCGGCCAGCAGCAGGCCAGGCTTGGCGACGATCGACAGCTCGCGCACCTCGTCGGCACCGAGTTCGGGCAGTCGCTGCACGAGGTCGAGGAACCGCTCGATCTCTTCCGGCTCGAGCACGGGCACCGCGAGCAGGCGGAACTTGCGGATGTAGTCCTCGCGGGCGAACGGACGCGCACCGAGCGGGTGGGCATCGGCGACGGCGATCTCCTCTTCGATCACGGTGCCGTCGGTCAGGCGGATCTCCACGCGGCCGCCGAAGGCCTTTTCGTTCGGGTCGTCGGAGTGGTAGCGGCGCGTCCACTCGGCGTCCTCGGCCGTGGTGATCTTCTGCCACAGGGCCACGGTGTCGGTGCGGGCGGCGCGCTCCGGGGCGTAGGAGTCGACGTGGTGCCAGCCGCCGTCCTGCAGCGCGACGGCGAAGATGTACGGGATCGAGTGGTCCAGCGTTTCGCGCGACGCGGTCGGGTCGTACTTCTGCGGGTCGTTGGCGCCGGAGCCGATCACGTAGTGCGTGTGGTGCGAGGTGTGCAGCACGATCGACTCGACGTTGGCCGGGTCGGCGACCTCGGGGTGCTCGCTGTGGAGCTTGCGAGCCAGATCGATCCAGGCCTGCGCCTGGTATTCGGCCGAATGCTCCTTCGTGTACGAATCCAGGATCGCGCGCTTGGGCTCGCCGACGCCGGGCAGCGGCACGTCGTAGGCGGCATCCTTGCCGTCGAGCAGCCACGCCACGACGCCGTCTTCGCCTTCGTAGATCGGCGACGGGGAGGTCTGCCCGCGCATCGCGCGGTCGACCGCTTCGACGGCCAGCTTGCCGGCGAACGCGGGGGCATAGGCCTTCCACGTGGAGATCTCGCCCTTGCGCGACTGCCGCGTGGCGGTGGTGGTGTGCAGCGCCTGACCGACCGCCTGGTAGATCGTCTCGACGGGCAGGCCGAGGAGGGTGCCGATGCCGGCGGCGGCCGAGGGGCCGAGGTGGGCGACGTGGTCGATCTTGTGCTTGTGAAGGCAGATCGCCCGCACCAGGTCGATCTGGATCTCGTAGCCGGTCGCGATGCCGCGCACCAGCGCCGCGCCGTCGGCGCCGACGTGCTGGGCGACGGCGAGGATCGGCGGGATGTTGTCGCCGGGGTGGGAGTAGTCGGCGGCCAGGAACGTGTCGTGGTAGTCCAGTTCGCGCACCGCGACCCCGTTGGCCCATGCTGCCCACTCCGGGCTGGTACGACGTTCGAGCGCGCAGCCGAAGACGGTTGCGCCGGCACCGCCGACCGAGACGGCGTGATCGAGGGCCTGCTGGCGGGCGGCGCTGACGGGGGCGCGGGTGAGGGAGGCCGCGGCGACGGAGGCGTTGTCGATGATGCGGTTGATGATCATGTCGACGACCTCGGAGTCGACGGCGACCGGGTCGGCGGCGACCTCGGCGATGTGCCAGGCCAGCTGGCCCTCGCGGGGAAGGTCCTCGTCGCTGCGGTGGACGCGGAGGTGGTGCGTGATGGTCATGGTGGGTCCTTTCTCTACAGCGCGGGATGCCGTGCTGCGAGGCCGTCGTCGAGCGAGGCGAGAATGCTCTCGAGTGCGTTGTGCAGGTGGATGTGGGTGGCGTGGGCGGCCAGCTCCCGGTCGCCCTCGGCGATCGCGGCGGCGATCAGCCGGTGCTCGGCGACGGATGCCGCGAGTCGGTCGGGGTTGTCGCGCGCGAGCCGACGCACCCGCACAAGGTGGGTGCGGGTGGTGCGCAGCGTCGCGGTGAAGTAGTCGTTGGCGACGGCGGCGTCCAGCTCGGCGTCGAAGCGCGCGATGAGCGCGTAGTAGGCATCCGCCCCGCCGGGGGCGACGAGGTCGACGGCGGCGAAGTCGCGGACGAGGCCGGCGAAGACGGCACGGTCGCCGCGTTCGGCGGCGATGCCCGCGGCGGTCTCCTCCAGCGCGCGACGCAGTTCGAACAGGGCGCGGATGTCGTCGGGCTCCACGGCGGTGACGACGGTGACCCGCGGCGACTGCTGCGCGACGAGCCCGTCGGCGGCCAGGCGCCGGAGGGCCTCGCGCAGCGGGGTGCGGCTCACGCCCAGCCGGGCGGCCTGCTCGACTTCGCCGAGCACGGTTCCCGCCGGCAGCGCGCCGGACTGGATCTCCTCGAGCAGCGTCGCGTAAGCGCGTTCGCCCGCCCGCGCCTGGATCACGCCGTCGGTAGCCATCCCAGCAGTGTATACATACCTGCACCCTTGCGCCTAGTCGAGCCCAACACGGGGCCATTGCGTATACAGAGGGCCGTCACGCCCGGCCGCCCGCGACCCACGCGGTCGCCGTGACGCTGACCGGCCCCGCCCCCAGTTCCCCGCGAGCCCGCTCCAGGATCCGGGCGCGGGTCGGCGCGTCCAGCGACGCCACGAGCGCACCGGCCGGCGAAACGCCGAGGGTGTAGGGCTCCCACCACTCCTGGATGCTCGCGAAGGTCGACCGCACCGTGAGCTCCCCGCCCTGCACCTCGCCACAGCCCGCGTCGGCGAGCAGCGCCTCAAGCTGTCCCGCTCGCGTGCCGGCGCGATCCTGCTCCCCCACCGTGATCCCCAGCACGGCGCTGGCCGCGCGGAAGAACACCGACTGCGGCGCACGGTCGCCGCCGAAGTCCCACCCGCCCCGCGCCGTGGGCACTATTCCTCCCGCAGTGGAGCGGATGTAGCTTGTCCGCCATGAACGCCGTCGTCCAGACGCATCGGCTCACGAAACGCTACGGCCAGGTGAAGGCACTCGACGGGCTGGACCTCACCGTCGACGCCGGTCAGGTGCATGGTTTCCTCGGGCCCAACGGCGCCGGAAAGACCACCACGATCCGCATCCTGCTGGGCCTTGCGCGCAAGACCTCGGGAACGGCCTCGGTTCTCGGGGGCGACCCGTGGCGCGACTCGGTCGCCCTGAACGCCCGAATCGCCTACGTGCCGGGCGACGTCGCCATCTGGCCGAACCTCTCCGGCGGGGAATCGATCGACTTCCTCGCTCGACTGCGCGGCGCCCGTCGCCGCGATCGCGCCTACCGTGCCGGCAGGGACAGGCTGCTCGAGGCGTTCCAGCTCGACCCGCGCAAGAAGGGCCGCGCGTACTCCAAAGGCAACCGGCAGAAGGTCGCCCTCATCGCAGCATTCGCCGTGCCTGCAGACCTGTACATCCTGGACGAGCCGACCAGCGGCTTGGATCCGCTGATGGAGGTGGTGTTCCGCACCGAGGTGCAGCACCTCAGGGGCGCCGGAGCCACTGTGCTGCTGTCCAGCCACATCCTCTCCGAAGTCGAGCTGCTGTGCGACCGTGTCTCGATCATCCGTGCCGGCACCGTCGTCGAGTCGGGCACGCTCGCAGCGATGCGACACCTGACGCGCACCGAGGTGTCGTTCGAGGCCCCCAATGCGGATGCACTCACCGTCCTCCCCGCCGCGCATGACGTCACCTACGACGCCGGTCGCGCGCGGTTCACGGTGGATTCGGATGCCGTATCCGGCGTGCTGCCGCGGCTCGCGGCGCTGCACGTCACCGGCCTGCGGGTCAACCCACCGTCGCTTGAAGAGCTGTTCCTTCGGCACTACGGAGACGATGCGTCCCCCACCCGCGAGCCGCCCTCATGAGCGCGCTGCTTCGCCAGCGGCTACAGCGCGACCGACTGCAGCTGCTGTTGTGGATCCTGGGCACGGCCGCACTCGCGGCATCCGCGGTCGGCGGGGCCGAGCAGTCGTACGGCACTCAGCGCGATCGCACCGAGGTACTCGCCGCCGTCATGGCCAACCCGGTCATCCTGCTGTTCCGCGGACTCCCCTCGGGCGCTGACCGCGAGGCATTCACGCTGTTCCTGATCCTGCCGTTCCTGGCGCTCATGGCAGCGTTCATGAGCACCTTTCTCGCGGTGCGGCACACACGGATGGAGGAGGAGTCCGCCCGCGCGGAGCTCGTAGGCGCCACCCCCGCAGGCCGCATCGCGCCACTCGTAGCCACCATCGTGCACGGCACCGCGGCCGACACGGCACTCGCGCTCGTAGTCGCCGTCGTGTTCCTCGGCGCCGGCTTCCCGCCCCTCGGTGCGCTCGTCGCGGGGGCCGCTGCGGGCGCCGTCGGGTTGTCGTTCCTCGCCGTGGGGCTGGTCGCCGGCCAGCTGCTGCGCACATCGCGGGCTGCCAATTCGCTTGCCGTGTGGGTTCTCCTCCTCACGTTCCTGATCGGCGGTGTCGGCAATGCGCTCGGCACGCCCAGCGACGACCTGCAGAGCATCACCAGCTCGTGGTTGACGTGGCTTTCGCCGTTCGGCTGGGCTGAGAACACCCGCCCCTTCGCCGACGATGCGCCGTGGCCGCTGGCACTGTGCCTCATCGTGGCGGTCGCGCTCGGCGCGGCTGCCGTCGCGCTGCAGTCGGCACGGGATGTCGGTGAGAGCCTCATCCCGCAACGGGCAGGCCGCGTCGAGGCCCGAGCACTGCTGTCCTCCTCCACGGGGCTGGTGTGGCGCCTCACGTGGAGCTCACTCGTCGGCTGGTGCATCGGTGGCCTGGTGACGGGGCTGCTGGCCACCAGCCTCGCCTCGGTCATCGATCGGGTCGGTACCCAGATCCCCGCAGTGGAGGCCGTCATGGCCGCGCTGTCGAAGAACGGCAGCCTGCAACAGGGCATGGTGGTCATCTTCTTCCTGATCGTCGGCGTGCTCGCAGCATGCGCGGCCGTCCAAACGGTGTGTCGAGCCCGCCAGGAGGAGGCGCGCGGCACGGCAGAAGCTGTGCGCGCATCGCCCGTCGGCCGCGTGCGCTGGCTGGCCGACTACCTCCTCGTGGCGTTCGCCGGCGTCGTGCTCGTCGTCGCCAGCGGGGTGCTCGGCGCCGTGCTGGGGGTAGCCGGCTCCGCGACGGATCCGACCTTCCGCACCGACCTCGTGCGCGACGCGGCGGTGTCCGGCGGCGGGCAGATCGCCGCCGCCTCGGTCTACCTCGTCGTCACCGCGCTTGTGTTCGTCCTCGCGCCCCGGTGGACGATCGGCCTGGGCTGGACGCTGGTGCTCGCGGGGGTGGTGCTGGGCCTGTTCGGCGCACTTTTCGGCCTGCCCGACTGGGTGGTGAGCATCTCGCCGATCGCCGACGTGCCTGCCGTCAGCGGCGACACGATCGACGTCAAGGGGCTGTGGTGGCTCATCCTTGCATCGGTCGCCGGGGCGGCGGCATCGCTCACGCTCATGAAGCGACGGGAGCTCGCCGCATGACGGCGAGATCGACGGGGACGCACGGTCGGCGCTACGCCCCCGCGTCGGCGAGGCGCTCCGCCAGCGCTTCGAGCGCGGGGCGCTGACCCTTCACGAGCCGCTGGGCCGCGGCATCCATCGCCACCCATTCCGCGCGATCCACCTCGGGGAAGCGGGCGGTCTTGCCCGACCGCGGGGGCCATTCCATCTCGAACTCGCCGAAGACGAAGTCGGATGCCGCAAACGCGCCGCCATCCGCGACGAACACCGTCACGCGTTTTCCCGACGAGTACGGATACGTGCCGAGTTCGGCATACGGCCCCTCCGGCGGGTCGACCCCCAGCTCCTCACGGAACTCGCGCGTCGCGGCATCCAGCGCCGATTCGGCGTCGGGGTCGTACTCACCCTTGGGGATCGACCACGCACCGGCCTCCTTGCTCGCCCAGAACGGACCTCCCATGTGGGCGATCAGCACTTCGGGCCCGGCGCCGGAGAGCCGGTAGAGCAGGAGGCCGGCGCTGTGGATGCTCATCAGGTCAGGCGAGCCTTCGGCGACACCTCGTAGGTGTCCGCGGGGTCCGTCTCGGCCACACCGGCGAGGGCGTCGTCGATCGCCGTCATCGTGTCGGCGTCGAGGGTGACGCCCGAGGCCTTGACGGAGTCCTCGAGCTGCTCGGGGCGCGATGCTCCCACCAGCGCAGCGGCGACGTTCGGGTTCTGCAGCACCCACGCGATCGCCAGCTGCGGCATGGTGAGGCCCGCCTGCTCGGCAACCGGCTTGAGCTTCTGCACGGCGGTGAGCACGTCGTCGTCGAGGAAGCGCTTGACGAAGCTCGCGCCGCTCTTCTCATCGGTCGCCCGCGAGCCCTGCGGCACCGGCTGACCCGGCAGGTACTTGCCGCTGAGCACACCCTGAGCCATCGGCGACCACACGATCTGCGAGATGCCCAGTTCCTGGGAGGTCGGCACGACCTTGCCCTCGATCACGCGCCACAGCGCGGAGTACTGCGGCTGGTTCGACACCAGCTGCACGCCCAGGTCCTTGGCCAGCGCGTGGCCCTCCCGCAACTGCTCGGCCGTCCACTCCGAGACGCCGATGTACAGCGCCTTGCCCTGCCGCACGATGTCGGCGAAGGCCTGCATCGTCTCTTCCAGCGGAGTCTCGTAGTCGTAGCGGTGGGCCTGGTAGAGGTCGACGTAGTCGACGCCCAGGCGTCGCAGCGAACCGTGGATGCCGTCGAAGATGTGCTTGCGGCTGAGCCCGTGGTCGTTGGGACCCTTGCGGCCGATCGGGAAGTAGACCTTCGTGAAGATCTCGAGGCTCTCGCGCGACTGCCCCTTCAGCGCTTCCCCGAGCACCACTTCGGCTGCGGTGTTGGCGTAGGTGTCGGCGGTGTCGAACGACGTGATCCCGAGATCGAGCGCCTTGTGCACCGTGGCGATGGCGGCGTCGTTCTCGACCTGCGACGCGTGGGTGACCCAGTTGCCGTAGGTGATTTCCGAGACCTTGAACCCACTGTTGCCGAGATAGCGATAGTTGACCATCAGAGAACGCTACCCCCCGACGAGGCAGGCCTGTGCGGGAGTAGACAGCCCGCAGCCGGCGGTGTACGTCAGACCTCGACGGGGACGTCCTCGGCGGCGCGCTCGTCGTCTTCGGTGGCCACCAGCTGCCCGCAGGCACCGTCGATCTCCTTGCCGCGGGTGTCGCGGAGGGTCGTCGGCACGCCGGCGTCGTTGAGCCGGCGCACGAACTCGTCCTGCACGTCCTTGTCGGACGAGGTCCAGATCGAGCCGGGGGTCGGGTTCAGCGGGATGGGGTTGACGTGCACCCAGCCACGGCCGCGCGCGTTGAGCTTTTCGGCGAGCAGGTCCGCGCGCCAGGCGTGGTCGTTCATGTCCTTGATGAGGGCGTACTCGATCGACACGCGGCGGCCGGTCTTGTCGAAGTAGTTGCGGGCGGCGTCGAGGGCCTCGTCGACCTTCCAGCGGGAGTTCACCGGGATGAGCTCGTCGCGCAGCAGATCGTCGGGGGCGTGCAGCGACAGCGCGAACGTGACCGGGATGTCCTCCTCGGCGAGCTTGCGGATCGCCGGCACGAGACCGACCGTCGAGACGGTGATGCCGCGGGCGCTCATTCCAATGCCGTGCTTCTTGTCGACCATCGTGCGCACGGCCTGCATGACGCGGTTGTAGTTGGCCAGGGGCTCACCCATGCCCATGAAGACGATGTTGGTGACGCGCTCACCCTCGTGGCCCACCTTACGGGGATCACCCAGGTCGCCCTCGGCGATGAGGCGGTTCGCTCGTACGATCTGGTCGACGATCTCGGCGGCCGACATGTTGCGGGTCAGGCCCGCCTGGCCGGTGGCGCAGAACGGGCAGTTCATGCCGCAGCCGGCCTGGCTCGACACGCACAGGGTGATGCGGCCGGGGTAGCGCATGAGGACGGACTCGACCAAGGCGCCGTCGTGCAGCTTCCACAGGAACTTGATCGTGTCGCCCTTGTCCGTCTCGAGGCGACGCACCTCGGTCAGCAGCGGCGGCAGCATGCCGTGTACGAACTCCTCGCGGCCGGCGGCCGGAAGGTCCGTCATCTGTGCGGGGTCGGCGGTGAAGTGCGTGAAGTAGTGCTTCTCCAGCTGGGCGGCGCGGAAGCCCGGCATCCCGAGCTCCTTGACCTTCTCGACGCGCTGTTCGGGCGTGAGGTCGGCCAGGTGCACCGGCGGTTTGCCGCGCTTCGGGCTGGCGAACTGCAGCAGCGGCCTGCCTTCGGCGTCCTTCTGCTGCGACCATCCCTCGGTCGTCGGACGCACCTGCCGCGGTTTGGTGGCGCGCACGGGGGAAGAGTCGGTCATCCCTCCAGGGTACGCGTGCCATCTGGACGGATGCTCGATCCGCGGTTCGGCGGCGTTAGCGTGGAGGGGTGAGTGACGACGGAATCGAGATCCGCGACATCCGCCCCGAGGATGCCGGTGAGGTGCTGACCCTGCAACGGGCGGCATTCGTGCAGGAAGCGATCATCTACGGCGCCCCCGACATGCCCCCGCTGACCCAGACGCTCGACGAGTTGACCGCGGAGCTCGCGACCAACCTCGGCTGCGTCGCCCTGGCCGGTACGCGCATCGTCGGCGCGGTGCGCGCGCGGCGCGATGGTGACCTGCTGCTGATCGGCAGGCTCGCGATCGCCCCGGACCAGCAGGGCAGCGGCATCGGCACGAAGCTGCTCGCGGCGGTCGAGGAGCGCGGCCGACAGGTCGGCGCGACGACGGCGGAGTTGTTCACCGGGTCGCTCAGTGAGGCGAATCTGCGCCTGTACGAGCGCGAGGGCTACCGCGAGTCCGAGCGCGTACCGGGCGAGGGCTCCGATCAGGTCTTCCTGCGCAAGCCGCTGGCCTGACCCCCACCCGGCTCAGCCCGCGGGGGCGCCCAGGTACAGCGGGTTGCCGTCGACATCGCGCACCTGCGCGACCCGCTCGTCCCACGGCATGTCCGCCGGCACCTCCACCGACGTACCGCCGGCAGCCAGCGCCGCCCGATACGCCGCGTCCACGTCGTCGACATAGAGCCAGAGCGCCACGCGATCGGATGCCACCACCTGCGGCTCCAGGCCGACCGCCAGCGCGCCGGCGCCGACCGCGAGCGAGACGTACACGTCCTCGAAGCGGTAGGTCACGGTGGCCCCGAACGCCCGCTCGTAGAACGTCACCAGCGATGCCAGGTCGGCGGTGCGCAGGATCGGAAACAGGCTCCTCACCGTCATGGCGACACCCTACGCCCGCGGGTCATCGCGGCACACTCGGGTGCCGCAAAATCCCCCCGTCTAGAATCTGGCCATGAGCACCGAACCGAAGCCGATCGCGGCGAAAGCCGTAGTCGCGCACAAGGTGCTCAACAACAACGTGGTCATCACGGTGGATGCCGCCGGCACCGAGCGGGTCCTCATGGGTCGCGGCCTGGGTTTCCAGGTGAAGCCCGAGGACATCATCGACCCGGCCAAGGTTGAGAAGACCTTCGTGCTCGACGGCGGAGCCGACGGAGAACGCGAGCGCCAGATCCTCTCCGACGTGCCGTATCCCGTGATCGAGGCGGTCACCCGCGCCGTCGACGAGGCGGAGCGGTCGCTCGGTCACCACCTCGGCCGGCACCTCACCGTGGCTGTGATCGACCACATCCAATTCGTGCTGGAGCGGCTGGCTCAGGGGATCCGCATCCCCACGACTTCCATGCCGGAGCTACGGGTGCTGCATCCGCAGGAGTTCGCCGCCGCCACCCGCATGGCCGCTTCGATCAGCGCGGCGCTGGAGACCCGTCTCCCCGACGAGGAGGCCGTGTTCCTCACGATGCACCTGCTCAACGCGACCCGCGATGAGCCCAACGGCACCGCAGCGCTGCTGTTCCGCCGCGTGCAGCACGTCGTGGCGACGGTGGAGGCGGGGCTCGGCGTCGACCTGAACGTCGAGAGCCCCGACTACGCGCGGTTCATCCTGCACGTGCAGTTCCTGCTGCAGCGGCTGGTCTCCCGGTCGATGCTGCGGGGCAGCGACACGTCGTTCTTCGAGTTCGCCAAGCACAGCTATCCCCGCTCGTTCGCGATCGCGGAGCGGGTCAAGGGGTACGTCCGCGAGGCGACCGGGTCGGAGCTGACCGACGAGGAACTGCTGTACGTGATCGTGCACGTCGAGCGTCTCGCCCAGCACGTCTCGCCTGGACCCACCCAGACACCCGTGCTACCGTAAGCGACGCAGGGCGGTGACGCCCTGTGGACGTCTTCGGATTGTTACCGCGTCAGCGGGCAAAACCTGAGCTCACATCGCCGGAATCGGCGGTGAACGAGTTCAGGTTTTTTTGTTGCCCGGAAACACCCCGTCGACCTCCCCGAGTAATGGATGCCGCAGAGCTGCGGCAGAAGGAGAGCCGGTCCGATGGACTACTCAAAGACCGCTGCGGGCGTCCTCAAGGGCGTCGGCGGGGAACAGAATGTGCAATCGGTGGTGCACTGCGCCACCCGGCTGCGCTTCGTCCTGAAGGACGAGGCCAAGGCCGACACCGCCGCGATCAAGGCCACGCCCGGCGTGATCACGACGGCTCAGGCCGGCGGTCAGTACCAGGTCGTCATCGGCAACGACGTGCCCGAGGTGTTCGCCGAGCTCGGCAAGATCTCGAAGCTCGGCGGCGGCGGGACACCCGCGCAGGATGCCCCGAGGGGGAACCTGCTCAACCGGTTCATCTCGATGATCTCGGCGATCTTCACCCCGCTGCTGTGGGCCCTCGCCGGCACCGGGCTGCTGAAGGCCTTCCTCGCCGCCGCCGTCACCTTCGGCTGGATCGACACCGCGACGTCGACCTACACCGTGCTCAACGCACTGTCGGACGCGTTCATCAACTTCCTGCCGCTCGCGCTGGCGTTCACGGCGGCCCGCTACTTCAAGGCATCCGAATTCACGTCGTTCGCGATCGCCGCGGCGCTGCTGTACCCCACGATCACGCCGCTGGTGGGTGCGGCGGACCTGACGTTCTTCGGCATCCCCTTCACGATGGTCAACTACGTCTCCAGCGTGATCCCGATCATCATCGTCGTGTGGCTGCAGAGCCACGCCGAGAAGTTCCTCTACGCCAAGCTCCCCAGCGCCGTGCGCCGGTTCGTCACTCCGATGATCATCGTGCTCATCGCGGTGCCGCTCGTGTTCGTCGTCATCGGACCCATCTCCGCCATCCTCAGCGGCTGGATCGGCACCAGCATCGGCTGGGTCTTCGCGACCGTGCCGTGGCTCGGTGGCGCCCTCATGGGTGGCCTGTGGCAGGTGTTCGTGATCTTCGGCCTGCACTGGGGCCTCGTGCCGCTGTTCAGCCTCGAGTACCAGACGACCGGACAGATCCTGCTGACCGCGCCCGTCTTCGCGGCCGTTCTCGCACAGGCCGCAGCCGTCGCCGGCGTGTGGGTGCGCACCCGCAACAAGCGTCTGAAGTCCCTCGCAGCTCCCGCGACGCTGTCCGGCTTCCTCGCCGGCATCACCGAGCCCGCGATCTACGGCATCAACCTGCCCCTCAAGCGCCCGTTCGCCTTCGGCATCGTCGGCGGTGTCCTCGGCGGCGCGCTGATGTCCGCCGGTGGCGTCTTCTCCACGAGCTTCGTCGTCCCGTCGGGCCTGGCCCTGCCCGCGCTGTTCGGCAACGGCAGCATGGTGCTGCTCGCAATCGGCCTGGGCGTGGCGATCATCGTGCCGTTCCTGCTGACCGTGATCGTCGGTTTCAAGGACCCCGAAGAGGATGCCGTCATCCCCGCCGAGAGCACGGATGTCGCCGTCCTGAGCCCCCTCGACGGCACCGCCGTGCCGCTGTCCCAGGTGCCCGACGCTGCATTCGCCGAGGGCGGTCTCGGTCAGGGCGTCGCGGTCATTCCTCGCTCGGGCGCCGTGTACGCACCGTTCGACGCGGTCGTGGTCGCGGCCTTCCCGACCGGTCACGCGGTGGGCTTGCGCCACGATGACGGCGCGGAGCTGCTGATCCACATCGGCATCGACACCGTCAAGCTCGGCGGGCAGCACTTCTCGCTCAAGGTGACCAGCGGCCAGGAGGTCAAGGCGGGCGACCTGCTCGTGGAGTTCGACCTCGACGCGATCGCCGCCGCCGGTTACGACCTCACGACCCCGGTCGTGGTGACCAACGCCGATCTGTACCCGACGGTCGGCACGCCCGCGACCGGCCCGATCGCCCACGGCGACCCGCTGTTCTTCGCGATCGCGGAGCAGCCGGCACTGGCTGCCAAGTAACCCGCGCGGCATCCATTCCTCCCCGGCGGGGCGCCCTCGCGCGTCCCGCCGGGGAAACCATGAACCAGGAAGAGAACATGACCACCGCAACGACTTTCCCCGACAGCTTCCTCTGGGGCGGCGCGACCGCCGCCAACCAGGTCGAGGGCGCGTACAACGAGGGCGGCAAGGGCCTGTCCATTCAGGACGTCATGCCGCACGGCATCACGACGCCGCGCACCGAGGGTCCCACCGACGACAACCTCAAGCAGGTCGCGATCGACTTCTACCACCGCTACGCGGAAGACATCGCGCTGTTCGCGAAGATGGGGTTCAAGACGTACCGCTTCTCGATCGCGTGGAGCCGCATCTTCCCGAAGGGCGACGAGACCGAGCCCAACGAAGAGGGCCTCGCGTTCTACGACCGCGTGCTGGACGAACTCGAAAAGCACGGCATCGAGCCGCTGGTCACCATCTCGCACTACGAGACCCCGCTGCACCTCGCGGAGACCTACGACGGCTGGGTGAACCGCGACCTGATCGGGTTCTACGAGCGGTACGTCCGGGTGCTGTTCACACGCTACGGCGCCCGGGTGAAGTACTGGCTCACCTTCAACGAGATCAACTCGGTCATCCACGCTCCCTTCATGTCCGGCGGCATCAACACCCCCAAGGAGCAGCTCTCCCCGAGCGACCTCTACCAGGCGGTGCACCACGAGCTGGTCGCGAGCGCGCTGGCCACCCGCGTGGCACGCGAGCTCGCCCCGAAGGCGCAGATCGGCTGCATGATCCTCGCGATGCCGACCTACCCGCTGACTCCGGATCCCGCCGACGTGTTCGCGGCGCTCACCACCGACCGCACCAACCTCGCCTTCGGCGACATCCACGTGCGCGGCGAGTACCCCGGCTACTACCTGCGGAGCCTGCGCGAGAAGGGCGTGGAGCTGTCGATCACCGACGAGGACCGTGCGCTCCTGAAGGAGAACACCGTCGACTTCGTGTCGTTCAGCTACTACGTGAGCATCTGCGAGACGGCGGACGAGTCGCGCCGCGTGATCGGTGAGGGCAACATCTTCGGTGGTGTGCACAACCCGACGCTCAAGGCATCCGAGTGGGGCTGGCAGATCGACCCCGTGGGGCTGCGCATCGCACTCAACCAGTTCTGGGACCGCTGGCAGAAGCCGCTGTTCATCGTGGAGAACGGTCTGGGTGCGAAGGACCAGCTGGTCGAGGTCGACGGGGTCACCACCGTCATCGACGACTACCGCATCGCCTACCTCAACGACCACCTGGTGCAGGTGGGCGAAGCGCTCGCCGACGGCGTCGACGTGATGGGCTACACCTCATGGGGCTGCATCGACCTGGTGAGCGCATCGACCGCCCAGCTGAGTAAGCGCTACGGGTTCATCTACGTGGACCGCAACGACGACGGCACCGGCACGCTCGAGCGCTTCCCGAAGAAGTCGTTCGACTGGTACGCCGAGGTCATCCGCACCAACGGCGCCTCGCTGACCCACTGACCCACTGACCCGCTGTCTCGAATCGTGTCCAGGGTGCCCATGAGGCATCCTGGACACGACCGTCTGGAGAATCACCACGTGACCGCCCCCCGCATTGCCTTCCTCGACGTCGACGGCACCATCCTCGATCACGGCAGGACCATCGCCGCGTCGACCGTCGAAGCCGTGCGCGCCGCCCGCGCCGCCGGCTGCCTCGTCTACCTCAGCACCGGCCGCTCCGCCGGTGACATCCACCCCGACGTCCGCGCCATCGGCTTCGACGGCGCCATCACCAACGGCGGCGCGTATGCCATCAGCGGGGAGGAGACCATCGTCGCCGACGCCATGCCGCGTGACGCCGTGGAACGCCTGATGGCGTACTTCGAGCGCCGCGGCATCCCGTATTTCCTGCAGACGGATGCCGCCGTCTATGCGTCCCCGGAGGTGCAGGCGGCCACGGCGGACCTGATGAACCGCTGGCTGGGCGTGCACGCCGAGGCCGACGAGCCGCAGACCGCCCCGCAGGGTGCGCCGCGGTTCCGCGACCTGGCGGAGATCGACCTGGACCACGTGGCGAAGGCGGTGTTCCTCGGCGAGGCCACCGACACCGTCGCCCACGCGCAGGCCGAGCTGGGCGACCGCTTCCACGTCGTCCCCGGCAGCATGCCGCTGCCCGGCGGTTCCAACGGCGAGATCGGCATGCGCGGCACGACGAAGGGATCGGCGATCCTCAAGGTGCTCGACCACCTGGGGATCGACCCGAGCGCGTCGATCGGCATCGGTGACAGCTGGAACGATGTCGAGATGTTCGAGGTGTGCGGGGTGGGGATCGCGATGGGCAACGCCGAGCCCGAGCTGAAGGAACGCGCCGACGAGGTGACCACGAGCGTCCGCGAGGACGGCGTGTGGAACGCGTTCGTCCGGCACGGTCTCGTCGCCGTCTGACCCCGCGCGTTACGGCCGGCTCCCCTGCAGGCGAGCCGGGGACGGGGCCCGGGTCAGAGGAAGATGTCGGGGAACAGCTCGCTGTCGGGGGTGCCGGGCACGGCGGCGTACTTCGCGAAGTCGGTCACCCCGGCATCCGCCAGCACGTCTTCGACGATGAGGCTCTGCCCGGTCCGCTCCGCGGCGGGGCGGATGAGCACCTCGTATGCCGCATCGGCGTAGATCTCCGGGGTGCGGCTGACCTTCATCATCCGGTCGCCGCCGAGGGCGTACTGCACCGCTGCGGTCGCGATCGTCGTCGCCGGCCACAGCGTGTTGGCGGCGATCCCGGAGTCTGCGAACTCCGCGGCCAGGCCCAGCGTCACCATCGTCATGCCGTACTTGGCCAGCGTGTAGCCGGTGTGCGCTCCCAGCCACTTGGGGTCGAGGTTCAGCGGCGGCGACAGCGACAGGATGTGCGGGTTTGCCGCATCCTTCAGGACCGGAAGCGCCGTGCGGCTGAGCATGAACGTGCCGCGGACGTTGACGTCCTGCATGAGGTCGTACTTCTTCGCCGCGAGCTCCAGCGATCCGGACAGATCGATCACGCTGGCGTTGTTGACGACGATGTCGATGCCACCGAACTCGCCGACGGTCTTCAGCACCGCCTCGGTGATGTCATCGTCGTTGCGGACGTCCCCGACCATCGGCAGCGCCTGGCCGCCGGCCGCACGGATCTGCTCGGCAGCGCTGTGCACGGTGCCCTCGAGCTTCGGGTGCGGGGTGTCGGTCTTGGCCAGCAGCGCGATGTTCGCGCCGTCGCGCGCGGCGCGCAGCGCGATCGCGAGCCCGATACCCCGGCTCCCGCCGGACATCAGGATGGTCTTTCCGGCGAGGCTCATACGGTCTCCTTGGCGGTCGAGGGGGTGTTTTTGCGGGATGCCGCGGCGAACGCGGCCACGCGGGCCTTCGCCTCGGGGGTGTCGAGGGCCGCCCCGATCGAACGCGCCTCCTCGTCGAGCTGCTCGGCGAAGCTGCGCTCGGGCCGGGAGCGGATGAGGCGCTTGGCCTGCCCGTAGGCGCCGTGGGCGCCCGCGAGCCAGAACCGGGCGACCTCCTCGGCGCGTGCCCGCACCGCGGTGGCGGTCGATTCGGCATCCTCGCCTGCGACCACCTCGGCCACCAGCCCCCACTCGCGAGCCTCGTCCGCCGTCAGCATCCGATCCTGCAGCACGAGCTGCAGCGCCCGGCGCTCGCCCACCGCCTGCGCGAGCTGTGCCGACACCGACAGATCCGGAGTCAGCCCGATGTTGGCGTAGAGGCTGCCGATGCGCGAGTCCGCGCCGACGATCGCGTAGTCGCTGGTGAGAAGGATGCCCAGGCCCCCGCCGGCGGTGGTGCCGTGGGCCGCGGCGACGACCGGCACGGCCGACTCCGTCAGCGCGCGGATGCCGGTGTTGATCACCTCGGCGAGGTCGCGGATGTCCTGACCCGACCCCATCGTCTGGGCCATCGCGCGGACATCGCCGCCGGCGCAGAACGCCCGCCCGGCGGCATCCAGCAGGATCGCCCCGACATCGTCGCGCGAGGTGGCCTCGACCGTGACGCGCTGCCACTCCCGAGCGAGCGCGGCGTCGAAGGCGTTGAGACTTGCGGGTCGGTTGAGCGTGATGCGGGCGAGCCCGTCGTGGACGCTGAACAGGATGGCGTCGCTCATGATTCTCCTTATTTCGCTGCCATGCGGATGGCGCCGTCGAGGCGGATGGTCTCGCCGTTGAGGTAGCCGTTGTCGACGATGTGCTGCACGAGCGCGGCGTATTCGTCGGCGCGGCCGAGCCGTGCCGGGTACGGCACCTGCTGGCCGAGGGAGTCCTGCGCGGCCTGCGGCAGTGTGGCGAGCATGGGCGTCTCCATGATCCCGGGCGCGATCGTGACGACGCGGATGCCGTGGCGCGCGAGTTCCCGCGCGATCGGCAGCGTCATCGCGTGCACGCCGCCCTTGCTGGCCGAGTAGGCGGGCTGGCCGATCTGCCCGTCGAACGCGGCGACGCTGGCGGTGCTGACGATGACGCCGCGGTCGCCGTCGGCGGTGGGCTCGGTGCGCACGATCGCCGCGGATGCCTGCGCGATCACGTTGTACGTGCCGATGAGGTTGACCCGCACGATGCGCTCGAAGTGCGCCAGCGGGGTGGGCATGCCGTCGCGGTCGAGCACCTTCGCCGGCGGTGCGATGCCCGCGCAGTTGACCACGACGCGCAAGGGTCCGACGCTGGCGGCGGTCGCCACGGCGGCGGCGACCTCACTCGGGTCGGTGACGTCGGCGGGAGCGAACGTGCCGCCGAACTCCGCGGCGCGCTCGGCGCCCGCAGAGCCGGGCAGGTCGATGATCACCACGTGCGCTCCGGCGGTTGCCAGCCGCTGCGCGGTGGCGAGGCCGAGACCGCTCGCGCCCCCCGTGACGAGCGCGGATGCGCCGACGATGTCCATCTGGTTCTCCTTCGAACTGGTGCCGCCGAACTGGTGCTGCGTCTCACGCTGGGTGCGACTGCGTGCCGTGGTAGGGCCTCGCGGTTACAGGCTACCGGGCGCGCGGTGCAGCGCGGTCGACTGCCAGGATGATGCGGTGTCCTTCCCTGTTGAGCCGATCACCGTGCCGACCCGGGTACGCGCCCTCGCCGGCCTCGCCGCCCTCACGCCGGTCTGGCTCAACAACGCGGGCGGGGTGACGTTCCGCACCGACGACGGGCGGTTCATCAAGCACGGACCGCTCAACGGCGAGACCTCGCTGGCCGCCGAAGCGGCACGGCTGCGCTGGGCGGGCGCCCTCACGCCGGTGCCGCGCGTACTCGACGCGGGTGACGATGGCGCGGATGAATGGCTCGTGACAGCAGCCGTTCCGGGGCGCTCCGCCGTCGATCCGCGCTGGGTGGCGGAGCCGGCGACCGCGGTGCGTGCGATCGGCGAGGGGCTGCGGGCGATGCACGACATGCTGCCCGTGGCATCCTGCCCCTACGACTGGGGCGTTGCTGCCCGCATCGCGAACGCGGCCGCCCGCGGCATCCGCGTGCCCGATGCGCTGCACGACGCGCCCCCGGTCGACCTGCTCGTGGTCTGCCACGGCGACGCGTGCGCGCCGAACGTCCTCATCGACGACGCCGGGCACTGGACTGCGCACGTGGATCTGGGTGACCTGGGCCTGGGAGACCGGTGGGCCGACATCGCAGCGGCGGCCATCAGCACCGGCTGGAACTACGGCCCTGGGTGGGAGAAAGCGCTGCTCGATGCCTACGGGATCGACCCCGATCCGCAGCGCCTGGCCTATTACCGGGACCTGTGGAACGCGACATGATGGAGCGATGCCGTACCCGCTGGGGATCGCCCTCGATGACCAGTGCGCCCGGATCCGGATGACGAGCCGGCACTGCGCCAGGACCGCCGTTTCTGGGTGCCGTCGTATCTCGGGCCGTCGGGGTGGCTCGGGATCGACCTGGCCGACCTCGACGACACCGAGCTCGGGGAGCTGATCGACGCCTCGTTCCGGGTGACAGCGCCCGCGCGTCTCGTGCGCGAGCTCGACGCGCGATAGCCCGCGACACCCACGGCGGCTCCTGCGCTTCGCGGTGCGGGCGCGGGCGGGTAGGGGTCAGGCGCCGAGGATCGGGTTGAAAGCGCCGACCGCGATCGACACCGCGAGCGCGATGGCCGAGATCGCCGCTCCCGTCAGCAGCAGGATGCCGTCGCCCGCGGTCAGGCGCGACTCGCGCGCCCACGTGCGCGCGACGGGAGCTCCGAAGGCACGCGCTTCCATCGCGGTCGCCAGCGCCGACCCGCGCCGGATCGCCAGCACGAACAGGGCGAAGGCCGTCCCCAGCGCTCGGCGCACGCGTCCCGCGTCGGCCACGCCCCGCGCGCGGCGTGCGAGCGACAGTGCCCGCCAGTCGTCGGCGAGCAGGCCCAGCATCCGCATCCCGGCGAGCGCTCCGAGCACGAACCGGGCCGGCAGCCGCACGATCTGCGCGAGACCGTCGGCGAGGTCGGTGGGATCGACCGTCACGAACAGCACCACTGCGGGCAGGCCGATCGCGAGCACGCGCAGGAACGTCGCCGCCGCCAGCAGCAGCGACCCCTCGCTGACGCGCACGAACAGCCACTCCAGGTACACCTCGCCGCTCGCGGCGCCGTAGAGCGCGATCGTGACCGCCGACGCCGGAGCCGCGATCCACAGCGGCAGCGTCCGCAGCCAGAACTGCTTCGCGCTCAGGCCCGCCGCCATGAGCAGCGGGATCTCCAGCAGCAGCGCCACGAGCGCCGACACCGGGTCGATCGTCGCGACCAGCGGCAGCGCGATCAGCAGTGCCGCGCCGAGTTTGGCCACGGCGTTGCGACGTGCGACCGGGCCCTTCCCGGCATCCGGGCTCACCGGCGCACCTCGAACCGGCGGGCGTGCAGCGCCGCGAGAACGGCCTCGTCGTGCGTGATCGCGACGATGGCGAGCGGGCCGCGTTCGTCGACGCCGTCGCGCAGGCCCGCGATGATCGCGACGAGCTCCGCCCAGGTCGCGGCATCCTGCCCGAACGTCGGCTCGTCCAGCACGATCACCCGCGGCCGGGTGGCGAGGGTCGCGGCGACCGTCAGGCGACGCTTCTCCCCGCCGGAGAGCGTGTAGGGGTTGGCGTCGGCCAGCCGCGCGAGCCGCAGCCGCTCGAGCAGCTCGTCCACGCGCGCCGCGATGTCCGTCTCGGGCAGCCCCAGCGCGCGCGGACCGACGCCCAGCTCCTCCCGCACGGTCCGGGCGAGAAGCTGGTGCTCGGGATCCTGGAACACCGTGCCGATGCGGGTCAGCAGACTCCGCGACGACCACGCGATCGGGTCGGTGCCGGCATCCGTTCGACGGTGGCGCGGGATTGCCCCCTCGGCAAGGGCCGCGGATGCCACGACGCGCCCCGCCGCCGGCGGCAGGAGCCCGGCGAGCGTGAGCCCGAGCGTGGACTTGCCGGCGCCGTTCGGCCCGACGACGCCGAGCACCTCGCCGGCCCGCACGTCGACGTCGAGGGGACCGGCGACCGGGGTGCCGGGGGTGCGGGCGACGACGAGGCCACGGGCGGACAGCAGCGCCTCGCCCGGCGCGACCGCCGGCGGCGGCGGCACGCGAGGCGGGATGCCGGGCACCCACACCCCGGCGGAAGCAAGCTGCCGCGAGAGGTCGCCGGGGGCGGTGTGGGTTCGCGGCTCGGCCGCGCGCGCGGCGCGCGTCCCCCTGCCCACCCCGAGCACCGCGCGGGGCGTCCCATCCGCGAGCACGCCGCCCCCTGGTGCCAGCGCGATCACGCGGTCCACCAGCGGCAGCCACACGTCCACCCGGTGCTCGATGACGATGAGAGTCGCCCCGGTGGCATCCAGCCCCCGGCCGACGGCGCTCTGCACCTCGATCACACCGTCGGGGTCGAGGTTGGCGGTCGGTTCGTCCAGCAGCACGACACCGGGGCGCATCGCGAGCACGCCGGCCAGGGCGAGCCGCTGCTTCTGCCCGCCCGAGAGCGCCGACGTCGCACGGTCCAGCGGCAGCTCAAGCCCGACGGCGGCGAGCGCCGCCGTCACCCGCGGCCAGATCTCGTCGCGGGGCACGCCGAGGTTCTCGCACCCGAACGCGACGTCATCGCCGACGCGGGCGAGGATCGTCTGGCTGTCGGGATCCTGCAGCACGAGGCCGGCATGCCCGCGCGACGCCGCCGCCGGCTCGCCGCCGACGAGCAGTGCACCCTCCTGCTCCCCCTCGTCGGCGCCGCCCAGCACGCCGGCGATGCCCTGCAGCAGCGTCGACTTGCCCGAGCCCGACGCGCCCAGCAGCAGCACGCGCTGCCCCGGTTCGATGCGCAGCGAGACCTCGCGGGTAGCCCAGGCCTGTCGCGTCGCGTAGCGCCATCCCCACCCGCGGGCCTCGACGGCGGCGGGCGGGACGGCAGTGGATGCCGGCACCGCTACACGCGCCGTGAGACCTCGCGGCCCGCCGCGAACCTGTTCAGCGCCCCGGTCGCGGCGAGCCCCCGCGCGATGAACCATCCGCCGAGGCCCGCGATGAGCGCGCCGGAGAGGGTCGTGGAGACGATGTAGACGGTCGTGAACAGGGTGTCCGCCCCGGCATACCAGAGGATGCGGTCGTTGATACCGGCCGCCAGGCCCGCCCCGGCCCCGGCGAGGATCGCCACCGGCATCCGCCAGACGCCGTAGAGGAAGATCAGGAACACCAGTTCCGCGCCGACGCCCTGCACCAGTCCCGAGACGATCGTCAGCGGACCCCACTGATTGCCCACGAGTGCGGACAGCACCGCCGCGACCGTCTCGGTGTACAGCGCCGCGCCGGGCTTTCGGATGATGAGCCCGCCCAGCACCCCGGCGATGAGCCACGGACCGGCGAACACACCCTGGATGCCGGGCAGCAACGGTTTCAGCAGCGCGCTGGGACCTTCGTAGCCGACGTTCCACAGCAGGAACACGGCGCCGCAGGCGACGGCGATGACACTGGCGACGACGATGTCGACGACCCGCCAGCGCCAGCGCTCGGACAGCGGGACGCGCCGATCGGACGAGCCCTGCGAGGCTTCGTGGGCAGACGCGGATGCGTGCATTTCGTTCTCCTCCCTGCGCCGGCATGATCCGGATCAGGTTCGACGGTCGAAGCGTGGATCGCTTCCTCTCAGCCCGGCTCACCGGACTCCCGTGGTTGTCGCGTCGAGTATACCCACGGGCGGAGGGAGTACCTTTTCCTGGTGACCACCGAGGACGCGCCCCCGCTGACGCGCCGTTCGCGCCGTTCGCGCGCGCAGGCGCCCGCCGATGCGAGGACGGCTGCCGCAGCCGGAACGGATGCCGCGCCGGCCGATTCCGCGCCGGCCGATTCCGCGCCGGACACCGCGGCCGGCGACTCATCGACCCCTGGCGCCGCACCTGAAGCCCCGGCAGCGGAGCCTCCGGCATCCGACGCTGAGGCATCCGTCGCCGACGCATCTGCCGACCCGGCAGCCGTCGTCCTGCAACCGACAGCCCCGACCGCGCCGTCGCGGCACGTCGCACTGGGATGGGTAGACGAGGACTCCCTCGCCACCGCCCCCACGGCGCTGAGCCTTAATGCCGCCGCCGCGCCCTACACGGTCGTGCACCCGGATCTGCTCGCGCGGCGCCCGCACCGGTCGCCGTTTCGCGCAGGCGTACTGGTGCCGCTGCTCAGCGTGCTCGCGGTGATCGCACTGTACGTCGCGACCACCCTGCTGTGGCCGTTGCACGCCCTGCCACCGCAGGTGACCCCCAGCACCGTGGTTCCCGTCGCCGCCCCCGCTGCCGCACCCGCGTGGCCCGCCGCCGGCGCCGCGGCCGTCAGCGTGGACGGCATCGACGCGAGCGCGGCCTCCAGCGTCGACCCGATCTCGATGGCCAGCCTCACGAAGGTCGTGACGGTGCTGATGGTGCTCGACGAGATGCCGCTGGCCCCGGGCGAGCAGGGTCCGGAGTTTCAGTTCACGGGGGCCGACCAGTCCGAGTATTGGGCCTACCGCGAGCGCGGCGAGTCGGCGCTGCCGGTTCCCGCCGGCGGCACGCTGACCCAGTACCAGCTGCTGCAGGGCATCCTCATCGCGTCAGCGAACAACTACGCCGACCGCCTCGCGTCGGTGCTGTGGCCGAGCGACGATGTGTTCGCCAACGCGGCGGCATCCTGGCTGTCCCAGCACGGCCTGTCGGGCATCACCGTGGTCGATCCCAGCGGCATCGACGATGACAACACCGCCGATCCGGCGGCGCTGCTCGCCCTCGCCGACAGGGCGCTGGCCGACCCCGTCGTCGCCGAGATCGTGCGGATGCCGACGGCGGAACTGCCCGGCGCCGGCCTCATCGAGAACACCAACGCGCTACTGGCGGATCCCGGTGTGGTCGGGGTCAAGACCGGGTCGCTGTGGGAGCACTACAACCTGATCGCGGCGAAGGACCTGCTCGTCGGGGACACGACCGTGCGGGTGTACGCCTCGGTGCTCGGGCAGCCCACCAGCCAGACGCGCACTGCCGCCGCCCGGGCGCTGTTGGCACAGCTGGAGGCGGAGCTGCAGCTGCGCCCGTCGGTCACAGCCGGCACGGTGGCGGGGGTCGTCACCACCGCCTGGGGCGAGCGGGTCGACATGCTGACGTCGGACGACGCATCGGTCGTGCTGTGGAACGGCGGCGCCGCGACGGTCACGTCGGACCTCACGGTGGGCGAGGACCGCGCGGCGGACACGACCGTCGGCACGCTGACGGTGACCGGACCGCTGGACGCGGAGACCGTCGAGGTGCACCTGGCCGCCGAGATCGAGGACCCTACGCCGTGGTGGCGCCTCACGCACCCGCTGGAACTGTTCGGCCTGGCGGGCTGAGCGGCGACATCCGCGCTAGAACGGCCAGATGAGCGGCACGTACAGCACCGCCACGGCGAGGAACACCAGCGCCAGCGGCAGGCCCAGCCGCCAGTAGTCACCGAAGCGGTAGCCGCCGGGCTGCATCACCATGAGGTTCACCGGGGTGGCGATCGGGGTGAGGAAGGCGGCCGCGCCGGCGACGGTCAGCGCCATCATGAACGGCTGGATGCTGAGATCCAGCGTCGCCGCGATCGACACCGCGATCGGCGCGACGATGAGCACCGTCGCGACGTTGGAGATGAACTGGCCGAGCAGGATCGTCACGACGCACAGCACCAGCAGCGCCAGGTGCGGCGAGGTCTCCCCGGTGAAGCCGAGCACCAGATCGGCGACGACGTCGGCGGCTCCGGTCGAGACGAATGCCGACGACAGCGGCACCATCCCGGCGATGAGGATGACGGTCGTCCAGGAGATCGCTCGGTAGACCTGCGGCATGGTGACGACTCGGGTGAGGATCAGCGCGCCCGCCGCGAGCAGCCCCGCCACCGCGGGCGGCACGATGCCGGTGGCCAGCAGTACGACCATCAGCCCCAGGACCACCAGCGCCCGACGGGCGCCGCGGCCCAGCGGCACGGTGCGCCGCAGCGCGTGCGGCGGCGTCACCGCGATGACGTCGGGTGAGTGGGTGTAGCGCTCCAGCGCCGCCCACGGCCCCTGCACCAGCAGGGCGTCACCGGCCTGCAGCGTCAACTGCCCGACGCCGCCGGAGCCGCGCGAGGCGTTCTGCCCCTCGGCTCGACCGTGACGGGCGGCGAGGATGACGAGGTCCTCTTCGCGCGTGGTCATCCCGGGCCAGACCCTCCGCCCGATGAGGCTCGACCGCGGGGCCACGAGCACCTCCGCCACGCCCTCCCGCACGCTGAACAGCGACTGGGTCGACAGGTCGACGTCGTAGCTCTCCCGCCAGCTGCGGGCGGCCGCGCTGGGGTCGGGCGCGGCGCCGAGACGGTCGGGGCTGCGCTCGGGAACCAGCCGGGGACCGAGGGTCGCCACCACCAGGAGCGTCAGTGCCACGAGCGGCACCCCTACGAGGGCGAACTCGAAGAACCCGAACTCCCGGCCCCCCGCGGTCAGTGCGAACTGCGACACGACCGGGTTCACCGGCGTCCCGGTGAGGGTCAGCAACGACCCGGCGCTGGCGGCGAAGGCCAGCGGGATGAGCATCTTCGACGGCACGATGCCCGCGCGCACCGCGACGACCACGACCACCGGCAGCAGCGCCGCAACGGCGCCGTTGATGCTGATGAACCCGGTGAGCACCGCCGCCATGCTCCCCACGATCACCAGCAGCCGGCGAGGATTGGACCCCGCCCGCGTGATCACCTGCTGGCCGACCCAGGCCGTGACGCCCGTGGCATCCAACGCCTCGCTCACCACGAACAGGGAAGCGATGAACAGCACGGTCGGGTCGCCGAACCCGGAGAGGGCCTCGGGAAGGGTCTGGATGCCGGTCACCCACAACCCCAGCGGCACCCCGATGGCCACGATCGCGATCGGGATCTTGCCGCTGATGAAGGCGACCACTGCGAGCCCCAGAATGACGAAAGTCGCGATCACGGGGTCCACCCATCAACGGTACCCCGGCCCTCGGCGCCCCGCCCGGGCGCCCCCGAACCGCTGAGACCGCATCTGACGGCCGAGACAGTGGTTGTTTCCCACGGTCTCGGCCACCAGTTGCGGTCTCACGGCCTGGAAAGGGGGCGGATGCCGCGGGTCAGACGAAGCGGACGGTGCGCTGCAGACGGGCGCGCACGTCGAACAGCTCGTTGCCGCCGATGTCGCGCGCGCCGGTCATGCCGCGGCGCAGCACCGTCGCCAGCGTGCTGCGGGAGACCACCGCGACGGGGAGCCCGCGCACCTTGCCCAGTTCCTCGACCGGCTGGAACAGGTCGTCGTCGGGGAGCACCACGACCGCGCCGCTGAAGCGCACCCCGGCGGCGCGGGCGATCGTGCGCGCCCGCGCGACGAGGTCCGCGATCGGGGCACCTTCCACGCCGTCGCCGATCAGCTCGCCGCGGCGCACCCGCACCGGCCCGCCGAAGTCCTCCGACAGCACGGCATACAGCCCGCTCGGGCCGAGCACGATGTGGTCGAGCTTCGCGTCGGGCCGGTCGCCGCGCGCCGGCGCCGAGACGTCGTGCCACACGGTGTAGCCCATGCCGAGGTCGGCGACCACCCGGGCGGTGGCCTCTTCGGCGAGCGCGTCGGCCAGCAGCCGGCGCACCTCGTGCGGGGCGGTGCGCACCAGCGCCGGGTCATAGGGGTCCGGCAGGTCCACGCCGCGTCCCGCCCACTCCCGGATGAGGCTCAGGTAGCGCTCGCGGCGCCACCCGCCGGGGTGCCCGAACGAGCGGGCCCGGGGCCGGGTGTCGGGGCGGGCCGCCGGCGCCTTCCACCCTGAGTAGTCCGGCGCCGGGGTGTCGGCGAAGCCGTGCCCGCGGTCGTACGCGGCCCGCGCCTCGGGGGTGCCGACCAGCTCCCACGCCCGCTGCACCTGCACGAACACGGCGGCATCCCCGCCGGTGTCGGGGTGCGTCTGGCGCAACCGCAGCCGGTAGGCCTTGCGCAGTGCGTCCTCGTCGGCGGACGGGTCGACCGCGAGCACGTCGTAC
Source organism: Microbacterium sp. zg-YB36 (assembly GCF_024623575.2). NCBI lineage: Bacteria > Bacillati > Actinomycetota > Actinomycetes > Micrococcales > Microbacteriaceae > Microbacterium > Microbacterium sp. zg-YB36. The sequence goes on from NZ_JANJFD020000003.1 coordinate 121,140, forward strand.
GCCGACGCGGACAGCGGACTGTCGAACACGAGTCTCTCCCCGGAACTGGAACCTTCAGGCTAGTCGCGCGTGCCTGGCACTAGCCCCACAGCGGCACGTCGGGGACGAACGCCAGGGCGGTCGCGGCGACGCCCGGGTCGAGGTCGGCGATTACCGGGGGATGCCACCGCGGTGAGCGGTCCTTGTCCACCAGCTGCGCACGGATCCCCTCCACCAGGTCCGGCTGGGTGTGAGCGAACCACATCACCAGGCCGTACTCCTGCGCCAGCGCGGCGCGCAGGTCGGGCAGCTCCCGCGCCCGGCGGACGGCGGCGAGGGTCACCGCGAGCGCCGTCGGCGAGAGCGTTTCGAGTTCGTCTGCGGTGTCGGATGCCGCCGGCTCCGGCCGCGCGCGCAGCCGCACCACGATGTCGGCGACGGACGCAGCGGCGAAGGCGTCGTCGACCCACTCCCGCGCGGCCTCGAGCCGGCTGGGCCCGGCCGTCTCGTCGAACAGCAGGGTCAGCTCGGTAGGGGTGTGCGGATCGGCGCGGGTCTGCAGCGCGTGGTGCAGCTGCGCGAGGTGCTCCGACGGCACCAGATGGTCGGCGAACCCGGCGTAGATGGCATCGGCGGCATCCATCGTCGTTCCGGTCAGGCCGAGGTATTCGCCCAGCCGCCCCGGCGCCTGCGCGAGCAGCCAGGTGCCCCCGACGTCGGGGGTGAAGCCGATGCGGGTCTCGGGCATGGCCAGGCGGGAGCGCTCGGTCACGATCCGCACCGCGGCGTGACCTGCCAGCCCGATGCCGCCGCCCATCGTGATGCCGTCGGCCAGCACGACCACCGGCTTGGAGTACTCCGCGATCGCGGCGTTGAGGGCGTACTCGGCGCGGAAGAACCGGCCGGCTTCGGCCGGCTGCCCCGCCGCGATCTGGTCGTACAGCCCGCGCACGTCGCCGCCGGCACACAGCCCCCGCTCTCCCGCTCCGTCCAGCAGCACGATCGCGACGTCGGGATCGTCGCGCCACGCGTCCAGCGCCGCCGACAGGTCCTCGATCATGCCGAGGTCGAGGGCGTTGATGGCACGCGGTCGATCGAGCGTCAGCTGCCCGACACTGTCACGGCGCTCCACCCGGATGCGGGATTCGGGGCTGGTCTGGCTCACAGCATCACGTTATCTGCTCGCGTTCACCGCCCATCCCCGGCAGACTGGCCGAAAACGAGAGGATGTCGGCATGCCCGACGGACAGACGCTCGAGTTCTCCGGTCTCACAAAGCGTTTCGGCAGCCTGACCGCCGTCGATCGCTTCACCGCTCGGGTGGAGCCGGGACGGGTGACCGGATTCCTCGGCCCCAACGGTGCCGGCAAGACCACGACGATGCGCATGCTGCTGGGCCTCGTGCGCGCGACCGACGGCACCGCCACCGTCGGCGGAACGCCCTACGCGCAGCTGCGCCGCCCACTGCAGAGCGTGGGCGCAGCGCTGGAGGCGTCGAGCTTCCACCCCGGCCGTACCGCCGCGGCGCACCTGACCGCACTTGCGCAGGCATCCGACGTACCCAGATCCCGTGTCGACGAGACGCTCGAGCTGGTGGGGCTGACGGATGCCGCGGGGCGCAAGGTCGGCGGCTTCTCGATGGGCATGCGCCAACGGCTGGGGCTGGCCGCGGCCCTCCTGGGCGATCCCGGTGTGCTTGTGCTGGACGAACCCACCAACGGCCTCGACCCGGAGGGGATCCGCTGGATGCGCGACCTGCTTCGGGCACTCGCCCGCGAGGGGCGCACCGTCTTCGTCTCGTCGCATCTGCTGGCCGAGGTGCAGCAGACGGTCGACTCGCTGCTGGTGATCGCCCGCGGGCGCCTGGTGTTCCAAGGGACGATCGACGACTTGGTCGACCCCAGCGAATACGCCACCGTCGTCGACGCTCCCGACCGCGACGCGCTGACTGCGGCGCTGACTGCCGCGGGCGTGGGGACCGAGCCGCTGCGTGCGGGACTGCGGGTCGCGGTGGCAGATCCTGCCGAGATCGGGCAGATCGCGGCATCCGCCGGTGTCGCCCTGTCGCTGCTGCAGCGGCAGGGGCCGTCTCTGGAGCAGGTGTTCCTCGAGCTGGCCGACGGCACGCGCACCCATCCCAGCGCCTTCGAGGAAGGGGCGGTGCGATGAACCTCGTCGGCACGATCAAGTCCGAGATCACGAAACAGTTCTCCACGTCGGCGTGGTGGATCCTGGTGCTCCTGCTGGTGCTCTATGTCGGGTTGACCGCCGCCGCGCTGGGGTACTTCTTCGGCGCCTCCGCTACCGGAGCACTGTCGGACAACGCCCCACGGCTGCGCCCCGACACGCTTCCGCCCCTGCTGTACAGCCTTGCCACCGCGATGGGGTACGTCTTTCCGCTCCTCATCGGCACCCTCATGGTGACCACCGAGATCCGGCATCAGACCCTCACCCCGACGTTCCTGGCCACCCCGCGGCGCGGTCGCGTGCTCACGGCGAAGCTCGTCGTGGGCGTGGGTCTGGGTGTGCTCTACGGCGTTGTGGGCATCGTTTCGTCGGTGGCGCCGTCTGCGGCGATGCTGGCCATGCAGGGCGTGAACACGCAGCTGGGCGAGAGCGACATCTGGGCGATGCTCGCGCGGATGATCCTCGCATTCGTGCTGTGGGTGTTCATCGGCATCGCGGTGGGGGCACTCGTGCGCAACCAGATCCTCGCCGTGGTCGGCGTGCTCGTGTTCACACAGTTCATCGAGCCGATCGCCCGCACTCTGGTGACGTTCATCGAGGGGGCAGGCGAGGTCGTGCGGTTCCTCCCCGGCGCGGCATCCGATGCGCTCGTGGGTGCGAGCCTGTTCAACGCCGCGGCCTTCACCGGTGGTAGCGCAAGCGGGAACGACGCACTGGAGTGGTGGGCCGGCGGCCTGGTGCTGCTGGCGATCGCCGCGGGGCTCCTGGCGCTGGCCTACCTGTTCAGCTGGCGACGCGACGTGGCCTGAGGATCGCCGGGTCGGGCAGGCGGCGTCAGGCCGTGGCCGGCTTCGGGCCGGCTGCCTTCTTCGTCGCGGTTGCCGGCTTCGCTGTGGACCGGGGCTTGCGTGCCGGCTTGGCGGCGGGCTCCGGCTTCGCGTGGGCCGGTTCGACGGCGGCCGGTTCCTCTGCGTCCGGCGCGGTGGGCACCGCGCCGGTGGCGAGGTCCACGACGTCGGCCGGCTGCTCACCGGCATCCACCTGGAACGCCTGCACGAGCGCCAGGCCATGACGCGTGGTCAGCACGACGCGCTGGAACTCAGGGTGGCCTTCGAGGTCGATGACGACCCCGGGACGGCGCCGGCGCACGATGACGAAGTCCTCGCCGTTGACCGACTTCCACGTGCCCATCGCCACGACACCGGGCAGGCGCGTGCCGGGGCTCTGGATGCCGCGCAGCCAGGTCCACGGATCGTCGATGAGCTGCACTTTCGCGATCGTGTCCCGAGCGACGATCACATTCCCCTTACGGAATGCAAGCGCGCGTTCGGTGGCCGACAGCACGACCTCGAGCCGCGTCGAATCCAGCAGGAGGGTCACCATGTCTCCTAGTCTGCCAGCGCAACGCCCTTCATTTGCTTACGGGACGGCAACGATCTGCACGGACCCGTGGGGCCGCGACGGTGCGAGACTTGGTCGATGACCCTCCTGCAGCCCTCCCCCGAGGCGGCGACCGTCGATGACGCGCTCGCGCGCGCCGAGGCCGGCGCCCGCCTGGACGCGGATGACGCCGAGGTGCTCCTGCACGCCGGCGGCGAGGCGTTCGACCGGCTGCTGCGGGCCGCCGCCCGGCTGCGGGATGAGGGGCTCGCGGCATCCGGTCGCCCGGGCGTCATCACCTACTCGCGCAAGGTGTTCGTGCCGCTGACGACACTGTGCCGCGACCGCTGCCATTACTGCGTGTTCGTCGACACCCCCGGGCAGTTGGCGCTGCTGCACAAGCCGATGTTCATGACCGAGGCACAGGTGCTCGCGGTCGTGCGGCAGGGGCAGGCGCACGGCTGCAAGGAGGCGCTGCTCACCCTCGGCGACCGCCCCGAGGACCGCTGGCCGGCCGCCCGCGCGTGGCTGGACGAGCACGGCTACGCCTCCACGCTGGATTACGTCGGCGCGATGGCGCGACTGATCACGGCCGAGACCGGGATGCTCGCGCACCTGAACCCCGGCGTGATGACGCGGGACGAGTTGGTGGCGCTGCGCCCCACGGCGCCGTCGATGGGGATGATGCTCGAGACCACCTCCGAGCGGCTGTTCACCGAACCGGGCCAGGTGCATTTCGGCTCGCCCGACAAGGACCCGGCGCTGCGGCTGCAGGTGATCGAGGATGCCGGGCGGGCGCGGGTGCCGTTCACCACCGGCATCCTGGTGGGCATCGGCGAGACGCTGCGCGACCGCGCCGAGTCGCTCGTGGCCATCCGCGACGCGCATGAGCGGCACGGGCACGTGCAGGAAGTGATCGTGCAGAACTTCCGCGCGAAGCCGCGGACGGCGGCGCAGTCGGCCCCGGATGCCGCGCTGCAGGAGTACGTCGCGGCGGTGGCGGTGGCGCGCCTGGTGATGGGGCCGCGGATGCGGGTGCAGGTGCCGCCGAACCTGTCCGACCCGGCCGAGTTCGACCTGCTGGTCCGCGCCGGAGCGGACGACTGGGGCGGGGTGTCGCCCGTCACCGCCGACCACGTCAACCCGGAGCGGCCCTGGCCCCACCTGGACGACCTGGCCGCACGCACCGCGGCGATGGGATTCGCGCTGCAGGAGCGGCTCACCGCCCACCCCGAGTACGTCCAGCGCGCCGAGGAATGGCTCGATCCCGCGATGCACGCGCCGGTCGCGGCGCTCGTGGACCCCGAGACGGGGCTCGCGGCCGCCGGGTCTGCCGCCGGGTCTGCCGTCGGCGACGTGCACAACGTCGCCGAATCGGGCGATACGGCGACTTCGGGCCCGGTTCCGGGCGATTCCGCACCGGATCAGCGACGTTATGCACGCGCCACGGCCGGCACCGCGACCGCCCGCGCCGCCGGGCGGCTGGCCGAACAGGCCGCAGCCGACCCGCTGAGCCTCGGCGACGACGACTGGGAACTGCTGCTGCACGCCACCGGCGACGATCTCGAGGCCGTGGTGGCCACCGCCGACGACGTGCGCCGCTACACCGTGGGCGAGGCGGTGAGCCTGGTGGTCAACCGCAACCTCACCTCCAGCGGGTTCCGCGCCGGGGGTGCGGCTTCGCCGGACGAGTTCGGGGTCGACGACGTCACCGCGATCACGGCGGATGCCGTCGCGCTCGGGGCCACCGAACTGTGCGTCCAGGGGGTGCTGCCGGCCACCGAGGACCCGGCCGGCTACCTCGCGATCGCCCGCGCCGTGAAGGCCGCGCACCCCGGCATCCACCTGCACGCCTACCGCCCGCAGGACGTGTGGGACCTCGCCGACCGGGGCGGGCTGGGACTGGACGGCGCCCTCACCGCACTGCGGGACGCCGGCGTCGACACCGTCCCCGGCACCGGCGTGAAGGTCGCCACCGAGCGGGTGCGCGGCGCGTTGTTCCCCGCTGACCTCGAGATCGACCGCTGGATCGAGGGCATCACCGCGGCGCACCGGCACGGCTTGCGCTCCACGAGCGTGCTGTTCTACGGGCACGTCGAGACCGCCGCCGAGCGCGTCGCCCACCTGCGGCTGCTGCGCCGGCTGCAGGATGCCGCGGCGGCCGCGGGCGCCGGCGGGGGCTTCAGCGAGTTCGTGCCGATCCCGCTGCCGGGGCCCGCGGGCGGCGTGCCGCTGGTGCCCGGCCGCGCGCCGATCGACGAGCACCGCGCGATGGTCGCGGTATCCCGCCTCGCGCTGAGCGGCTCGATCCCGCACCTGCAGGTCCCGTGGCCGCGGGTCGGTCGCGATGCCGCCGCCGTGCTGCTGCAGGCCGGCGGCGACGACCTGGGCGGCACGCTGCTGGACGGCCGGGTGCGCCCGGAGTCCGGCATCGAACACGGCCAGGAGCTGCCGGTGGCCGATGCCGCGCGCATCGCTGCGCGCCTGCTGCGCCCGTTCCGGCTGCGCACCACCGACTACGGCACGCCCCGCGTGACGCAATGACCGAACACATCGAGGTCGCGATCGTCGGAGCCGGGTTCGCCGGCCTCGGCATGGCCATCGCGCTGCGACGCGCGGGCCGGCAGTCGTTCGTGATCCTCGAGCGGGCGGCATCCGTCGGCGGCACCTGGCGCGACAACACCTACCCCGGCGTCGCCTGCGACGTGCCATCCCACCTGTACGGGTTCGCGACGCACCCGAACCCGGAGTGGTCCGGTCTCTACGCCACCGGCGCGGAGATCCACCGCTATCTCGAGCGCGTCGCCGACACCGAGGACCTCGGCGACCGGCTGCGGCTGCGCACCGCGCTGCTGGCGGCGCGGTGGGATGCCGCCGCCTCGCGGTGGCACCTCGACACCGGGTCCGGCGCGCTCACCGCCGACGCCCTCGTGCTGGCCTGCGGCCGGCTCACCGAACCGTCGATCCCGGAGATCCCCGGACTCGAGGGTTTCACAGGGCCCATCTTCCACTCGGCGCGGTGGGACCACTCCGCCGACATCGCCGGCTCCCGCGTCGCGGTCATCGGCACCGGCGCGAGCGCCGTGCAGCTGCTCCCCCGGCTGGCCGAGACCGCCGCACACGTGACGCTGTTCCAGCGCACCCCCGCCTGGATCGTGCCGCGCGGCGAGCGCGGGTACGACGCCGCCGAGCGCGAGCGCTTCGCCGCACATCCCGAGGAGCTCGCCGCGCTCCGCGCCGCCCTGTACGTCGAGGGCGAGGCGCGGTACGCGTCACGGTCCGGCGACGCCGCGGCATCCGCCGGCGCACGGGAGGTCGCGCTCGCGCACCTGGCGAACCAGGTGCCCGACCCGGCGCTGCGCGCCGCGCTGAGCCCCGACTACGTCTTCGGGTGCAAGCGGGTGCTGCTGTCGGACGACTTCTACCCGGCCGTCGCCTCGCCCGCCGTCACCCTCGAGCCCTCCGCGCTCGTCGCCGTCGACGGGGATCGGCTCGTCGCGGCATCCGGAACCCGGCACACCGCCGATGCGCTCGTGCTGGCGACCGGGTTCGTCTCGCAGCGGCAGCCCTACGCCGAACTCGTCACCGGTGAGCGGGGGCAGACCCTCGCAGAGCACTGGTCCGGCGGCATGACGTCGTTCGCGTCGACCGTGGTGTCGGACTTCCCCAACATGTTCGTGCTCGACGGGCCCAACGCCTCGCTCGGGCACAATTCCTCGGTGCTCATGCTCGAGGAGCAGGCCGCGTACACGGTGCGGGCGCTTGCGCAGCGCGCGGCGACGCCGGGCGGTGTGCTGCGGGTGCACCCGGATGCCGAGGCCGATTACACCGCCGAGATCGCCCGGGCCGCGCGCACGACGCCGTGGCTGACCGGCGGATGCCGCAACTGGTACGTCGACCGCGGCCGGCTGACGCTGCTGTGGCCCGGCACCGTCGATGCGTTCCGCGCGCGGCTCGCGCGCGCCGACGGGTCGGAATTCACGACCACCCCCGCCCGCACCGGCGGGGAGGACAGGAGATCCGCATGACCTTTCCGCTCCGCCTCGGGTACAAGGCATCCGCCGAGCAGTTCAGCCCCGACCAACTGGCGGACTTCGCCGTGCTGGCCGAAGACGTCGGGTTCGACTCGGTGTTCATCTCCGACCACTTCCAGCCCTGGATGCACGAGGGCGGGCACGCGCCCGCCGCGCTGCCGTGGCTCGGCGCCGTCGGCGCGCGCACCTCGCGGGTGATCCTGGGAACCTCCGTGCTGACCCCGGCGTTCCGCTACCACCCGGCCGTCATCGCCCAGGCGTTCGCGACGCTGGGCGTGATGTTCCCGGATCGGGTGATCCTGGGGGTCGGCACCGGCGAGTCGCTCAACGAGGTCACACTCGGCCTCGACTGGCCCGACCCGCCGGAGCGCTTCCAGCGCATGAAGGAGGCGATCACCCTCATCCGCGAGCTGTGGCAGGGCGAGCGCGTCACCTTCGAGGGCAACTTCTGGAAGGTGACGGATGCCACCGTCTACGACCGCCCCGACCGCCCGGTGCCGATCTACATCGGCGCCTCCGGACCGGCCGCGACCCGCCTGGCGGGCCGCATGGCCGACGGCTGGATCACCACCAGCGGCAAGGACCCGGCGCTGTACACCGACAAGCTGCTGCCGGCGCTGGACGAGGGGCTGCAGAAGGCAGACCGGTCGGCCGGGGATGTGGACACGCTCATCGAGGTGAAGGTCTCGCTCGCGCCGACCCGCCAGGAGGCGCTGGACAAGACCCGGTTCTGGGCGCCGCTCGCACTGTCTCCGGAGGAGAAGACCGGCATCCACGACCCCATCGAGATGCAGCGGCGGGCCGACGAGTTGCCGATCGAGCGCGCCGCGTCCCGGTTCATCGTCTCCACCGATCCCGACGAGCACGTGGAGCAGATCGCGCGGTACGTCGACCTGGGGTTCCGGCACCTGGTGTTCCACGACCCCGGACACGACCAGGAGACGTTCCTGCGCACGTACGGCACCGAGATCCTGCCGCGGCTCCGGGCCCGGTTCGGTCAGTGACGGGCGGTCCGGCCGCCGGGGGCGTCGGAATTCAGGCTGAGAGCACCGACACCGGCGAATCCGGGGCGGAAAGTGCGCCACAGCCTGAATTCCGACGGGGTCCGGCCGACGCCGGCTGGGTCGTCGTGGTCCCGGTGAAGCCGGCCGCCACCGGAAAGTCGCGGCTCGCGGCGGCGGGAGTCGACCGCACCGCGCTGGCCCGCGCGATCGCCCGCGACACCATCGACGCCGCGGCGCGGACCCCCGGCGTCGCCCGGGTGATCGTCGTGAGCGACGACGCCGACGCGGCGGCGACCATCCCGTCCGGGCCGGGGGCGACCGTCACGGTGCTCCCCGATCCCGGCGGCGGGCTCAACGCCGCGATCGCCGCGGGGTTGGCCGGGCACGCCGGTCCCCGTGCCGCGCTGCTGGGCGACCTGCCGGCGCTGCGGCCGAGCGAGCTCGCGACGGCCCTGCGGCGGGCATTGACCGTCGAGCGGGCGGTGGTGCCGGATGCCGAAGGCACCGGCTCTACGCTCGTCACCGCCGCGGCGGGCGTGCCGTGGGACTCGGCCTTCGGTGCCGACTCGTTCGCCCGCCACGAGCGGCTGGGCGCCGTGCCGGTGCGGCTGCCCGCGGCATCCGGCCTGCGGCGCGACATCGACACGGCCGCCCAGCTGCGGCAGCTGGACGACCTCGGCGCCGGGCCCCGCACGACCGCGCTGCTGCGCGCCGCCCGGGCAGGCAGCAGTGCCCCGCCGGCGACGGCGCGGCTGCGGCTGCGCGAGCTGCGCGAGGACGACCTCGACGACATGGCCGCGCTGCTGGGCGATCCCGGGGTCATGCGCTTCTACGCCGCGCCGCGCACCCGCGCCCAGGCGGCGGAGTGGATCGCGCGCAGCCGCCTGCGGTACCGCGCCGACGGGTTCGGGCTGTGGTGCATCGAGGATGCCGACGGCCGATTCGTCGGAGACTGCGGGCTCACCTGGCAGCCGCTGGGCGAGCGGCTGGTGCTGGAGGTCGGCTACCACGTGGCCCCGTCACTGCAGGGGCGTGGGTTCGCCGCCGAAGCGGCATCCGCCTCCCGGGACCTCGCCCGCACGCTCGGGTTCACCGAGCTGCGCGCGCTCGTGCACCCCGGCAACGCCGCGTCTGTCCGCGTCGCCGGGAAGGTCGGCATGCACCGCGACGCCGCCGAGTCCGCCGCCACCGGCATCACCGTGATGCGGATGGCTCTCTAACCCCCACCCCGCTGCCCTGTCACAGATCGTCGGGGGCAGCGCCCCATTCGTGACAGGCGAGCACTCGGGGAGGCTGAGCCGCAGCCCGGGTCAGTGACCGGCGGCGGCGAGGGCAGCGTCGACGATGTCGGCGGATGCCAGGGCGTCTCGCATCCACAACGGCGCGACCACCGCGCGCACGCCCCCCGCATCGACCGACGCCGCGAGTGCCGCGTCCTCCTCGGCGAGCAGCCACGCGTCCAGCACGCCACCGTCACGGCGCGCGCCGTAGTGCGCGGCGACGGCCGCGGCGGAGGTCTCCACACCGATCGCCGTGAGGCACACATCGGCCATGCCGCGCACGACCGCGCCGCCGATGATCGGCGAGACGCCCACGACCTGCGCGGACGTCGCGGCGAGCGCCTCACGCATCCCGGGGACGGCGAGGATCGGCCCGATCGACACGACGGGGTTCGAGGGCGCGACGAGCACGACGTCGGCGTCGGCGATCGCCTCGGCCACGCCGGGTGCCGGACGGGCATGCCGCATGCCGGGGTTGGTGAACTCCAGCGGCGTCAGCTGCGCGCGGTGCCGCGTCCACCACTCCTGGAAGTGCAGCACCGCCCCGCCGTCCACCCGCACATACGTGTCGACTTCCGCGTCGGTCATCGGGAGCATCCGCACGCCCAGCGGCCACCGGCGCGACAGCCGCTCCAGCACGAGGGTCGGCGTCAGCCCCTCGCGCAGCCACCCGGTGCGGGCGAGATGCGTGCCGAGGTCCAGGTCGCCGAGCGTGAACCAGGGCCACCCGGCGCCCCACTGCTGCAGCTCGTGGTTCACCCGCTCGGTGTCGCCGGCACGACCCCAGCCCCGCTCGGTGTCGCCTACCCCCGCGAGGGCATAGAGGATCGAGTCCACGTCGGGCTGCAGGCGCACCCCCGACAGCCACAGGTCGTCGCCGGTGTTGACGACGACCGTCGCCTCCGGCGCCCCCCGCCGCGCGAGGGCCTCCCGCACTCCCAGAGTGAACTTCGAGCCGCCGACGCCCCCGGCAAGGACGACGACGCGAGGGGATGATGCCACGACATCCACCCTACGGCGGCAACGCCGCGGGCGGGGCGGCGGCTACGCCGCGGCGCCGGCGGCGGCGCGGGCGGGGCGGCGGCTACGCCGCGGCGCCGGCGGCGGCGCGGGCGGCCACCGGGAGCGCTTCGAGCACCCGCGCGAGGGCGGCCTCGTCGTGCGCGGCGGTGAGGAACCACGCCTCATAGACGCTGGGCGGCAGGGATACCCCGGCGTCGAGCATCGCGTGGAAGAACGGCGTGTACCGCGCCGCCTGCTGCTGCTGCGCCTCGGCGTAGGACCGCGGCGCCTCGGGAAGCATCACGACACCGAACAGCGACCCGGCGCGCGGAACCGCGTGCACCACGCCCTCGGCCGTCAGCGCCGCGTCCAGCGCGTCGGCGACGGTGGATGCCGCGGCATCCACCCGTGCGTACACCTCGGGGGTCGCCAGCTGCAGCGTCGCGATGCCCGCGGCCACCGACAGCGGATTTCCCGACAGCGTGCCGGCCTGGTACACCGGGCCGACGGGGGCGAGCATCTCCATCACGTCGGCGCGGCCGCCGAGCGCGGCCAGCGGCATGCCGCCGCCGACGACCTTGCCGAAGGTGAACAGGTCGGGGGTGTACTGCTCGCCCGCGTCCTGCTGCAGTCCCCAGAACCCGGCAGGGTGCACGCGGAAACCGGTGAGCACCTCGTCGAGGATCAGCAGCGCGCCGTGGGCGTGCGCCAGATCGGTGAGCGCGGCGTTGAAGCCGGGCAGCGGCGGGACGACGCCCATGTTCGCCGCGGCGGCCTCGACGATCACGGCGGCGATGCGGTCGCCGTGCACCGCGAAGGCCTCTTCCACCGCGCCCAGGTCGTTGTACGGCAGCACGAGGGTCTGTGCCGCGATCGCGGCAGGCACTCCCGCCGAGCCGGGCAGCGCGAGGGTGGCAACGCCGGATCCGGCGGCGGCCAGCAGCCCGTCGGAGTGACCGTGGTAGTGACCGGCGAACTTGATCAGCAGGTCCCGGCCGGTGTAGCCGCGGGCCAGGCGGATCGCCGTCATCGTCGCCTCGGTGCCGGTGGACACCAGCCGCACGCGTTCGACGGGCCGACTGTCGCCGCTGGCGACGCGCGCCGCGATGAGATCGGCCAGCTCCACCTCCGCGCCGGTGGGGGCGCCGAACGACAGGCCACGGGATGCCGCGTCCTGCACGGCCGCGACGACCTCGGGGTGCGCGTGGCCGAGGAGGGCCGGACCCCACGAGGCGACGAGGTCGACGTACTCGCGCCCGTCGGCGTCCGTGATGTACGGCCCGCGCGCGGACGCGACGAACCGGGGCGTGCCGCCGACGGAGCCATAGGCGCGCACCGGCGAGTTCACCCCGCCCGGGATCACCTCTCGGGCGTGGGCGAACAGCTGCTCGTTACGGTCGGTCATGAGTCACTTTCTCTCGGCGGATGCCGCCGCGGCGGCGCGCAGGAACGGGCGGGCCGGTGTAGCGCACCCCCGGCAACGGCGAAGGTCACAGCCCCTCGCGCAGCCACCCCGCGGCCTCTACAGCCCAGTAGCTGAGCACGGCGTCGGCCCCGGCGCGGCGGATCGCGATGAGCGATTCGGTGATGGCGCCGCGTCGGTCGATCCACCCCTGGGCGGCGGCGGCCTCGACCATCGCGTACTCGCCGGACACCTGGTAGGCCCACACCGGTACGTCCACGGCGTCGCGCACGGCGGCGAGCACGTCGAGGTAGGGCAGGGCCGGCTTGACCATGACGATGTCGGCGCCCTCGTCGACGTCGGTCACCGCTTCGCGCACACCCTCACGGGCGTTGGGCGGATCGAGCTGGTAGGTGCGGCGGTCGCCCTGCAGCTGCGAGTCCACCGCTTCGCGGAACGGGCCGTAGAAGGCGCCGGCGTACTTCGCGGCGTAGGCGAGGATCAGCGTGTCGGTGAACCCCTCGGCCTCCAGCGCGGCGCGGATGTGGGCGACCTGGCCGTCCATCATGCCCGACAGCCCCAGCAGCGTGGAGCCGGCGCGGGCCTGCGCGAGCGCCATCGCGGCGTAGCGCTTGAGCGTGGCGTCGTTGTCCACGACGCCGTCCGGCCGCAGCACGCCGCAGTGGCCGTGGTCGGTGAATTCGTCCAGGCACAGGTCGGTCTGCACCACCAGCGCGTCGCCGACTTCGGCGACGACCGCCTCGGTGGCGACATTCAGGATGCCGCGGGGGTCGTCCGCGCCGGAGCCGATCGCGTCGCGCACGGTCGGCACGCCGAAGAGCATGAGCCCGCCGATGCCGGCGTCCGCGGCATCGGCGGCGGCACGCCGCAGCGAATCGACGGAGTGCTGCACGACACCGGGCATCGAGCCGATGGGCGCGGGCTCGGTCAGTCCTTCCCGCACGAACGCGGGCAGCACGAGCTGCGAGGGGACCAGGTGTGTCTCACGCACGAGTCGGCGCACGGCTGGCGACTGGCGCAGCCGCCGGGGGCGGTGGGCGGGAAAACTCACGGCACGGTCTCATCCGTCGAATGGGGCAGGGCGAGTTCGGAGACCGCCCGGATGAGCGCGGCGACGGTCTGCTCGGAGGCGACGACGTTCACGGGCAGGCCGAGGCGGCGGGCATCCTCGGCGGTGCGGGGGCCGATCGCGGCCAGCACCGTGGCCGGGGGGATGTCGGGGAACTGCTCCCGCACCTGCTCGGCGACCGAGCCGCTGGTGACGAGGATCGCGTTGATGCGGCCGCTGCGCACGTCTTCGGCGATCTTCTCGGTGACCGGTACGCCGACGGTGCGGTAGGCGACGACACTGCGCACCCGGTGCCCCGCGGCGCTGAGCCGCTCGGTGAGCACCGGCTTGGCGATTTCGCTGCGCAGCGTCAGCACGTCGCGCGGCTCGGTCTCCAGGCCGATCAGCTGGTCGGCCATGCCGGCGGCGGAGTTGTCGTCGTCGGGCACCAGGTCGACCTTGTAGCCGACGGCCGTGAGCGCGGCGGAGGTGGTCTCGCCGACGGCGGCGACCTTCGTCTCGGCGGGGATCTGCGCGCGGTACGCGTAGAGCACGTCCACCGTGGTCGCGCTGGTCACGGTGAGCCAGTCGAAAACCCCGGCGGCGAGGTCGGCCAGGGCCTGCTCGAGCGTTGCCTCGTCGGTGGAGGGCGCGAAGTTGATGAGCGGGGCGATGACCGGCGTGGCACCCTGCGCACGCAGGGTCGCCGCGACGCCGTCGCCCCAGGGCCCGCCGCGGGGCACGAGCACGCGCCAGCCGGCCAGCGGCTTGGCCGGCTGCGACTGCAGGGAGGCTGAATTCATGGGGTCGACTCTCGTGGTACCAGTTCGGCTGCTCCACGTTCGAGCAGTCGACGGGCGACTTCCGACCCGGCGCGTACGGCGTACGCGATCGGGCTCGCGTCATCGGCAGCATCCGCACCATCGCCACTGCCCTCGGATCCACCATACTCCTGCGGCACCGGCACGGATCGGTCCAGGCCGATCCGGCTGCTGCCGTCCAGCGCGTACACGACCGCGTCGATGCGCAGGTCGCCGCCGGCCAGTTCCACATGCGCGCCCACCGGAGCGTGGCAGCCGGCTTCGAGGGTGGCCAGCACCGCGCGTTCGGCCGTGACGGCGATGCGGGTGTCGGTGTGGTCGATGAGGGCCAGCGCCGCGCGCAGCTCCTCGGGCGCGTCGGCGGTCGTCTCGATGGCCAGCGCGCCCTGACCCGGTGCGGTCGGCCAGGCCGCCAGGCCCAGCGCCTCCAGTCCCAGGTCGGTCAGGTCCAGACCGATGCGCGCCAGGCCGGCAGCGGCGAGGACGACGGCATCCAGCTGCCCATCGCGCACCCGCTGCAACCGGGAATCGACGTTTCCACGCAGGTCCTGCACATCCACCCGCGGGTTGCGGCGGTGCACCTGGGCGCGGCGCCGGGGCGAGCCGGTACCCACGCGCGCACCGGGCGGGAGCTGATGCAGCGGGGTGCCGTCGCGGGTGACCACGACATCACGGGCGTCCTCGCGGGCGGGGATCGCGGCGATCACGAGCCCTGGCGGCTGCGCGGTCGGCAGGTCCTTGAGGGAGTGCACCAGCAGGTCGCATTCCCCCGCGAGCAGGGCCTCGCGCAGCCGCGTGGCGAACACCCCGGTGCCGCCCATCTGCGACAGCGAGGCACGCGAGACGTCGCCCTCCGACACGATCGGCACGAGTTCGACGGGGCGGCCCGACGCAGCCGCCAGCATGTCGGCGACCTGCTGCGACTGCGCGGTCGCCAGGGCGCTGCGGCGGGTGCCGAGGCGGAACGGCCGCGTCATCGCGGCATCCTCATCGCAGCACCTCGACCAGTTCGGCGGGGGCCACCAGCCGGCCGGTGAAGAACGGCACCTCTTCGCGCACGTGGCGGCGCGCCTCGGTGTAGCGAAGCTCCCGCATCATGTCGACGAGGTCGGTGAGCTCATCGGCTTCCATGGGCAGGATCCACTCCCAGTCCCCGAGAGCGAAGGATGCCACGGTGTTCGCGGTCACGCCGGTGAACGCGGCGCCCTTGCGGCCGTGATCGGCGAGCATGGCGCGCCGCTCCTCATCGGGCAGCAGGTACCACTCGAAGCTGCGGACGAACGGGTACACCGTCAGCCACTGCTTGGCCGCGATGCCGCGGAGGAACCCCGGCACGTGGGCCCGGTTGAACTCGGCGTCACGGTGCACGCCCATCGCGCTCCAGGTGGGCAGCAGCGGCTGCAGCAGCGGGGTGCGGCGCAGGCGCCGCAGGTCCCGCTGCAGGCCGTCGGCGGTCGGGCCGTGCAGCCAGATCATGACGTCGGCGTCGGCGCGCAGGCCGCTGACGTCGTAGAAGCCCCGCACGGTCGTGCCACCCTCGGCGAGGTCGGCGACCAGGTGTTCCAGCTCGGTCGCCTCCTGGGCCGTGACCGGGTTGGCGGGGTCGCGGCGCAGCACGGACCAGAGCGTGAAAGAGGTGTCGGACATTTCTCCAGTCTCTCTCGCGCTTCGCGGCGCGGCAAACCGCCGCTGCCGGGCGACGCTCACGGCGCCGCCGGTGTTCGTGCTCAGCGCGCGATCAGACGCACGGCCCCCCACACGGCCAGACCGATCGTCGCGGCGACGCCGACGGTCGCCGCGATCGCTCCGGTCGGGTTGCGCCGGGCGAACAGCCGGGCCTCGGCCACGCCGCGGTCGGTGGCCTGACCGACGCGCTTGGGCACGTTCGCCTTCTCCTCGATCGCGAAGAGCGCAGCCTTCAGCTCGGCGCGAGCCTTCTCGACCGGGTCGGCGATACCCAGCGGCACGGCGGTGCGTGGCACGGGGAGCGGGCGGTCAGAACTCATTCGCGGCATCCTTCACGATCTGGGCGTCGGTGGACAGTGCCTTCACGGGCGTGTCCCGCGAGGAGAGGCGCTTGAAACGGTGGATGCCGAGGAACGCCAGCACGACGGCGATGAGAAGCATCACGACGAAGACGGTCAGCGCGGCAAGCCAGGCCGGCCACCATGAGGCCAGGCCGATGATCGCGAATGCCCCCAGGGCCGGGATCGCCCAGAACAGCACGAACAGGGCGGCCAGGAACCACAGCCCGCCCATGCCGGCGTCCTTACCGGTCTTCTTCGCCCACTTCTTGGCGGAGTCGACTTCGGCCATGACCAGGTTGCGCACGAGCTCGGGCACCTCGCCGAGCAACGTCATCAGGCTGTCGTCGGTGCGATCGCGGAAACCGCGGGGGGTGGTCATCTCAGCTGTCCGCGGCCTTCTTGATGTCGTCGATCGCGTCGTGGGCGGCCTTGTGGACCTCGGTCACGGTCGTCTCGGCGCCTTCGGCGACCTCGTCGACGGATTCCTTGCCCGCGATGATGGCGGCGTCGAGCTTCTGGCCGGGCGTGGTGCCGCGCTTGGTCGCAGCCTTGGTCACCTTGACCGCGCTGTCCCAAACGGCGGTCGGCAGCGCCATGGCGGCTGACTTGCCGAGCTCCGTGGCCTTGCCGACCTGCTTCTGCACGGGCTCGAGTTCCCAGACCTTCATGGCCTGTGCCTTGATCTGCTCGTAACGCTCACGACCGGCGCGCGTGCCCAGGACGTAGCCCGCGGCCAGTCCGACGACGAGTCCAATTTTGCCCCTCATGGGGTCTCCTCACGCTCGATGGAGGTGCTTCAGTGGTCCCAGGGTAGCGCCGTATGCCTTCTCAGGTATCCGGGGTTGCGCGCGGCGGCGTCGTGGGTTAGTCGAGGATCGCCGCGTCGCCCCAGAGGGCCTCGCGGCGCACCCGCTCGGCCTCGGCGATCGCGTCGGGGATCACCTGTGCCAGCCCGGTGCCCGCCAGCCACGCGCCGACGGCAGCGAGACCCGGGGTGGCGTGCACGGCGGCACGCGCCGCCGCCGTCACCGCGGTGCGACCGATCGCCGCGGCGGGCTGCGACTGCACGTACCGCTCGCGGTGCGCCGCCCGCAGTTGCGAGCGGTCCAGCGCAGTGCCCAGCAGCTTCGCCGCCTCGGCGAGCGCGAGCGCTGCCGCTGCGTCGTCGTCGAGCGCCTCGGTCGCCGGGGCCTCACCCTGCGCGCCGAAGGAGACCCGCACGATGTGGTGGTCCGTCGCCTTCCGCAGCCATTCCCACTTGGCCGTCGAGTGTGTGAGGGCCTTGGCGGTGTGGGAGCCCGGCACGGTGAGCACTCCGGTGCCGCGCGGGTGGGCGTCCAGCGCGGGGGCGTCCACGACGAGCGTGACGATCTCGACGACGGGCGCGGTGATGCCGCCGGGGTCGAGGTCCGGCACGACCGGTGCCAGCAGGTGGCGGGCCTGCGCTTCGCTGGTCGCCACGATGACCGCCTCGGCGGGCAGCCGGGTCGCCTCGGGCGCCGGCGCGGCCGGCTCGGTCGGATCGGCCGGTGCGCTCGGGTCCGTCGCGGGGTCGCCCGATTCCGGGGCGGCGGCGATCTCGACGGCCCAGCCGTCGCCGTCGCCGTCGGCGACGATCGCCTGCGCGGGGGTGTTCACGCGCACGTCCACGCCCAGTTCGACCAGCCGGTCCCGGAGCGCGTCGACGAGCCGGGTCATTCCGCCGGCCAGTCCCCGCACCGCGGAGCCCGGTGCGGTGGTCGCCGCGCCGCGCAGCTGCGCCACGCCACCGGAGAGCGAACCCGTGCGGGTGAGCGCGTTGTTCAGCCCGGGGGCGGCGAGGTCCACGTCGATGTCGTCGGGACGTGCGGAGTACACACCCGAGGTCACCGGCGCCACCAGCCGGTCCAGCACCGCCGCGCCCATGCGGCGGCGCACAAGAGCGCCCAGGCTCTTCTCGTGGCCGATCGTCATCGGGGGACGCAGGCGATCCAGGTACGCCCGCCAGGCGCCGGGCCAGCCGATGACGCGGCGCACGTCGTCGGCGAACGGGTTGGCGGGGATGCCGAGCATCCCCCCGACGGGCATCGGGGCTGCGCCGCCGCCGGGCAGACCCGCGACCCACGCGCCCGCCGGGTTCGGCGACACGACGGCATCCGACAGTCCGAGTTCGGCCACCAGGGCGGCGACCGTGCCGCCGCGGACGGCAAAGCTCTCCGCCCCGACGTCGACGGTCACCCCGTCCAGTTCGACCGAGCGCACCACGCCGCCGAGGCGGTCGGATGCCTCCAGCAGCGTCACCGGCATCCCGACCTTCGCGCACTCCAGCGCCGCGACCATACCGGCGATGCCGCCGCCGATCACGACGACCCGGGTCTCGTGGGCGTGGGTGACGAGGTCGCCGACCTCGCTCACACGTCCTCCCCGTGGGCGAGGGCGACGATGCGGGTGAGCACCGTGGGATCCGTTTCGGGCGGCACGCCGTGGCCGAGGTTGAGGATGTGCGCGCGGGCGGCGCCCCCGCGGGCGATGACATCGCGCACGTGGGCGGACAGCACCGGCCAGGGGGCGGTCAGCAGCGCGGGGTCGATGTTGCCCTGCAGCGTCACATCGGAGCCGAGGATCGCGGCGGCCTCGTCCAGCGGGGTGCGCCAATCGACGCCGACGGCGTCGGCGAGGCCGTTCAGCCGCATGTCGGGCAGCAGGTGCGCGGTGCCGACGCCGAAGTGGATGCGCGGCACGGTGATGCCTTCCAGCGCGGTGTGCGAATGCGGAGCGACGAACGCGCGGTAGTCGGCCACCGACAGCGACCCCGCCCACGAGTCGAACAGCTGCACGGCGGCGGCACCGGCATCCGTCTGCACCTTCAGGAACGCGTGGGACACCTCGGCGAGCCAGCCGGCGAGGCGGTGCCACGCGCTCGGGTCGGCGTGCATCATGCCGCGGGCGCGGAGGTGTTCCTTGGACGGGCCGCCCTCGACGAGGTAGGCCGCCAGCGTGAAGGGGGCGCCGGCGAAGCCGACCAGCGGAGTGTCGCCGAGTTCGCGGGTGATGATGGCGATCGCCTCGGCGATGGGACCGGATGCCGCGACAACCGCCGCCGGCTCGATCGCGGTGACGCGGGCGACATCGGCGGTGGTGCGCACCGGCTCGGCGAACACCGGGCCACGCCCGGGCTGGATCTCCACATCGATGCCGGCCAGCAGCAGCGGCACGACGATGTCGCTGAAGAAGACGGCGGCATCCACGCCGTGGCGGCGCACCGGCTGCAGCGTGATCTCGGCGGCCAGCGCCGGATCGAGGCAGGCATCGAGCATGCGGGTACCCACCCGCAGGTCGCGGTATTCGGGCAGGGAGCGGCCGGCTTGTCTCATGAACCAGACGGGGAGGCGATCGGGTCGGACGCCGTGAAGCGCGCTCAGCAGGGGGGCGGTGGCCATGCCTCCATCCTCCCACTTCGGGATTCCGCACCTCCCAGGTGTGGCCAGGTACCCTTGACGAGTGCTGCTGTGTGTCACCGCGAGTCATAAGACCGCCCCTTTCGAGCTCCTCGAGCGACTCAGCGTGCACACCGACCGGGTCGCCGCGACCATCGCGGGGCACGACGAATGCGTGCAGGGGGCCGTGGTCGTTGCCACCTGCAACCGCTTCGAGGCGTACGTCGAGATGGACGAACCGGTCACTGCGGCGGGTGCCGTCGGGGTCGAGGCAGCCCTCATGGCCATCGAATCCGCCACCGGGGTGACTCCCACTGAGCTCGAGGGCTCCTACGAGGTCGTCGCCGGCGACGACGTCGCCCATCACCTGTTCTCGGTGGCATCCGGTCTGGAATCCGTCGTCATCGGCGAGGGCGAGATCGCCGGTCAGGTGCGCCGCGCGCTGACCGAGGCCCGCGAGAACGGCACCACCTCCCCCGAACTCGAGCGGCTGTTCCAGCGCGCCAGCGAGACCCAGCGGGGCATCAAGAACGCCACCGCGCTCGGGCGCGCCGGCCGCTCCCTCGTGCGCCTGTCGCTGGAACTGGCCGACAGCCGGGTGACCGACTGGTCGCAGCTGCGCGTAGTGATGGTCGGCACCGGGTCGTACGCGGCCGCCACCGTCGCGGCCCTGCGCGACCGGGGCGCCGCCGACATCTCAGTGGCCTCTCCCTCCGGCCGCGCGGCGCTGTTCGCCGCCCGGCACTCCCTGCAGCCGGTATCAGCGGCGGCTTTCGCCGGCGCCGTCGCCACGGCGGATCTCGTCATCACTTGCACCAGCGCCGAGCACCCGGTGCTGTCGGCCGCGACGTTCACCGAGGGGCTGGCGGTCACGGATGCCGCGACTCACCCGGCCCGGCGCATGGTGATCGACCTCGGCCTGCCGCGCAACGTCGACCACGACGTCGCGGCCGTCCCCGACACCGACCTGCTGGATCTGGAGACCATCCGGCTGCACGCCCCGCTGGAGGAGCTGCAGGCCACCGACGACGCCCGCCGGCTCGTCGCCGATGCTGCCGCGCGCTTCGTCGTCGCCGGTGAGCGCCGCAGCGTGACGCCCGCCGTCGTGGCGATGCGCGCGCACGTCGCGACGGTGCTCGACACCGAGAT
Source organism: Microbacterium sp. zg-YB36 (assembly GCF_024623575.2). NCBI lineage: Bacteria > Bacillati > Actinomycetota > Actinomycetes > Micrococcales > Microbacteriaceae > Microbacterium > Microbacterium sp. zg-YB36. The sequence goes on from NZ_JANJFD020000003.1 coordinate 141,889, forward strand.
CGCCCGGGCCCGCAGCCGCGGCGACGACGGCACGACCGAGCAGGCGCTGCGGCACCTCGCCGGAGTGCTCATGCATACCCCCACCGTCCGCGCGCACCAGCTGGCCGAGCAGGGTCGCGCCGACGACGTGTTCACCGCCGTGTCGGCGCTGTTCGGACTCGAGATCGTCGAGCCGGAAGAGATCGCGATCATCGACGACGTGGCATCCGCCGGCTGACCCCGCCCGTCCCGCGCCCCCACCCCGGGGGTCTCTTCTGTCCCCTCCCCTGTCGCAGATCGTCGCCGCGGGGCGATTCGCGACAGGCGAGCGACCCGGTGGGACGATGGAAGGCATGAGCCTGCACATCACGGATGACCCCGCGGCCGACGAGCTGCTCACGCGCGACCCGCTCGCGCTGCTGATCGGCATGCTGCTGGACCAGCAGGTGCCGATGGAGACCGCGTTCGCCGGCCCCCTCAAGATCAGCGAGCGCCTGGGGAGCCTGGATGCCGCGGCGATCGCCGGAGCCGACCCCGAGCAGTTCGCCGCCCTGTTCGCGCAGACCCCGGCCGTGCACCGCTTCCCGGGCTCCATGGCCGGCCGCGTGCAGGGCCTGTGCGCCGCGGTGGTGCAAGAGTGGGGCGGGGATGCCGCGGCGATCTGGACGCAGGGCGACCCCGACGGGCCCACCGTGCTCAAGCGGCTGAAGGCGCTGCCCGGCTTCGGGGAGCAGAAGGCGAAGATCTTCCTCGCACTGCTGGGCAAGCAGTACGGCTACACCGGGGACCGGTGGCGCGAGGCATCCGCCCCTTACGGCGAGGAAGGCTCGCACCGCAGCGTCGCCGACATCGTCTCCCCCGACTCGCTGCAGAAGGTGCGGGAGTTCAAGAAGGCCGCGAAGGCCGCCGCGAAGGGTTGAATCGGCGGTCGCGCCGACACGGCAGGAAGATTTTCTGCGGGACTCGTAGGTTTCTCATAGGGTGGGAGTGACCCGATCCTCGATGCCCGCGGAGGCCTCCTTGCTCACGCCGTTCATCATCATCGGAAGCGTCGGCCTGCTGTTGCTCATCGTCTCGCTCGTGCTGGGCGATGTGTTCGACAACCTCGATTTCGGCGACGGCGCCATTTCGGGCACGGCTCTGGGTGTCGCGGCGATCGTGTTCGGCGCGAGCGGCGTCTTCACGGTCCCATCCAGCCTCGGCGGAGTCTGGGTGTACGTGCTCGCCGCGGTGTTCGCTCTCATCGCGTACGCCCTCGCGGTGCTGTTCATCCGCAAGCTCTCCCGCAGCTCCGACGGCACGCCGGTGAACACGGTGGGCCTGACCGGGGTCAGCCGCTCCCCCATCTCCCCCGCCGGCGGGGAGGTGTCCCTCGATGGCCCGCACGAGATCGAGCGGCGCCTGGCGTACGCCGACGGCGACATCCCCGAAGGCGTGCGCATCCGCGTCATCGAACACGGCGGCACCCGCATCAAAGTCGTCGCCGAATAAACCCCGCGGCGACAGCCGCACCAGGAAAGGTTCCCCATGCCGGTCGACATCATCCAGATCGCCGCGGTCCTCGCGCTCATCGTCGCGGCGGTGGGCCTGCTCGCGTTCATCGCCCGCCGCATCCGCCGGGTGCCGCCCAACGAGGCGCTCATCATCGTCGGCCGTGGCGCCGGCAAGCAGGCGCCAGGTGAGAGCGTGGGGCAGCGCGTCGTGATCGGCGGTCGCACGTTCGTGTGGCCGATCCTGCAGCAGGGCTTCCCGATCTCGCTGGAGCAGCGTCAGATCGGCATCACCGTCGAGGGCGTCGACAAGAACCGCATCAAGATCGCCATCAAGGCATCCATCAACTTCAAGGTCTCGGGCACCGAGGAAGGCGTCCGCCGTGCCGGGCAGCGCTTCCTGTCGCAGCAGGAGACCCTCACCGACATCATCCGCGAGTCGCTCGAGGGGTCGCTGCGCTCCATCATCGGCGACATGACGATCGAGCAGATCATCTCCGACCGCAAGGGCCTGTCGGACCGCGTCGTCGCAGAGACCAAGGCCGACCTCGTCGAGCAGGGCCTGCAGGTGGACCTGCTCAACATCAGCGACATCTCCACGCCCGGCAGCGACTACCTCGCCAACCTGGGTCGCGCCGAAGCCGCCCGCGCCCGTCAGGTCGCCGAGGTCAGCGAGGCCGAGGCCGCGCGGGCGAGCGAGTTCGCCCGCATCGAGGCCGCCGAGCAGATCGCCGAGCGTCAGAAGGCGCTGAGCCTGCGCCAGGCGACGATCAAGGCCGAGACCGACCGGGCCAACGCCGAAGCAGACGCGGCCGGTACGTTCACGAAGGCCGAGCAGGATCGCCTCGTCGCCCAGCAGGAGCGCGAGGCGCTCATCGAGCAGGCCCTCGTGACCCAGGAGCGCCTGGACATCGAGATCCGCAAGCCCGCCGAGGCCGAGGCGTACGCCGAGGTGCAGCGGGCCACCGCCCTCCGTGACGCGGCCAACGCCGCCACCGAGGCCGACGCCTACAAGCGCACGAAGATCGCCGAGGCCAACAAGGTCGCCGCGGTCCAGGACGCCGAGGCATCCGCCACCGCCGTGCGCTTCGCCGGTGAGGCCGAGCGCGACAGGCAGGTGGCGCTGGCCGCCGGCATCCGGGCCGATGGTGAGGCGCGCGCCGCCGCCACCCAGGCCGTCGGTGTCGCCGAGGCCGCGGCGACCGACGCGAAGGCCGAGGCGCTGCAGAAGTACGGCGAGGCCGCCCTCGCACAGGAGATCATCTCGCGCCTGCCCGAGATCGTCCGCGCCGCCGCGGAGCCGATCAGCAACATCGACCAGCTCACGGTCATCTCCACCGACGGCGCATCGGCGGTCACCAAGACCGTCGGCACCGTCCTCGGTGAGGGCACCGAGATCGTGAAGTCGCTGACCGGGCTCGACCTCGGCACGCTGCTGGCCGGCTTCGCCGGAGCACGCGCTGCAGATGCCGCCGGCGCCGCGTCCGCGGCCGTCTCCGGAAACGGTTCCGCCGCCCCGGTGAAGGGCGCCTGACCCGCGGGGCGCCCCGTTCGCGGCGGGCGCCCCGCACCACGACTTCGGAGAACGCCGCGATTTCGGAGCTTTCCTCGCCTTGGACTCCGAAAAACCGGCGTTCTCCGGAGAACCCGCGCCGCGCGGCATCCGCCATCCGGCCGCCCCCGGTTCGCGGAACGTGCCCCGGCGTCCACCGGCACCACGAAAAACCACTTCTCGGTCGAAACACCACGCATCGCATGGTTTCTCAACCGAGAAGTGGTTTCTCAGCGGGCAGGATGCAGCGGGCAGGATGCCGCGGCGGCACCGGCCCGCGAGCGGTCAGGCGCCGCGCAGGCGCTCGGCGAGGTACGCCGTCAGCGCGTCCAGCGGCACGCGCTCCTGCGCCATCGTGTCGCGGTCACGCACCGTGACGGCGTTGTCGTCGAGGGAGTCGAAGTCGACCGTGACGCACAGCGGCGTGCCGACCTCGTCCTGGCGACGGTAGCGGCGGCCGATCGCGCCGGCGTCGTCGAAGTCGACGTTCCAGCCGTTGCTGCGCAGGCTGTCGGCCACTTCGCGCGCCAGCGGCGACAGCCGCTCGTTGCGCGACAGCGGCAGCACGGCCACCTTCACCGGCGCCAGGCGCGGGTCCAGGCGCAGCACGGTGCGGGTGTCGACCCCGCCCTTGGCGTTGGGGACCTGCTCCTCGTCGTACGCGTCGACGAGGAACGCCATCATGGCGCGCGTCAGCCCGAACGACGGCTCGATGACGTAGGGGGTGTACTTCTCGCCGGTGGCCTGGTCGAAGTAGGTCAGTGACTGGCCGGATGCCTCGGTGTGGCTGCTCAGGTCGTAGTCGGTGCGGTTGGCGACGCCCATGAGCTCGCCCCACTCCTTGCCGGTGAAGCCGAAGCGGTACTCCACGTCGATCGTGCCGGCGGAGTAGTGCGCGCGGTCCTCTTCCGGAACGTCGAACCGGCGCATGTTGTCGGGGTTGACGCCGAGGTCCACGAACCAGTTCCAGCAGGCCTCGACCCAGTGGTCGAACCATTCGCCGGCCTCTGCGGGCGGCGTGAAGAACTCGATCTCCATCTGCTCGAACTCGCGCGTGCGGAAGATGAAGTTGCCGGGCGTGATCTCATTGCGGAACGCCTTGCCGACCTGGCCGATGCCGAACGGCGGCTTCTTGCGCGACGCGGTGAGCACGTTGGTGAAGTTCACGAAGATGCCCTGCGCGGTCTCGGGCCGCAGGAAGTGCAGTCCCGACTCGTCGTCGACGACACCGAGGTAGGTCTTCACGAGACCCGAGAAGGCCTTCGGCTCGGTGTACTTGCCCTTCGTGCCGCAGTTGGGGCACGGCACGTCGGCCAGGCCGTTCTCGGCGGGACGGCCCTTGCGGGCCTCGAAGTCCTCGATGAGGTTGTCGGCGCGGAAGCGCTTGTGGCACTGCAGGCACTCCACGAGCGGGTCGGTGAACGTGGCGACGTGGCCGGATGCCTCCCACACGCGCTTGGGCAGGATGATCGACGAATCCAGGCCCACCATGTCGCCGCGGCCGCGGACGAACGTCTGCCACCACTGGCGGCGGATGTTCTCCTTCAGCTCGGTGCCGAGCGGGCCGTAGTCCCACGCCGAACGGGATCCGCCGTAGATCTCACCGGCCTGGAAGACGAACCCGCGGTGGCGGGCCAGGGCGATGACTTTGTCGAGGCGGGACTGCTCGGCCACAGGTGGCTCCAAATGGTCGTGGTGCGCGGGGCGCGGAGATCGCGGATGCCGCGAGGCGGCGGCATCCGTCGATTCTAGTCGCCGCCTGCGTGACGCCCGCCGCGTGCCGTGGCGGTCAGCGCACGAACTGGATCGTCATGGGGTAGCGGTACCACTGCCCCTGGCCCGCTTTCACGCCGGCGATGATCGAGTACACGACATCGAGGACGGCGACGACGATCATCACGAGCACGCCGATGAGCAGGAACACCAGGATGCCGCCGGCGACCATTCCGATCAGCACGGTCAGCTGGAAGTTGAGCGCCTGCGCGGTGTGCGCGCGGACGAACGGGCCGCGGTCGCGCAGGATGAGGTACCCGATGAGGGCGGGCAGGAAGCCGAAGAACACCCCGCCGATGTGCACGAGCGTTGCCCACATCTTCTCGTCCGCCGGGCTCATCGGCATCGGCCCGTAGGGCGCGCCATACGGAGGCTGCGGGGGCGGGGGCGGCATGCTCACGGGGTCAGCCTAGAGCGGGGAGGTGCCGCAGCGCATCCGGTCCAAGGTCGGCGACGGCGGTGTGTCCCGACAGGCCGAGGGTGATGTCGAGCTCGGCGAGCACATTGCGCACCACCTCACCCACGCCGTCCTCGCCTGCGACCGCGAGGCCGTACGCATACGGACGGCCCAGCGCGACCGCCGTCGCTCCCAGCGCCAGGGCGATGAAGACGTCGGCGCCGGTGCGGATGCCGGAATCGAACACGATCGGCACACGGCCGGCCACCCGCTGCGCGATCGCCGGCAGCACGGCCAGCGTCGGCACCGACCGGTCGATCTGGCGGCCGCCGTGGTTGGAGATCCAGACGCCGTCGACGCCGGCATCCAGCGCGCGCGCCGCGTCATCCGGATGCACGATGCCCTTCAGGACGATCGGCAGCGACGTCCATTCCCGCACCAGGGCGAGCCGTTCCCACGTGAGCGTCGGGGTGGAGAAGACGTCGAGGAACGTCTCGACGGCGGCGCGCGGCAGCGGCGAGCGGAGGTTGTCGCGCACGCTGGTGGTGCCGGTGAGCCCGGCGCCCTTGCGCGCGATGCTCACTCCGGCCAGCACGGTCTTCGGCGTCATCCGCACCTTCGCGGCAGGCTGCGCCGCGGCACCCGCCGTCCCGGCGCGCTCCTGCACCAGCCGGCGGAACACCGGGTCGCTGGTGTACTGCGCGATGCCGAGGCCCCGCGTGAACGGCAGGTAGGCCAGATCCAGGTCGCGGGTGCGCCAGCCGAGCAGGTGCGTGTCGAGCGTGATGACGACCGCTTCGCACCCCGACGCCTCGGCGCGCGCGAGCAGCGACGCGTTGAGGTCGTCCGAGGCGGACCAGTACAGCTGGAACAGCCGGGAACCGGCCGGCGCGGCATCCCGCACCTGCTCCATCGACTGCGATGCCTGGTTGCTCAACGTGTAGGGAACGCCGGCGGATGCCGCAGCGCGCGCGACCGCGACGTCGGCGTCGGCGTGGGCCAGTTCCATGACGCCCAGCGGCGCCAGCAGCAGCGGGCTGGGCCGGCGCGTGCCGAACAGGTCGATCGACAGGTCGCGATCCGAGACGTCGCGCAGCGGCCTGGGCCACACCTGCCAGTCATCGAAGGCGGCCGCGTTCGCCGCCACCGTGTGCTCGGCACCGGCCCCGCCGGCGATGTACGCGAACGCCTCGGCGCTCAGCGCGCGGCGCGCGGCCTGCTCCAGCCGCACCGGATCCACCGGCACGCGCGGGGTCGTGCCGCTGATGCCGGCCCGGTACACGTCGGACTGGGTGCGCCGGGAGATGCCGCGGGCGAACGCGGCGGGGTCCTCGGGAGCGACGGTGCTCATGACCCCACCCTATTCGGCGGCGCCGCTCCCCCCGTGCGCAGCGCTCAGCCGTACCCGCACCACGCGGCGACCCAGCTGAGGATCCGCGCCCGCTGGTCGGCGGTCGCAGGCAGCTCGATCACGCCGGAGACCGAATCGGTTTCGATCGCGACGGTGAACACGGTGCCGCGCTTGTCCTCCTGCACGGCGTGCGGGTCGCAGCGCGACGGGACCAGGGGCACGTCGACGGGTGCCGGCTGTGCGCGGCCGCCGACCTCCAGCCCCAGCGGCAGCGGCGCGGTCACGTCGGCGAACCGCAGCAGGTTGGTGGGGAGCACCTCGACGATCCGCAGCGACCCGTCGCCGCCGGCCGGTGCGATGTCGAGTTGCAGGGTGGCCGGTTCTCCGGCCGCCGACGGGGTGAACGCGCCCCACGACAGGCTCGCAACCGCCGCGGCGTCGTGGGCGAGGCACTCCCGCTCGTGCAGGCGCCCGGTGAAGCCGAGCGAATCCTCCGTCGGCACGCGGTACTCGGTGCCGCCGCGCATCGTGAACACCAGCACGCTCTCGCGAGCGTCGGCATCCGGTTCCCCCTCACATGCCGACGGCGGCAGGTCGATGCGCAGGTCCACCGTGCGCCCCGGGGTGATCGTGCTGTCGCGGTCGCGCACCGCGGGGCCGTCGAACCAGTCGTCGTGCAGCTCGAGGCGGGTGATGAGCAGCTCGGTGTCGGAGCCGTTGGCCACCCGCACCTGAGCCGTGCGGTCGGCGACGTCCGACCGCAGCTGCTGCAGCGTCACTCGCACGCCCTCGGGGAGGGTCGGGGCGGGGTCCGGCGCGCAGCCGGCCAGTGCCGCCGCCGCCGCGACGGCGAGGGTCGCAAGCGCGGCGCGTGCACACCGTCGCCTTTGTCGCGTGGCGCCGGCCGATTCGCCCGGTTTCCCGCACCCGTGCGCCCGGAACAGCGACGTTGTGCGCACGGCGCCCGCCTACCGCCGCAGGGTCTCGCGCGCGACGGTGAAGTCCTCCAGCGCCACCGGGTCGATGTCGATCCCGATGCCGGCACCGGTGGGCACCCGCACGTGGCCGTCGTCGAGCACGATCGGCTCGGTGACGATGTCGCGCGGATAGAAGCGGTCGGAGGCCGACACGTCGCCGGGCAGCGTGAACCCGGGGAGGGCGGCGAGCGCCGCGTTGGCGGCACGGCCGATGCCGGTTTCGAGCATCCCGCCGCACCACACCGGGATGTCCGCCGCTCGGCACAGGTCATGGATCGCGACGGCCTCGACGTAGCCGCCGACACGGCCCGCCTTGATGTTGATGACGGATGCCGCGCCCAGCGCCCGCGCGTCCTGCGCCGCCTTCAGCGAGACGATCGACTCGTCCAGGCACAGCGGGGTGCGCAGGCGCCCGGCGAGCACCGCGTGGTCGACGAGGTCGTCCTCCTGCAGGGGCTGCTCGATCAGCAGCAGGTCGAACCGGTCCAGCTCCATCAGGGTGTCGATGTCGGCGAGGGTGTAGGCCGAGTTCGCGTCCACCTGCAGCGGGATCGTGCCGAACGCGTCGCGCACCGCCGCGGTGTCGGCGATGTCACGACCGGGTTTGATCTTGATCTTGATGCGCACGTACCCGGCATCGAGGTATTCGGAGACGGCATCGACGAGCGCCGCGGGGTCGCGTTGGATCCCCACCGAGACGCCGCTGGGCACCCGGTCGCGCTCGGCGCCGAGGTAGGCACCGAGCGGGCGGCCCTCGGCGCGCAGCGCGGCGTCGAGAACCGCCAGCTCCAGCCCGGCCTTGGCCATGCGGTGCCCCTTGAACGGCTCGAGGATGCCGGCGACCTGCTCGGGCGCGAGGGTGCCGGCATCCAGCAGCGCCGGACCCAGCCACCGCAGCGCGACGTCCCACGCGCCCTGGGTGTACTCACTGGAGTACAGCGGCGACGCCTGCGTCACGATCTCGCCCCAGCCGTCGCCGTCGGCGGTCAGGGCACGCACGACGATCACCTCGCGCTCGGACTCGGTGCCGAACGAGGTGGTGAAGGGCGAGGTGAGCGGCATCCGCAGCACCCGCAGTTCGAGGCCTTCCAAGGCGACGGCTGCCGCGGGCGTGACGATGGGCATGCGCTCAGGCTAGCGGCGGCGGCTCAGGCGGTGAAGGCGAGCTTGCCGGCGTCCGCGGGTTGCGGCATCCGCTGCACCACAGTTTCGGAGAAATCCGGTTCTTCGGAGCGCACAGCCCGAAACTCGCCGAATTCGTGCAGTTCTCCGAGAACGTGGCGCGGCGCGCGCCGGGCTCACGCCGGGACGAACAGGTACCCGCGGGCGTCGTCGAATCCGCCGACGACGAGGCCGGATGCCGCGTGTGCGGCGAACTGCTCCCGCACCCGGCGGCGCCACAGCATCGCCTCGTCCGGCGACTCCTGACGCATCGTCTCGATGTCGGGCGGCACCGCGACCGTTGCGACCACGTCACCCGGATCGGTCGTGGCGGCGGGGGCGGCCAGTGCCCAGGACACCATGAGCCGGTCGCTCTCGTCGCCGCGGTTGATGACGTCGTCCATCGGGCCGTACTGGTTGGGCAGGTACTCGGTCACCCGTGCGCCCAGCACCACGAGGTTGAAGTGGGCGTTGCGTGCGATCAGCGGATCGAACGTCCAGGTGATGTGCCCGACGTCGCGCGCGAAGGCCCACTGGCGCTGATGCTGCTTGAGCAGCCTGCCGAGCCGGTGGCCGCGGTACTCCGCGAGCACCCCGGTGACGTGCGAATGCATCGACCGCTCGGCGGGGGCGGCGAAGAACGCCACCGACGCCCCGATGATGCGACCTGCGTCGTACAGCCCCACCGCGTAATTGCCGGAATGGGCGAGCGCCCGCAACAGTCCCGCGGGCATCCCGCTGCAGTCGCCGCCCCACACCTCGGCGAGCACATCCGACGCAGCGAACACCTCGTCGACGGTCTCCAGCGGGCGGATTTCGATGCCGGGAGGAGCGCTGAGGTCGTCGAGGTCGGCCATGCCCTCACCCTACGACTCGAGCCGCCTCTGCGCCCGCGACGCTAGCCTGGACCGATGGCCACCCGGGAAGAGAACGCACGCAGGCGCCTCACTCGGATGCCGCGCCAGGGCTTGATCGTCGCTGTGCTGGCGCTGGCCGGGCTGGCCTCGTCCTTCATGTTCACCCTCGTCGTGCCGATCCAGGCGAAGCTTCCCGAGCTGCTGGGTGCGAGCCGCGACGACACCGCCTGGGTGGTCACGGCGACGCTGCTCGCCGCTGCGGTGGTCACCCCCATCGCCGGGCGACTGGGCGACATGTACGGCAAGCGCCGCATCGTGCTCGTGCTGCTGGGGGTGCTCGTGCTCGGCTCGGTCATCGCCGCACTGTCCACCGGCATCATCGGCGTCATCATCGGCCGCGCGCTGCAGGGGGCGGTCACCGGTGTCGTGCCGCTGGCGATCTCGATCCTGCGCGACGTGCTGCACGAAGACCGGGTGGATGCCGCGATCGCGCTGATCAGCGCAACGATGGGCGTGGGTGGCGCGCTCGGCATGCCGCTGAGCGCGCTGGTCACGCAGTACAGCGACTGGCACGCGCTGTTCTGGATGGCCGCAGGCATGGGCGTCGTGGTGTTCGGTCTCGTGCTGTGGATCATCCCGGTGAGCGTGCTGCGCACCGCCGGCAAGTTCGACTACGTGGGCGCGGCGGGGCTCGCGGTGGGCCTGACCGGCGTGCTGCTGGCGGTGTCCCGCGGCAACGAGTGGGGTTGGACGTCTGCTGCCGTGCTGATCTGCGGGCTGGGAGGGCTTGCGGTACTACTGGCGTGGGGCTGGTTCGAGCTGCGCATCGCCGAGCCGCTGCTGGACCTGCGCGTCGCCGCCCGCCGCCCCGTGCTGCTGACCAACATCGCCTCGCTCGCGATGGGGTTCTCGCTGTTCGCGTCGAACGTGTCCTACCCGCAACTGCTGGAGCTGCCCGCCCCCGCCGGGTTCGGGCTGTCACTGCTGGCGGCGAGCCTGGTGATCGCCCCGGCGGGCCTGGTGATGATGGTGCTCTCGCCGTACTCCGGGCGGCTGGCCCGCACGGTGGGACCACGGCTGCTGCTGGTGGCCGGCGCGATCGCCCTCATCCTCGCGTACGGCTTCACCCTGCTGTTCTCCTCCGAGGTCTGGCACCTGCTGGTGGCGAACCTGCTGGTGGGTGTGGGCATCGGGTTCGGGTACGCCGCCATGCCCATGCTCATCATGCGCAGCGTCCCGCAGAGCGAGACGGGCGCCTCCAACGGGCTCAACGCGCTGTTCCGGTCGCTGGGCACCAGCACGGCGGCCGCCGTGATCGGCGCCGTGCTCGCGAGCATGTCCGTCACCCAGGACGGTGTGCAGGTTCCGACGGCGGCCGCGTTCGACCTGGCATTCGTGCTCGGCGGCGGCGCGGCGGTCGTCGCGCTCGTGCTGGCCGTCTTCATCCCGCAACGGCCGGCAAACGAACCCCATCCCTCTCTGCCCCGGTGAGGGTTAGCCTTGGGCAATGAGCACCAACGAGCCGGCCCAGGTACCCGTGGGACCTCCCACGCCACCGGCCGATGCCGTCTCGACAGGTTCCCGAGGCGATAACGACACCCGATTCTTCGGCCAGCCGTGGGCTCTGGCCCACGTGTTCGGCGTGGAGATGTGGGAGCGTTTCAGCTTCTACGGCATGCAGGGCATCCTGCTGCTGTACCTGTACTACTCCGTCGCCGACGGTGGGCTCGGGATGGACCAGACCGTCGCCGCCGGGATCGTGGGCGCGTACGGCGGCAGCGTCTATCTCTCCACGATCCTCGGCGCATGGATCGCCGACCGCGTTCTCGGCTCCGAACGGGTGCTGTTCTACAGTGCGATGATCATCGTGGCCGGGCACATCGCCCTGGCGCTGCTGCCCGGCTTCGCCGGTGTCACGGTGGGCCTCATGCTCGTCGCCCTCGGCTCAGGCGGCCTGAAGGCCAACGCGACCAGCGTCGTGGGAACCCTCTATCGTCAGGATGACCCCCGACGGGATGCCGGGTTCTCGCTGTTCTACCTCGGCATCAACCTCGGCGCGCTGCTGGGTCCGCTGCTGACCGGACTGCTCCAGTCGACCCTCGGCTTCCACTGGGGCTTCGGGCTGGCAGCCATCGGCATGGCGCTGGGGCTGCTGCAGTACTCGTTCGGCCGCAAGTCGCTGCCCGACGAATCCCGCCACGTGCCCAACCCGCTCCCCCGCAGCCGCTACCCGATGTTCATCGGGATCGCGGTGGCCGCGGTCGCGCTGATCCTCGTGCTGGTGCTCACCGGCGTGATCCGCGCCGACAATCTGTCGAGCATCGTCATCTACGTCACGATCGCCGCGACCCTCGCCTACTTCGTCGTCATCCTCTCCAGCCGCCACATCACCGGCACTGAACGCAGCCGGGTGTGGGCGTTCGTGCCGCTGTTCATCACCTCGGTGGCGTTCTGGTCGCTGTACCAGCAGCAGTTCACGGTGGTCACCATCTACGCCGACACGAAGCTCGACCGCGACATCTTCGGGTTCGAGATGCCGGTGCCCTGGGTGCAGTCGATCAACCCGATCTTCATCATCATCCTCTCCGGCGTCTTCGCGTGGCTGTGGACCAAGCTCGGCGCCCGCCAGCCGTCGACGCCGGTCAAGTTCGGCCTCGGCGTCATGATCATGGGAGCGGCGTTCCTGCTGTTCCTGCCGTTCGCCAACGGCGGGGATGGTTCGACTCCGCTCATCGCGATGATCGGCATCCTGCTGGTGTTCACCGTCGCCGAGCTGCTGCTGTCGCCGGTCGGCCTGTCGGTGACGACCAAGCTCGCCCCGGAGCGCTTCCACACCCAGATGGTGGCGCTGTTCTTCCTGTCCGTGGCGCTCGGCACGGCGATCTCGGGCCAGCTGGCGCAGTACTACAACCCCGAAAACGAGGTGCCGTACTTCTCGATCCTCGGGCTCATCGCCATCGGGGTCGGCGTGGTGCTGCTGCTGCTCGTCAAGCCGGTGCTGCGGCTGATGCAGGGGGTGCGCTGACCCTCAGCGCTCCAGCACCACGGCAAGCCCCTGCCCGACGCCGATGCAGATCGCCGCGACCGCCACGCCCCCGCCGCGCCGGCGCAGTTCGTGCGCGGCGTGGCCGATGATGCGGCCTCCGGAGGCGCCCAGCGGGTGACCGATCGCCAGCGCGCCGCCGTGGATGTTGAGCTTTTCCGGGTCGAGGTCCGGCCAGCCGGCGAGGCACGCGAGCGACTGCGACGCGAATGCCTCGTTGAGCTCGACGAAATCGACGTCGGCCCAGGTCTTCCCGGCCTTCACGAGCGCCTTGTTCGCCGCCTCGATGGGGGCGATGGGAAAGTCGTCCGGGTCCACACCGTGCGCGGCGCGCGAGACGATCCGGGCCAGCGGCTCGGCATCCACCGCCCCCTCCGCCCCCAGCAGCACCGCGGAAGCGCCGTCGTTGACGGGTGACGCGTTGCCCGCCGTGACGGTGCCGTCGGCGGCGAACAGCGGCTTCAACCCGGCGAGCTTCGCCACGGACGAGTCGGGGCGGATCCCCTCGTCGCGGGCGAGCTCGGCACCGGGGACCTGCACGATCTCCGGGTCGTAGACGCCGGCGGCCCACGCCTGGGCGGCCAGGCGGTGCGAGCGCACCGCGAAGGCATCCTGCGCCTCCCGGGAGATCCCCCACTCCCGGGCGATCTTCTCCGCCGACTCACCGTTGCTGATGGTCCAGTGCGTCGGCAGGGCACGGTTGACCATGCGCCACCCGATCGCGGTGTTCCACATCGTCTGGTTGCCCACCGCCGGCCACGGCTTGGCCGACTTCTCCACGACGAACGGCGCCCGGCTCATCGACTCGACGCCGCCGGCCAGCACGATGTCGGCGTCGCCTGATTCGATCGCCCGCGCCCCCTGGATGACCGCTTCGACCGAGGAGGCGCACAGCCGATTGACGGTGACACCGGTCACCGACGTGGGAAAGCCCGCCAGCAGCGCGCCGAACCGGGCGACGTTGCGGTTGTCCTCGCCGGCTTGATTGGCGTCGCCGAAGATGACGTCGGCGATGCGGGCCGGGTCGATCCCGGTGCGCTCGACGGTCGCCTTCATGACGAGGGCGGCCAGGTTGTCCGGTCGCACCCCGGCCAGCGCACCGCCGGCGCGGCCGAACGGGGTGCGTACGGCGTCGTAGATGAACGAGGCGGTCATCGTCGTCCTTCCGTGGCATCCATCATGGTCAATCGGGTGAGCTCTTCGAGTCGGCTGATCGTGACATCGCCGAACAGCTCCCGCACCGCGAGCCCGTCGGCGGTGACGTCGAAGACGGCGTGGTCGGTGTACACCCGGGTGACGCAGCCGACGCCGGTGAGCGGATACGTGCAGGATGCCACGAGCTTGGATTCACCCTGTTTGGTGAGCAGATCCGTCATGACGTAGACGCTCTTCGCGCCGATCGCGAGGTCCATCGCGCCACCGACGGCCGGGATCGCGCCCGGGGCGCCGGTGGACCAGTTGGCCAGGTCGCCCGACTGCGAGACCTGGAACGCACCCAGGACGCAGACGTCCAGGTGGCCGCCGCGCATCATCGCGAACGAGTCGGCGTGGTGGAAGTATGCCGCCCCCGGCAGCGCGGTGACCGGCTGCTTGCCGGCGTTGATGAGGTCGGGGTCGATCAGGTGGGGCTCCGGCGCCTCGCCCATGCCCAGCAGCCCGTTCTCGGTGTGCAGGATGATCTCCTGGTCACGGGGCAGGTAGTTGGCCACCAGGGTGGGAGCCCCGATGCCGAGGTTGACGTACGAACCCTCGGGGATGTCGGCGGCGATCCGCGCCGCGAGCTCGTCCCGTGTGATCCCGGTCATCGCGCCTTCTCCTGTGATGCCGTGGCCGGTGCGCCCAGCGGGCGCCCCTCGATGTCGACGCCGCCGACGAAGATCCCGTCCTGCAGCCAGGCCCGGGGGCCGACGGCGACGACGCGGTCGACGAAGATCCCGGGGGTGACGACCCGCTCCGGGTCCAGCGCCCCCCGGGGCACGATCCGGTCCACCTGCGCGATCGTCGTCGTCGCGGCGGTGGCCATGATGGGCCCGAAGTTGCGCGCCGTCTCGCGGTACACCAGGTTCCCCCAGCGGTCGCCCTGCAGCGCGGAGATGAGCGCGAAATCGGCCTTGATCGGGTACTCCAGCACATAGTGCCGGCCGTCGATCTCGCGCTGCTCCTTGCCTTCGGCCAGCTGCGTGCCCACCCCGGTTGGCGAGAAGAACGCGCCCACCCCGGCGCCGGCGGCGCGAATGCGTTCGGCGAGGTTGCCCTGCGGCACGATGTCCAGTTCGATCTCACCGGCCCGGTACAGCTCGTCGAACACCCACGAGTCGTGCTGCCGCGGGAACGAGCACACGATCTTGCGCACCCGCCTCGCCGCGAGCAGGGCCGCCAGTCCGGTGTCGCCGTTGCCGGCGTTGTTGTTGACGATCGTCAGATCGGTGGCGCCCTGCGCGATGAGCGCGTCGATGAGTTCCACCGGCTGGCCGGCGCGGCCGAATCCGCCGATCATGACCGTCGCACCGTCGTGGATGCCGGCGACGGCCGCCGCGGCATCGGGGACGGTCTTGTCGATCACGACTGGTCCTCGGCGAAGACCTCGGACGCGATGCGGAACGCCGTGTTGGCGGCGGGGACGCCGGAGTACACCGCCGACTGCAGGATCACCTCACGGATCTCGTCGACGGTGAGGCCGTTGCGCAGCGCCGCGCGCAGGTGCATCGCGAGTTCCTCGTGGTGCCCGTGTGCGATGAGCGACGACAGCACCGCGACCGACCGGGATCGGCGGTCCAGGCCCGGCCGCGACCAGACATCCCCCCAGGCGACGCGGGTGATGAAGTCCTGCCAGTCGGCGGTCAGCTCGGTCGTCGCGGCGTTCGCGCGGTCGACGTGGGCGTCCGAGAGCACCGCTCGACGCACGGCCATGCCGTTGTCGTAGCGCTCCTGGTCGCTCAGTCCTTCGCCCTGTGGTCTGGTCATCGCGTCCCCTTGCTGTCGAAGAATTCCACCAGCACGCGTGCCACGTCTTCCGGCTGCTCCGCGGGCGGCAGATGCGCGGCATCCGCGATGCGCGCGATGCGGCCGCCCGGCACCCCGTCGGCGATCTCGCGGGCCTTGGCCTCGGGTGCGACGGCGTCGTGTTCGCCCCACACCGCCAGCACCGGGGTGGTGATCGCATCGAGCCGGTCGCGGACGTCGTAGTCGGCCAGCGCCTCGCAGCAGCGGGCGTAGGAGTCGTCGTCGGTGTTCTGCAGCGCGTGCAGCAGCCGCCCCGACAGCTCCGGCTCGCGGGCGACCGAATCCGGCGCGAACCAGCGCTGCGCTGAGGGGATGATGATGCTCGACGTGCTCTCGGCGCGCACCTTCGCGGCGCGCTCGTGCCAGCCGGCCGGGTCGCCCAGCTGCGCACCCGACGCGATGATGGCAGCCGCGCGCACGGCATCCGGATGCCGCAGCAGCAGTTCCAGCCCGACCGCACCCCCCAGGGAGACCCCGGCGTACCAGAACGGGCCGGCGGAGACCTCGCGTGCCGCGTCCACGACGGCATCGGCGAGGTCGGCGACGGTGAAGGGGGCGGATGCCGGTGCCGACCGGCCGTGGCCCGGCAGGTCCCACGTGACGACCCGGTAGCGGCCGGTGAGGGCGGGCAGCACCTTCTCCCAGAGGATCCCGGTGGTGCCCAGCGACGGACCCAGCACCAGCAGCGCCGCGTCGTCGGGTCCGACGGGGGCGGTGAGGGCGACGGCGGGACGGGTCACGGATGCTCCTCGCGATGCGTGCGGGCGATGGCGTCGTCGACGAGGGCGCCGGCAAGACCGACGTAGCCGGCGGGGTCGAGCAGGTGGGTCACGTCGAGGTCGCTGCCCGCGGTGGCTGCCGTCACGAGGGCGGTGAGCGCCTCGCCGGCCACGGCGCGGGTGAGCAGCTCGGCGGCGGCAGCCTTCCCGATCACCGGGGTGAGCACCAGGGCCACCCGCTCGGCGACGATGAGACCATCGGTGACCGCGAGGTTGCGCGCGACGGCGGCGGAGTCGACCCGCAAGCCCCCGACGAGGTCGACGGCGGTCGCGGCGGCGCCGCGGGCGAGCCGCAGCAGCTCCCGCAGGGTAGGCCATTCGGCATGCCACGCACCGTCCGGGCGCTCGTCGACGGCGAGCGCGGCGGCGGTGTGGAGCGTGGCGGACAGGTGCGGCGCCCGCAGTGCCGCGGAGCGCACCAGCACGGCAGCGGCGGGGTTGCGCTTCTGCGGCATCGCACTGGATCCGCCGCCTGATCCCTCGGCGAGTTCGCCGATCTCGGTGCGGCTGCCGGTCACGACGTCGGCGGCGATGACGCCCAGTGCGTCGGTGACCTGTGTCAGCGCGTCGCCGAGCTCGGTGACCGGCCACCGGGTGGTGTGCCACGGCGCGTCGGGTGCCGCCAGGCCCAGCTCGGTGGCGAACGCCGCGGGCAGTCCTGCCGCGGCATCCGCACCGCCGATCTGGAGGAACGAGGCGAGGGTGCCACCGGCGCCGCCCAGCTGCGCCGGCAGCTCGGCCAGGACGCCCGTCAGCCGCGACCGGGCACGCGCGATGCCGCGCAGCCAGTTCGCCGCACGCAGCCCGACCGTCGTCGGCACCGCATGCTGGCCGAGGGTGCGCGCGGCGGCGACCTCGTCGCGATGGGTGGCGGCGAAGGATGCCAGCAGGATCTCGAGCGCGGCGAGGTCGGCGACGATCAGCGCGCCGGCGCGACGCGCGGTGAGCATGAGCGCGGAGTCGAGGATGTCCTGGCTCGTCGCTCCCCGGTGCACCCATTCGCGCCCGTCGGCCGGGGCGCGGTCCTTCAGCGCGCCGACGAGGGGGATCACCGGGTTGCCGCCGGCACGGGCGGCGGCGGCCAGTTCCGCGGCGGACAGCCACGACACGTCCGGCAGGTCGCCGGCGGCATCCCGGTCGCGCCCGCCGAGCGCGGCGGCGACGGCATCGGCGGTCTCCTCCGATGCGACGCCCACCTGCGCCCAGGCGCGGGTCAGGGCGATCTCGGCGGCGACGAGCGCGGCGAGCACCGCGGCATCCGTCGTGTCCTGGTCGTACCGTGCAGTCACCGGCGAGAGCAGCCCGACATCGACGGGGAGGCGTGCATCAGAAGACAAGGAAGACGGTCTCCTTCTCCCCCTGCAGCCGGATGTCGTGGCGAAGGTTGCCGTCGGGGGTGCGCGACGCGATGAGCGTAGCGCGCTCGTCCTGATCGAGCGAGGACAGCAGCGGGTCGGCATCCAGCGCCGCCTGGTCGTCGGGGAGGTAGATGCGGGTGTGCAGCTTGTCGGGCAGGCCCCGGGCGTAGACGATCGCGGCGAAGAACGGCGCCTTGCCCGCTGCGGCGCCCGGGTTGCGCGTCCAGAACTCGTAGTGGCCCTCGTCGTTCGTGAAGGCGCGCCCGAACCCGGTGAACGTGTGGTCGTCGCGGCGGAACGCACCTCGGGCGTCCGGGAGCGTGCCGTCCTGGTCGGCGCCCCAGATCTCCACGAACGCGTCGGGGATCGGGTTGCCCTCCCCGTCGGACACGGTGCCGCTGAGCAGGATCGCCCCGGGCGAATGCGGGAACGCGACCTCGTGCATCTTGGCGTACTCGACGCCGTAGGCGAAGAACGGGCCGACGGTCTGACCGGGGCTGGGGACGTGGGTGCGCTCGGGGACGGTCATGCGTCGTGCTCCTCAGGCTCGAACCAGGTGGCATCCGAACCGTCGACGACGATGTCGAAGCGGTAGCCGGTGGACCACTCCGGCGAGGTGAGGTCGTGGTCGTAGACGCCGACGAGGCGGTCGCGGTCGCTCTGTCGCCAGATCGTGTTGTAGATCGGATCGAGGGCGAACAGCGGGTCACCGGGGAAGTACATCTGCGTCACGAGCCGGTGCGTGAACGACGACCCGAAGATCGAGAAGTGGATGTGGGCGGGCCGCCACGCGTTGACGTGGTTCTTCCACGGATAGGGCCCGGGCTTGATCGTGGTGAACAGGTACTCGCCGGCGTCATTCGTGATCGTGCGTCCCGCGCCGGTGAAGTTCGGATCCAGGGGCGCGGGGTGCTGGTCGCGCTGGTGGATGTACCGGCCGGCGGAGTTGGCCTGCCAGATCTCGATCAACTGGTTGCGGATCGGGCGCCCCCACGAGTCGCGCAGCGTGCCACGCACCGTCATCCGCTCTCCCAGCGGCTCACCCGCGTGCTGCAGCGTCAGGTCGGACTCGATCGCGGCGACGTCACGCTGGCCGAATGCGGGCGAGACCAGTTCGATCGTCTCGGGGTCGACGAGCTTCGGGTTCTTCGTCGGATGCCGCAGGATGCTGGAACGGTAGGGCGGGAAGTCGTGCATCGTGGCGGGCAGGCGCTCGCCTGACGCCTCGCGCGCGGCGTACTCTGCGTGCCGGTCCCTGATCTCCTGCGTGATCTCGGCCTGCGACAACTGATCGGGCGAGGCGAGCAGCGTCTCGGGCGCGGCGGCTGTGGTGTCGGTCATGGGTCTCCTTCGACGCCTTGGGTCAGCTCGTCCTATCGTCGCGCGAGTAAGCGTGCCTGGGGAGTGGTGTCCCACTGAATGAAAATCGCCCTTGCCGGGTGTGCCACACTCTGGCCATGGCGAACTCCCCGTCCGGCGAATCCGGCATCGACCGGCTGGTCCGCGTCCTCGAGACCTTCACGCCCACGCGCACCGTGCAGACGACAGCGGAGATCGGGCGGCGGGCGGGGCTGCCGAGCTCGACAGCACATCGACTCGTGGGCGAACTGGCCGACGCCGGGCTGCTCGAGCGCGACGAGAATCGGCGCGTGCGCATCGGGATGCGCCTGTGGGAGCTGGCCACCCGTTCTTCGTCGGCGCTGCGGCTGCGCCAGGCGGCGCTGCCCTTCATGGAGCGGGTGCAGTCGCGGGTGCGCGAGCACACGCAGCTGGCGATCCTCGAGCAGGACGAGGCGCTGTTCCTCGAGCGCCTCAGCGGCCCCGATTCCGGCGCCAACATCACACGCGTCGCAGGTCGGCTGCCGCTTCACGCATCCAGCTCGGGCCTCGTCCTGCTGGCGTTCGGCGGGCCCGCGCTGCAGGAACGGGTGCTCGGCGGTGCGTTGCGGCCCCTGACATCGGCGACGCTGTCGGATCCGGCCGCCGTGCGCCGCAAGCTCGCGGAGGTGCGCACGCTGGGGCACGCGATCGCGCCCGGATACATCGAGGAGGTCTCCACCGGCATCGCCGTGCCGATTCTGGATGAGACCGGCAACGTCGTCGCTGCCCTCTCGGTCGTCGTGCCGCGGGGAGCGGAGTCGGAGTTCGCGGTCGTGGAACTGCAACGCGCGGCACGGGACATCGAGCGCTCACTCGGCTACCGCCGATAGGGAAACGACTCCCGTTGAACGGGAGTTCGTGCGGCGTTCGCGCGGCGCGGGGCGACGATGGGGCCTGTCAGCCGTCGAAGGAGCCGCCATGACCACCATCACGCGTACGCGTGTCGCCATCGTCGGGGCCGGTCCCGCCGGCCTCGTGCTGTCCCAGCTGCTCGCCGACGCGGGGATCGACTCCGTCGTCATCGACCAGCGTTCCCGCGAAGAGATCGAGACGACGGTGCGCGCCGGCATCCTGGAGCAGGGGACGGTGGAGCTGCTGCGGCGCATCGACCCTGGCACCCGCGTGGACACGGTGGGCCGGCGGCACGACGGGATCGAGCTGCGGTTCCAGGGTGAGGGGCACCGCATCGACTTCGCGGCCCTCGTGGGGCGCGGTGTCTGGCTGTACCCGCAGCACGAGGCGCTGAAGGACCTGCTGGCGCTGCGCCTGGCCGCGGGGCAGGATCTGCGGTTCGGGGTGACCGCGACGCGCGTCGACGACGTCGACACCGACCGGCCGCGGGTGATCGCGACGGATGCCGAAGGCGGCGGGATCGAGATCGACGCGGACTTCGTGGTGGGCGCCGACGGCTCGCGCAGCGTCGTGCGCGCCGCCGTGACGGGGTCGGCGACCGGCGGGTACTTCCGCGAATACCCGTTCGCGTGGTTCGGCATCCTGTGCGAAGCGCCGCCGAGTGCCGAGGAGCTGATCTACTCCAACTCCGACCACGGTTTCGCGCTGATCAGCCAACGCAGCCCCACGGTGCAGCGCATGTACTTCCAGTGCGACCCGGAGGCCGATCCCGAGGCGCTCACGCAGGAGCAGATCTGGCAGACCCTGCAGGATCGGGTGCCGGGCACGACGCTCGTCGAGGGCCCGATCTTCCAGCGGGATGTGCTGAGGTTCCGCAGCTTCGTCGCGCACGAGGTGCGCCACGGCCGGGCCGCGCTCGTGGGCGACGCCGCGCACACCGTGCCGCCCACCGGAGCGAAGGGGATGAACCTCGCCGTTGCCGACGTCGTGCTGCTCGCCGATGCGCTGCGCGCCCTGCTGGTCGACCGCGACGCGGGGCTGATCGACTCGTTCGCCGAGCGGGCGCTGCGGCGCATCTGGAAGGCGCAGCACTTCTCGTGGTGGATGACGAACATGCTGCACGTCGCGCCGGATGCCACCGACTTCGACCGGCTGCGGCAGGTCGGCGAGCTGCGGTCGGTGGTCGAATCCGAGGCGGGTCGCACGTATCTCGCGGAGGCGTACACCGGGTGGCCGCTGGAGCGGTGAGGTCGGGGCGGCGCGCGGCGCCGGCCCACTCGGCTCCCCTGTCCTGCGATGTCGCTTCGGCACCCGCGAAGCCACGCTTCGCGGCAGGCGAGCGGCGCCGCGGGTGGGCTGCGCCGCTGCGTGACGGTACATGACGGCCGCTTCGGGCCGCCGCCGGAGCCGCCGATAAGCTCGCGGCGCCCCCCGAACGAAAGCGCAGCAGTTCATGACCGAGATCCAGACCACCACCGCCGGCAGCCTGCCCCGCACGCAGGCTCTCATCGACGCGAACGGTGCCCGCACCTTCGCCGACGACGGCTTCACGCTGCAGTCGACGCCGGAGTTCGAGCAGCTCACGGCGCAGGCGGTGGCCGACGTCGTCGAGCGTCAGCGCGACGCCGGCATCACGCTGGTCGGCGACGGTGAGTTCGGCAAGGCGATGTCGAACGCCGTCGATTACGGGGCGTGGTGGTCGTACTCGTTCCAGCGCGCCGCCGGGCTGTCGCTGACCGAGGTCAACGCGTTCAACGAGCCGCCGGTGCGCTCCGAGCCCGGCGACATCAAGCTCACCTCGTTCCTGGACCGCCGTGACCGGCAGCTGTTCCCTGCGGTGTACGCCGAGGTCGTCGAGGTGGGGCGCAACGCCACCGGGTTCCCGACCACGACGGGGCCGATCACGTACCGCGGCCAGGCGGCCGTGGCATCCGACATCCGGCACCTCAAGGCGTCGCTGCGCGAGGGCGAGCAGGGCTTCCTCACCGCGATCGCGCCGGGGTCGGCCGCCCGCGTGCGCAACGACTACTACGCCACCGAGGAGGAGCACATCTGGGCGTGGGCGGACGCGCTGCGCGAGGAGTACCGCGCGATCGTGGATGCCGGGCTCATCGTGCAGCTGGACGACCCGTCACTGGCGGAGAACTTCGACCAGATCAGCCCGGAGCCGTCGATCGCCGACTACCAGGCGTTCACGAAGATCCGGGTCGACGCGATCAACCACGCCATCGCGGGGCTCCCCAAGGAGCAGGTGCGCCTGCACCTGTGCTGGGGCTCGTGGCACGGGCCTCACACGACCGACGTCGAGCTGCGGCACATCCTGCCGGTCGTGCTGGGGGCCAACGTCGGGTCGATCTCGTTCGAGGCCGGCAACGTCCGCCACGAGCACGAGTACACGGTGTGGGGCGAGCAGGCGCTGCCCGACGACCTGGTGCTCGTGCCCGGTGTCGTGAGCCACGCGACGAACGTCGTGGAGCACCCCGACCTCGTCGCGCAGCGGATCGCCCGGTTCGCCGGCATCGTGGGTGCCGACCGCGTGATCGCCTCGACCGACTGCGGCCTGGGCGGCCGGGTACACGCGGACATCGCGTGGGCCAAGCTCGCGTCCCTCGGCGAGGGCGCCCGCCGCGCCGCCGCGCGGGTCTGACCCGCGGCATCCACGCGCTCCCCTGTCGCGTATGGGCCGGCGGCGGCCACCTGCGACAGGGGAGCGGATGCCGGGTGTCGGCGGCATCCACCGCGGCACGGCAGAATCGAAGGATGGCCGTGCACACACCGCACCTTCTCCCCGCCCACGCGTGCCTCATCGTGCACGGTAAGGACCAGCCCGGCATCGTCGCGGCGGTCTCGGCGATGATCACCCGCATCGGTGGCAACATCGTCGCGTTCGACCAGTACTCCGACGACCCGATCGGTGGCGCGTACTTCCAGCGGGTTGTGTTCCACCGCCCCGACTTCGCGGCCGACCGCCCGCAGATCGAGGCGGAGATCGCCGGCGTGCTCGACGAGTTCGAATTGCAGTGGTCGCTCACCGATCAGTCGGTGCCCAAGCGCATGGCGATCCTCGCGTCCAAGCAGGACCACTGCCTGCTCGACCTGCTGTGGCGCCACCGCCGGGGCGACCTCCCGGTGACGGTGCCGATGGTCATCTCCAACCACACCACCGCCGCGGAGGACGTCCGCTCCTTCGGGGTGCCGTTCTTCCACGTACCGTCGAACCCGGGGCCGGACAAGTCCGAATCCGAAGCGAAGATGCTCGAGCTGCTGGTCGGCAACGTCGACTTCGTCGTGCTGGCGCGCTACATGCAGATCCTCTCGTCGGACTTCCTCGACAAGCTCGGGGTGCCGGTGATCAACATCCACCACTCATTCCTGCCCGCCTTCATCGGCGCGGAGCCCTATAAGAAGGCCAAGCAGCGCGGGGTCAAGCTGATCGGTGCGACGAGCCACTACGTCACAACCGACCTCGACGAGGGTCCGATCATCGAGCAGGACACCGTGCGCGTGACCCACGCCGATTCCGCGGCCGAACTCGCCCGACGCGGCGCCGATGTCGAGCGTCAGGTGCTGTCCCGCGCCGTGCTGTGGCACGCGCAGGACCGCGTCATCCGCCACGGCAACCACACGATCGTGTTCTGACGCGAGTCGGTCGGATGCCGGCACGCAAACCACACCGGCGGGTATAGTCCCGTACTGATGACCCCCGATGCCGTGGCCACGCGACGCACCGCGTCCGTCGCGCTCATCGTGGCGGTGTGCCTGGTCGCGGCGAACATGCGGCCCACGATCACCGCAGTCGGCCCGCTGCTGGAGCAGATCGGCGAGGGCACCGGCATGGCGCCGGGCGCGCTGGGCCTCATCGCCTCGGTGCCGCTGGTCGCCTGGGCGATCTTCTCCCCGCTCGCGCACGACCTCACCCGCAGGTTCGGGATGTCCCGCGTCATGCTGTGGTCGCTCCTGCTCCTGGCCGTCGGCACCGTCGTCCGCTCCGTACCCGGACCGGTGGCGAGCCTGTGGATCGGCGCCGCGCTGATCGGTATCGCACTGGCGATCGTCAACGTGCTGATGCCGGCTGTCGTCAAGCGCGACTTCCCCGGCAACGTCGCGTCGATGACGGCGGTGTACTCCGCGCTGCTCGGCGGATTCGGGGCCGTCGCTTCCGGGCTCGCCGTGCCGATCTCCGAGGCTCCCTGGCCACAGGATCCGGCCGGCTGGCAGTTCTCGCTGCTCGTGACCGGCGGCGCCCTGCTGCCGTTCGCGATCGTCGCGTGGGCGTGGGCGACGCGCGGGCCCGCCGACGTGCCGGTGCCGGACCAAGGTCGTGGCCCGGCGCCCGGCCGGGGACGCCGGCGCGTGCCGACCGGCATCTGGCGCGACCGGACGGCCTGGCTCGTCGCCCTCTACATGGGCCTGCAGGCATCCGTGTTCTACATGATCGTGACGTGGCTTGCGCCGCTGTCCGTCTCGATCGGCCGCTCCGCGATCGTCGCGGGCCTGGACGTCATGCTCTACCAGCTCTTCTCGATCGCAGGTTCACTGATCCTGCCGCTGTTGCTGCGCGGGCGCGCGCGCACCCGCATCCCGGCCCTCGTCCCCTCGCTGGCGGTCGTCGGGGTGGTGGGCCTCATGGTCGCACCTGACCTCGTGCTGCTGTGGGCACCCATGCTCGGGCTGTCCTCTGGCGCATCCCTCGGTATGACGCTGACCTTGATGGCGCAGCGCGCCCGCGACCATGACACCGCGGCGGCACTGTCGGGCATGGCACAGTCAGTGGGCTACGTGATCGCGGCCATGGGCCCGGTGGTGTTCGGCTGGCTGCACGACGCTACCGGGGCGTGGCTGGCATCCCTCGCTCTGCTGCTGGTGGTGCTGGCGGCGCAGAGCATCACCGGGATCTTCGCCGGACGCGACCGCTACGTCCTCGCCGGCCGGCAGTGACGGCGCCCCGGCCGCCTAAACGGTGACGGGGTCGACGGCGAGACTGCGCAGCAGCGCCGTCAGCCGCTCGCGGTCGTCCGGGGCGAGGGTGCCGAACGTATCGACCTCCGCCGCCTCGACGGCAGCGCGGGCGCGACGGTGCAGTTCCCGGCCCGCCGGCGTTGCCACCACGACGTTCGCCCGCCGGTCGTTCGGGTCGGGCTCGCGGCGTGCGAGCCCACGCGACTCAAGATCGTCCACGAGCGCCACGATCTGGCTCGGATCCAGCCGCAGGAACTCCGACAGCTCGCGCTGGGTCGGCCGCGCATCGTCGGCGACCAGCGAGAGCACCGAGTAGGAGCGCACCTTCAACTCGTACTCGGCCAGCGCGCGATTGGCACTGGCCACGGAACGGGCGTTCGCGCGCGCCAGCAGGAATGCGGTGTCGCCCCCCGCTGCGGTGGCCCACAGTCGCTCTGAGCCGGCGGATGATCGCAGCTCGGACGGCGACGGCGAGGCGGAGGACATGACTGAATGCTAAAGGTCCGAACCTGGATCCCTCAAATTATTGACTTCCTCAACAATGGGAGTTTCGTCGGCCGTGGAGTGGGGGCACTCCTCAGGACAGTCGCTCGAGGACCACGGCCATGCCCTGGCCACCGCCGACGCAGAGCGTTGCCATGCCGAGGGTCTGGTCGCGCGTGCGCAGGCCGTTGAGCAACGTGCCGATCAGCCGGACGCCGGTCGCCCCGAAGGGGTGGCCGATCGCGATCGACCCACCGAAGGGATTCACCTGCTCCTCGAGGTCGAGCCCCAACTCGCGCGCGCTGGCGACGACCTGGACGGCGAACGCCTCATTGATCTCGACGATGTCCATGTCCCCCGTCTGCAGGCCGGCACGGGCGAGCGCGCGGCGCGACGACTCGACCGGACCGAGACCCATGATCTCGGGGCTCAGCCCGGTCACAGCGGTGGAGACGACACGCGCCAGGGGGGTGATCCCCTTCTCCTTCGCGTATCGACCCGACACCACGAGCGCGCCCGAAGCACCGTCGTTGAGCGGGCAGGCGTTGCCCGCGGTGATCGTGCCGGCCGGCGAGAAGATCGGCTCGAGCGCCGCGAGGCCTTCGGCTGTGGTGCCGCGGCGCAGGGAGTCGTCGGCCTCGAAGACCGAGCCGTCCGGACGTACCACCGGCACGATCTCGCGGGCGAAGAAGCCGTCCGCCTGCGACTGTGCCGCCCGCTGCTGCGAGCGCAGCGCGAACGCATCCTGCTCGGTCCGGGTCACGCCCGTCACCCGCGCGACGTACTCGGCGGTATGCCCCATCTGGATGTACGCATCCGGCATCCGGCCGTCCTCCCGAGGATCGTGCCAGCCTGCGTCTGTGAGCATCGCCTGGCGCGTGCGCTCGGCTGCCGCGTCGAATGCGGGGTTGCCGGCGGAAGCCGGAGGCTGAGCGCGAGACGTCGACTCGGTCCCGCCGACGAGGAAGGCGTCGCCCTCACCCGCCTTGATCGCGTGGAAGGCCATCCGCGTGGTCTGGATGGACGAGGCGCAGAAACGGTTGACCGTCGTGCCCGGCAGCGAGTCGCGGCCCAGCAGCGTCGCCACCACGCGCGCCATGTTGAACCCCTGCTCGCCATCGGGGCCGGCGGTGCCGAGCATCAGGTCGTCGATGTCGTCGCCCGCCGCTTCGGGCACTCGGTCGAGGACGGCGCTGAGCACCTGCCGGGCCAGCTCGTCCCCGCGCACGTCGATGAGCCCCCCTCTGCGGGCCCGTCCGATCGGCGTGCGGGCGATGGAGACGATCAGCGCGTCGTCGTCGGCGAAGTTCATGGTCAGCCTTTCTGTAGGGATCCTGAGGCGGACAGCCCGCCGACCAGCGTGAGTGCTTCGTCGAGCGACACGGCCGAGCCGTAGCCGTGGAAGTCCGGGCGGTACACGATCACGGCGCGGTCGATGGCGTCGAACAACGCCCCGTAGCGCCCGGTGACGTCGACACCGGAATGCACGGTGGGCCGCTGCGCATCGACCGGCTCGACCTCGATGATCTTGGCCGGCAGTCCGGCGGGCGTGGCCGATCGGATCGCCGCCGCGTCCTCGGCACTCAGCCGACGGCGGTCGACGAGAATGGTGAACTCGGCGAAGGCCACCTCATCCAGGAGGGCGACGCGGTCGTCGGGTCCGAGGAGCGGATGCTGCTGTCCGCCGCGCGCCGCCACGGGGTCGGCACCGGCCTCGCCACCGGGGAAGAACCCGGGGCCGAGCATCTCCGGAGGCATCGGCGGCAGGGCGTTCCACGGCAGCGGACCGCGGGCAAGGAGGTGCGCGTCGCGCGCCGCGACCTTCTCCGGGTCGGTCTCGCAGATGACCCGGCCGAGCTCTATGGACATGCCCAATGCGTACTGCACGTGAGCGTGCCGCTCGGTGCTGTACGTGTCCAGCAGGTGCTCGTCGGCCAGCCCCCGCATCACGAGGTCGATCTTCCAGGTCAGGTTCATCGCATCACGGGCACCGGAGACCATTCCGCGACCGAAGAACGGGGGCATCCGGTGCGCGGCGTCGCCGGCGATGAACACCCGACCCACGTGCCACGTCGTCGCGCAGTGAGCGTGGAACGTGTACATCGCGAGGCGCTCGAGCTCCGCGTGGGCGGGGTCGACCCCCCAGGGCTCGACGAGGCGCCACGCGTTCTCCTCCGTGCTGAAGGTCGCGGCATCCTCCCCCGGCATGAGCATGAATTCGAAGCGCCGGCGGCCGGGCCCGCCCGACACGGACGACGTCGGACGCTTCGGATCGCAGATCTGCCCGTTCTCCGGGGTCCACACCCGCGGTGGCATCTTCAGGTCCATGACCAGCCAGTCCGAGCTGAAGTCCAGGTCCTGGATCTGGATCCCCACGAGGTCGCGGACCGTCGAGTTCGCGCCGTCGCACCCGATCACATAGGAAGCCCGGACCTCGGCGGTGCCGTCGGGGCCGACCAGCGTGGCCGTCACACGGTCACCGTCCTGCGAGATCGCCGTGAGTGAAGTTCCCCACCGCGTCTCGAGCGTCGGGGTTCTCCCCTGCTGCCGGCGCAGGGACGCCTCGAGGTCGGCCTGGGAGAACATCGTCGATTCCGGCCAGCCCTGCTCCCCATCGAGCGGGGCGGGGAAGCTCAGCAACAGTCGTCCGTCGGCATTCAACCAGTCATAGCTCGCGGCCGGCTCGCTGAAGGTGGCCTGCTCTTCGGCTCCGATGCCGAGTCCCGCGAGCATCCGATTCACGTCGGGGTCGTAGTGGACGGCACGAGGCAGTGCGTAGGGCTGTGCGTGTCGCTCGACCGCCAGCACCCGATGTCCGTGACGCGCCAGCAGCAGGGAGGCGAACTGCCCCACGACCCCCTGCCCGACGACGAGGACGTCGACGTCCGTCATTTCCGATCGACCCCTTCGTCTTCGATGAAGGCGTCGGCCCGGGTGACGAACCAGTCGAGAGCGCCCGGGTCGACCAGGGCGCCGCGGTTGACCGCTCGCTCGGGTGGGTATCCCAGGAAGAGCTTCTTCAGCGGGATCTCGATCCGCTTGCCGGCGTGCGTCATCGGAATCGCGGGTGCCGCCTCGATGATGTCGGGCACATGGCGCGCCGAGGCGCGGGCACGGATGCCTGCACGGATCTGCTCCTCCAGTTCCTGGTCGATCACCGCGCCGTCGGCGAGCTCCACGAACAGCGGCATCCAGTAGCCTCCGGCAGGCAGCTCCACTCCCAGCACCACCGCTGCGCGCAGCCCCGGGATGGTCTGGAGCGCGGCGTATATGTCGGCCGAGCCCAGCCGCACGCCGTCGCGGTTGAGCGTGGCGTCGCTTCGGCCCTCGACGACGATGCCGCCGTGCGCCGTACGGCGGATCCAGTCGCCTTGTGTCCACACGCTGGGGTCCTGCTCGAAGTAGGCGGCGCGGTAAAGGGCGCCGTCGGGATCGTTCCAGAACGCAACCGGCATCGAGGGAGTGGGCTTGGTGATCGTCATCTCGCCCACCTCGCCGACGCCGGCGGATGTGCCGTCCTCGCGGCGCACATCGATCGCATGGCCGAGCGTCGGCCCCTGGGACTCGCCGACGATGGCCGGCTGCCAAGGGTTTCCGCCGATGAAGCCGCTGCAGATATCCGTACCGCCGGAGTCGCTGTGCAGGTGAACGCCCGGTGCGACCGCGTCGAGCACCCAGCGCCAGGTGGACGGCGCGAGCACCGACCCCGTGGACATGATCTCGGTCAGCGCCGAGAGATCCCAGTCGTCGCCGGGGCGCAGCCCGGACTGCTCGAGCACACCGAGGTAGGCCGCGCCGGTCGACATCATCGTGGCCCTCGACACAGCGACGATCTCGAACTGCCGATCGAGGCGCGGCCACGTCAGGGCGCCGGCATAGGTGACCACGGACGCACCCGTGAGGAGGGTGTTGCCCAACGTGTTCCACACCATCCAGGAGGTGTTGGCCGCCGTGAAGTACCGGTGACCCGCGCCCAAGCCGTAGTGCAGCCCGATCCCCTTGTACGCCTCCAGCATCATGCCCCCGTGACCGTGCACGATCCCCTTGGGGGCGCCGGTCGTACCGGAGGAGAACAGCACCCACAGCGGCGCGTCGAAGGGCACGCGATGAAACGTCGGCTCCACCAGATCGCCGGCGGCGTCATCGACCACGAGGACGGTGGTCCCCGGCAAGGCTTCGCCGATCTCGGCCAGAGCCGCGGAGGTGTCGAACCAGTCACCCTTGAAGGTGTATCCGCGGACCCCGATGAGCACCTTCGGTGTCAACGGTCGCAGCCGGTCCACGGTCGCCGTGACCGCGAGGTCGGGCGAGGAGACCGACCAGATCGCTCCGAGGCCGACGGTCGCGAGCATCGCGACGAGCGTCTCCGGGATGTTCGGGAGCGTCGCGCCGACTCGGTCGCCCGGCTGCACGTCGGCGGCACGCAGACGCTGCTGGAAGGCGCCGACGCGCCCGGCCAGCTCACGCCACGACCACTCCTGGACGGTCAAGTCCTCCTCGACGTGGACGAGCGCGGTATCGTCCGGGCGCTCCGTCGCGTGCCGGAGGACGTTCTCCGCGTAGTTGACCGCTGCATGCGGATACCACACGGCACCCGGCATCCGCTCCTCCGCAAGCGCGGGGGCTGTCAGCCCGTCTCCGACCATGCCGAAGAACTCGCGCACGGCGTCCCAGAACGTGCCGAGATCCGTGACCGACCATTCCCAGAGGGCGGGGTACTCACGAAGGGTGAGCCCGTGCCGCTCCCGGAGCCACTCGCTGAACGCCCACAGCCGGCCCGACCCGATGCTCTCGGGGGTCGGCTGCCAGGCGATCTCGGGTGCGGGCGCCGGGACTACCCCGGGAACGGCACGGTCACTCATGACGCGGCGAGGAACTCGTTGGTGAACGAGCCGAAGCCGTCCAGGACAGTCGTCAGCCGGTCGCCGGGGCGCAGCATGAGCCCCCGCGCCTTGCCGACACCGGCCGGGGTGCCGGTGAACAGAATGTCACCCGGCAGAAGGGTGACGATCTGCGAGAGGCGGTGGACCGTCTCCGCGATCGGGAAGAACATCTGCGCCGTGTCACCGGTCTGCAGCGCGATCCTCTCCTGCCCTCGCTGGAGCGAGGCCGAGAAGCTGATGGCGTCACGGTCGAGGAACTCGTCAGGCGTCACGACGTACGGCCCGAAGGGGCCGAAGTTCGGGTACGACTTGCCGAGCGAGAACTGCGGAACGGGAGGACGGAGTTGGACGGCGCGGTCGCTGTAGTCCTGGCCGACGGCGATGCCGGCGACATGGTCCCACGCATCCTGGCGGGGGATGCGGTGTCCTCCGCGTCCGATCACGACGACGATCTCCGTCTCGTAGTCGACGTCGTCGCCGGTCAGCGACACCGTCGCATTGGGGGCCGCCAGGGAGGAGACGAACTTCGTGAACACGATGAGATCGTCGGGGGCGGGGATGCCGGCCTCCTCCGCGTGATCCTTGTAATTCGCACCGATGGCGAGCACCTGCGGCGGCCGGGGCACCGGCACCCCGAGGTCTGACTCGGCCCAGGGAGTCCGGTCGCCGGCGGGCTCTGCGTCCGCCCAGTCGACGAAGGAACTCCAGTTCTCGTAGACGCTCATCGGGTCGGGGCCGAACCGCCCGTCGGAGGCAGTTGCAATGTCCAGGGCGCCCGTGTCTGTGATGAGGGCAGCCCGGCCGCGGAGATTTGCGATCCGCATAGGTCAGGCCCCCGTCGGGAACGGCACGCCGGCGGCGAGCGCCGGGTTGGCCGCAATGCGGTCGGCCCACACCTCGGGGAAGGCGGGGTTGGGCACTTCGACGGCTGGGCGGTACTCGCCGGCGTAGGCGCGGCGGTGGATCTCGTCGTGGTCCAGCCCGGCGGCACGGGCCTCGACCAGTTTGTCCGGGTCGAACTGCGGCCCGAGCTGATCTTCTGAGAATTCGCGTGACGCCCACATCCACTCGGTCGACTTGCCCCAGTCGTGGAAGTTGTCGACCTGGATCTCGATGCCGTTGCCATCGGGGTCGTTGTAGTAGATGGACATGGTCATGCCGTGATCCATGGAGAAGGCCGGGACGATGTTCATGTCGCGCAGTCGCACGTAGTTGTCGAGCCACTGGTCGAAGTCGGGGTACTCGAACGCGGTGTGGTGAAGCCCCGCGGTGTGCGGCTTGTCCACCGGCGCCTTCGTACCGGGAATGCGCAGCAGCGCGATGCGGTGGTTG
This sequence comes from Microbacterium sp. zg-YB36, assembly GCF_024623575.2. NCBI lineage: Bacteria > Bacillati > Actinomycetota > Actinomycetes > Micrococcales > Microbacteriaceae > Microbacterium > Microbacterium sp. zg-YB36. The sequence goes on from NZ_JANJFD020000003.1 coordinate 173,498, forward strand.
GCCTCGTCGTTGGTCAGCCAGGCAGCATCCTGCGAGTAGAAGACGGGCTGCAAGCCGCACACCGCCTCGTAGAACCGGACCATGGGGTCGATCTCGAGGGTCATGAACGTGGCGTGGTGCAGTTTGGGCACGCGGATCGGGCGAGGTTTGGGCGACGTGGCGTAGACGGATGTCTCGGTGCTCATGGGTGTCCTCAGTTCAATCGTCAGCGGTGACCGCGGCTATCGCCGGGATCAGGTCGGCAACGTCTTGCCCGAGTCGGACGGTCCGCATGGGTCGTCGTCACACCGGAGCATTTGCCACTCACCGAACGACACCGTACAGTACCGTACGCACCTAGATCCACGATCGGAGATCACTATGCCTGAACTGCTCGTCATCATCGCCAGCACCAGACCAGGGCGCGTCGGGGGCGCCATCGGCGACTGGGCCGCCCAGGGCGCCCGCGAGCACGGCGGCTTCAACGTCACGGTCGCGGACCTGGCGCAACTCGACCTGCCCATGCTGGATGAGCCGAATCATCCGCGCATGGGGCAGTATCTGCGCGATCACACGAAGGAGTGGAGCCGACTCGTGGCCTCCGCCGACGCGTTCCTGTTCGTGACCCCGGAGTACAACTACGGGCCACCGGCGAGCCTGCTCAACGCGATCTCCTATCTTTTCTGGGAGTGGGCGTACAAGCCGGTCGGATTCGTCAGCTACGGCGGGATCGCAGCCGGCCTGCGGGGTGTCCAGGTGCTCAAGCAGATCGTCACGACACTGCGCATGGTGCCCATCGGCGACAACGTCTGCATCCCCTTCGTCGCTCCCCTTGTGAAGGACGGCGTGTTCAACCCGACTCCGATCGTCGCCGACACCCTGCCGTTCCACCTCGACGAGGTGCTGCGCTGGACGGAGGCGCTGCTCCCCCTGCAGGCGCAGGTGCCCGAGCGACGCATGGAGCTGCCGCCCGGCGCTCCGAAGCCGGGTCAGATTCCCGCACCCGTCGGCGTCTGAACGGATCCCACGGGGCCTCGCCTTCGACGCTCAGCGCTCGAAGGCGGGGCCCCGCGGTGCGCGCTCAGGCCGAAATGTGTTCCGCATCTCTCCGATGCCCTCTACCCACGTGGTGAGCACCTCGCCGGGCTGAAGGAACCGCTTGGGCTCGCGCGCGTTGCCGACACCACCGGGCGTGCCGGTGAAGATGATGTCACCCGGGGAGAGCTTCAGGACGCCGGACAAGTGCTCGATGAGCGTCGGGATGGAGAAGATCAGATTCCGGGTGCGCCCGTCCTGCATCACCTCACCGTCGATCGCACACCCGAAGCCGAGGTCATCGGGGTTGTCGAATTCGTCGACGCTGACCAACTCTGGCCCCATCGGGCTGAAGCCGGGGAACGACTTCCCGAGACTGAACTGCGGGGGATGCGCACCGAGTTGCAAGATCCGCTCGGACAGATCCTGTCCGATCGTGAGCCCGGCGACGTACCGCCACGCATCGGCGGCGCTCACGTTGCGGGCCGCTGCGCCGATCACGACGACGACCTCCGCCTCCCAATCGGTGTTGCCGCCGTCTGGCAGCACGACCTCGGCGTAGGGCCCGATGACACTGGACGGGAACTTGGTGAACACCGCCGGCACCGGCGACACGCCCACCGGGCTCTCGTCGACGTGCGACTGATAGTTGAGGCCGATGGCGAAGACCTGCGCCGGCCGAGGTGTCGGCGCGCCCCAGACGGCGTCGGCGGAGACGTCGACAGCATGGCCGGTGGCATCCTCGGTCCAGGCGGTGAACTCCGCCCACCGCTCGTAGAGGGCCTGGATGTCCGCCGGGAAGCGGCCGCCGCTGCTGCGTTCGATGTCGAGCCACCCGTCGTCGGTCTTCAGTACGGCGCGGGAGTCGAGATTGGCGATGCGCATGCGGGTCTTCCTTGTCGGGGGGTGATCAGCGGTCGAACAGCGGGCAGCCGGCGGTGGTCATGCGAACGGGCATGTTGCCGTCCCACTGGTTCAGCCAGTACTGATCCTCCGGGTCCCAGACGATCTCGGGGCGCTCCTTGTCGTAGATACGCTCGAGATCGGTGTAGAGCTCGATGATCGCGCCGTTGGGCTCTTCGTAGTAGGCCGCGATGTTATGGCCGGCGCCGTGGCGCACCGGGCCCCACACGAGGCGGGAGCCCGCACGGGCGAGGCGATCGCCCAGGCGGCCGATGTCGGCGATCGACTGTGTCTCCCAGGCGTGGTGGTGCAGTCCGCTCCAGGTGCTCTCGATGAGAGCGATCCCGTGGTGATCGGGGTTGCAGCGCAGGAAGAACCCCGCAGACACACCGATCCGGTCGGAGACACGGAAGTCGAAGACGTCGACCAGAAACTTCGCGAAGGCGACAGTGTGCTGCGTGCGGACGGTGATATGGCCGAGACGGTCGGGGCCGAACCCGCCGGCGCGGACAGCCCAGCGGGTGGGGCCCAGATGCACGTGGAACGTGAAGCCCTCGGGCCCCACGAACGCGAACCCTGCCTCGATGTAGTCCTCATACGGCTGATCGGCGACGACCCGGTAGCCGGCCCGGTCGACCTTGGCTCGGATGGCGTGGAGCTCGTCGAGGGTGGGTGCGATGAGACCGAAGTGGTCGGCACCATCGATATCGGAGACCGTGTAGACCAGGTCGCGCGTGCCCGTGCCGGAACCGAAGTACGCCTTGGTCCCCGTGATCTCCACGGGAGTGAGGCCGAGGATGTTCTCCGCGTTCTCGATTGAGGCGCGCAAATCGCGCGTCCCCAGCGAGACGTAGCCGATCTCGGAAATCGATCCGATGGTCATGGTGCCGGTCCTCCCGCTGTTGTGAGCCGAAGTCAACGTAGCGAGCGGCGGACGGGAGGGCGATGACGGATTCCGGTATCCGGAATCCGTCATCCGATGTCCTATCCCTCGGCGGCCAGCGCCGCCGTTATGCGGCGAGCCGTGACGAGTACCGAGGGCGCCTGCACGCGGGCGGCCCGGTCGCCGTCGACGGTGAGGACCAGGGCACTGTCGACCTCGCCTCTGGTGCGGATTGCGGCGGCCAGAGTCACACGCCGCCCGTCCAGAGGGTCCGCACGCCGGACCACGCGGCCAGCGCGCGCGTCACGGATCGCGGCGTCGACGTCGGCCGCCTCTTCCGGCCCTGCCGCGCGGCGGAGCTCCGCCACGCTGTGATCGGAGCGCGCGGCGAGGATGGCGACCCCCGCGCTCGTACGGTGCAGGGGCACGCCCTCCGGGAGGCTCCGCCAGTCGGCGCGGGTGTGGGTCAGCCCGCTCAAGCGTTCGACCACGCGCAAGCGCTCGCCATCCAAGAGGACGAGGTCCACCGTCCCTCTGGTGACCTCGTGCAGATCGTGCAGGAACCTCCCCGCGACAAAACGGGTCCGCTCCGTCCGTGCATGCCTGCGACCAAGCACCCACGTGCGCGTACCGATCATCAACCCGCCACCCTCGCCGCGTTCGATGAGCTGTTCCGCCAGAAGCTGGGCGCACAACCGGTGCACTGTGGTCAGCGGCAGCCCGGTGCGGGCACTCAGATCCGTCAGCATCACCGGCGCTCCGGCGGTCGCCAGCTCGTCCATGATCTGAACGCTGCGTTCGATGACCGACATCAGCGCACCCTCGGCACCCTGGCCGCCCTCATGGCCTGTCGTCCGGCCACACGGAGCCGATGACGGCATCCCTCGTGCCGGCCAAGTGCGTGTGGAGTAGATCTCTCGCCTCGTCGCCCCGCCCAGCGACGGCGAGCTCCATCAGACGCCGGTGCTCGCCCGCGACCTCGACGCGACGCTCGGGCGTCGACGCGGAGTCGGACAGCTGACGGTAGATCTCGGCTTCATCCCGCAGGATCGCCGCCAGCGCGGTCAGGCGCGCGTTGTGCGCATCGGCGCAGAGCGCCTCGTGGAAGGCCGTGTGCGCGGCCCGCCAGTCCTCCTGCGTCCCGGGGCGATTCGAGACGCGCTCCACCGCGGCAAGGGCGGAGTAGCTCTCCCGGACCCGCTGCACCCACCCGGAGTCGCCGCGCTCCACCGACAGCCGCACGGCAGCGCCTTCGACGATTTGACGCAACTCGGTGAGTTCGGCGAGCTCTGCGCGGGACGCCTGCGCAACGCGGAACTGGAAGTCGCTGGACTCGATGACGAGGCGCTGATCGGCGAGGCGCGTCAGCGCGTCGCGAGTGGTCGTCATCGCGACATCGAGCTGCTCGGAGAGCTCGGCCAGAGCGATTTCACTACCGGGAGCCAGCCGCCCGCTGACGATCGCTGTGCGGATGACGGCGACGACCTCCGCGACCGCCCCCTCGCCGGTGCCGAGAGACCTCATCGGATCATCCTAGCGAGGGAACCGGGGTGAATTCCGCTATTCGGAAGCGCGTGCGTCTCCCAGCGGCGGTGACCCCCCGCGCCGACGAGGCGGCCGGGAGCCGGCAGCGCGGCCCGCCGTCACTTGCCCGGCGCCTTGTTCTGCAGGCCGGCAGCGAACATGTCGAACGGCGGCTGGCCGAGCAGCTGGCGCCCGGAGATCTCGGCGAGCGACTCGAGGCGCATCGCGCCATGGGACAGGATCACCGCAGCGTCGCGGAGGTAGCGCTGGATCGGGTTGGACAGCGCGTATGCCGAAGATCCGATGATGCGGGCCATGCTCTGAATCGCGTCGTGGCACTGCTGGCCGACGTAGGCGAGTTCCACGCTTGCTTGCGACTCCTCGGGTCCGCTGAAGTCCGTGCCGGCAACCGCGTGCGCATCGATCAGGTCGGCGTATTTCACGAGCATGGTCTCGGCGATCTCGATCGCGGCGCGTGCTTTGGCTGCCGTCACCTGTGATGTCGCCATCTCGGCGACCGACGCGTAGGGCGGGCTGAACGGCTTCTTTCCAGTCTGCTTCACGAAGGCGTCGAAGGATCCTCTGGCCAGGCCGGCCACGATCCCGATCGTGATGATCGAGACCGTGAGCATTGAGGCCCGCATCTTCGCCTGGTAGGCCAGACCCCCGTATCGCTGGTGGGCGGAGTCCATATGCCGGGGAAGGTCGGCCATGTCCACGAATCGGTGGTCGGGCACGAACACCTCATCGACGGCCCGCATGCTGTTGCTGTCGGACGCTGACATGCCCGCGACCGCCCAGTCATCGAGGCGCTCGAGCTGCCCGGGGTCGAACATGACGAGACCGTGTCCCTCCCGCTCACCGTCCACCCAGTGCATGCCGCCGAAGATCCGGGCAGCGCTGTGGTTGCCGCTGACGAAGGTCCATTTGCCCGTGACCATCCAGCCGCCCTCCACCCGCCGCCCCTCACCGGTGACAGCCGCAAACGTGGAGCCGCCTGCTGCGATCGGCCCCTTCCAGGTGTCCACTTCGCGGTACAGGTCGTCGACCAACTCCTCGGGGAAGGTGGAGATCATGCGGGCGCCGCCGGAAACCATGAACACCCAGCCGGCGGCGGCGTCGGCGCGACCGAGTTCCATCGCGATCTCGGCGACGTCACGGGCGCCGAGGGCGAGCCCGCCGTACTCGATGGGCACCACCGCGCGCGTGAGGCCGGTGTCGGCGAGAGCCTCAATGAGGTCGTCCGGCAGCTTTCTGGCTTGCTCGGCAGCCTGCGCGGCGGCCTGGATCCGCGGACGAAGCTCCGCGACCGCGGCGGCGATGCGCCGGCCTTCGTCGGTGAGGAATCGATCAGTGCCTTGGGCGGGTGGGGTGTGGTCCACGGTGTCGAACACGGGCGACGCTCTCTCTCGTTGCGGGCGACTCGACAGCGCTGTCGCAGCCGGGAAGGCGCGTCGCCGTACTGAACTGTACAGTACCGGTAATGTGACGGCAATCAGTGCCTGCCGACGGCTTCCGATTATCGGAAGTAACCCCTGGTCCCCGTCACCGGCTCGTATTGGATGGGCGAGGGGTCCCGCCGCCGGGACCGCCGAATGAGAAGGAGAACGAGACATGGCATTCATCTGCAGCGCGACGTGGACCGCCAAGGACGGCGAGGCCGAGACCGTGAGCGCGGCCCTGGAACAGCTTGCGCCGGCCAGCCGCACGGAGGCGGGCAATCTCTACTACCAGCCGTACCAGGACCCGGCGGAGCCGAACGTGTTCCGCATCTTCGAGGTCTATACCGACGAGGCGGCCTTCAAGGCGCACGCCGAGTACGACCACTTCAAGACGTGGGCCCTCGGGCAGGCGATCCCCGCCCTGGAGACGCGCCAGCGGGAGTTCTACGAGACCCTGGATTACTGAGCGATGCGCGTTGCCCGGTATCGCGAGGGCGGCGCGATCCGCGTCGCCCTCGTCGAAGCAGACACGCTCCGACCGCTTCCGGTCGGCTCGGACGTGCTCGACATCCTGAATCTTCCCGCCGACGCCCGCGAGGAGCTGTCTGCCCAGGCTGGCGAGGCGGTCCCGCTCGACCGAGCCGCCCTCGTTGCCCCCATCGACCCGCCTGCCATGCGGGACTTCGTCGCTTTCGAGAGGCACGTCGAAGGTGTGAACGCCACGGTCGGCGGCGGTGCGGCGGGAGTGCCGGACGCCTGGTACGAGGCGCCGGTGTTCCTGTTCATGAACCCGCACGCGCTCACCGCGCCGTTCGGCGACATCCCCATGCCGCCATTTACTACGGCCTTGGACTTCGAGCTCGAGGTGGCCGCGATCGTCGGCACCCGCGTGCGCGACGCTGCACTGGACGAGGCGGAATCGCTCATCGTCGGCTACGCCGTTTTCAACGACTGGTCGGCCCGAGACGTCCAGCGCCGCGAGATGCAGGTCGGCCTCGGCCCGAGCAAGGGCAAGGATTTCGCCCACACCCTGGGTCCGTGGATCACGACCCCGGACGAACTGGAGCAATGGCGTACCGCGGATCGCTACGACTTGACCATGCAGGTGAGCGTCAACGGCCAGTTGGTCGGCGGCGACAGCCTCGCCACCCTGGCCTGGAGCTTCCCCGAGCTGCTCGTGCACGCCTCGCGCGACGCCTGGGTGGGTGCCGGTGATGTGCTCGCTACCGGAACGGTCGGAGGCGGCGCCCTCGCCGAGTGGTGGAGTCGGCGAGGCGAGCAGACGCCGCCACCGCTCCAGGTGGGCGACGTCGTGACGATGACCGTTGCGGGTCTCGGCACGATCGAGAACCGGATCGTCACGACGGCCAGTCCGGGCCATCGGGCACCGGCAGCGCGGCGGATGGGTGCCTAGCGCCCCGTCAGCCAGCTGCCTGCGCGCTCACCAGGACGGTGCGCAGCGGGGTCGCCTCGCGGCCGGTCAACCGCGAGACGACTCCACTGACGGTCGCGAAAGCTCCCTCCCGGGTGGCGCCCCCGATGCCCGAGACCATGGCCAGCGCGACCGGGAACGGCGCGCCGCCGGCCGCGGCGAGCTCCCGAGCCAAGGTCTCGTCATCGACATGGCGCACGGGGACCGACCGGCTGCTGACCTCGGAGAAGAGGCGCGCGCGGTCCTGCGCATCCAGCGCTGCAGGGCCGGTGACGTCATACACCTGACCGGCGTGACCGCTCGTGGTCAGCACCGCCGCTGCCACCGCCGCGCAGTCCGCCCGGGAGACGAACGCCGTGCGCCCGGCCCCCGTGTTCGAGACCAGCTCGCCGCGCGCGACGGCCTCCGCCAACGCGCGCGTCTCGCCTTCGGCATAGGGGAAGTTCCGCAGAATGCACCACTCCAGCGGACCGTCCTTGAGAGATTGTTCCGTGGCCGCGTGATCTGCGGAGATGACGTCTCCGGACCCCAGAACGGGGAAGGAGGTATAGGCGATGAAGGTCGCACCGGCGCGCGTCGCGGCATCGATTGCGGCCTGATGCTGCACCCCGCGGCGACCCAACGCGTCCGTGGAGATCAGGAGGACGCGATCGACACCCAGGAACGCGCCCGGCAGGGTCTCCGGGCGGTCCAGGTCGAGTTCGCGCACCTCGGCACCGCGCGCCATGAAGTCCGCGAGAGCGTCGGGGCTCCGGGTACCCAGGACCACGTCCGCCGGCGCCAGCCGCTCCAGCAGGAGGCCGGCTACCGCGCGCCCCAGGTGTCCGGACGCCCCCGTGATGAGCACCTTCACTCGATCTCCCTCCGTCTGCTGACAACACAAGAACAGTACCGTACAGTACGTTTAATCCCACATCGGAACGCCGCCAAAGCGACCGACTCGTGCGAGGACGCGCGAATGAGAAGCGAGGAATCATGACGACGATCGGGGCACCACACGGCGTGCGAACGGCGATGGAGGACGTGGTCGGCGAGATCCGTGAGCGGATCGAGGAGATCGAGCGGCTCCGCCGGATTCCGGCCGACTTGCATAAGACGCTCCGTGACGCGGGGATGTACCGGCTGCTGCTGCCGTCCAGCCACGGCGGACTGCAGGCGAGTTCGGATGAGGTGCTCGACGTCATCGAGACCCTGGCCGCGGTCGACGGGTCGGTCGCCTGGGCCACCTCGATCGGCATCCAGAGCCCCGCGGTGCTCTCCTGGCTGCCGCGCGCAACGTTCGAGCGGATCTACGCCGAGGGCTCCGACATCACCGTCGGGGGCGCCTTCGGTCCGCAGGGGCAGGCAGAGGTCGTCGACGGCGGCTACCGCGTCACCGGACGCTGGGGGTTCGCCAGCGGCTGCGACAACTGGGACTTCCTGTTCGCGAACTGCGTGGTCACGCAGGGTGGGCAGCCGCGGCCGGGTGGACCGGACGGTCCGCCCGGCCAGCCGGCGACCCGTGCCATGCTGGTGCCCCGCGCGGACGCCGAGATCATCGACACCTGGCACACGCTGGGCATGCGCGGCACGGGTAGCAACGACTTCACCCTGCAGGATGTGTTCGTGCCGGAGGAGTTCACCTTCGGGCTGGGCGCAGAACCCTGCATCCCCGGCATCACGCGGTACCCGCTCATCGAGTTCGGCTTCGAACTCGCCTCCATCGCCATCGGCGTCGCACAGGGGGCGCTGAACGACGTCGCCGACTCCGCCGCCGGTCGTCAACGCGTGATGGCCCGCACCCGCATCGCGGATGACGCCGTCGCCCAGCACCGCATCGGCCGCGCGCACACCGAACTGCGCGCCGCTCGGGCGTTGATCCGCGCAAGCGCCCTCTCCCTGCGGGAGAACCCGGAGCAGGACTTCATCGGTCTCATGACCGAGGCTTCCGCCGCTAACGCTTCAGTGATCGACACCTGCATCGACGTGGTCGGGATGTGCTTCCGCACCTACGGCGCCCGCGGCATCTACAGCGACTCATCGCTGCAGCGTCGGCTACGCGACATCTATACGATCGCCCAGCACGCGACGCTCAACGACAGCGCGTGGACCCGCCAGGGCGTTGCGCTCTTCGGCGGTCCCGGCGGCCCCTCCTGAGCCGTCGTCTCTGCAGAGTGAGGAGGGCCACCCGGAACGACTCCGGGCGGCCCTCCTCACCGCAGATGAAGCAGCGGGGTCACCCCTGCCAGACGATGAGCGCGCCCGGGCCCTGAGCCCCCGTCAAGAAGTCGGGGTCGGCGTCACTCCCGTCGAGGTTCGCGCGGCCGACGGTGCCGTCGCTGCTGGTCCAGTAGAGGTACGAGTCGGTCACCGCGACGCCCGCGGGCGTGTTCGCGCCGGAGATGATGTCCGGCTCCGGCTCGCTGCCATCCAGGTTCGCCCGGCCGACCGTGCCGTCGCTGCGGCTGGTCCAGTACAGGTGTTCATCCGTCACAGTCAGGCCCGCCGGCGTGACGACACCGGTCATGAAAGCCTGGTCCGGGTCGGAGCCGTCGAGGTTGGATCGGCCGATGGTGTTGTCGCCGTTGTTGGCCCAGTAGACGAAGTCGTCGTCGACGGCGATCGCGTTGGGAAAGTCAGCGCCACTGAGGAAGGCGTCGTTCACATCGGAGCCGTCGAGGCTCGATCGTCCGATCGTGTTGTGGCTGGCGTTGCTCCAGTAGAGGTAGTCACCGTGAATCGCCAGGCCGGCGGGCGAACTCAGCTCGGCGAGGAACCGTTGGTCGACCTCCGAGCCGTCGAGCGTCGCGCGGCCGATCGTGTTCTGATCTCCGTTGCTCCAGTAGAGGTATTCGCCGTCTGTGGCCACTCCGATCGGGAAGCTCGCCCCGGTGATGAACTCGGGGTTCGACTCACTGCCGTCCAGGTTGGCGGCCCCGATGGAGTTGATCCCCTCGTCCCGGTTGGGGACACCGACCTCGGTGCCGCTGTTCGTCCAGAAGATCTGGCCGCCTCCGCCGCCGGCGCTGCACGATGCCAGCACGGCGGCGAGACCGACAGCCAGCCCGGCGGCGACGATGCGCCGCATCCTTCGGTGCTCGTGAAGGGAAAACCCCATGCTCTTGCTCCTTCGTCTCACTTGACCGGACGCCGGCACGCCCTCGTGCGGACAGAACCCGGCGACGCACTCCTTCGTGCTCGCGTGAACTGTACAGTACGGTACTAAAATCCCTAGGAACCTCAATATCGCATTTCTGGGATCTGTACTATACGGTACCGTACAGTGCTCGATTGGCGGGCGAAGGGTCAAGGAGGATCCGAATGACTTCTGGAGAGCGGGCAGACGCTGCGCCGGAGCAGAACGCACAATCGGGTGCAGGCTCCTCCCGCCGCAACTTCCTGAAGGTGCTCGGCGTGACCGGGGCGGGCCTGGTCGCCGGCGGGGCCGGCATCGCCGCCGCCATCTCGGGGCAGGGCGGCGGCACCCCCGTACCGGCGCCGACGCCCTCGCAGACCCTCGCGGCGTCAGCATCGAAGGGGATCCCGCAGAACGCCGGAAAATTCGGCATCATGTTCCCCTCACTGCGCACCGAACCGTTCGCACACCCTGACGACATCGTTCGGCAGGCGCTGATGGAGGTCGGCAAGCGCGGCGGCATCATGGACGCCATGGACGACCTCACCGTCGCCCCGGAGCGCCTGCTCTTCGACCCCGCCGTGAACGGCACTCCCACGGCGACAGACACCTTCGGACGCAACCCTTTCAACCCGACGCAGACGGTCGGGACGACATTCTTCGGCCAGTTCATCACGCACGACATCACGTTCGACGCGACCTCGGTGCTGGGGGCTCCGGCCAACCCGCTGCTCACGCCCAACGAGCGGACCCCGTCACTCGACCTCGACGCGGTCTTCGGCGGTGGCCCCGGCACATCCCGCAGGTTGTACGAGTCCGATGGCAAGGTCAAGATCGGCACCGGCGGCGTCTACGAGACAGTGCCTTTCACCTCCAAGTCCGACGGCTCCTACGAGACCCTCGCCCCGGACGGCCGCAACACCCAGACGTTGACGCTCGAGGGCCTCATGGCGGCATACATGATGGCGTACAACCGCGTTCTGGACGACCTGTCGGAGATCGACCTCAAGCCCTACTCCACCGCACGCGACGCAGACCTCACCAACCTGAACGAACGTCACCTGGTGGCCAAGGAGGTCATCCTCTGGCACTACCACTGGCTGATCATCAACGAGTACCTGCCGCAGGTCGTCGGGCAGGCCGTCGTCGACGATGTGCTCGCGAACGGCAACCGCTATTACAAGCCGCCGGCGGGAAACGCCTTCATGCCGATCGAGTTCAACTCGGCCTCGTTCAAGTTCGGTCACAGCCAGGCCGACGCCGCCTACCGAGCCAACTTCTCCAGCGGTACAGGCGCCAGCGCCGACCCGGCGAAGGCCCCCTTCTACGGGCTCGGATTCAATGCAGCCATTCCGACCACGCGCTTCGACAACAACACCTTCGACCGTGACGACATGCTCGGCGGGTATCCGGCACCGCGGCGGTACCTCGGGTGGCAGTCGTTCTTCGACTTCGGCGACGGTCAGGTCGTGCACAACCGGCGCATCACGCCCAAGATCACGAGCGTGCTGTTCACGCTGCCCGGTCCGGCCATCCCCGGAGGGCTGGAGACCGAGTTCAGCATGCTGACGCAGCGTGACCTCCTGCGCGTACTCACGTGGGCCCTGCCTCCCGGGCAGGCCGTCGCGCGCGAGATGGGGGTCGATGCCCTCACCAAGGCCGACCTCGAGGAGATCGGCAGCGTCTACGAGCCCTTCGCGACCAAGACCCCCATGTGGTACTACGAGATGGCCGAGGCCAAGGTGGCCGCCGGCGGTCTGACCCTCGGTCCCGTCGGCGCACGCATCGTGACCGAGACACTCATCGGCATCATGCGCGACGACGGCCGCTGCTACCTCAATCAGCAGCCCGGCTTCACCCCGTTCCTCGGTGCGGACCTGGAGTACGGCCCGAACCGTGTGGCCACCATGGGCGGCAGTCACGAGTACACCCACGCCAACTTCCTCTACTACGCCGGGGTCGTCGAGCCCGGTCTGTACCGCTGACAGGAGAGCATGACGATGAGAATCCACCGCCTGATAGTGCCCGTGCTGCTGGCCTCCGGCCTCGTTCTGGGCACCGCCGCGTGCAGCAGCCCGGCGGCGCCCGAGAACGAGTCCACCGCCCCCGTTGAGACACCGGCGGGGACACCGCCCGAGGGCGTCGAACCCCCCGAGGGCGTCGAACCCCCCGACGGCGCCGAAGCCCCGCAGGGCGCCCCGGCGGCGCCGCCGACTGCGCCACCCGCGGACGCGACCGTGTTGCAGACCGCGACGGTCGCGCTCAAGGATGGCAGCGAGGCCGAGGTGCTGGTGGACTTCGAGGGGAATGTCGTATACCTGCTCACGGAGGACAGCACCGAGGATCCCGCGTGCAACGCTCTGGACTGCCTGGGTTTCTGGCCGCCCGTGCTGACCGGCGCGCCCGAGCTCAAGCTCGGGGAGGGCGTCACCGCGACCGTCGGCGTCTGGAATCACGACAACCTCGACCACCTGACCCTCGACGACCGTCCGCTGTACACCTTCGGCGGCGACAACAACCCCGGTATCGCGGGCGGTCATGGTCTGGCCAGCAACTTCGGCGGTGGAGTGTGGGCGGCCATCGGTGCCGACGGGACGCCCCTGTCGACCGAGGGCATCGCTGCGCCGTGACCACCCCGCGCATCCTCACCCGCGCAGCCGCTGTCGGCGCCTCCACCCTGGTCATCCTGCTGCTCGCCGCGTGCGGTGCGGCCGCGGGGGGCGGCGCCGACGATGGGCCGACGCACCTGTACTGGGCCAACAACGGGATCCACGAGAACGAGCCCCTGTCGGCGACCGCCCACACGATCGGGGTGGCGGCCATCGACGGCACCGAGACGAACCAGGAGCTGATCAGCGACGTCACGTTCCCGACGGGGGTCGCCGTCCACGGCGACTACGTCTACTGGACCGACATCGAACAGGGCGGCATCGGACGCGCCAAGCTGGACGGCAGCGAGGCCGACCCGGAGTTCATCACCGACGGCGTCCGCCTGCCCAACGGCATCGCCGTGGACGGCGAGCATGTGTACTGGTCGAACAACGGCACGAACTCGATCGGCCGGGCGAACATCGACGGCTCAGAGGTCGACGGCTTCTTCATCAAGGGGATTCAGGTGCCCAATGGCATCGCCGTGGATGGCGACTACATCTACTGGACCAACTGGGTAAACGCGATCGGGCGGGCCAACCTCGATGGCAGCGGAATCGACGAGGAGTTCATCCTGGATGCCCGCACCCAGAGCGAACAGATCCTGTCACCCATCCCCATCGGGCTCGCCGTCGACGGTGAATTCATCTACTGGTCGAATCAGCAGGAGAACACCATCGGTCGGGCGAACATCGACGGAACCGAGCCGGACGTCGCTTTCATCACCGGTGCGACGTTCCCCGCTGGCATCGCCCTCGACGATGAACACATCTACTGGGCCAACAACAACGACACGATCGGCCGGGCGAAGCTCGATGGTTCACAGGCCAACCAGAGCTTCATCGAGGGCGCAGACGCCCCAGCCGGCCTCGCCGTCCGGTGAGGCCGGCGAGCGATGCAGCAGGAGACGGGATGAAGGAGCGTAAATGAGATCTTCCACGGGGACCACCCACCTGGCGAGGCGGCGATCACTCATGATCGGCGCCTCGGCGCTGTTGATCGCGCTCCTCTCGGGATGCGGTGGCGCCGCCGCGGACCCCGGCAGAACCGCTGCGCCGACGGCCACCGACAGCACGCCGACCGCCACGCCCGCCCCCGGCCCCGGCCCCGAAAGCGAGCCGCACGAGCCGACCCACATCTACTGGGCGAACAACGGCATCGCCAAGGGGGACGCGCTGATGGCCACAGCTGAGACCATCGGCTGGGCGAACATCGACGGGAGCGGGGCCGACCAGAGTCTGATCGACGGCATCGACTATCCCAGTGGTATGGCCGCTCAGGGGGAGTACATCTACTGGACCGACATCTTCAGCAACACGATCGGGCGGGCCAAGCTGGACGGCACGGAGGCGGACCACTCCTTCATCGCCGAGGGGGTCTACTTCGCCGTCGGTGTCGCCGTCGACGATGAGTACATCTATTGGGCCAACAACGGCACGCTCTCAGTCGGTCGCGCCAGGTTGGACGGTTCGCAGATCGACGAGGAATTCATGAAGTTCTCGGCCGGCATCCGGATGCCGAATGCGATTGCAGTCGACGACCGTCACATCTACTGGTCGAACGTCGCGAGTCAGATCGGGCGGGCGAACATCGACGGCACCGAGATAGACGAGAACTTCATGATCAACACCGGCAGCCAAAGCGGCGCCGTACTCTCACCCCTACCGGTGGGCCTGACAGTGGACGACAACTACATCTACTGGTCGAACATGCAGCAGAACACCATCAGCCGGGCGAACCTGGACGGCACGGAGGGGGACTACAGCTTCATCACCGGGGCTGACTTCCCGGGCGGCGTCGCCGTCGACGGACGGTACATCTACTGGTCCAACAACAACGGCACCATCGGCCGCGCGCACCTCGACGGCACCGAGGTGAATCAGAGCTTCATCACCGGCGCCGACGGGCCCGGGGGTCTCATCGTCTGGTGACCTGAAGGCCCGGCCCCTCACGCGACGAAGGGGGCGGTGCTCCGGATGACTCCGGACCACCGCCCCCTTCGTTGTCGGCCGGTCAGACCGTCAGCGCGGAGCTCCCGTCCAGCTGGTGCCATGTGCGGTTGTGATAGACCAGCGGCGGCTCATCAGCCGCCTGCCCGACGTGCGTGTCCAGCACGTGCACGACGACGACGGTCGAGCTCCCGGCATCCAAGCGGTCGATGATCCGACCGCGCAGTAGGACTGCGGCATCCAGCAGGTAGGGCTCGCCGCCGGGCAGTCGGCCCCACGTGGAGACGTCGGCGAAGCGGTCGATCCCGCTCGTCGCGAAGCGTTTGGCGGCCATATGCTGCCTTGCCCCCAGAAGATGGACGACGACGGTGTCTGCAGCCACGATGGTGGGCGTACTTGAGGACAGTGTCGACAGGGAGAAGATCAGCAGCGGCGGTTCAGCACTGATCGAGAAGACGCTCGTTGCGGTCAGACCTGCTGGGCCCTGGCCCGCGTCGGCGGTGATCACCGCGACACCGGCGGGGTGATTGCGGAAAGCCAGCTTGAACTCCTCGGGCGACACGCCGCCCGGCAGCGCAACGGTCTCACCGCCAGGGCGAGGGGATCCGCTGACGCTGGCGGCGTGCGCGTTCGCAGTGCTCATATCGATTTCTTCCTCCCTCAGCAGGCGCCCGTCAGACATGGCCTCAGCCATGCTCAGGGCGTGCGTGCTTGTCGATACCGCTCCAGTGCTCCGCGAGCTTTCCGTCGCGCACGCGGTAGGCGTCGTACGCGAAGTAGTTCCACGTGCCGCCAGAGCCATCGCGAAGAGGCTGCGGCAGACCGGCCGCGATGACGACCATGTCCCCCTCGGCGTGCAGGACGTCGGGGGCGGGCGCGACCGGCGGCGCCCCGTCCTCGGCGGGGGCGGGCGGGGGCGGAGCCTGAGCTGCCAGGCTCTCGACGAACGCCTCGAGCCCGCGCCGGCCCTGCGGCATGTGCTTCACGTGCTGGAGGTAGTCGTCGGTGACGAAATCCTTCACCGCCTCCGCGTTCAGCGGACCGAAGACCTCCGCGTAGAAGCCCGCGACCAGCGCTTTGTTGGCCTCGAGGTCGGTGCCGCCGACGTGTTCCGGCCCGGTGGCTGGATTGCCGAGTGCCATTTCGGGGAGGAACTGCGGCCGCGCATAGCGGTGCTCGTTCGTCCACCGTTCGGCGATTTTGCCGTCCGTGATCCGGTACGTGTTGAAGCCGTAGTAGTCGTAGGCGGCACCCGCCTCATCCGGTTCGGCCATCGGCATGTAGAACGCGATGGTCACCAGGTCACCCTCGGCGAGCACGAAGGCGGGCGGCAACAGCTTGACGTCGGCGGGGTCCAGCGGCGGATGGCCGGCGAAATCGCGCAACAGGATCTGCTCGAATGCGTCGATTCCCACGAGATCGTCGGCACCGTGCAGCACGAAGTCCCGCGCGATGAAATGTTCGAGCGGGCGTACGTCGAACGCCGCGACGACGTCGCGGAAGTAGTCGAGCACGACCTGCTTGTTGGCCGCGAGCTGGTCCGCACTGTCGGTCATCTTCACCCCTTTGTAAACTGTACGAAAGCGTACGCTATGCTCACGCAATCTCCTAGCAACGGAGTTGCACATAGATACGTGGTAAACCGCGGCCGAATTGACATTGGAAAAGCCTCCCACTGAGGAGAACGATTCGGTACAGTACACTTGCGCTGCCGCCCGAACCAGAGTCGGATCGGGCACCGGCGGCCGCCATGACACCGTTTGGAGCAGACAATGAAGTCACAGCATCGAGCGATCCCGGGCTCACCGCCACGGCGCCGCATCGGTCTCACCGCCCTTGTAGCGGCCGCAGCCCTGGCGCTGGCGGGCTGCGCGGGTTCCGACACGGCCGACCCGGCGGGCGAGGGTGAGGAAGGCGGGACGCTGACGATCGGCCTGACGCAGGACGTCGGCAAGTTCGACCCCATCTTCTCCAACCTGCCGACCTACAACACGTTCGCGTACGCGACGCCGCTCTTCCAGACCGCGGACGGCGAGTTCGGCGGGTACCTGGCGGAGTCGTGGGAGCTCGCCCCAGACTCGAAGGCACTCTCCTTCACGCTCCGGGACGACGCGAAGTTCAGCGATGGCACCGCCGTCACCGCGGACGCCGCCGTCGCCTCGATGACCCGATTCCTGACCACACCGTCCGCAAAGCTGCCCCAGTACGGCGCCCAGATCGCCGGCGTCTCGGCCACCGATGAATTCACCGTCGAGATCGCCTTCAAGATCGCGGTCCCGCAGTCCTACGCCTTCGCCCTGGTGAACCAGGACAGCGCCTTCGCGATGATCACCTCCGAGGCGGGCGCCGCCGACCCTGACGCCCTCAACACCGAGACGATGGGCGCAGGGCCCTACGTTCTCGATCAGGCGAAGTCGGTGAGCGGCACCGAGTACACGTTCGTTCCGAACGAGCACTACTTCGCCCCCGAGACGAGGACGTACGACGAAATCGTCATCAAGCCGTTCAGCGACCCGTCAGCGCTCGCGAACGCCCTCACGAGCGGCCAGGTCACGTACGCAGTGTCCCTGCTGGCCCCCCTCGCTCAGCAGGCCGAGACCGCCGGGATGCAGCTGTCCACGGGCGCGCTCGGCATCGGAGACTCCGGTACGGCCATGCTCGTCTTCGGCAACCGCACCACCGGGCCACTGGCCGACGTGCGCGTGCGTCAGGCGATCGCCCACGCCATTCCGCGCGATGACCTCAACACCTCGCTCCAGGCTGGGATGGCGACAGCCACCAGCTCCGCGACGCCCGCGGGGGTCGGAGGACACACGGGCGAAGATCCCTTCCCGTATGACGTCGACGCGGCCAAGGCGCTGCTCGCGGATGCCGGCTACCCGGACGGCTTCGAGCTGACGATTACCTCTCCGTCCGCCGCCGACCCGGGCAACCTCATCGGGCTCGCCCTGCAGAGCGCGCTCGGGGAGATCGGCGTCGCCGTGACCCTCGACCGCAACGACGACCCGTTCACCGCCCTGATGGGCAAGATCCTGGGCGGCGGCGGCTTCGAGGCCTACGTCTACACCGAACCCGGCGAGAGCGTCTTCACGCTCGTCACGAGCAGCATGACCGGTGTCGCTCCGCTCAACCCGAACGCGGAGGAGATCCCGGCATCGGTGTCGGACGCCATCGCGGCGGTTGCGGCCGCGCCGGCAGAAGAGCAGGACGAGGCGCTCGCCGACGTCACCCGCGCCGTCGACGAGCTGCAGTGGTCCACCACCCTGCTGTCGATTCCCCGGCTCACGGTCGTCCAGCCCGGCGTCACCGGCGTCCCGGCCAGCTACGTCACCGCAGAGCCGGCCCCGTACTCCCCGAACGAGGGCGAGTCATGGTCCGGGAACTGAACGAGACGGAGGTCGCCGGATCCCCGGCGGCCTCCGCCCCCTACTCCTTCGCCGGTCCGCTGGCGACCATCCACGACGAGGCGTTCTTCCGAACGTGGATCGACGACGAATCGTTCATCGAACGACTCATCGCCGCCGACGACCCGGACGTGCGCGAGGTCAAGCGCCTCGCGGTCGAGTTCCAGCGCCGCATGGCGGGGGTCGTCGCCACCGGAGACATCCCCGGCCACATCGATGCGCTCCTGGAGGAGTTCCTCGACGAGGGGTACAAGCAGCACGATGCGCACCTGACCGACGGCCGTGAGCCCCTGGCCGCCTTCTTCAAGGGTGCGGCTGCGGCGGGGATCGACATGTGGCCGCCGATGCCGGTGGCGGTCGTCGTCGAGGGCGACATCGCCGCCCTCTTGCTGGAAAGGGTCACACCGGACGGCGGACGCAAGAACATCCCCACGATGTTTCGCGTGGGCGGCGGGCGCATGACCGAGCACTGGAGCGCGGCGTCCCCGCCGCCCGGCTCCACCCCCCGCTGACACGGCATCGCGACAGCGATACCACCCGATCGAAGGAACATCATCGTGACCGACAACGCCATTGCGACGCCGACGCGCGAAACCTCGGCGCCGGAGTCGACCCTGACCGAAGGCGCGCGCCGCATGCGCGACGAGGTACTCGAGTTCGCCGCGGAGATGCAGCGGCAGGGCCTCGAGGCCGAACAGAGGACCGCACTGACCGACGAGGTCAACGTCCGCCTCAAGGCGATCGGTGTGTGGGACCTGGGCACGCCTTTCGAGTACGGCGGCACGGCGTCGGGCGCGCGCGACCTCGCTGAGGTGCTGCAGGCCGTCGGCAAGGGTGACGGCTCGGCCGGCTGGCTCGCTCAGGCAGCCGCGACGAACCACACCCTCGCTCTCGCCTACTCCGACGAGGCCGTCAAAGAGGTGTTCGAGTCCTCTGCCGACGTCCCCGGCCCACGGCTGACCGGCGCATCGGTGTTCGCCCGTAAGGTCGGCTCCGCAGTCGCCGTCCCCGGTGGCTGGAAGGTGAAGGGCACGTGGGGGTTCGGCACGGGGTGCCGCACGGCCACGTGGAACATGGTGGGCGCGGACTTCGAGAAGCCCGACGGCACCCCGGGCCGCGGGCTCGCCCTCATTCCGGCCGCGGCCTGCCGGGTCGTGGAGGACTGGAAGGTGACCGGGATGGCCGCCACCGGCAGCAACACCCTCGTGGCCGACGAGGAAGTGTTCATCCCGGACGGCCGCTTCTTCGACCTTCGGGAGATGCCGGAGCGGATGAATGCGTTGCGGGACCGGTTCACCGGGCCCACGTTCTCCTGGGGCTCCGAAGCGCGCATCGTCGTCATCACCCTGAACCTCGCCAGCGTCGCCGTCGGCATGGCGCAGGGCGCCCTGGAGTCGTTCATCGGCACCGCAGCCAAGCGGACGCCGTTCAATCTGCCCTACGCGACCATCGCGGATGCCCCGGGCACCCAGATCGCGGTCGGGCGGTCGCAGGCGGCGATCGACGTGGCGCGGGCCGCCGTGGAGCGGGTGGCAGACACCGTTGATCGGATGAGTGCCGAGGGCATCGACTTCTCGCCGGTGGACGCGACGCGCACCCACATGGAGCTCGTCTACACGATTCGGCTGTGCCGCGACGCGATCGCCGACATCGAGGAGGCGCTCGGATCCTCCGCCGCCATCCTGACGAATCAGATCCAACGCGCGCACCGCGACATCCGTGTCCTCGCTTCGCACGGCGCCATCCGGTTCGATCCCCTCGCCGAACTCACGGGGCGCGACGCCCTCGGGCGTACGAACCACAACACAGCCGGCGGCCTGCCCGGCCTCCCCTGAGCGGGCGCCGAGCACGGAAGACACGGAGAACCGATCGTGACCCACACCACCATGACCGCCGCCGACGGGGCGACCCTGCTCAGCCGCGCGGAAGAGCTCGTGCCGCTGCTGCGCGAGACAGCTGCCGAGGCGGAGACACTGCGGCGCCTGCCTGACCGCGTCATCGACGCCTTTGAAGCGGCCAGCTTCTTCACGGCGATGCGCCCTGTGGACACCGGCGGCTCGGCGATCGACTTCGGCACCTTCATCGACATCGTCCGCACCCTCTCCCGCGGGGACGCGTCGGCGGGGTGGGTGGGCGCGTTCCTGCTTTCGCACAACTGGTTGCTGTCGCGGCTCAACACGCAGGCGCAGGAGGAGATCTTCGGCGCCGGGCCTGGGCTGGCCGCAGCGGTCGCCGCCCCTCCCGGGCAGGCAGTGCCCGTCGAGGGCGGCTACCGCGTGACCGGGAGGTGGCGCTTCGCGTCCGCGATCCTGCACTCGAACTGGGTCGTGGTCGCCGCCGCCGGAGAGCACGGACCGCTCGCGGTGGTCGCGCGCGTCGATGACGGGACGATCATCGACACCTGGCGCGTGCCCGGAATGCGGGCGACCGGGTCGAACGACTTCGAGCTCACCGATGCGTTCGTCCCCACCCATCGGGTCGTCGACTTCATCGCCTACTCATCGCGCGACAACGACGGCGCCGCCCTTCACCCGTCATACGACTTGCTGCAGTATCCGATGTACCGCGTCCTCTCCCTCATCCACAGCGCCGTCGCCGTCGGCACGGCCGAGGCTGCACTGGAACTGTTTCCGCAGGCGATGGGCACGCGCGTGCGCCCGGCGAGCCGCGTGCCGTACCTGCACGAGCCCGAAACTCACGCCGCGTACGGTCAGGCGGCGCAGCAGGCGCTCATCGGCCGACTGCTGCTGGATGACGCCGTCTCCCGCACCGAGCGGCTGTACGCGCCCGGCAGCCCGGAGCCGTCGATGGCGGAGCGTGCGAAGCTCAACCTCGACGTGGCAGCCAGCGGCACGGAGGCATTCGCCGCCGTCGACACCATCGTTCAGGCTGCGGGCGCCAGCGTCCTGCGCGACGGCACCGACTACGACCGCATAGCCCGCAACACGCTGGTCATGCGCAATCACACCACCCTGGACTGGCGCCACGCACAGCTACTCGCAGGCCGAGTACTGCTCGGACAGAGCCTCGGCGACCACGCCGATGCCCTGTATTGAGGACCTGTATTGATGCGCTGTACTGATGCGTTGATTCGCCGCGGAAGAGGACCGAGAGCATGACCGACGAGGATGTCCTGCGACGCCTGGACCGGCTGGAGGCGGCCCAGGCCGTGCAGAACGTGATGGGCACGTACGAGTACCTTCATTCCGCCTACCGCAACGCCGAGATCGTCGACCTCTTCGCCGACGTCGATGACCTGCTCATCGAGATGCCCGCCGGGATCTGGCGGGGGCGGGATGCCGCGTACCGTTGCTTCGGCGTGACATTCGAGCAGGAGCTCACCCGGCCCGACCGCCGCGGCGAGCTCGTCGAGCACACTCTGACCACCCCTGTCATCGAGGTGGCCGCCGACGCGCAGACCGCCAAGGCGGTCTGGAACTCACCCGGCCATGAAGCACATCGCTTCTTCTGGGTCGAGGGAAGCCCGCAGATCGAGTTCTGGTACTGGTGCACCTACTCGGTGGACTTCCTGCGCACGGAATCCGGCTGGAAGATCTGGCACCTGCACGTCTACCAGACGTGGGCCAGCGAGGTCGGAAAGAGCATCCTGGATGCTCCCCCGCCGCCGGAACCGCCCATCCCGAACGGTCCGGGGCGCCCCGATGAGCCCATCTCATTCGAGACGAAGTACAGTCACAATCGAGCACCGGCGCTCGTTCCGGTCCCACCGAAGCCCTACGACACATTCATCGCGGAGGACTGAGAGATGGTCCTTCCATGACCCGCCTCATTCTGGGACGCCTCGCACTTGCCGTGCCGCTGCTGTTCATCGTCTCCTTCCTCACCTTCCTCCTCATCGCCATCGCGCCGGGGGACCCCGCCGCGACGGTGCTGGGCAACGCCGCCACCCCCGAATGGGTCGCGGAGGTGCGCACTCAGCTGGGCCTCGATCAGCCGCTCCTCCTGCAGTACTGGAACTGGCTGACTGCCGCGCTGCACGGCGACCTCGGAGTGTCTTTGCTGACCGCTCAGCCTGTGCTGGACACGATCGGCCAGCGCATCGGGGTCACCCTCAGCCTCGTCCTCGCCGCGCTCGCCCTGTCCACGATCGGCGGCGTCCTGATCGGCATGCTGGGTGCGCTGCGCGGGGGGTGGCTGAGCCGCGCGCTCGAGTGGGCGGCGGTCGTCGTCTCGGCGATCCCGCCCTTCTGGCTCGGCTTCCTCCTGATCGCCTGGTTCGCCCTTCAGATGCCTCTCCTGCCGGCAACCGGATACGTCCCGCCGACGCAGTCGATCGACGGCTGGATCCGTTCGCTCATCCTCCCGGTGGCGACCTTGGTGGCCGCACCCCTGGTGGGAATCGCGAAGCAGACCAAGGACTCCATGCAGGAGGCCCTCGCCAAGGACTTCGTCGCGGCGCTGCGCGCGGACGGCAGGTCCGAGATGCGCATCATCTGGGCGCATGTGCTCAAGAGCGCAGCGATTCCCATCGTCACCATCGTGGGCGTGTTCTTCATCGCCATGATCGGAGGCACCGTCTTCGCCGAGACGGTCTTCTCCCTCCCGGGTCTGGGCACCCTGGTGGTCGGCGCGGCGCAGACCGGTGACTTCCCCCTCGTGCAGGGGGTCGTCGTCGTACTCTGCCTCGGTGTGGTCATCGTCAACCTCGTCGTAGAGATGCTCTACGGCTGGCTCAACCCGAAGGCGAGAATGTCATGACGATGACCCGCTCCCTCGTCATCCCCCGACGCCGAGCCGTACGAAGCCCGTTCTCCCGACTGATCCGCCGCCCTGCCGCGATCGTCTCCGGTGCGGTGTTGGCCGTCGTCATCATCGCGTGCCTGCTCGCTCCGGTCCTCCCCTTGCCCGACCCCAACCAGGTCGACCTGCTCGCCGCGCTGGCCGCCCCCAGCGCTGAGCACCCGCTCGGCACGGACCAGCTGGGCCGCGACCTCCTCAGCCGCCTGCTGTTCGGCGGCATCCCGTCGCTCGGCTACGCAAGTGTCGTCCTCATCGTCGCCCTGCTCTTGGGCGTCCCGCTGGGGATCCTCGCCGGTTTCCAGGGCGGCTGGTGGGACCGGGTCATCACGACGAGCGCCGATATCGGCCTGGCCATGCCGGTGCTGGTCATGACCATCGTCATCCTGAGCGTGTTCGACGGCGTTTTCCTGGTCGCCATGGTGCTGCTCGGCGTGCTGATGTCCCCACCGGTTGTGCGCAACATCCGGGGCGCCGTGATCGCCGTGCGCCGGGAGAACTTCGTCGACGCGGCTCGAGTGGCGGGCCTCCCGCCCCTGAAGATCATGGCCTCGCACATCCTGCCGCGCATCGTCGGCCCTCTGCTCGTCCAGGCGACGCTGATCGCCGGAGTCGGCGTCGCGTTCACCGTAGGCCTCGCCTTCCTCGGATTCGGCCCGCAGCCTCCGGACGCGACGTGGGGCGGCATGATCCAGGATGCCGTCCTCGCCCTTTCCCGGTCGCAGGGACCCATGATCGTCGCCGGCGCCGCCGTGGCGGTCACCGTGCTGGCACTGAACGTCCTCGGTGACACCCTGCGGGAGGCGAGCGTTGACCCGTGGACGGGCGCGTCCCGCAAGGCCGCGATCGCCACCCGTCCCGCCAAGGTCGAGGCCGGCTCCGCGCTCGTCTCAGTCCGCGACCTCGACGTGCACTACACGGCCGGGTCACGAGACGCCCTCGTGGTCGACGGCATCAGCTTCGACATCGCCCC
Organism: Microbacterium sp. zg-YB36; assembly: GCF_024623575.2. Classification (NCBI taxonomy): domain Bacteria; kingdom Bacillati; phylum Actinomycetota; class Actinomycetes; order Micrococcales; family Microbacteriaceae; genus Microbacterium; species Microbacterium sp. zg-YB36. Next base: position 197,544 of record NZ_JANJFD020000003.1, read on the forward strand.
GGGGGAAGCCGTGGGGCTGGTCGGCGAGTCCGGGTGCGGCAAATCCACGGTGGCGCGGGCGCTCGCGCGCATCCTGCCGGCAGCCGGCCGAACCACCGGCGGCGGGGTTCGCTTCCGCGACCAGGCCGTGCTCGAACTCACCGGCAAAGAACTGCGCACCTACCGCGGAGGTTCCGTCGCCTACGTCTTCCAGGACCCGATGGCGACCCTGGAGCCCACAATCCGGGTCGGCCAGCTGCTCGCCCAGGTCCTTCGCCTGCATCACGACATCACCAAGCGCGAGGCGCGGACGCGCGCACTCGACCTGCTCCGTCGCGTGCAGATCACCGACGCGGAGACGATCGCCCGACGGTACCCGCACGAGCTTTCCGGGGGCCTCGCGCAGCGCGTCGCGATCGCACGGGCGATCGCGGGCGAGCCTGATCTCCTCATTGCGGATGAGCCGACGACCGCTCTCGACGCCTCCATCCGGCTGGGCGTGCTGGACCTGCTGCGCAGCCTGCAGCAGGAGTCCGGCATGGCGCTCCTGATCGTCAGTCACGACTGGGACGTGATCCGCCACCTCTGCGACCGGGCCATGGTGATGTACTCCGGGCAGATTTCCGAGGAGGGCCGAGTCGACGACCTGCTCGAGCACAGCGCGCACCCCTACACGCGGGCGCTGCTGGCCTGCCGGCCCCGCGCCGACGCCGACCGTTCCCTACCGCTCGTGTCCACACCCGGGCAGGTCGCCGCCCCGGGATCATGGCCGAGCGGCTGCCGGTTCGCCCCGCGATGCCCGATCGCGCGGGTCGAGTGCCGGAGTGCACCGGTTCCCCTGTTCGACCTCCCGGGCGACCAGGCGAGTCGCTGTCTGTTCGCGCACGAGGTCCGTGCCCAGACCGTGGAGGTCGCCCGATGACTGCTGACTCACTGCTCCGGGTGGAAGATCTCACGGTCGACTACGGCTCTGGCCGACGGCGACATCGGGCCGTCGACAGCGTGAGCTTCGAGATCGCAGAGGGCGAGACGCTGGGTCTGCTCGGCGAATCCGGCTCGGGCAAGTCGACGATCGGGCGGGCCCTTCTGGGACTCGCACCCATCACCTCGGGGAGGATCTTCTTCCGCGGGACAGAACTGTCGGCATTGTCGGCGGCCCGCCGCCGGGCGTTCGGCTCACAGATCCGTGCGGTGTTCCAGGACCCCAACAGCACGCTGAACCCCGTCAAACGCGTCCGGAGCGCATTACTGGAGGGCATCCCTCGCACGGAGCGAGATGCGACGACGCGGATCCAGGACCTCCTCGACCGGATGGGTCTGCCCGCGGGCGCCGCGGACAGCTTCCCCGCCGCATTCTCCGGCGGTCAACGTCAGCGCATCGCCATCGCACGAGCGATGATGAGTCGTCCCGCCCTGGTCGTCTGCGATGAGCCGGTGACGGCGCTGGACGTGTCGGTCCAGGCCCAGGTACTGAACCTGCTGCGCGAGGTGCAGCGCGACACCGGCGTGAGCTTCCTGTTCATCGGCCACGACATCGAGATCGTCCGCTTCATGTCCGAGCGCATCGCCGTCCTGCAGCATGGCCGGATCGTGGAGATCGGCGCCGCGGACGACGTCGTGCGGTCGCCCCAGCACCTGTACACGAAGGAGCTCGTGGCCGCGATGCTCGCCACCGGTGAGCGCCCGGAGCCTCTCGAGCGTGCGGTCGGCGTCACTCAGTGACGGCGCCCCGACGCGGCAGTCAGGAATCCTCGGACGGCTCCCGCGACGCGGTGGCGAGGGGAAGCAGGATATCGTCCAGCAGGTAGTCCAGGAAGGCGTCGTCGATCGGCTCGTTCCAGACCGCGCGGTGGTGCATGATCGGCAATGCGATGTCCGGCACGAGGTCGAGGTTGACCCCGGGGCCGACCTCGCCGCGAGCGATCGCTCGCATGAGAGGTCGTTGGGTTGCCTCCCGCACACTCTCCTGCGTCTCCTGCCGCATGAGACGGAAGACCGTCTCATCGCGCTGCGCCCCGTCCAGCAGGGCGATGATGAGCCGGCGGTTCTCTCGGAGCATCTGCGCTGCCCCATCCAGGATCACGCGAAGTTCCGGCCGCAGGGCACCCAGGTCACCAGGGTCGCTCGGACGCTGACCGCCGAAGGACATTTCGATCGCCTCGCGGATGAGGTCCACCTTGGTGGGCCAGCGCCGGTACAAGGTCGCTTTGGATGCCTTCGCGGCCGCGGCGATCGCGTCGACGGTGACGCCCTCGATGCCGCGCGCCGCCACGAGCTCGAGAACGACCCGCTGGATGTCTTCGCGCCGTTCCTCGCCGCGCGACCGTGCGGCGCCCTTCGCCTTCGGCTTCACGTTGCTCATGCTGGTCCCGCCCTTCGCTTCACTCACCCCCCGAGCGTAGTCTCAAGAACCGTCGCGTACTGCCTCCCGCGCCTCAGTAGAGCGGGACCCGCGCGCTTATATACGAAACCGTTTCGTTCTATAGTTGTCGCATGGCCGATAATGTGACCGCTGCTGAGCTGTTCTCCCTGCACGGGCAGGTCGCGATCGTGACCGGAGCGACAACCGGACTCGGGCGGGAGACGGCACGCCTTCTCGCTTCCGCAGGAGCCACGACGGTGCTGAGCGGCCTGGCTTCGGAGCATCCCGAGCGCGTCGCCGCGCAATTCGCCGACAGTGGGCTGCCGATCGTGGGGCGCGTCTGCGACGTATCCTCCGCCGAAGAAGTGGCCGCGCTCGTCGACGCCACACACGCAGAGTTCGGCCGTATCGACACCGTGTTCGCCAACGCGGGCATCTCCCTCGAGGATCGGCCGAGCGACCTGTCATCGGATGAGAAGTTCGACCGGATGTTCGACGTCAATGTCCGCAGCGTCCTGCACCTGGCCGCGTGCGCCCTCCCCCGGATGGCCGCCGGCGGCGGAGGTGCCTTCATCATCATGTCGAGCCTGGCCGGGATCCGTGGCAACACCAAGATTCCCGTCTACGGCCTCACCAAGGCCGCGAACGCCCAGCTCGCCCGGAACCTCGCGGTCGAGTGGGGACCGTCCGGCATTCGAGTGAACTCCATCGCCCCAGGGGTCATCCAGACCGATTTCGCGAAAGTGATAACCGAGGGCCCCCACCGCGAAGCACGGCTTGCGAAGACGCCGATGCGTCGATTCGGCGAGCCCTACCATGTAGCCGGCACGGTGCTGTGGCTCGCTTCCGCGGCGGGATCCTTCACGTCCGGTCAGAACATCGTCGTCGACGGTGGAACGGTCATCGGAGACTGACATGAAGATCTTCCAGTACGCCTACACCAGCCCCGACATCGAGGCGACAGCGCGGGCCTGGACCGAGACGCTGGGCGTCGGCCCGTGGACGGTGCGCGGACCCTTCACTGCCCCGGATGCCACCTACCAGGGCGAGCCGTTCCGGGCGAGCCTCACCGTGGCGCGGACGTTCGACGGCCCCGTCATGATCGAGCTGATCCAGCAGCACGACGACCACCCATCGATCTTCCGCGACGCGGTCCGCTCCCGCGGCCACGGGTTCCATCACGTCGCGATCACGAGTCCGCCCGACCAGTTCGACGAGCGCGCCGCGGGCCTCGTGGCCGTCGGCGGGCCCGCCACCTTCGAGGACGTGCTCCCCAACGGAGCACGCGTCGCCTTCTTCCCCGGCGCGCCGGGGTCTGCCGGGCTGATCGAGCTCGTGGAGCTCACCCCTGCGCAGGCCGCCGCCCTCGAGGATCTGCGTGCCATGTGCGCCGGCTGGGACGGCACCGACCCCTGGCGCACCGCCTGAACCCGAGGAGAACCATGACCATCGCCACCATCGACCCGCGTACGGGTGAACTCGTGGCCGAGTTCGCGCCGCACGATGCCAGCGAGGTCGAACGGCGCATCGCCGCGGCGCAGTCCGCGTTCGAGACGCTGCGCGAGACCGCTCTCGACCAACGTGCACAGTGGATGCGGCACTCGGCGGACCTGTTGGAGGCCGATGCAGACGCGGTCGCCGGCCTGCTGACCCTCGAGATGGGCAAGCCCATCTCCCAGGCGCGCGCGGAAGTCGCCAAGTGCGCGAAAGCGATGCGGTTCTACGCGGAGCGCGCGGAGGGCTTCCTTGCGGACGAACCGCTGGCCGATCCCTCCGTCGTCGGAGCCCGCATGGCCACCGTCGTATACGAGCCGCTCGGGGTCGTGCTTGCCGTCATGCCCTGGAACTATCCGCTGTGGCAGGTGGTCCGCTTCGCCGCGCCGGCACTGATGGCGGGGAACGCGGGTCTGCTCAAGCACGCCTCGAATGTGCCCCAGGCCGCCCTGTATCTCGACACGCTGTTCCACCGAGGCGGCTTCCCGGAGGGGGCCTTCGGTGCTCTGCTCATCGGTTCCGGTGCGGTGGAAGCGGTCATCCGCGACCCGCGGGTGCGCGCCGTGACCATCACCGGCTCCGAGCCGGCGGGTCGCTCCGTCGCAGCGACAGCCGGCAGCGAGATCAAGAAGAGCGTGACCGAGCTGGGTGGCTCCGACCCGTTCATCGTGATGCCGTCCGCCGACCTCGAAACCGCCGTCGCCACGGCCGTCACTGCGCGGTTCACCAACAACGGGCAGAGCTGCGTATGCGCGAAGCGGTTCATCGTGCACGCCGACGTGTTCGACGAATTCGTCCGCCGCTTCTCGGAGCGCGTCGCCGCCCTCACGATGGGGGACCCCGCGGACGAGAGCGTGGACGTCGGGCCCCTCGCCACTCGTGCCGGAAGGGACGAACTGGCTGAGCTGGTCGACGACGCGATCGCGAAAGGCGCGCGCGTGCTGGTCGGCGGAGGCGTCCCCGACGAGCGGGGCTGGTTCTACCCGCCCACCGTGCTCACGGACCTGTCCGGTGACATGCGCCTCGTCCTCGAGGAGGCCTTCGGTCCGGTGGCGTCGGTGTATCGCGTCGCGGACCGCGACGAGGCCATCCGCATCGCCAACCAGACACCCTTCGGGCTGAGTTCGTCCGTGTGGACGCGGGACGCGGACGAAGAGGACTTCTTCGTCCTCCGGCTGGACGCGGGCGCGGTGTTCGTCAACGGCATGACCGTGTCGTTTCCGGAACTGCCGTTCGGGGGAAGTAAGAACTCCGGCTACGGACGGGAACTCGCCGCGCAGGGGATGCGAGAGTTCACCAACGTCAAAACCGTGTGGAAGGCCTAGCACTGTGACACGAACGGCAGAAGACGGCGTCGAGCGAACCGAGTGGTGGAAGGCCGTGCTCGGTGAGTACCCGACCGCGGTCTCGCTGATCACCGCGCTCGGACCGACGGGGGAGCCCGTCGGCATGATCGTCGGCAGTTTTGTCGCCGTGAGCCAGGACCCGCCACTGATTGGATTCTTCGGCGACGACTCCTCCGCGAGCTTCGCGAAGGTCGTCGACGCCGACCGCTTCGCGGTGAGCGTGCTGGGCGAACGGCAGGACGATATCCTGCGCTCCTTCATCCGCAAGGAAGCCGAGCGCTTCGAACAGCCGGGACTCATCCGCACCGCACACGGAATCCCGCGCCTGGACGATGCTGTCGCCTGGTTCGAAGCACGTACGGAGAGAGTCGAGCGGTTCGGCGACCACCGATTCGTCGTCGGGCGTGTCGAGAAGTTCGGCGTCGGGACGCGCGATGCCGGCGATCCACTCCTCTACCGCCGTGGCGGCTTCGGCGCCTTCGCGATCCCCGCCGACGCGGTCGATGCCCGGCTCGTCGGCGACCGTCTGGCTGCGGCTCGCGCAGCATCGGACGCTCTCACGTCGGTCGCCGACCGGATCGGGCGGGACATCGCCATCACGACGCTGGTCGGCGAGTCGGTCGTGGTGCTGGCCATCGTTCCGGCTTCGGTGGGCGTCGCCGGCCGCGACGAGCTGGAGGCGAAGGAACGACGGGTGCGCTCGATCGGCGTCTCCCTGCCTTTTGCCGCGCCGATCGAACCGGTGTTCGCGGCATGGGCCCCGCAGCGCGATCGTTCGCTGTGGATCGAGCGCGCCCGGCACCTTGTCGGCGCGGTCGATCGGCGCAGCGTGGAAGCCCAGCTGGCGGCGATCCGGGAGCGCGGGTTCGGGATCTCGGTAGACCGGGATCTCACCGATCGCTTCTACAGCATGCTCACCGATCCCGCCGCCGAGCGCGACTCCTACGCGAAAGTGTGGAGCGAATACGCCTCCCGTACCATCGAGAACATCACTCCGGGGCTCGCCGCGGACGACATCGCGGCGGTACAGGTACCCGTCTTCGACGGTGCGGGAGAGGTCGTGCTCGTGCTGACGGTGAGTGACCTCGAACCCGGCAGCGGAGGCCGGAGTCTCGACGACCTCGCGCAGGCTCTCGTGACGGCCGGACGAACCCTCTCGGCGCAGCTCGCCGTCAACGCGCCGGCACCCGATGGAGCACTCCTCGCCGGTGCATGAGCGCGGCTCCGCCCCCGCCCAGATCCAGCGTCCCCGCTCAAATAATTGACATTCTCAACAATGGGGAGTTTCATGTGAGCAACCGAAGGAGCTTGCATGTCACTCGAAGGCAAAGTCGCCATCATCACCGGGTCCGGTCGCGGACTCGGGCTCGCCTACGCGCAGGAACTCGCTCGCCAGGGCGCATCGGTCGTCGTGAACGACGTCGATGAGACGATCGCCGCCGAAGCGGTCGAGTCCATCGTGTCCGCCGGCGGCAAGGCCGTCGCCGTGGTCGCGCCGGTGGGACCCACCGACACGGCGAAGCAATTGGTGCAGACCGCAGTGGACGCGTTCGGAGGCGTGGACATCCTCGTCACCAACGCCGGCGTGCTGCGCGACACCGTGCTGTGGAAGATGAGCGACGACGACTTCGACCTCGTCATCGGCGTGCACCTGCGTGGCACGTTCACGTGCGTGCGGGAAGCGGCCACCTACATGCGCGAGAACGCCGTCGCAGGGCGCATCATCTGCATCGGCTCTCCCACGGGCCAACGAGGCAACTTCGGGCAGACCAACTACGCCGCCGCCAAAGCCGGCATCGCCGGAATGGTGCGCACCTGGGCCCTCGAGCTGAAGAAGGCGGGGATCACCGCCAACACCGTCATCCCCGTCGCCGCCACCGCGATGACCGCCACCGTGCCGTACTTCGCCGCCGCCGTCGCCGCGGATGCCGCGGGTGAGGCGATGCCGGAGTTCTTCCGCCACGACCTCGGCTTCGGCACCGCCGACGACGTCGCCGGGCTCATCGCATATCTGGCATCGGATGCCGCCGCCGGCATCACCGGCCAGGCCATCGGCGTCGGCGGCGACCGCCTGCAGGTGTGGTCGCACCCCGAGCCCATCGTCACGGCGTACCGCGAGGGGGGCTGGACGTTCGACGCCCTCACCGAATCAGGCGAGGCACTGCTGGGCGGCAACCTGCAGAGCGTCGGTGAGAAGTTCCCACCCCTGCCGGAGGAGCTCCAGCAGCCTGCGCCCACCGCCTGATCCGAGCCCTCCGCGGCGGCACGACCCCGCAGCACAGGCACCCCCTGCACCCCCTCGCAATGGAGCGACAGTGACCCGGTACTCTCCCGCAATCGACCTCGACGCGATCACCGCGATCGACGTGCACGTGCACATCGAGATCGACCCGCACGGGCACTCGTCCCTTCCAGACGACCTCGCCGAGGCCGCGTCGACCTACTTCAGCGCCGACGGCCCGCGCCCGGACCTCGACGGGATCGCCGCGTACTACCGCGAGCGGCGGATGGCTGCGGTCGTGTTCACGGTCGACTCCGAGACGAACCTCGGCCACGCCCCGATCTCCAGCGCCGGCATCGCCGAAGGCGCAGCGCGTAACAACGACGTGCTCATCCCCTTCGGCTCCGTCGACCCCCGCAAGGGCGACGCGGCGATCACGCAGGCGCGCCGCCTCATCGAGGACAGCGGCGTGCGCGGGTTCAAGTTCCACCCCACCGTGCAGGGGTTCGATCCCTCGGATCCGATTCACTTCCCGCTGTACCGGGTGCTGCAGGATGCCGGCGTCGTCGCACTGTTCCACACCGGCCAGACCGGGATCGGTGCGGGGATGCCGGGTGGGCGCGGGTTCCGGCTGGGCCTGTCCAACCCGATGCTGTTGGACGTCGTGGCCGCCGAGCACCCCGACCTGCAGATCATCATGGCCCACCCGTCGGTGCCGTGGCAGGACGAGGCACTGTCGGTGGCGACCCACAAGCACAACACCTGGATCGACCTGTCCGGCTGGAGCCCCAAGTACTTCCCCGCCGAGCTGGTCCGCTACGCCAACTCGATGCTGAAGAAGCGCGTGCTGTTCGGGTCGGACTTCCCCATGATCACGCCCGACCGGTGGATCCGTGACGCCGAGCACGCCGCCTTCAAGCCGGAAGTGCTCCCCGGGATCATGAAGGACAACGCCGCGCGACTGCTGGGACTCGGGGACACATCGTGAAGACCGCCCCCGGCCCGCTCGGCTTCGACCCCTACGGGTTCGCCGAAACGCACCTGACTCCGGCTGCCCGCGCGGCACTGGTCGAGCTCGCCGACGTGCTGAAACGCGACGTCACACCGCTCATGCGCGACGCGTGGGAGTCGGCGACGATGCCAGATGGCGTGCTCGGGGCGCTCATTCCGCTGCACCTCATGGACCCCACCGGTGTCGAGCACCGGGAGGCGACGTCGTCGGTGTTCTCCGGCTTCCGCACCTTCGTCCTCGCCCGCGCGGACGTGTCGGTCGCGACGATGTACAACGCGCAATCGGGGCTCTTCCGTGCCACGGTCGCGCTGGGCGGTTCACCCGACCAGGCACAGCGCATGGATGCCGACGTGCGCTCGTTCGCTCTGAAGGGGGTATTCGCGCTCACCGAACCCGACCATGGCTCCGATATCGCCGGCGGGCTGGCCACGACCGCGCGCCGAGACGGCGACGGCTGGGTCATCGACGGCGCGAAGCGGTGGATCGGCGGTGCGGCCTCCGCCGACGTGCTGGCGGTGTTCGCCCGCAACGTCGCCGACGGCGAGGTGAAGGCGTTCCTCGTGCCCCGCACCGCCGCCGGCGTCCGCCTCGAGACGATCGAGGGCAAGGTGTCGCTGCGTCCGATGCAGAACGCCGTCATCCACCTCGACGGCGTGCGCATCGGCGAGAGCGACCGACTGCAGGGTGTGAACTCGTGGCGCGACGTCACCGCGATCCTGCGCACGATGCGCTCGGACGCGGCCTGGATCGCCGCCGGGCTGCAATCCGGGGCGCTGGAGGCAGCCGTGCGCTACGTCACCGCACGTGAGCAGTTCGGCCGGCCGGTGGGCGGCTTCCAGCTCGTGCAGGAGAAACTCGCCCGCATGCTCGGCAACACCGTCGCCTCGCTCGGTATGGCGGTGCAGCTGTCCGCGCGGCAGGATGCCGGCATGGTCACCGACGAGAACTCGGCGCTGGCGAAGCTGCAGACCGCACGGCTGGCCCGTGAAACCGTCGCCCTCGGCCGCGAGGCCCTCGGCGGCAACGGCATCCTGCTCGAGCACGACGTCGCCCGCTTCTTCGCCGATGCGGAAGCGGTCTATTCGTACGAGGGCACGCACGAGATCAATGCCCTCATCGTCGGGCGGGGCCTCACCGGCCAGTCCGCATTCGTCTGATCCCGACCCAAGGAGAACCCATGACCACCACCATCGCCTACGCCGACCTGCCCTCGCTCGTCGGGGCCGACCTCGGCTACTCCGACTGGCTCGACATCACGCAGGAACGCGTGAACACGTTCGCCGACGCGACCGATGACCACCAGTGGATCCACACCGACCCCGAGCGCGCGAAGGACGGCCCGTTCGGCGCACCCATCGCCCACGGCTTCCTCACGCTGTCGCTGCTCATTCCGCTGTGGACCGAACTGCTCGAGGTGGAAGGCGCGGGAACCAAGGTCAACTACGGGCTGGACAAGGTCCGCTTCGTCTCCCCCGTCCCGGTGGGCTCCCGCATCCGTCTGACCGGCACGATCGCCGACGTCGCCGAGGTCGCCGGCGGCTACCAGCTCACCGTCGACATCACGATCGAGACGGAGGGCGGCACGAAGCCCGCCGTCGTCGCGCGCAGCCTGCAGCGCCTGTACGCCGCCTGACCACACCACAACTCCACAGCCACACCACAACCCGACAGCCCACACCACAAAACTGAAAATTGCGCTGTACCCGCCGCCTGCGGCGGTTTCTGCACCATCCGTCAGTGACAAAGGAGTTTCTGAGATGCGCAATCTACGAATGACAGCCGTCGCCGCGATGGCGGTGGCGGGGCTGATGCTGACCGCCTGCGCCGGCAGCGGCTCACTCAGCGGCGAGACCGAAGAGCCGGGCGGGGGCGGCGAGGGCACCGAGGAGCTCACGCCGGTGACCGTCGGGCTCATCCCCATCGCGGCATCCGCCGCAGTGCAGATGGGCATCGACGCCGGGGTGTTCGAAGAGCAGGGCCTCGACGTGTCCGTCCAGATCGGCCAGGGGGGCGCCGCGCTGCTGCCGGCCGTCTCGAACGGCGACATCGAGTTCGCAGTCGGCAACCCGCTGTCGGTGCTCGTGGCCGCCAGCCAGGGCCTGGAGATGAGCATCATCGCGGGCTTTTCCAGCGTGGACGTCCCCGCCGACATGCTGCCGACCGGCGTGATCGTCAAGGAGGACTCCGGCATCACGACCTGGAAGGACCTCGAGGGCAAGAAGGTCGCCGTCAACGCCTTCAACACGCAGGGCGACCTCGCCATCATGGAGTCCGTCGCACTCGACGGCGGCGACCCGGCGGCGGTGGAGTTCACCGAGCTCGCCTTCCCTGACCAGCTCCCGCAGCTCGAGCAGGGCAACATCGATGCCGCCTGGATGCCGGATCCGTTCTTCGGCGCCGGTGCGGCCACCGAGGGCATGACCGTGCTCGGCGAACCGATGGGCAACGCGATCCCCGGGCTTGCGTCGATGGTGACATTCACCTCGACGGCGTACGCCGAGGAGAACCCGGAGATCGTCGAGAAGTTCCGCGCCGGCATCGCTGAGTCGCTCGAGATGGCGATGGCCGACACCGATGGCTACCGCGAGGTCGTGGTGACCTTCACCGGAATGGATGCCGAGGTCGTCGAGAACATCAACTTCGAGCACCTCTCCGCCGATCTGGACGAGTCGATCATCGAGGACCTCTCCGCCCTCGCTCTGAAGTACGAGTTCCTCGAGCAGGAGCCGGACCTGGAACAGGTTCTGCTCCTGAACTGACCCGGCGGCCCCGTCGCCGCTCCGGCGGCGGCGGGGCGTCACCGATCGATTGACTTCGAAAGAGGCCGTTGTGCACAACCAAGGCATCGGGACCTGGATCTCCCGTCGCAGCGAGCGTTCGCTGGACGACGTCGCGATCTCGTTCCGCGACGAGACGGTGGGCTACCGCACGCTCGCCCACCGCATCCGCCTGCTCGCCGCGGCCCTCGCCGACCGCGGTGTCTCAGCGGGCGACCGGGTCGCCTACCTCGGCAACAACCACCCTTCTTTCCTCGAGTCGCTGTTCGCCACGGCGACCCTCGGTGCGATCTTCGTGCCGCTGAACTCCCGCCTGGCCGCTCCCGAGATCGAGTTCGCCCTCGAGGACTCCGGATCCACGACCCTCATCCTGCACGCCGACCTGCGTGACCGCGCTCGCTCCGGCGCCTGGTCCACCGGCGTCACCCGGCGGATCATCGTCGAGGCCGACGCCTACCCCGCGGTCGAGTCGTACGACGAGGTGATCGCGTCGGGGGTGGATCGCGAGATCGACGTTCCCGTCACTCTCGACGACCCGGCGATCATCCTCTACACCTCCGGCACCACCGGGCATCCGAAGGGAGCCGTCCTCACTCACGGCAACCTCACCTGGAACTGCTTCAACGCCATCGTCGATTACGGCATCCACGCCGCCGAACGCGTGCTGCTGATCTCTCCCCTGTTCCACGTCGCCTCGCTGAGCATGGGGGCCCTGCCCGTACTTCTGCAGGGCGGCCAGGTCATCCTGCACGAGAAGTTCGATCCCGCCGGGGTGCTCCACACGGTAGCCGCGGAGCACGTGACGATGCTCGCGGGGGTGCCGACGACCTTCCAGATGCTGCAGGAGCATCCGGACTGGGACACCACCGACATCAGCAGCCTGCAGCACCTCACCTGCGGCGGCTCCACCATGCCGGAACGGATGCTGGAGGCGTACGAGAAGCGGGGCCTGTCCTTCTCCTGCGGCTACGGCATGACCGAGACCTCCCCCGGCGCAACGGCCATGCCGCCGCGGATGTCGAAGGTGAAGATGGGGTCGTCGGGGATCAAGCACTTCTTCACCGATGTGAAGGTCGTGGACGAACAGGGCGTCACGGTGCCCGCCGGAATGGTCGGGGAGATCCTGGTGAGCGGACCCAACGTGATCAAGGAGTACTGGCGCCGCCCGGAAGCCACCGCGGCCGCGTTCGTGGACGGCTGGTTCCGCTCCGGCGACCTCGGTTCGATGGACGAGGAGGGGTACCTTCGCGTCTCGGATCGCCTGAAGGACATGATCATCTCGGGCGGGGAGAACATCTACTCGGCGGAGGTCGAGGGAGTCATCATGGAGATCCCCGAGATCTCGTCGGTCGCCCTCATCGGTGTCGCGGACGACAAGTGGGGCGAGGTGCCGCTGGCCGTGGTGAGCCTGAAAGAAGGGGCTCACCTGCCCGCCGAGGCGATCGCCCGGCACCTGGACGGCCGACTGGCCAAGTACAAGATCCCCACCCGGGTGGTCTTCACCGAAGAACTGCCGAGAACGGCCAGCGGAAAAGTGCGCAAGGCCGATCTGCGTGCGCGCTACGGCTCCGGGACGCCCTGAGCTGAGTCCACTGCCCACCAAGGAGGTCGACGATGACCATCGCACCACCCGGCGACAACACGGTGACTCGCACCGTCGCCATCGCGAAGGCGCGCGCTCGACGGCGGTTCTCCCCACGCAAGGCCCTGCTCGGCATCGCGGGCATCGTGCTGTTCCTCGCGATCTGGGAGATGGCGTCACGGACGGGCCTGGTGGACCCTCGCTATCTGCCGCCACCCACCGAGGTGATCCCCCACCTGTTCCAGATCGCCACGTTCCCCGACTTCTGGGTGGCGATCGGCGACACCCTCCTGGCGTGGGGCACGGGCCTGCTCATCGCGTTCGTGCTGGCGACGATCGCCGGTGTCGTGATCGGGCTGTCGCCGTTCCTGCGCCGTGCGACGAACTCGACGGTGGAGTTCCTCCGTCCGATCCCGTCCGTCGCGCTCATCCCCCTCGCGGTGCTGCTGTTCGGCATCCGGTTCGAGGCGACCCTGCTGCTGGTGGTGTACGCGGCGTTCTGGCAGATCTTCATCCAGGTGCTGTACGGCGTCGCCGACGTCGATCAGGTCGCCATGAGCACGGGGCGCAGTTACGGCTTCTCCCGCTGGCAGCTCATCAGGGACATCGTGTTCCCGACGGCGCTGCCGTTCCTCATGACGGGCGTGCGACTCGCCTCGGCGATCGCCCTGATCCTGGCGATCACCGCGCAGCTGATCATCGGCACGCCGGGCTTGGGCTATCAGATCACGCTCGCCCAGAACGCGGGCAACTACGACACGATGTACGCGCTCATGATCGCGACGGGGCTCCTGGGGGTGCTGATCAACGTCGGCGCCCGCGCGGCGGAGCGCCGGCTGCTGTCGTGGCACACGTCGGTGCGGGGGGAGGTGCCGGCATGAGAAAAACCCTCGTCGCCATCGCCTTCACCCTCGGGTTGCCCGTGATCCTCGTCACGCTCTGGTGGATCAACACGATCCTGTCGCCGAACTTCTTCATCCCGGAACCCCCCGAGCTGATCGCCGAGTTCTTCGGGCTCTGGTTCGGCCCTCGCCTGTGGGCGGACGTGCTGCCGAGCCTTGCTCGGTTCGGCATGGGCGTGGCCCTGGCCATCGTCGTGGGGGTGCTCCTGGGCATCGTCATCGGCCTGAACCGCACCCTGCGGGCGATGACCGAGCCGCTGTTCGAGTTCTTCCGCGCCCTGCCCGCACCGGTTCTGGTGCCGCCGCTGCTGCTGATCATCGGCCCGAACGACGCGATGAAGGTGGTCGTGATCGCCATCGGCGCGGTCTGGCCGGTGCTGCTGAACACGGTCGAGGGGGTGCGGGCGACCGACCCGGTGCAGAACGACACGAGCCGCTCGTACGGCATCTCCGGATTCAACCGGGTGCGCTACCAGGTGCTCCCCTCCGCCGCGCCGCAGGTGCTGGCAGGGGTGCGACAGTGCCTGCCGATCGGGCTGATCCTCATGGTGATCTCCGAGATGTTCGCCCCCACCGGGGGGCTGGGCGCTGCCATCATCCGCTTCCAGCGCACCTACGCCATCCCCGAGATGTGGTCGGGGATCCTGCTCCTGGGCATCGTCGGCTTCCTCGTCGCCATGCTGTTCCGCGTCGTCGAACGACGCATCCTCCGCTGGTACTACGGACTGAAGGATCTCGAGAATGCTGTCTGACTCTTCTGCACCACTGCAGACCGTCTCGTACGGTCGCACCCTGCCCGCTGCGGACACCCTGTTGTCGGTACGGAACCTGAAGAAGGTCTACACCACCGACGGCGGTGACATCGAGGCCGTCCGCGACCTCACCTTCGACCTCGGCAAGAACGAGCTCACGTGCCTGGTGGGCCCCTCGGGTTCGGGAAAGACGACGCTTCTCAAATGCATCGCGGGCCTACTTACGCCGACATCGGGTGAGGTCGTGCTCGACGGCAAGAAGGTGACCGCGCCGCCGAAGAAGATGGCGGTCGTCTTCCAGGAGTACGGCCGCTCCCTGTTCCCCTGGTTGCGGGTCTTCGAGAACGTCGAGCTGCCGCTGAAGAACTCCGGCATGGGCAAGGACCAGCGCCGGGCTCTCGTCGAGGAGGCGCTGGCCAACGTGGGCCTCGATCACGTACCGCGGTCGTATCCGTGGCAGCTCTCCGGCGGAATGCAGCAGCGCGTGGCCATCGCCCGAGCCATCGCCTACCAACCGGAGGTGCTGCTCATGGACGAACCGTTCGCCGCTGTGGACGCCCAGACCCGCGCCGACCTCGAGGACCTCGTGCGAGGGGTGCGCAAAACGCTGGGGCTGTCGGTGCTCTTCGTCACACACGACATCGACGAGTCGGTCTATCTCGGGGAGCGGGTGATCATGCTCTCGAGCTCGCCGACCATCGTGCAGGAGGACCTCCTCGTCGACCTCCCCGAGGAGCGCGACCAGCTGGAGACGCGGTCGCTGCCGCGCTTCACCGAGCTGCGTCGCCATGTGTACGAGCAGATCCAGCTGGCGAAGAAGGGGTTCCGTCCGGACGTGGCGACCCGCGCATGAGCCCACCGCGCCCCGTGCCGCGCACCCCGGGACGCATCGATCCCGGACTCATGCTCGCCCTGGGGTTCGTCGCGATGGCGGGGTCGCTCTCGACCGACGTGTATCTGCCGGCATTCCCGCAGATCGCGGCGGCGTTCCAGGTCGAAGCATCCGCCGTGCAGCTGACCATGACGGCCTTCCTCATCGGTTCGGCGGCGGGACAGCTGGTCATCGGCGCATTCTCGGACGCCCTCGGCCGGCGGCGCACGCTGCTGGCCGCCTTGGCGGTGTTCACCGCCTGCGCCTACCTTGCCGCAGTCAGTCCCTCCGTCGGCGTACTCATCGCCATCCGCGCGGTGCAGGGGTTCGCGGGTTCCGCGGGGGCGGTGCTGGCACGCGCGATCGTGGCAGATCTGGCCGACCGGCAGCAGGCGGTGCGCGCGTTCAGCCTGCTCTGGGCCATGATCGCCCTCGGCCCCGCCATCGCGGTTCCCTTGGGTGGCTGGCTCGCCCAGACGGGGGGCTGGCGCGTGACGCTTCTCGGGGTGGCGGTGCTGGCCACGGCGATGCTGCTGGTCGCATCTTTCGTCATCCCCGAGAGCCTGCCGCCGGACCGCCGGCATCCGTTCACCTTCGCCGCGATCGGCGGCAACATCGGTCGCCTGCTGCGCGACAGCGCGTTCGTCGGCTACGCCGTCGCCTTCGGCCTCGGCTACGGCACGCTCATCGTGTACATCAGCTCGTCGTCGTTCATCGTGCAGAACATCTTCGGGACGACTCCGCTGGGCTACTCGCTGACCTTCTCGTTCACGGGCCTGTGCATCATGTCGGGCGCGTGGCTCAGCGGCCGCGTCGCCCAGCGCGTCGGCACCGGCCGCACCCTGCTGGTAGCCCAGCTGCTGCAGCTGACCGCGGCGGGGATCTCCGGTGTGCTCGCGGTGTCCGGAGCCTTCACCCTGGCCTGGTACCTGCCGCTGATGGGCGGGTTCGCCGTGGGATGCGGGGCGGTCATGTCGACGGCATCCGCCATCGCCGTCGGCCGCGCCGCCCGGACGGCGGGGGCGGGTTCCGCATTGATCGGCTTCAGTCAGTTCGCTTTCGGCGCCGCGGCCTCGCCGCTGGGCGGGCTGCTCGGCACCGGCACCGCGGTGCCCGCACTGTTCTTCATGACCCTGCTTCCCCTGCTGGCTGTCGGGGCAGCCGGTGCCGGGCGCATGCTGGAGCGTCGGAACCCTGCGTGAGAGTGCCGGCCGCGGTTGATCCGGGGACGGTCAGGCCGCAGAATCAAACGAATCCATCGACGCCGGCGCGATCTGCGCCGAACACAGAGAGGTGCATGCCGAGATGACTGCAGACGCCATCACCACCGGGGCGCGAACGGGGCTCTACATCGGAGGCCAGGAACGCTTCACCGACGAGACCCTGTCGATCCCAGACCCGGCCAGACCCGGCTTGATCGTCGGGGAGGCCGCCGCGGCCTCCGCCGACGACGTGAGCGATGCCGTGGCCGCGGCCAAGGCCGCTCACCCCGCGTGGGAGGCGATGGGCGCGAAGGAGCGCGCGCGACTCATGGCCGACGCCATCGCCGGTATCGGCGACGACCGCGATGAGGATGCCGCCATCCTGTCGCAGGAGAACGGCAAGGTGCGCTTCGAAGCGTGGGTGGATGCCCTCGTGTTCGAACTGCGCTGGAACCTCGCGCTCATGCTCGCCGACGAGGTCGACGTGCCGCGGACCCTGCCCGTCGTACCAGGCGCCATCCCGGTGTCCACCGAGGTGTCCTACCAGGCGCTCGGCGTGGTCACCGTGATCGTGCCGTTCAACTGGCCGATCGCGATCCTCGGCGCCTCCCTGCCGCACGTGCTGCTGGCCGGGAACACCGCGATCGTGAAGCCCCCGCCGTCGGCGCCGCTGGCCACGACCCGGGTGGTCCAGCGCCTCGCCGAGAAGCTCCCCGCCGGCGTGCTGAACGTCGTGACCGGCCGTGACGAGAACATGACCGGCCTCATCCAGAACACCGACATCGCCAAGGTGTCCTTCACCGGCTCGGTCAACGGCGGCAAGCGGATCATGGAGATGGCGTCCAAGACCCTCACCCGGGTCATGCTGGAACTCGGCGGCAACGACGCCGCGATCTTCCTGGAGGACGCCGTCATCGACGATGTGCACCTCGACCGGCTCTACGCCGCGGTGTACGACACCACGGGGCAGATCTGCATGAACGCCAAGCGCGTCTACGTGCACCGTTCGCGGCTGGACGAGCTCGTCGCCGGGCTCACTGCGCGGCTCGAGAACGTCGTCATCGGCTACGGCCTCGACGAGGGCACCACGATGGGGCCGCTCCACCAGCCGGCGCAGAAGGCGTTCGTCGAGGAGATCATCGCCGAGGCGAAGGATGCCGGTGCCGACGTCCGCGAATTCGGCGAGCTGCCCGGCGGCGACCTCGCGGGCGGCAACTTCCTGCGGCCCGCGATCGTCGTGGACCCCCCGCTGGGGCTGCGCGTGGTGACCCAGGAGCAGTTCGGTCCTGTCATCCCGGTGATCCCGTTCGACACCGAGGAGCAGGCCGTACGTCTCGCCAACGACACGTGGGCCGGGTTGTGCGGGTCGGTGTGGACCGGCAGCCCCACCGCCGCCCACCGCGTCGGCAGCCAGTTGCGCTGCGGATATGTCTGGGTCAACGATCACGGCGCCACTCGCCTTGACCTGCGTGCACCCTTCGGCGGCATGAAGCAGTCGGGGATGGGACGCGAGCAGGGCATCGACGGAATCCGTTCCTTCCAGGACACCCGCTCGATCGCCACGATCGACCCCGAGGCCCTGGCCGGCATGGCGCACTGACCGACAGGCGCGCATGACGGGGTCCGCCGAAGCGGCGGACCCCGTCATGGTGTCTCACGGGTTCGCGCAGTACCTCTTGCCATTACCTATCACCATAGGTAATCTGCATCTCGGAGGCGCAATGATGCCCTCTCCCTGAGAGGAAAGGACCTCGATCAGTGGCCCAGACTTCACCGGCGGCACGCAGCGCCGCCCTCCGCCTCCTCGACGGCTTCTCGCTGGAGATGACCGGGAAGGACGTGCCGGGCCTCGAAGAGGCACGGGACACGATCCCCGCCGGCACGAAGATCAACGTGACATTCCTCGGCAACGAGGATCTTCAGATGCGGGTCGCCGCCGCCAAGGCCGTCGTCGACCTCGGTTTCGTGCCGGTCCCGCACATCTCGGCCCGGCGGCTGTCGTCGCAGGGGCAGCTGGAGGAGTTCCTCGGCCGACTGCAGGATGTCGGTGCCACCGACCATGTCTTCGCCGTGGGCGGCGACCCGGCCGAACCAGAGGGTCCGTATCCTGACTCGCTCTCGGTGATCCGATCCGGCATCCTGCAGCGATACGGCGTCAAGGAGGTGTCGATCGCGGGCTACCCGGAAGGTCACCCCGACATTCCCGACGACGTGCTCTGGCGTCATCTGGACGACAAGTCGGCCGCGCTGCGGGAGCAGGGCTTGGGAGCGGTGATCCTCACCCAGTTCGCCTTCGACACCGACCCGGTGACCGTGTGGATCCAGCAGGTGCGCGACCGCGGCATCCAGACCGAGATCCGCATCGGCACGCCCGGCCCTGCCGGCATCAAACGGCTGATCGGCTTCGCGCGGCGCTTCGGCGTCGGCGCGAACGCGATGATCGTGAAGAAGTACGGCTTCTCGCTGACCAACCTCATGGGAACCGCCGGTCCCGACCGGTTCGTGACGGATCTGGCCGCCCAGCTCGCACAGTCCCCCGCCGCGGGAACGGTCAAGCTGCACTTCTACACGTTCGGCGGCCTGCAGGCGACGGCGCAGTGGGCGCAGGACTACCGCAACGGCCAGTCCTGAGGATGCCCGTGTCTCTGCAACCGAACTCGCTGAGCGATCACGCCTGCCTCATCACCCACGGCCCCGACCAGCCGGGGCTGGTCGCGGCGATCACGGCACTGGTGGCCCGCAACAACGGGAACATCGTGACCCTGGACCAGTACTCCGACAATCCGGAGGGTGGCGCGTTCTTCCAGCGGCTGGTGTTTCACCGCCCCGACCTCGCGGCCGCGATGCCTGAGATCCAAGGCGACCTCGAGAACACGCTCACCCCCTACGGCATGACCTGGCAGCTCACCGATCAGTCGGTACCCAAGCGCATGGCGATCCTCGCCTCGACGAGCGACCACTGCCTGCTGGAACTGCTCTGGCGCCACCGCCGCGGCGAGCTGAACGTCACGATCCCGATGGTGATCTCCAACCACACCAACAGCGCCGAGTCGGTGCGCTCCTTCGGTATCCCGTTCTTCCACGTGCCCTCGCCCGGACCGGACAAAGCCGCCGCCGAGGCGGAGATCATGAAGCTCCTGGTCGGCAACGTCGACGTGGTCGTACTCGCGCGCTACATGCAGATCCTCTCCGACGGCTTCCTCACCCAGGTCGGCGTGCCCATCATCAACATCCACCACTCGTTCCTGCCTGCGTTCATCGGTGCCGGCCCCTACAAGAAGGCCAAGGAACGCGGCGTCAAGCTCATCGGCGCGACGTCGCACTACGTCACCGGCGACCTCGACGAGGGACCGATCATCGAACAGGACGTCGCCCGCGTCACCCACGCGATGAGCGCGACCGACCTGCAGGCACGGGGCGCCTACGTCGAGCGCGCCGTGCTGTCCCGTGCCGTCCAGTGGCACGCCGAGGACCGGGTGATCCGGCACGGCAATCAGACCATCGTCTTCGCCTGACACGGATGCCTCGCCCGAGGCGTCCACCCACAGAACAGAGGAGTTCATCCGTGGCAAAGAACCTGCAGGAGCTGATCGACCAGACCAACCCGGTCGACATGCTGCGCAACTCGCAGATCGGCTCGTACATCTACCCCGTCGTGCCCGCCGATTTCCAGAACTGGATCAAGGAGCAGCAGGCGTGGCGGGAGACCGCCGTGCTGTACGACCAGTCGCACCATATGGACAACGTGTTCCTGAGCGGATCCGACGCGATCAACCTGATCAGCGACACCGCCATCAACTCGGTCGCGAACTTCGCCGTGAACAAGGCCAAGCAATACGTGCCGACCACCTCATCGGGCCATGTGATCGGCGATGGCATCCTCTTCCGCCAAGGCGAAGACGAGTATGTCTACGTGGGCCGCGCCCCCGCCTCGAACTGGCTGCTGTTCCACGGCGAGACCGGTGGCTACCGCAATCTCGATGTCACGGTCGACCGCCGGTCACCTTCCCGCCCTTACGGGCACCCGGTGACCCGGGAGTACTACCGTTTCCAGATCCAGGGCCCGAATGCCTGGGCCGTGATCGAGAAGCTCAACGGCGGCGAACTCGAAAAGCTCGGGTTCTTCAACATGTCGACGATGCGCATCGCCGGCAAAGAGGTGCGCACCCTCCGCCACGGGATGGCCGGCGCACCCGGCCTCGAGGTGTGGGGGCCGTACGCCGACCACGACCAGGTCCGCGACGCCATCGTCGAGGCGGGCGCCGAATTCGGGCTCGTGCCGGTCGGGTCCCGCGCCTACCCCTCGAACACGCTGGAGTCGGGCTGGATCCCCTCGCCCCTGCCGGCGATCTACACCGGCGAACCCGAGCGCGCCTACCGCGAATGGCTCGGCGTGGACAGCTACGAGGCCACCGGCACGCTGGCCGGCTCCTACGTCTCGGAGAACATCGAGGACTACTACCTGACCCCGTGGGAGCTCGGCTACGGCTCCTTCGTCAAGTTCGACCACGACTTCATCGGTCGCGATGCCCTCGAGAAGATCGACAAGGAGACCCAGCGCCGCAAGGTGACGCTGGCCTGGAACGCCGAGGATCTCACCCGGGTGTGGGGGTCGCTGCTGAACGTGGACGGGCCGCAGTACAAGTTCTTCGACCTGCCGCTGGCCAACTACGGCTCGGCCAACTACGACTCGATCGTGGATGCCGACGGCACCACGGTCGGGTTCTCGATGTTCACCGGGTACAGCGCCAACGAGCGGCGCGGCCTGTCGCTGGGCGTTGTCGACCCCAACGTGCCGGAGGGCACGGAGCTGAAGGTGATCTGGGGGGAGCCGGACGGCGGCACGGCCAAAGCCTCCGTCGAGCGGCACGAGCAGACCGAGGTGCGTGTGGTGGTCAGTCCGGTGCCGTATTCGACGGTCGTCCGCCAGTCCTACCACGGCGGCTGGCGCACCGGCTATCAGAGCTGAATCGTCGCCACCGGCATCCACCGGTAATCTCGGCAGACGGTCGGCGGCGAGCACGCGACGCCGCCGAAGGAGGGAATCCGATGAGTCTGCGCTACGCCCTGCTCGCACTGGTGCGGGTGGGCCCGCAGTCCGGCTACGACCTGCAGAAGCAGTTCTCGGTGTCAGTCGGTCACCTCTGGCATGCTCCGGACTCGCAGATCTATCCGGAGCTTCGGAAGATGGAGGGCGAAGGGCTCATCCTCGGTGAGGAGCAGGCACGCGGGGAGCGTGGCATGCGGCGGATGTACCACGTCACCCCCGCCGGCGACCAGGCGTTCCTGGACTGGATGGCATCGCCGCCGGAGTATCAGCGGGTGCGCGATCCTGCTCACCTTCGCGCCGCGTATCTGGAGTCGGCGACACCCGACCAGGCCCGCGCCTTCCTACGCGCGCACATCGCGCAGTGGGAGGGCGAGCTGGAGCAGTGGGAGGGTGAGATCCGCCGCATCGACGCCGTCGACAATCCCATGCTGCGGCGCCGACTTGCCGTCACGGCCGAAGCCGATCGGGAACGCACGATCGCGTACAAGCGGTTCGCCTATGAGGGTCTCGTCGAGCGTGCGCTCGGCGAGATCCAGTGGGCACGACATGGGCTCGACCTCGTCGAGCACCTCGAACCCCCGGAGGGCTCCCGCAGACGATGACATCTTCCGCAGTTCAGACCTCTCGTGATCGCGCGGTTGCCGCCGTGCGCGAACTCCTGCTCGCGGTGGGCGAGGACGCCGACCGCTTGGGCTTGCTGCGCACTCCCGAACGCGTCGCCGACCTCGTGCTCGACGTGTTCGCGGGGCTCGGCGTCGACCCTGTATCCGCACTCGGTGTTCCTGTCGCGCTCACCGAGAACGAGCACCCCGGCGAACTGGTGGGCGTCACCGGCATCCCGTTCCGCTCGATCTGCGAGCATCACCTGCTGCCGTTCGACGGGACGGCGGACGTGTACTACGCGCCGAGCCGTCACATCGCCGGGCTCAGCCGCATCGCCGCCCTCGTCGAGGTCGCCGCCAAGCGCCCCCAGCTGCAGGAGCGACTCGGGCAGCAGATCGCGGACGCCCTGATGACGGTGCTGCAGCCGCACGGTGTCGCCGTCCGCATCGAGGCGACCCATGGCTGTGTCGCACACCTGCAGCCCAACGCCGCGGCATCCAGGGCGGTCACGGTCGCTACCGTCGGTGTGATCCCCGACGCAACCTGGCGGCTGGCGCGCCGCGACACGCCCTTGTCCTGAACTCCCCCGCGGTGGGCGCGGTGGCGGATTGCCGCGAAAATCGGCGACAATAGTGCCGACGATCCCCCAGCTCCGCCGGGGTCGAGAGAGTTGGCGCCCATGACACTCCCGCCCGCCGCCCGAGCCGTCGACCCCAGCGCGCGAACCGACATCGCACAGCAGATCCGGGACGCCATCCTCGGCGGCGAGTTCGCGCCGCACCAGCGGCTGATCGAGGCGGATCTGAGTGAACGATTCCACGCAACTCGGGCAGCGGTCCGCACGGCGCTGCTGACTCTCGAGAACGAGGGGCTGGTCGAGCGCCTTCCCAACCGCGGCGCCCGCGTGCGGGCCATCAGCATCGAGGAGGCCGTCGAGATCGTCGAGGTGCGCGCGGGGCTGGAGTCGCTGTGCGCCCGCCGTGCCGCGGAGCGCATCGACGACGACGGCATCGCGGTGCTTCGCGACCTGCGCGCCAGGATCGAGCAGGCGGTCGCGTCGGGAGATCTGGTGGAGTACTCGCGCCTGAACCAGGACATGGACCGGCAGCTGCGGGCACTCAGCGGTCACGCCACCGCCGCGCAGCTGCTCGAGCGCCTGCGGGCGCAGTCGGCCCGGCATCAGTTCCGCCTCGCGTTCGCCCCCGGCAGGGCGGCCCAGTCGCTGCCGGAGCACATCGCGATCATCGACGCCGTGATCGCGCGGGATCCGGATGCCGCCGAGGCGGCGACCCGCGCGCATCTCGCGGGGATCGTGGCGTTCTTGCGCAGCCTGGCATGACCTGAGGCCGACATGCGAACGGCGGCCCGACTGTGGGTCAGGCCGCCGCCGCGGATCGACGCGAGGTCAGCCGAAGGCCTCGACCGTGTCGTAACCCTTGCCGTTGTACTTCTGGACGACCACGCTCGACACGGCAGGCTGACCGTCCACCGTGGTGTCCACCGCGGTGCCCTCGAGCATGAGCGGCGCCTGGAAGTCGGTGATGGAGCGCAGCGCCGTCATGAAGTTCTCGCGCGTCGGCTCGGTCATCTCCATGAACGCCTGCTCGAGCGTCGCTCCGACCATGTAGCTCCACATGCAGTGCGGGAACGCGGGCATGTCCTGGTAGTCCGCGTACTCCTTGAGGCTCGCGAGGAACGTCTGCACGTCCTCGTCCTCGGCGAATGCCGGGCTGGCGGGCGCCTTGGAGAACGACACCGAGTACACCCCGGGGAACGCCTCCGCCCCACCCGGCTGCAGGATCGCGGCCGGGCTGGAGGTGTTCGACGGCAGGAACCAGCTCGGTGTCCAGTTCAACTGCTGCGCCTTCTGCAGCGACGAGATCACCAGCGGCGTGATCGACATGGCGTTGAAGAACACGTCAGCGCCGGATGCCGCGAGCTCGGTCAGCTGGCCGTCCACCGCCGTGTCGGTCGCCTCGTATGTGAGCTCCTCGACGATCTCGATGTTGTCCGCTCCCTCGACGGCCTCCTTGAAGCCCTCGACGTACCCCGCGCCGAAATCGTCGTTCTGCGAGAGGATCGCCACCTTGTGATCTTCGCCGGATGCCGCCAGCAGCTCACCGAACGCCAGCCCTTCGTTCTGGTAGATCGGCACAAAACCGAGCTGCCACGGGCTCTCCTCGGTGTTGCTGAAGATCGGGTCGCCCGTCATGACGAGCACCTGCGGCACCTCGTCGGCGATCGCCGCCTCCAGATAGGCGCGGTTGGTCGGGGTTCCCAGCCCCGAGGTCATCGCGAAGACGCTGTCCTTGAGCTGGTCGTAGTTGGCCTTGGCCTTCTGCGGGTCATACGCGTCGTCGAGCGCCTCGATCTCGACGGTGCGGGTGGTGCCGTCGCCGAACTCGATGCCGCCGGCGGCGTTGCGCTCGCCGAAGTAGGCGGTGATTCCGGCGACGGTGCAGGTGCCGGGTCCGGCGGTGGCACCGCTGAGCGGGGTGGTGATGCCGAGCGAGATCGAGCTGTCCGTGATGCCGGGGCTCGCCTCCCCGCCGCCCTCGGTGGCATCCGTTCCCCCGCCGTCGCCGCCGCGGGCGCAGCCGGCGAGCGTCAACGCGAGCGCGGAGCCGAGGGCGACGATGCCCACGATGTTCCGGTGTCTCTTGCTCATGTTCATGACTGATCGTGCCTCTCTGTTTGGGTTCCCTTCGGCGCGACGGGCGTCGGGACGTCCGCACTCGAAGTGGCTGATGCGCGCCCTCGATGCTCGCCGCCGCCGCCGCGCCGGCGGCGCAGGCGACGCAGGCGCGCGGGGAGGGAGGCGAGCCCACCGGGGAGCAGGAAGAGCACGAGCAGGAGCAGTGCGCCCTGCAGCACGGCGGTGAGGTTCGGGTCCACGGTGTTCGTCAGCTGCGGTGCCAGCACGTAGTAGGCCCCGCCGAGGAGCGATCCGACGATGCTGCCCGCCCCGCCGATGACCATCGCGGCCAGCAGTTGGATGGAGTGACCGAAGCTCATGGTCTCCGGCGAGGTGTACTGCACGACGACCATGTAGAGGAATCCGCTCACGCCGCCGATGAGTGAGGCGATCGTGAAGGCGAGCACTTTGAATCGGTAGGGAGAGATGCCCATCGACGAGGCGACCGCCTCGTTCTCCTTGACGATCGCGAACGCTCGGCCGTACTTGCCGCTTACGAGGTTGCGGGTGAGCAGGAACACGATCCCGCCGATCAGGATGACGATGTACAGCTGCCACTGGTCGTCGTACAGTCCGGTCCAGTCCGGAGCGTCGGAGAAGCGAGCGGAGGTGCCCTGCGACCCGCCGGTGAATTCCGCCAGACGCTTCGCCAGCGGCACCCCCACGATCGGCAGGGCGATCGTGACCATCGCGATCGCCAGGCCCCCGAGGCGAGCCGCCGCCAGCGCGATCAGCAGACCCACGACGGCGGGCACGAGCACACTCGCGAGGAACACGACGATGATGTTCCAGTCGTTGTTCACGCCGTAGGCGGTGATGTAGGCGCCGAGCCCGACGAAGAAGATCTGACCGAGGGACACCTGGCCGGTGTAGCCCATCACGACGTTCAGCCCCAGCACGGCCACGGCGAAGACGCCGATGCGGGCGAGGGTCTGGTTGGCGAACTCGGGAAGGGCCAGCGGCAGCACCAACACGACGGCGACCACGACGAGAGCGATGAGCACCCGCACCCATCGCCGGGAGAGGAAATCAGACGAGGCAGACATCAGACGCGCACCACCGATTTCCGGCCGAACAAGCCCTGCGGCCTCACGATCAGCACGATGAAGATGAGGATGAACGGCACCGCGACCTTCAGGTCGTAGCCGATGAAGGGGATGTACACCGCGGCGAGGTTCTCCAGGACGCCGATGAGCCACGCGGCGATCACGACGCCGATGGGGCTCGACATGCCACCCAGGATGACGGCGGCCAGTGCGTAGACCAGCGCAGTGTCCATCATCCCCGGGGTCAGCGTCAGCTGCGGGGCGATGAGGGCCCCCGCCACCGCGCCCAGACATGCGGCAAGACCCCAGCCGACCATCAGCAGGCGGCCCACGGGCAGTCCCGAGAGTGCGGCGGACTGTGGGTTGATCGCGACGGCGCGCAGGGCCAGCCCCAGCTTCGTGCCGAGGAACAGCCCCTGCAGCAGGATCATGATCGCGATGATCACGAGCGTGGTGCCGATGGAGCGGATGCTGACCGAGGCGCCGAGCACCGAGATGGTGTCCAGGGAAAACAGCGACGGGAACTGCTGGTTGTTGTACGTGAACAGCCACCCGCAGATGCCGGTGATCAACGTGAGCAGTCCGATCGTGACCACGACCGCGGTGTCGGGGTCGCCGCGTTCGAAGCGTCGCATCAGGTACCGCTCGATGAGCGCACCCAACGCGAACGACAGGGCGATCGAGATCAGGATCGCGAGGATCAGCGGCACACCGAGCCCGGTGAACCACCACGCGATGTACGCGGAGAGCACTGCCATACCGCCCTGGGCGAAGTTGATCAGCCCGGTGGCCTGGTTCACGAGCACGATGGCCAGGGCGAGCGCGGCATACACCGAGCCGAGCGAGAGTCCGTCGACCACGAGTTGGATGAAGGTCCCCATCGTCAGCCCCCCAGGTAGGCGCGTCGGATCTCGTCCATGCCTTTGAGCTCGGCCGAGGTGCCGGTGAGGGCGTTGTGCCCGGTCTCGAGCACCGTCGCGGTGTCGACCAGACGGAAGGCGAGGTTGGCGTTCTGCTCGACCACGAGCATCGCGATCCCCGACTCCTGCCGGAGGCGCGCGATCGCGTCGTAGACGTTCTTCGCGGTGGACGGGGCCAACCCCAGCGACGCCTCGTCGAGCAGCATGAGTCGGGGCTTTGCCATCACCCCGCGCGCGACGGCGAGCATCTGCTGCTCACCGCCGGACAACGCGGAGGCATGCGAACGGATGCGCTCCCGCAGGTTCGGGAACAGGTCCAGGCAGTACTCGACGTCGGCCTCGATGCCTTTGCGGTCCTTGCGCTGGTAGGCGCCCACGCGCAGGTTCTCCCGCACCGTGAGGCCGCCGAGCATCCCCCGCCCCTCCGGGACATGCGCGATCCCGTAGGACGCCACCCGGTCCGGCCGTCGCCCGCGGATCTCCTTGCCGTCGAAGCGGATGCTGCCGCCCGCGCGCACGGTGCCGCTGATGGCACGGAGGGTCGTGGTCTTCCCGGCGCCGTTGGCTCCGAGAATGCCGACCGCGCCGCCCTCGGGCACCGTCAGCGACACTCCGTCGAGCACCTGCACCGGCCCGTAGAACGCCGTGACGTTCTCGAGTTCAAGCAACGTCATCGACGGCATCCTTCCCGATGTAGGCCTCGATGACCCGCGGATCCGACTGTGCCTGGGCGGCCGTGCCCTCCATGAGCTTGCTGCCGTGATCGAGCACCACCACCCGGTCGGTCAGCGCGGCGATGAGGCCCATGTGGTGCTCGACGATCACGACGGTGATGTCGTCGTCGCGGATCGCGCGGACGGACGCGATGAGCTGTTCGACCTCGGTGTGCGGCAGCCCCGCCGCCGGCTCGTCCAGCAGCAGCAGGCTGGGGCGCGACAGCAGTGCACGGCACAGTTCGATGCCCTTGTGCAGGCCGTGCGACAGCTCATCGGCGGGCAGATCCGTCGCCCACCCGAGGCCGTGGCGCTCGAGCAGTTCCAGCGCCTCGCTCCGGCGCTGCCGTTCGGACCGCACCGTCGCCGGCATCCGGACGGACCAGCTCAGGGGCCCGCCCGGCAGCCGGGTGTGGGCGCCGAGCAGGACGTTCTCGAGCACGCTGGAGTGCAGCTGCAGGGCCGGATGCTGGAACGTGCGGGCAAGGCCCCGCCGCGCGAGGTTCGCGGGCGTGGCACCCAGCATCTCCTCGCCGTCGATGGTGATCGAACCGGACCCCGGCCGGTAGTGACCGCTGATGCAGTTGAACAGGGAGGTCTTGCCTGCTCCGTTGGGACCCACGAGCCCGAAGATCTCCCCCGGCTCGACCGTGAACCCCACATCGCGCAGAACCGAGATGCCGCCGAAGCGGAGGTTGACGTCTCGCAGAGTCAGCCGAGCTGCCATGCTCACCTTTCGCCGTCGTTGCTGCGTTGCACGCGACGCGAGGCGAATCCGCCCCGCTTTTGGGACGGTACGGATTCACGTTGAAATTGTCAACGATTTTGGCGCGCAATCGCGGGGTCGTTGTCAAACCGTGCTCGGCGCCGCTTCAGTTCCCATCAATGGAAATCGACGAGCGTTCTGGGGCCCCGCGGGCGCAGCATCGAAGAAACGACGGAAAGGTCGATGATGACATCCGAATCCCTCGCCGCGGCGATCGCCAGGACCGGCAGCCCGATCGAACTGCTGCGCAACCAGAATTGGCCCGCGTTCACGTTCCCCGTCGCGCCGGAGTTCACGAACTGGCGCGACGAGCAGCGCTCCTGGAACACCACGGTCGCCCTGATGGACCAGTCGCACCACATGACCCAGCTCTTCCTCAGCGGCTCGGACGTCATCGCACTGCTGCAGACCATCTCGCCGAACACGTTCGCCACGTTCCGCCCGGGCGTGGCCAAGCAGCTCATCTCGGTCAACGCCGAGGGATATCTCATCGGCGACGGCATCCTGTTCTACAACTCCACGGGCCATGAGGGGCTCGTGCTCATCGGGCATCACCTGCTGATCGACTGGGTGCGCTTCAACGTCGAGAAGGCGCAGCGCACCGGGGCGGACGTCCACGAGCGATTGGAGCCGAACTCACACATGCGGCAGGGCCCGCCGACGTTTTACCGGTACGAACTGCAGGGCCCGTTCGCGAACGAGGTCATGGCGAAGCTGTTCGGCGGCCCCGTCCCCGAGGTGAAGTTCTTCCACATCGGCGACTTCACGATCGCCGGCCGAGCAGTGAAGGGGCTGCGCCACGGGATGGCGGGGCAGCCGGGGTTCGAGTTCTTCGGACCGTGGGCAGACAACGAGGTGGTTCTCGAAGCGATCCTCGCCGGCGGTGCCGAGTTCGGCATCCGTCGCGTCGGCGCGAAGGCCTACTCCGCGACGCCGCTCGAGTCCGGCTGGGTGCCCACGCCCTTCCCCGCAGTGTTCGGCGACGACATGGCCGACTATCGCGAGTGGCTGCCGGCCGCCCGCATCGGCTCGGTGGCCGGCTCGCTGTCGTCCGAGGACATCCACGACTTCTACATGACGCCGTACGACCTCGGGCTCGGCCGGTCGGTGCGGTTCGACCACGACTTCCACGGGCGCGCCGCCCTCGAACAGCACTCCACGGCACCCCGGCGGCGCAAGGTCACGCTGCTGTGGAACCCCGACGACGTCGCGGAGGTGGTGCGTTCGCAGGTCGAACCCGGCATCCCCGCGAAGTTCCTCGACTTCCCCAAGGCGCGGTACGGCCTGTTCCAGATGGACGAGGTGCTGCAGGGCGACCAGCGCGTGGGCATCTCGACGGATGCCGGGTACGTCGCGTACGAGCAGCTGTACATGTCGCTGGCGACCCTCGACACCGGGATCGACGACGGTGCCGAGGTCGAGATCGTGTGGGGTGAGCACCCGGTGTCGAAGAAGGACTCGGTGGATCAGAACCACCGCCAGGTCCGCATCCGCGCCACGGTCGCTCCCGCGCCCTACCAGGAGTGGGCCCGGACGGTCTATCGCGCCTGACCGCCCACCCGCCGGGGCGACTCGGCACCGGCGGGTGTGTAGGGTCCTGGTGAGGAGGACGCGATGGCGCGGGGATCTGCAGGCGAGTCCGCCCTGCACCGGCATCTGCGGGTGCTGGACGCGTTCGACGCCCTCCGCCCGTTCCTCACCCTCGGCCAGATCGCGGCGACGGCCGACATGCCGATGTCCACCGCGCACCGGATCGTGGGCGAGCTCACCGCCGAGGGGCTGCTGGAACGGATGCCGGACCGCACCTACCGGTTGGGCATGCGGCTGTGGGAGTACGCGTCGCGCACCCCCGGCGCCCTGGGCCTGCGCGAAGTCGCCCGCCCCTGGCTCGAGGCGGCGCACGCCCGCATCCGGCAGCACGTGCAACTCGGCGTGCGCGCGGGCAGCGACGTGCTCTTCCTCGAGCGGATGTCGGCACCGCAGGCGGTGCTCAACGCCACGGTGATCGGCGGCCGCATCCCGCTGCATGCTTCTTCCCTCGGTCTCGTTCTGCTCGCCCACGCGCCCGATGAGGTCGTCGACGAGGCGATCGCAGCGGGGTTGCGGGCGTACACGGCATCCACGATCACCACCTCGAGCGTGCTGCGGACGGTGCTGCGCCGCGTCCGGGCCGACGGTTTCGCCGTGGCGGCCGGGCACATCCACGAGGAGTCGCGCGGGGTCGCGGTGCCGGTGCGAGGCCCCGATGGCACCGTTTACGCCGCGATGGGCGCGGTCATCGCGAACGACGGCAGCGCCGAGGCCGCGGTCGTCGAGACGCTCCGGGTCGCCGCCGCTGGTATCACCCGCGCCCTGCGCGCGGCCTACGCGTCCGGAGTCGATGACGACGGCCACGGGCCGCGACCGGATGCCGGCATTTCCGCGCGTTCCTGGGAGTACATCGCCGCCCTCGCGGCGCACCACGCGTGACGGCGCCCTACCGACCCCGCCGCCGACGCTCGCCTGTCGGTCAGCGCCGGATGCGCATCGTGCCGGTGGGCGCGTCCGACCCGACCAGCGGTGCCAGCTCCGCCTGAAGCCGGGGCAGATCCACCTTGCCGTGCGGGCTGCGCTCGAGGGAATCCCGGACGAACAGGTGCCGGGGCTTCTTGTATCCGGCCAGGCGGGCGTCCAGGTGCGCCCGCAGCGCCTCGGCATCGAGCTCGGCGTCGGGCCCTGTCACGATCACGGCCGTCACCAGCTCGCCGTAACGCAGGTCCGGCACCCCGAACACGACCGCGTCCACGATGCCGGGGAAGGCGACGAGGGCGTCCTCCACTTCGGCCGGGTAGACCTTCTCCCCACCGGTGTTGACCACGGCGCTGCCCCGGCCGAGCAGTTCCACCGTGCCGTCGCCGCGGGCCACCGCCCAGTCCCCCGGCATCACGTGGCGCACCCCGTCGATCACCGGGAACGTCGCCCGGGTCTTCTCCTCGTCGCCGAAATATCCCTTCGGCAGCGTGCCGCGGAAAGCGAGGACGCCGCGCCCGCCCGCGATGTGCTGCACGTCGCGCAACTCGTCGTCCAGCACGACGGCTCCCGGCAGCAGCCGCAGCTCGCCCGGCAGGTCGGCGACCGAAGTGGTCTCGTTCACGGCATACGGTCCCCCCTCGGTCGAGGCGAGCAGATCGGTGATCGTGATCGCAGCGTGCGCATGCCACCGGCGCTTCACCGCGGGACTGAACCGCATCCCCGAGCTGATCATCGAGTTCACGCGCCCGAACCCGTCGAGTCCGGCTCGCTCCACCGCCTCCACCAGCGGCAACGCCACGGCGTCACCCGCCACGATGAGGCGCGTGGCGCCCGCGTCCACGGCGAACCGCGCGGCGGCATCCGGGTCGAACCGGGGCGACGCGATGACGAGCACCGTGCCACCCAGGACGAGCGTGTTCATCGACGTGAACAGCGCCGTGCCGTGCATGAACGGAGACAGCGGCAGCGTGACCACCCGCGGTATCGCGGGGTCGCTCGCCACCGCGATGGCCTCCGCCATCGACTCCGGCACGGGAAGACCGGCTGTCGTATAGATCGAGTAGCTCTGCACGGCGAGGATGTCCTCCGCGCCCCACACGACCGCCTTCGGCCGGCCGGTCGTGCCGCCGGTGTACAGCCGCAACTCGCCTCCCGGTGGCGGCGTGGCCGGCAGCTCGCCGCCGCCTGCCACGACGTCCGCCCACGCCGAGTGAGTATTCGCGCTGCCGAGTGAGTATTCGCCGTCCCGAGTGAGTATTCGCGTTCCCGAGTGGGCGGCATCCGGAGCCGCGATCTCCCCCGCGGGCCCGTCATCGATCACCACGAACATCGGCGCGTCCGGCCAGTGCGCAACGGCATCACGAACCACGTCCGAAAGTGACGTCGGGTACACCAGCACCCGAGCCCGCGAATCCTCCAGCAGCGCACGCACCTCCGGTGCCCGGTACCGGTAGTTCATCGGCACCGGAGCGATCCCGGTCGCCAGACACGCGAACAGCCCTACGACGTATTCGGGGCGGTTATACAGGAGCATCGCGACGGCCTCGCCCGGTTGCACGCCCCGCTCACGCAGGTAGCGCGCGAACGCCCCCGCCTCGGCGAGCAACCGTCCATACGTCATCGTCTCGGCCGGCGTCACGACCGCGGGGCGCTGCGGGACTGCGCGCGCGACGGCCTGCCAGACGTCGCTGTAGTGCCCCTTCATCCGAACCCCCTCGTTCGATGCCGGTCCTGCGACTACAGCGTGCCGGTGGTCCGCCAGCCGCCGTGGTACTCCTGACGAGCGGTCTGCGCGTACGGCACCGGGCTGACCACGGCACGCACCGCGATCTGCTCGTGCGGTTCCACGGTGGCCTTTCGCGAGCCGCCGTTCGGCTCGCCCCACACCACGCGCACCTCGGCGCCGATCGGGACATCGCGGTCGACAGTGGCCAGCGACAGCCCGCGCTTCTCATTCGCCGTCACCCCGGTGAACAGCGACAGCCCCACGGTGTTGCCGTCGGCGTCGATCACCGCATCGTAGTTGGATGAGCCGTAGTTCGCGTTGGGCAGGTCGAAGAACTGGTACCCCACTCCTTCACGGTCGATGACGCTCGTCAGGATCTTCGCGAGGTCCTCGTCATTCCAGGCCAGCGTCACTTTTTTGCGCTGCGCCCCGGGGTCGACCTTTTCGAGGGCATCCCGTCCGATGAAGTCGTGGTCGAATTTCACGAACGAGCCATAGCCGAGCTCCCACGGGGTGAGGTAGTAGTCCTCGATGTCGTCCGAGACGAAGGAGCCCGCCAGCGCGTTGATGGCCTCATAGCTGTTCGCCGGAAGCCATTCGCGATAGGCGCGCTCGGCGTCGCTGGAGTAGATCGCCGGCAGCGGCGACGGCACCCAGCCCGACTCGAGCGTGTTCGACGAATAAGCGCGCGACCCGCAGGGTTCGATCCCGAATTCGCGGCCGGCTTCGAGCACGGCATCGCGGATCCGCTCGTTCTGCTCGTACGGCCCCCAGATCTCGAGCCCCGGCGCTCCCGCCATGCCGTGGCGCAGCGTCCGCACCCGCTCGCCAGCGATGGACATCTCGCCCATGTGGAAGAACTTCACCTTCTCCAGCGCGCCGCCGTTGAGCCGCTCGATGATGTCCCAGGCGTTGGGCCCCTGGATCTGGTACCGGTAGTAGTCGCGGTGCACCGCCGCGCCGTACGGCCGCGACGGCGACCGGTCGTCGTAACGGAACTGCACGTCGTATCCGCCGGTCTCGGCATGGAACTGCAGCCAGTTCGCCACTGGAGCGCGACCGACGTACACGTACTCGTCTTGCGCTTCGTGGAACAGGATGCCGTCGCCGATGACGCCGCCGTTGGATGCCGTCGGCACGAACTGCTTGGCGGTGCCCACCGGGAAGTTCGCGAACGAATTGATGCCGGTGTCGCTGAGCAGTTGCAGCGCGCCCGGACCGGAGAGGAAGAAGTTGACCATGTGGTGCGTCTGGTCGTAGAGCACCGCGGTCTCCCGCCACGCCTTCTGCTCCCGCCGCCAGTTCGAGAACTCCGCCGGGACGACGGGGTAGATGTAGGTGCCGAGCTGGGAGTCGCGGAGCATCTGGACGACGTTCCCCTTCTCGTCCAGCAGCTCCTGCAGGTTGCGTGCCATTGGGTGTCCCTCTCGACTTCGTTGTCTGATTGGCCTAGCCGCGATCGTACGGAGGCAATTTACCTCTGTCCATAGTGGTTTTCGTCGCCATAATTGTAAACAAAATCTTGACCAGTCCGCCAGGGTTGTGATTCGCTGGGCCCGACCGATGGTGGACAGGAGTGGACATGCCGCACAGCACCCCGTCGATGCTCGTCGTCAGCGCCCATGCCGGCGACTTCGTCTGGCGGGCCGGCGGCGCGATCGCGGCAGCGACGGCACGCGGCGAGCGGGCGAGCGTGGTGTGCCTCAGCTACGGCGAACGTGGCGAATCGGCGAGCCAGTGGCTGCAGGGCAAGTCGCTGGATGAGATCAAGGACATCCGCAGGGCGGAGGCCCAGGCGGCCGCCGCGGCGCTGGGCGCCGAGATCGAGTTCCTGGATCTCGGTGACTACCCGCTGCTCGAGTCCCCCGAGGCAGTCGCCTCGCTGGTGGACGTGTATCGGCGCGTGCAGCCGACGGTGGTGCTCACCCACACCCTGGCCGATCCGTACAACGGCGACCACCCCGCCGCGGCGCGCATGGCGCTGCAGGCGCGCGTCCTCGCGCAGGCGATCGGCGTCGCGGGCTCCGACGGCACGTTCCCCTCGAAAGACGACGTCATCGGCGCCCCGCCGGTGTTCTTCTTCGAGCCGCATCAGCCCGAACAGTGCGGCTTCACGCCCGACGTGCTGCTGGACATCACCGAGGCGTTCGCTGCCAAGCGCGCCGCGATGGAGAGCCTGCCTGCGCAACAGCACATGTGGTCGTACTACACCGACCTCGCCGTGCGCCG
This sequence comes from Microbacterium sp. zg-YB36, assembly GCF_024623575.2. Taxonomy (NCBI): domain Bacteria; kingdom Bacillati; phylum Actinomycetota; class Actinomycetes; order Micrococcales; family Microbacteriaceae; genus Microbacterium; species Microbacterium sp. zg-YB36. Next base: position 232,303 of record NZ_JANJFD020000003.1, read on the forward strand.
CGGCGTGCAGCTCAAGCGCAACGCCGGGCCGAACCTCGGGCTGGCCCACGACACGATGGGCGAGGCGTACATGCGCTACTTCCCGCAGGTCACCGGGGTGCTGGAATGACGCACGTCGTCGTGACCGACATCGCACGGGCGGATGCCGCGACCACCGCTGCCCTCGCCGAGTTCGGCTCCGCGACCGTGCATGAGGCGCTGGGCCGGCTCGGTTACGCGGGGTCCCGCATCCGGCCGATCCAGCAGGGCACATCGATCTCCGGCACCGCGATCACGGTGCGCGTCGCCGCCGGCGACAACCTGATGGTGCACGCCGCGATCGAGCAGGCCCGCGAGGGAGATGTCATCGTCGTCGTCCCGGTCACCGACTCGGCATACGGGTTCATCGGGGAGCTGATGGCCACGCAGATGCAGACCCGCGGCGTTCGGGCGTACATCACCTCTGGGGGCGTCCGCGACACGCAGGAACTGCGGCGCATGGGCTTTCCGGTGTGGACGGCGCACATCAGTTCGGAGGGCACCGTCAAGGACACCGCCGGCTCGGTCAACGTGCCGGTGTTCCTCGGATCCGCCGAGGTGCGCCCCGGCGACGTCGTGGTCGCCGACGACGACGGCGTGACGATCGTGCCGCGGGAACGCGCGGATGCCACGCTCACGGCGGCCCGCGCCCGCGCCCAGAGCGAGGCGGCGAAGCGCGCACGCTACCGGGCCGGTGAGATCTCCATGGACATCAATCGGCTGCGCCCCGTGCTGGCCGACCTCGGTGTGCAGTTCGTGACGCAGGCGGAGTATGACCGTGGCGGCCGCTGAACCCGCGCGCGACGGCATCCGCTGCATGCTGATGCGCGGCGGAACGTCCAAGGGCGCGTTCTTCGTGGCTTCCGATCTGCCCGCCGATCCCGGCGACCGCGATGACCTGCTGCTGCGCATCATGGGCAGCCCCGACCCGACCCAGATCGACGGGCTGGGCGGGGCGCACCCGCTGACGTCGAAGGTCGCCGTCGTTTCGGCGTCCCCGCATCCGGACGTCGACGTCGACTACCTGTTCCTGCAGGTCGCGGTGGCCGAACCCGTCGTCGCAGACGCCCAGACCTGCGGCAACCTGCTCGCCGGTGTCGGACCGTTCGCCCTCGAGCGGGGGCTGATCACCGCCACCGACGCCGAGACGACCGTGCGCATCCGCCTGCTGAACACCGGCGACATCGCCACGGCGACCTTCCCGACACCGCACGGGGTCCCTGATTACGACGGTGACACCGCGATCGACGGCGTCCCGGGCACGGCGGGGCGAATCGCGATCGACCTCACCGGCGGCGACAAGCCGCTGCTGCCGACCGGACAGGTGGCAGAGGAGATCGACGGTCATCGGGTCACGCTCATCGACGACGGGATGCCGGTCGTGCTGCTCCGCGCCGACGAGTTCGCCGTGACCGGCGAGGAGTCCCCTGCCGACCTCGAAGCCCGCACCGACCTGCACGCTGCGCTCGAGCGCATCCGCCTCGAGGCGGGATCCCGCATGGGCCTCGGGGATGTCGCCGCGCAGACGGTGCCGAAGCTGATCCTGCTCTCGCCCCCTCGCCGCGGCGGGGCGATCGCGACGCGGGCGTTCATCCCGACCCGTGTGCACACCTCGATCGGCGTGCTGATGGCGGCATCGGTCGCCGCCGGCATCCGCCTCCCCGGCGCCGTCGGTGCAGACATCGCCCGGCTCGATTCGGATGCCACCGACATCGAGCACCCCACCGGCACGTTTCCCGCCGCGGTCACCGTGACGGAGGATGCCGACGGTCGCTGGCAGGCGTCATCGATGTCGGTGCGCACCGCCCGCAAGATCTTCGACGGCGCGGTCTTCCCGCGTCCCCGTCGCTAGCACTGTCAGAGAGGACAGGCCATGGCCACCAGCGAGAATTACGACATCGCCCATCTGGGCGGGATCGAGCTGTTCACCCCGAAATTCGAGGAGAGCCTGCACTTCTTCCGCGACCTGCTGGCGATGCGGGAGATCGCCCGGATCGGCGACTCGGCGTATCTGCGCTGCTGGGACGAGTACCAGCTCTACACGCTCAAGCTCACGGCATCCGACACGAACGGGGTGGGGCGCACGCTGTACCGCGCGTCCGGCCCCGAGGCCCTCGAGCGCCGGGTCGCGGCGATCGAACGCAGCGGTCTCGGGCACGGCTGGCGCGAACCCGAAGTAGGAGTCGGGCGGTCGTACGAGTTCGAGGACCCGGACGGGCACCTCATGGGCATCCACTACGACACCGAGCTGTACGTCCCGGACGATGAGGACCGCCCGGCGCTGAAGAACCAGGCATCCGCCTTCCCCGGTCGCGGCGTGAACGTGCGGCGGATGGATCACATCAACTACCTCGCCGCCGATGTCGATGCGGCAGGCGACTTCTGGAGCGAGGTCATGTGCGCCCGGGAGTCGGAGCGGGTGCGCCTGGACTCCGGCCGGTTCGGCGCGCGGTGGTTCCGGTTCAACCAGAAGTCGTACGACGTGGTCTACTCCGACGACTGGACCCGCCAGCGCGGCCGCTTCCACCACTTCGCACTCGCGCCCGACACCCGCGAGGACATCCTCAAGGCCGCCGACATCTTCCTGGAGAACGGCGTGCACATCGAGTACGGACCCTACAAGCACGCCATCAACCAGACGTTCTTCCTGTACGTCTGGGAACCGGGCGGCAACCGCATCGAACTGGCGAACGCCGGTGCGCGCCTGCTGCTGGACCCGGATTGGCCGACCGTCGAATGGACGCAGGCCGAACGCGCCAAGGGCCAGGCGTGGGGCATGAAGACCATCCCGACCTTCCACACCCACGGCACGCCGTACGTGGAGGGACAGGAAGAGCTCGACCGCAAGGCTCTCGCCGGCGAACTCTGACCCGGATCCGGCGCGGGCTCAGCCCCAGACGCTGCCGGCGATGTCGACGACCGACCGCACCTTCGCCCACTGCTGGTCCTCGGTGAGCGTGTTGCCCTCCTCGGTGGAGGCGAATCCGCACTGCGGGCTCAGCGCCAGTTGCGCCAACGGAGCGTGATGGGATGCCTCGTCGATGCGGCGGCGCACCTCGTCGGCATCCTCGAGTTCACCGGTCTTGGTCGTGATGAGCCCCAGCACGACGGTCTTGTCACCCTCGGGCAGGAACCGCAGGGGCTCGAAGCCGCCGGCACGCTCACTGTCGTACTCGAGGAAGTAGCCGTCGTACCCGGTGTTGCCGAGCAGCTGCTCGGCAACCGGCTCGTAGCCGCCGGAGGAGATCCAGGTGGAGCGGAAGTTGCCGCGACACACGTGCGTCGTCACCGTCAGGTCGTCGGGCTTGCCGTCGAGGATGCGGTTGAGCAGCCGCGCATAGCGCTCGGCGATGCCGTCGGTGTCGATGCCGCGCTCGCGCGCCTTCTGCAGCTCGACGTCCGAACACAGGTAGGCCCACGCGGTGTCGTCGAACTGCAGGTAGCGCGCCCCGGCGTCGTAGAACGCAGCCAGGGCGTCGCGGTACGTCTGCACCAGGTCGTCGGTGATCGCGGCGTGGCCGTCGTACACCGCGGGATCGATGTGCCCGGGCTCCACCCGGAAGTCCAGGACGGTCGGCGACGGGATGGTGAACTTCGGCGTCGCACCGGTCGCCGCCACGTCGTTCTGCAGCGCGCGGAAATGCGCGAGGAACGGGTGGTCGGCGGGGAAGCCGATGGGCCCGGAGATCTCGATGCCGCGGGGCTTGGTCTGCACCCCCTGGAACTGGATGCCGTGGTCGAGTTCGACGATGTCGACACCGTCGAGCAGACCGAAGAAGTCGAAATGCCACCACGAGCGGCGGAACTCCCCGTCGGTCGCGACCTGCAGTCCGTTGTCGGCCTGCTGCCGCACGAGGGTCGCGATGGCCTCGTCCTCCACGGCGCGCAGCTCGGCGTCGCCGAGCGTGCCTTCGTTGTGTCGGCGGCGCGCGTCGGCGACCGCCGCGGGACGAAGGAAGCTGCCGACGATGTCGGCTCGGAACGGCGGGCGGCTGGTCATGCTGCGATGCTACGCCGCGGCATCCGGTCACCTCGGGCCCGATGACGCGAACGGTAATGTATGCGGCCCGCACGTCGTGTGACGGTGCGCTGCGGCGACGCCGCCGTCAGGCGCCGAAAACGGGATGGGCCGCATCGAACTGCGCGCGGAGGTACTTCGGCGCCTGCACGCGCCAGGCCTCGGTCACCAATTCCACGAGGTGGTCGGCGTCGATTGCGGCCATGCGGAACGCGACCTTCGGTTCGCTCCACCGCGTCGTCGTTCGCAGGAACACATCGGGCGCCATCTCCACGAGTGCCAGCGCGTCGGCACGGTCGGCGACCTTCACCCCGACCACGGGCTCGGCGGCGATGATCGCGCGCATGTCCTCGGGAATGCTCGGCCAGGGGTGGCACTCCCACGCGTAGAGCTTGTTGCGCACGAACCAGGCCGCACCGCCGGTCATGCCCCGCTCCTGGCTGCCGGGCAGCCCGCGGGCGATGCGACGCACGTCATCCAGGCTGGCCATGACGCGAACGTACTCGTCACCCCCGACACGGCGGTTGAGGCGAGTCGCAGCCGACTCAGGCCGCCGGCGTCACATGACTGTGCACGCAGTGCCACGCGTCGCCGGAGCGGACGAAGACATCCGTGGTCCACTCGTCCGCCTCGTAGGTCCGGCCGTCGAGGTGCGCGGTGTTGACCACCCGCGCCAGCACGATTCCGACCGGCCCGTACCGCCGCACGTCGACGTCACCGACGGCGTGCATACGGGAATGCGTGAGCCGGCCGGAGCGGACCACGTCGAGGAACTGTTCTCTTGTCGTCACCCCGTCGGCATCCACTAATCGCCACTCGGGGCCGATGAACGACGCGATCCGGTCCGCGTCGTTCGATACGATCGCCGCCGCGAACTCCGCCGCGAGCGCGCGCAGGTCGCCGGCCGGTTCTTCGGACGTCATCGCCACGACGCCCGCCCTCCCCCGGATGCGTCCCACTCCGTGACCAGGCGCGCCGGAGCGGTCACCCGAAACGACGCGTCGATCAGCTCGGCGATCTCGTCCCAGCCGGCATCGGCGAGGTCGATGCCGAGCCAGCCCGACGCTCCGAGAGACCCGGGAACGAAAAAGCGGTCGTCCGCGCGCAGCGCCGGTTCGTCATCGGGATCGGGCCGTACCAGGATCGCGTGATCATGGCTGAGCCAATCGCCCTTGCCGCGCCGCTGGCCCCCGCCGAAGTAGCAGAACGTGCGAACGGTGAAGAAGTTCGGCCGGCCGTGACTGATCCGCTCCTGCGCGCCGGGGTATGCCATGCACACGACCCGCACCCGCTCCAGCAGCGGATCGTCCGGATCGAACATCAGCGGATGCTCCATGCCGACATCCTGTCGCGCTCACGGCGGCCGGACCACCCCGAGCGCCACACGAGAAACCACTTCTCGGATGAGAAATCACGCATCGCGTGGTTTCTCATCCAGAATGTGGTTTCTCGACGGCGGCGGCGAGCGCCACGGCTCAGTAGACGTACTCCATGAGCTCGACACCGAGGGTGCGGAAGGCATCGTGGGCGCGCAACCGGTGCGCGATCGACAGATCGTCGAACGCCACCAGCAGGGCATAGGCCACGCCGGCGCGGGGACCGGCGAGCACGCCGGCCTCGGAGCGGATGCCGTCACCCCGCCCGGTCTTGTTGACGAACAGCAGCCCGTGGGCGTCGTCCTCGTGCGCGAACGGGTCAAGGCCGGTAGCGGATGCCACCAGGGTGAGATCCACGTTGAGGCTCAGCCACTCCGACACCTGCGCGCTGACCCCGGGCGAGACGGTCTGCGTGTTGACGAGGGAGGCGAACAGTGACGCGAACTCCCGCGCGGTGCCGACGGCCACGTGCGGGGCGTCGTCGGGCCCGCGCTCGTTGCGGAATCCATCGAGCAGCGCCGTCTGGTCCAGACCCAGCTCCTCGAGGCGGGCGCGCACCGCGCCCAGTCCGACCCGGCCGAGCAGCGCGTTGGCAGCCAGCGCGTCGCCGGTGGCCGAGGCGAGCACGGCGAGGTCGGCCAACGGCAGTGCCGGTGCCAGCAGGTGCTGCCACACTCCCGCCACCGCCACCCGCGGCAACCGTTCCCGGTCGATGATCTCGAGCCGGTCCAGCCGGCCCTCCTCGAACGCCGCCGCCGTCTCGATGAGCAGCGGCACGATTCCAAGCCCTGCCACCGGCAGGGTCTCGTGGTCGTCCCCCGCGAGCAGGGTCGCCCCGCTGTCCAGGTCATCCACCCGCACCGACACGCGCGCGCCGGAGGCGGCGAGGTCGTCCAGGGCCTTCCAGGTCGCCGTGAACGAGCGGCGTGTGGCAGCCGCGCGACGCGGCCGGCGGTGGCCGCCGCGACGCGATTGCTGCGTCTCGCTGCTGCGTTGCGGGTCGGGGATGCCCACGCGTGCGTCCTTCCACTGACGAGGCGATGCGCTCACATCGATCGTACGTCTGGGTGAAGCGGCGAGGGTTACCAGATGGTTACGCGTTCCTCCGGGGGCAGCCAGAGCGCGTCGCCTTCGGTGACGTCGAAGGCGACGTAGTACGCGTCGATGTTGCGCACGATCTGGTTGCAGCGGAACTCGTTGGGCGCGTGCGGGTCGATTGTCAGCAGCCGGATCGTCTCGGCATCCCGTCCCTTCTGCTGCCAGATCTGCGCCCAGCTCAGCAGCAGACGCTGGATGCCGGTGTACCCGTCGATCACGGGTGCGTCGACCGGGTCGCCGTCGATGCCCGCACCGCGCGACAACGCGTATGCCTTGAGCGCGATGCCCAGGCCCCCCAGGTCGCCGATGTTCTCGCCGATCGTGAGGGCGCCGTTGACGCGATGGTCGGGTGTGAGCCCTTCGGGCACGAGCTTGTCGAACTGGGCGATGAGGGTGGCGGTGCGCTCCTCGAAGGCGGCGCGGTCGGCATCCGTCCACCAGTCGCGCAGCGACCCGTCGCCGTCGAAACGGCTGCCCTGGTCATCGAAGCCGTGACCGATCTCGTGACCGATCACCGCGCCGATGCCGCCGTAGTTTGCCGCCGCGTCGCGGTCGGCGTCGAAGAACGGGTACTGCAGGATCGCGGCGGGGAACACGATCTCGTTCATGAGCGGGTTGTAGTAGGCGTTCACCGTCTGCGGCGTCATGAACCATTCGTCGCGGTCGACGCTCTGGCCCACCCGCGCCACCTGGCGGTCGTGCTCCCAGACATGCGCGCGCCGCACGTTGCCGAGCAGGTCGCCGGCGTCGATGTCGAGGGTCGCGTAGTCCTTCCACTTGACCGGGAAGCCGATCTTGGGGGTGAAGGCGTCGAGCTTGGCCAGGGCGCGCTCCCGGGTCTCGGGGCTCATCCACTCCAGGCCCCGGATCGACTGCCGGTAGGCCTCGACGAGATTGGCGACCAGTTCGTCCATCGCGATCTTCGCGGCGGGCGGGAAGTGACGCTCGACGTACACCTTGCCGACGGCCTCACCCAGCGCCGCCTCGACGAGACCGACGCCACGCTTCCACCGGTCACGGTTGACCGGAACGCCGGTCAACTGCGTGCCGTAGAAGGAGAAGTTCTCCTCGACGAACTCGTCGGACAGGAACGCCGCCGAGCCGTGGACGATGTGCAGCCGCAGCCACGCCTTCCAGTCCTCGAGCCGCTCGGGCACGAGCAGAGTACCGAGCCCCTCGAGGTAGGACGGCTGGTTGACGTTGACCTCAGCGAACGCCTCGCGGCGCCCCGGCGCGAGGGCGTCGAGCCAGGGGTCGAGGTCGACCGCTACCAGCGAGCGGATGTCGTCCCAGGTCTTGAGGTTGTAGGTGGCCACGGCGTCGCGGCTGCGCACCTTGTCCCAGTGGTGGGCGGCCAGCTCGGTCTCCAGCGCCACGACCCGGTCGGCCTGCGCGGCGGCATCGGCCACCCCCGCCAGCTCCAGGATGCGCTGCACGTGCGCGCGGTGCGCGGTGCGGGTCTCGGCGAAGGACTCCAGCCGGTAGTAGCTCTCGTCCGGGAGGGACAGCCCGCTCTGCAGCGCGAAGGGCACGTAGCGCTGCGGGTTGCCGGGGTCGGGCTCGATGTACAGGCCGATGAAACCGCCCACGCCATCGCGTTCGAGCCCGCCGACGGTGGCCAGCAGCTCCGGGATCGACGAGATCGCGTCCACGCCGTCCAGGTGCGGCCGCAGCGGCTCGGCGCCGAGTTCGGCGATGCGCTCGGTGTCCATGAAGCTCGTGTACAGGTCGCCGATCTTGCGCGACTCGGTGCCCGGCTGCGCATCCTGCGCCTCTTCGATGATCGCGCGGACGTCCTTCTCGGCCTGCTCGGCGATGAGATGGAACGATCCCCAACGCGCCTTGTCGTCGGGGATCTCGGTGCGAGCCAGCCACGCGCCGTTGACGTGGCGGAACAGGTCGTCCTGGGGGCGGATCTCGGGGCTCAGATCGTCGAGCGCGAGGCCGGAGGGGAGGGCGTCGGTCATGCGTCCAGGATAGGGGGCACGCGGATGCCGGCCGGTCGCGACCGGTTCAGCGGACGATGCGCATGCGCAGCACGTCGGTGTGCTGCACCGTGACGCCGTGGGCGAGACAGGTGTCGTCATCGGACAGGGTGAACTGCTCGGTGCGCAGCACCGGCGCGCCCACCGCGATGCGCAGGTCGGCCGCCTCGAGTTCACGCGCGGCGACCGCCTCCACCTCGGTGGAGGTGTGCGTCACGATGCCGGGGATGTGCGCGTCGAGCATGTCGAACAGGCCCGACTCCAGACTCGTCATCGCGCTCGGGTCGATCGTGACGCCGCCGATCGTCGTGGGAATGTGCTCGATCATGAGCGCCGAGGGCACGCCGTCCACGGCGAACAGCCGCTCCACGCGCCAGACCTGCTCGTCCGGCCCGGTGCGCAGGGCCCGCGCTGCCATCGGCTCCGGGTTCGCCAGTTCGCAGTGCGCGCGCAGCAGTGCCACCTCGTGCCCGGCTGCCCGCACCCGCTCGCGATACGACTCGATCGCCGCCATGCTCAGCGACGACGTGGACCGCGGCACGCTGACGAACGTGCCTACCCCCCACGTGCGGGTGACCGCCCCCTCGGCCGCGAGCGTGCCGAGGGCCTCGCGCACCGAACCACGACTGACGTCGAGGCCCTCGGCGAGCTGCTTCTCGTTCGGCAGTCGATCGCCGATCTGATATTGCGTGGCGATGAGCTGTCGCAACTGTGCGACCGTGCTGTCCACAACGCTGTCACGCTTGGCCATCGGATCCCATCACTGAAGGTCACTGAACACCGCCCTGCTCCGGTTCTACCAGACCTCGTCCAGCACGCGCAGGGCATTTCCGCCGAGGACCTTGACGATGTCCTCGTCGCTGTACCCGTTTGCGACCAGCCAAGAGGTGATGTTCCAGAAGTTCTCCCCCGGGTTCTCCAGTCCCTCGACGTATTCGACGCGGGGGTGCGCGATGCCGTCGGGGGACTTCTGCGCGTAGTTTCCGGCGTACGCACGGTGCACGGCGACGTGGTCGCCGAACATCGTGTCAGGGCCGAACGACACGTGGTCGATGCCCACGAGGTCGACGCAGTAGCGGAAGTGGTCCATGACCGAGTCGATCGAGTGGGTGGGGTGCGCGTCGGAGAGCGTGGTGTGCGGCGCCGCCTCCAGTCCGATCAGCCCGCCGCGCTCGGCGCACGCGATGATCGTCTCGTCGGACTTCATCCGGTCGATCGGCCACACCGAACGGGCACCGGCGTGGGTGATCATCACCGGCACGGCAGAGTGCTCGATGGTCTCCAGGCACGTGCGGTCACCGGAGTGGGAGATGTCGATGAGCATGCCGAGCTTGTTCATGCGCTCCACGGCACGTCGGCCGAAGTTCGTCAGACCAGCGTCGTCGCGCTCACTCAGCCCCGAGCCGAGCATGTTGGACTGCGAGTAGGCGATGCCCAGCTGTCGCACCCCGAACCCGTAGAGCATATCGATGCGGTCCAGCTCGTTCTCGATCATGGTGGAGCACTCGAAGCCGGCGATCAGCGCCACCGTGCCGTCGCGCTTGGCGTCGCGGATGTCCTGCGTGGAGGTGGCCAGGCGCACGTAGTCCTGCTTGGCGAGGTCGGCCAGGCGGAAGCCGAGCGCGTAGATCATGTCGTCCCACTTCCAGCCGTGCTGGCTGGTGACGCACGAGGCGCCGGCCATGAAGTTGTCGATCACGGCGGTGAGCCCGGAGTGGGCGAGCCCGCGATACCCCGTGCGCTGACGGCCGGTGCGGTTGTAGCGACGGATCTGGTCGCCGTCCTCCGGCAGCACGATCGCGTGCTCGTGCAGCGACAGCACGATGTTGTCGGCCATCAGGCGTGCCGCGCGCGCGGCATCCGCCTCAGACAGATCGATCCGATACGCGGGCATGCGGCCCACCTCTTCGGCCAGCTCGAAGTGCTGGTAATCGGCACCGGGGGCAAGGTAGCCGTACGCCGTGTAGCCGTCGTAGGCGGCGGCGGGGGTGGTGGGCTGGACGGGGGTGGAGGCCATGGGTGTTCCTAGCGTGCGGTGGTGTTCGTCATGAGCGGGAAGTGGCAGGCGACCTCATCGGTCGTGCCGTGGCGTGGCCGGAGGACCGGCTCCTCGGTGGCGCAGCGGTCCTGGGCCTTCCAGCAGCGGGTTCGGAACCGACAGCCGCTGGGCGGATCGACCGGGCTGGGCGGGTCTCCCGCCAACAGCACGCGGGTCGTGCCCCGCAGGGCCGGGTCGGGAATGGGAACCGCCGACAGCAGTGCGGAGGTGTAGGGGTGGGACGGGGTGTCGTACACGGCGGCGTGATCGCCGATCTCGGCGACCCGGCCGAGGTACATCACACCGATGCGGTCGGAGATGTGACGGACCACCGACAGGTCGTGCGCGATGAAGACGTAGGCCAGCCCGAGTTCGCGCTGCAGGCTCTGGAAGAGGTTGACCACCTGCGCCTGCACCGACACGTCCAGTGCCGAGACGGGCTCATCGCAGACGATGACCTCCGGCTCCAGCGTGAGGGCGCGCGCGATGCCGATGCGCTGCCGCTGACCGCCGGAGAACTGGAACGGGTACCGGTCGAGGTGATCGGGGTTGAGCCCGACAAGTTCCACCAGCTCCCGGATGCGCGCTTCACGGCGGGCGCGAGGCACCTGCTCGGGGTGGATGTGGAACGGCTGCAGCAGCGTCTCGCGCACCGTGCGGCGCGGGTTCAGCGACGAATAGGGGTCCTGCAGCACGATCTGCACGCGGCGGCGCATGTCGTCGCGGGCCTTTCCGCGCAGCCGGTGCAGGTCGGCGCCGCGGAAGCGGACGCTGCCGGAGGTCGGCGTCTCCAGCCCCACGATGGTGCGCGCCAGGGTCGACTTGCCGCATCCCGACTCGCCCACGATGCCGAGCGTCTCGCCCTTGCGCAGGTCGAAGCTCACCCCGTCGAGGGCACGGACGACCTTGCCGCGCCCGCCGAAGCGGGCACCGCCCATCCCGAAGTGCTTCGTGAGCGCATCCACGCTCAGCACCACTTCACGCTCGTCCAACGAGCACCTCCTCCCGGCGGTGGCATGCGGATACCCGCGCCCCCGCCTCCCCCGGCGACACCAGCGCCGGGCGCTCGGTCGCGCAGATCGCGATGGCCGACTCGCACCGCGGGCGGAAGGAGCACCCCGGCCCGAGGTCGAGCAGGTTGGGCGGTGCGCCCGGAATGGCCCACAGGCTGTCGTCGTCGCGGTCGGGGCGCGGCATCGAGCGCAGCAGACCGCGGGTGTACGGGTGCGCGGGACGCTCGAACAGCTCGAAGATCGTGCCCCGCTCGACCAGCCGGCCGGCGTACATGACGGCCACCTGGTCGGCGACTTCAGCCACGACACCCAGGTCGTGGGTGATCAGCACCAGACCCATTCCGGTTTCGGCCTGCAGCTGCACCAGCAGCTCCATGATCTGCGCCTGCACCGTCACATCCAGCGCGGTGGTCGGCTCGTCGGCGATCAGCACCTGCGGGTCCAGCGCGATCGCCATCGCGATCATGATGCGCTGGCGCATGCCGCCGGAGAACTGGTGCGGGTAGTCCTTCGCCCGCTGAGCGGCGGCGGGGATGCGCACCCGGTTCATCAGCTCGACGGCGCGATCCCACGCCTCCCGGCGCTTCATGCCGCGGCGCACGCGCAGCAGCTCCGCGATCTGGCCGCCGACGGTGTAGACCGGGTTCAGCGCCGACAGGGCGTCCTGGAACACCATCGCGATGCCCTCGGCGCTCACGGCCCGGCGGCTGGCGGCATCCATCGTCAGCAGGTCGCGACCGTCGAGGATGATCTCACCACCGGTCACCCGCCCCGGTGGGGTGTCCAGCAGTCCCATGATGGTCTGCGCCGTGACGGACTTGCCCGATCCTGATTCGCCGAGGATGGCGAGCGTACTGCCGGCAGGCAGATCGAAGCTGACGTCCTGCACGGCCTTGACGACGCCGTCGCGGGTGCGGAACTCGACCGACAGCTCGCGGACGCTGAGGATGGGTTCGGTCACCGGCGCACCCCCGCGCGGTCGAGGAAGTCGCGCACGACCGCCTGGAACTTCTCCGGCTCCTCCAGCTGCGGCGAGTGCCCTGACTGCTCGAACACGACCAGCTCCGCCGCCGGGATGCCATCGGCGATCGCGGCGGATGCCTGCACCGGCGTGCGCCAGTCGTGGCGACCGACGACGACGAGGGTGGGGCACTGGATCTCGCCGAGCCGGCCGGTGAGGTCGTAGGCGGGCATGTTCACCCCGAACGCGGCGTTGTGCGTCGCGTAGTGGTAGCTCGTGGCCTGCGCCTTGCGCTCGGTGGCGGCCGGGTCGTAGGAGTGGTCGTACAGCGGCAGGATGCCACGCCAGTAGCGCTCGAACTCGGTGTTGTCGGCGAAGTGGCCGGTGCCGATCCGCGAGATCGTCCACTCGTCGATCGTGACCCGGTCGGTGGCACGCGCCCGCTCGACGGCGAGGTGGTCGTAGTCGGTGTTCGCCGCGGTGTCACGGAGGATGAGCGCCTGCACCCGCTCCGGGTGGGCGAGGGTGTACTCCATCGCGAGGAACCCGCCGTAGGAGCCGCCCGCCATCACGATCGTGTCCAGGCCCAGGTGCTCCCGGATGGCGTCGATGTCGGCGACCCACTGCGCGTGCGTGTACGGCGGGAGGTCCTCGGACTCCCCGGAGCCGCGGGCGTCGAACGTGACGATGCGGTACGCGTCGGCGAAGGGACCGAAGGAGCGCACCGGCTCGGAGCGGGAGCCGAGCCCCGGCGCGCCGTGGTGCACGATGATGGCCGGGGCGTCGTCGGGCCCGGAGACCTGCAGCTTCAGCCGTGCACCGTTGATGGTGTGGAAGTACTCGCTCACGTGATCACGTTCTCCTCGAGTTGGCGCGGATAGCGGGTGAGGCGTTCAGGGCCGACGGCGGTGACCAGCACCGAGTCGGAGATGCGGTAGCCGGCGTGCCCGGGCACGTAGATCCCCGGTTCGCTGGAGAGGATCATCCCCGGCACCAGCACGGTCGGGTCACCGTCCTCGACCCACGGCGGCTCGTGCTGGGCGATCCCGATGCCGTGGCCCAGGCGGTGGCGGATGTACTCGCCCATCCCGGCGTCGCGGATGACGTCGAGGGCCTCGGCGTTGACGTCGGCGCAGGTGCGACCGACGACCATCGCCTGCGTGCCGACCTCCTGCGCGCGCTGCGCGACGGCATAGAACTCCCGCTGCTGGCGGCTGGGCGGACCGATGATGAAGGTGCGCTCGCTCTCGACGAAGCGGCTGGCCACCGCAGCGCCGAGGGACAGGATGAGGGTGTCGCCCACCTCGAGGCGTCGCCGGGACGGCAGGCCGTGGGGGCGAGCCGCGTTGGGGCCGGCGTACACCAGACCGCCGGCGAGCTTGGTGGTGTAGATGACGTGCGAGTACTGCGCGTACATGCGGTCGGTGCCGTACGCGATCACATGGCGGGCCAGGTCGCTCTCGGTGGGAAGCGGTGTGCCGCCGGCCAGCGCCTCTTCGATCAGCCGCCGCCCGGCATCCAGCATGTCGTCGCAGATCTCGGCCGCCTGCCGGTGCAGCGTGATCTCCTCGGGCTCCTTCACGACGCGCAGTTCCGACACGACCGCGGTGCGGGTGAAGGTCGTGCCAGGCAGCGCGTCGCCGAGCGCGTCACGGGCGCCGACGCTGAGCGAGGCGGTGATGCCGACGCGCTCACTGCGCACGCCGAGGTCGCGCAGCGCGGCGGCGAGGTGCGCCTCGGGGCGGGTGGTCCCGGGGTACTCGAAGTAGGTGCGGATCTCGGCCTGGATGTCCTGGGCCAGCGCGTACTCGGCATCCAGCTCCGGCATGAGCACGAAGCGCGACCCGTCGGCGCCGAACCACAGGTACACGGGCCGCTCGGTCACGGCGTAGAAGAAGCCGATCAGGTAGGCCACGTCCGCCGGCGCGGTGACGATGATGCCGTCGAGGCCCCGTTCGGCCAGCCGCCGCCGCACGCGGTTCTGCACACGCTCGTAGAACTCATCGGGAAGTCTCATCTCATGCCTCCCGCAGTCGCGGGTCGCGCGAGTCGTTGTAGCGGATGCCGGCGACGGTGGCTGCCAGCACGAGCACGAGGATCGCCAGCGACGGGAAAAGCGTCTGCCACCAGGCGGTCGCGATGACGCCGGAGCGCTGCGCGTTGAGCAGGATGCGACCCCACGACCAGGTGTTGGGATCCCCCATCCCCAGGAAGCTGAGGCCGGCCTCGGAGATCACCGCGCGCGCCGCCTGCAGCAGCACGCTCACGATCACCAGCGGCATGACCGCCGGCAGCAGTTCGGTGCCGAGGATCCGCAGCGGCTTGGCGCCGAGCACGCGAGCGCCGTCGATATAGGGCATGGACGACACCACGAGCGCGTTCGAGCGGATGAGGCGCGCCACCTCCGCCCACGACAGCACCCCGATGACGACGGTGAGTGTCAATACGCTCGGCCCCGCCAGCGCGGTGACGAGGATCATCAGGGGCAGCATGGGCAGCGACAGCATGACGTCGGTCAGGGTCGTCACGATCGGGTCGAGCCGGCGGACGTACGCGCCCAGCAGGCCCAGCCCGGTGCCGATGACGATGGCGATGAGGGATGCCGCGCCGCCGACGAGCAGGCTCACGCGCGTGCCCCACACGACCTGGGCGAACACGTCCTGGCCGAGGTCGTCGGTGCCGAACCAGTGCGAGAACGAGGGCGGCTGGAGGATGTCGGTGCCCAGCCCCGCGGGACGCTCGATGATCATCGGCCCGAAGACGGCGGTCAGCACGAACACCACCAGCACGCCGATGGAGATCCAGCCCGACGGGGCGGAGAAGAACCCTCCGCCGCGCCGTCGGCGCCGCGTGGTCAATGCGCCGAGCGTGGTCGGGGCAGGTGCGCTTGTGCTCATGTGCGGATCCTGGGGTTGAGGAACATGGCGATGAGATCGGTGATGAGGTTGGCGACGACCACCGTGACGGCCAGCAGCACGAACGCGCCCTGGAGCATCGGGTAATCCAGCTGCTGGACGGATTCGTAGATGAGCCGGCCGATGCCCGGATAGGCGAAGATCGTCTCGGTCAGCACCGCGCCGCCGACGAGGCTGCCCAGCTGCAGACCCATCAGGGTCAGCGCCGGGATGAAGGCGTTGCGCAGCCCGTGGTGCCACACCGTGCGGCGTTCGCTGAACCCGCGTGACCTGGCGCTTTTGATGTAGTCCTCACCGAGCACCTCGAGCATGTTGGTGCGCAGGGTCAGGGCATAAGGCCCCACCTGCACCACGACGAGGGACAGCAGGGGCAGCGCGAGATGCTGCAGCAGACTTCCGTATGCCGCCAGCCCCCGGGTATCCGGGTCGATCGCGCCGCCGATCGGGAACCACTGCAGGTTCGCGGCGAACACCAGCAGCAGCAGGATCGCGACGCTCGGGACGAACAGGGCGTTGCTGGTGATGCCGAGGAACTGCACGAGCTTGTCGACGAGCTTGCCGCGTCCCACCGCCGCGTACACGCCCAGCGGGATGCCGATGAGGATGGTCAGCGCGAACGCGGAGCCTGCCAGCAGCAGCGTCCACGGCAGCCGCTCCAGCAGGATGTCCAGCACCGGGGTCAGCTGGCGGAACGACACCCCGAGGTTGCCGGTGAGCAGCTGCCCGAGGTACAGGACGTACTGCACGAGCAGCGGCTCATCCAGTCCGTACCGCTCGCGCAGCGCCGCCTGCATCTCGGGCGTCATGTCGCCCTCCACGACGAGGAGGGTGGGGTCTGCCGGCAGCAGCCGCAGCAGGAAGAACGTGATGGTGACGGCGATCCAGATCGTCAGCACCGCCCGTAGGAACTTCTTCGATGCGTAGCGCAGCATGGTTTGCCCTCCCTCCTCGTCGTGTCGTGGTCGTTCTTTTACAGCGCGCGGACCTGGGCGAGCGAGTAGCCCGTCACCATGCCCAGCAGGTCGCTGGGCGAGGGGTCGAAGCCCTCGAACCGGTCGCCGCGGTAGGCGAAGCGGAACGTCTCGACGTACAGGGGCGTCAGCAGCGCCTGGTCGTGGACGTACTCGTCGATCGCCTGGATCTTCTCCGCGAACTCGTCCTGGTCGATCGTCACGGCCGCGTCGTTGATGAGCGCGTCCAGCTCGGCATCCTGCACCAGGTTGTAGTTGATGCCGCCCGGGTTGGACGACAGGTAGGTGCTGCGCAGCTGGTCCATGGGGTTGTCGAAGACGCCCCACTGCGACAGGTCGATGTCGTACTCGCCGTTCTTGGTGCGCGAGAGGAACGTGTTGCGCTCGATGCACGCGAGCGACAGGTTGATGCCTGCCGCAGCGGCATCCTCCCGCACGACCTCCGCCACCCGGGAGAGGTTGGCGTTGGACTGGTCGCAGAGGATCTCGAACGACAGCTCGTCGAACATGCCGTCACCGTCGGCGTCGGCGTAGCCGGCCTCCTCGAGCAGTTCGCGCGCGGCATCCGGGTCGAACGCGTACGGCTCCACGTCGGGGTTGTCGAAGCCGGGGAAGATCGGGCCGATGGGGCCGGCCATCTGCTCGCCGTCGCCCTGCAGGATCGTGGCGATGATCGATTCGGTGTCGACCACCATCGACAGCGCCTGCCGCACCGGCTGCTCCGCGAGCACCGGGTGCTGCATGTTGTAGGTCAGGTGCGCGAAGCCGAGCGCGCCGACCTCGGCCATCTCGATGTTGGGGTCGGACTCCAGCGAGGCCACCGCCGAGGCGGGGACGGAGTTGCCCATCAGGTCGATGTCACCGTTGCGCAGCGCGAGGAGCATCGTGTTGACGTCGGGGTACACGACGTATTCGACGGTCTCCACCTGCGCGCCGCCCTCGGGGGCGTAGGGGTAGTTCTCATTGGCCTTCATCGTGTACCGCTGGCCGCGCGTCATGGAGTCCAGCACGTACGCGCCGGCACCGACCCAGTTGGAGTCGTTCGCGAAGCCGGCGAGGTCGTCGACCTCACCGAACAGGTGCGCCGGGACGACCCGCATCCAAAAGCCCACGCCTTCCGCGAACGGCGCGTAGGGCTCGGTGAGCCGGAAGATCACGGTGTGGTCGTCGGGCGTCTCGATGGACTGCACCCAGGTGAGCTTGGCTGCGACGTTTCCGAGCTGGTTGTCGATGATCGCCTGCGCGGTGAAGCGCACGTCCTCGGAGGTGACCGGCTCGCCGTCGGTCCACTCGTAGTCGTCGCGCAGCGTGAAGATCACCGTGGCGCCGTCATCCTCGAGCTCGTAGCCCTCGGCGAGTTCGGGAACCTTCTGGCCGCTCGAGTCGATGCGCATCAGCTGCGGGTACATCGCGTTGAGGATCCAGCTGTCGGTCTTGGACAGCGACCCCAGCGGGTTGAAGTTGGCGACGTCGGTGGTGGTGCCGATGCGCAGCGTCGCTCCGCCTTCGGCTCCGGCCGGTTCCGGCTCGTCGGCGTTCAGGGCGCAGCCGCTGAATATCAGGGCGGCTGCGGCGATCGCCGCGACCGCGGCGAATCCTCTTCTTGTCTTCATTTGTTACCAGACCTCTCTCAACACACGAAGAACGTTGGTTCCGATGACTTTGCGGATGTCCTCGTCGCTGTACCCGTTCTTGACGAGCCAGCCGACGATGTTGGTGAAGTTCTCCGCGGGGTTCTCCATGCCGGCCACGTAGGGCACCCGGGGGTGCTCGACGTGCCCGTGCGCCTGCTGGATCGTCAGATGGCCGGAGAAGGAATCGTGGAGACCGACGTGGTCTCCGAAGTTGGTGTCAGGCCCGAATGCGACGTGGTCGATGCCGACCAGGTCGACGCAGTACCGGAAGTGGTCCATGACGGATTCGAGCGAGTGCTCGGGGTGTTCCGCCGACAGTGTGGTGTGGGGAGCGGCTTCGATGCCGATCACGCCGCCGCGTTCGGCGCAGGCGACGATGACGTCGTCGGGCTTCATGCGGTTGGTGGGCCACACGGCGCGGGCTCCGGCGTGGGTGATGAAGATCGGCACCGACGATGCTTCGACGACTTCCCGGCTGGTGCGGTCCGAGGAGTGCGAGATGTCGATGGCCAGGCCCAGCTTGTTCATGCGCTCGACCGCGCGGCGACCGAAGTTGGTCAGCCCGCCGTCGGTGGGCTCGGCAAGACCCGACCCCAGCTGGTTCGCCATGGAGTACGCGATGCCGATCTGGCGGATCCCGAGACCGTAGAGGATGTCGAGGCGGTCGAGTTCGTTCTCGATGGCCGTCGCCGCCTCGAGTCCGGCCACGAGGGCGATGCGGCCGGTGGCCTTGGCCTTCTCGAGGTCGGCGACCGTGCGGGCCAGCACGACGTGGTCCTGCTGGGCGACGTCGGCGAAGCGCAGTCCGATGTCGAAGATGACGTCGTTCCACTTCCAGCCGCTCTCGCTGGTGACGCAGTTGGTGCCGTTCATGAAGTTGTCGAAGTATGCCGACATCCCCGACCGTGCGAGCCCGGCGAACCCCATGGCGTTGCGACCGGTGTGGTTGTACTCGCGCAACTCGTACGGATCGGCCGTCAGGATCTTCGGGTGCTCGTGCAGCGAGATCGCGTGCTCGTCGTGGAGGATCCGGGTCACGCGCGCGGTCTGCTCTTCGTCGAGACCGAGGTCGTACGAGGGCACCCGGTCGAACTCGGTCGCCAGTGCGAAGACGCGGTAGTCGGCGTGCGGCTCCAGGTAGTCGAACGACGTGTAGCCGGTGTAGCGCGGGCTGGGCTCTTGCATGTCACTCCAGTGGTAGGACCTCTAACCTCTCCGACTATAGGGGTGGCGGTTCGGGTGCATCAGCCACCGGCGCGATCTGTAACACGGAATTAACGCCAATAGGCTCGACGGGTGACCACGCGAGACACTCTCAACCGCGACATCCTGCGGCTGGCGGTGCCTGCGCTGGGCGCGCTGGTGGCCGAGCCGATGTTCCTCATCGTGGATGCCGCCCTCGTCGGGCATCTCGGGATCGTGCCACTGGCGGGCCTGGGCATCGCCAGTGCGGTGCTGCAGACGATCGTCGGGCTCATGGTGTTCCTCGCGTATGCCACCACCCCGGCCGTGGCCCGCCGGTTCGGCGCAGGGCAGTTCGCCTCGGCGGTGCGGGCCGGCGTCGATGGCCTGTGGCTGGCTCTGGGGCTGGGCGCGGCACTGGCGGTGGCCGGATCGCTGGCGACACCGGGCATCGTCGCCCTGTTCGGCGCATCGGCGGAGGTGGCCGAGCAGGCGCAGATCTACCTCGGCATCTCGATGTGGGGCCTGCCTGCGATGCTCATCGTCTTCGCCGCGACCGGGCTGCTGCGCGGCATGCAGGACACCGTCACGCCGCTGTGGATCGCCGGTCTCGGCTTCGGTGCAAACGCCCTGCTGAACTGGCTGTTCATCTACGGGTTCGGCTGGGGCATCGCCGGCTCCGCCTTCGGCACCGTGATGGCGCAGTGGGGGATGGTCGCGGCGTACGCCGTGGTGGTCAGGCGCCTGGCCCGGCGCCACGCGGCATCCGTCCTCCCCCAGCGCGACGGGATGCGCGGCTCGGCCCGCTCCGGCGGGTGGCTGTTCCTTCGTACGGTGTCGCTGCGGGCGGCACTGCTGGCCACCGTCGCGGTGGCGACGGGGCTCGGCACCGACGAACTGGCCGGCTGGCAGATCGCGTTCACGATCTTCTCCACCGCCGCGTTCGCGCTGGACGCCCTCGCGATCGCCGCGCAGGCGCTGATCGGCAAGGGACTGGGCGCCGGGGACGAGCGGGGCGTGCGGCGAGTGCTGGGGCGCACCGTCGCGTGGGGCGTCTGGTTCGGTGTGATCGTGGGCGCGGTGGTCGCCGCGGCATCCCCGGTCTTGGGTCTGGTCTTCACCGGCGACCCCGCGGTGGCCGCCCTCGTCCAGCCCGCGCTGCTCGTGCTCGCCGTGGCGCAGCCGATCTGCGGGGTGGTCTTCGTGCTCGATGGGGTGCTGATGGGAGCGGGCGACGCGCGCTATCTCGCGATCGCCGGCGGACTCAACCTGGTGCCCTTCGTGCCGGCGCTGCTCATCGTGGCGGCGCTGCAACCGCCGGGTGCGGCCGGGCTGGCGTGGCTGGCGGCGACGTTCTTCGGCGTCTACATGCTGGCGCGGCTGGCGACCCTCGGCTGGCGGGTGCGGCGGCCGGAGTGGATCACCGCAGGCGGCTGATCACGCCCAGCGGCGGCACCACTCGTACATCACGACGGCGGCCGCGGCGCTGGCGTTGATCGAGCGGGTCGAGCCGTACTGGGCGATCTCCACCGCGCTGTCGGCTGCGGCCAGCGCCTCGGGCGACAGGCCGGGGCCCTCCTGGCCGAACAGCAGGACGCAGCGTTCGGGGAGCTCGGCCCGGTCCACCGGGATCGAACCCGGGACGTTGTCGACCGCGACGATCGGCAGGCCCGCCTCGGCGGCCCACGCCGCGAAGGCGGCCACATCCTCGTGGTGGCGCACGTGCTGGTAGCGGTCGGTGACCATCGCGCCGCGACGGTTCCAGCGGCGCTTGCCGATGATGTGCACTTCGGCGGCACCGAACGCGTTGGCGCTGCGCACGATCGAGCCGATGTTCATGTCGTGCTGCCAGTTCTCGATCGCGACGTGGAACGGATGCCGCTTGGCGTCGAGATCGGCCACGATCGCCGCCATCGTCCAGTAGCGGTAGGCGTCGATCACGTTGCGGCGGTCGCCGTGCGCGAGCAGCTCCGGGTCGTAACGGGGATCGTCGGGCCAGGCATCCGGGCCACCCGGCCACGGCCCGACGCCGTGCGGCAGGGTCGGCTCGGCGGAATCGGCCGCGTCGGCCTCGGGGGCGGGTGCGGCGGAGTCGGTCACCGAACCAGGCTAACGAGCGAAACCGCGTCGGAATTCAGTCTGTGGAGCTGTGGCACCCTGGATATCGGCCCCTCGCGGCCCCACAGCCTGAATTCCGACGCCCCACCCCGCATTTCGGCTGGCCGAAGTATCTGCTAACTTTTCGGCATGCCGAAAGCTGCGTCGCTGGAGCGCCCCGACCCTCCGACGCGGCGTGCGCTGGGTTCCTCAAAGCTCGCGTGGCTGCTGGGACCGGCGATCGTGGCCGGGGTGGCGTACCTGGACCCGGGCAACGTCGCCAGCAACATGACCGCCGGCGCCCGCTACGGCTACCTGCTGGTGTGGGTCGTCGTGATCGGCAACGTCATGGCGTGGCTCATCCAGTACCTCTCCGCCAAGCTCGGCATCGTCACCGGGCAGAGCCTGCCCGAAGTTCTCGGCGACCGGCTCCGCAACCCGTGGGGGCGCCGCGCCTACTGGCTGCAGGCGGAGCTGGTCGCCATGGCCACCGACATCGCCGAGGTCATCGGCGGCGCGGTCGCGCTCAACCTGCTGTTCGGCGTCCCGCTGCTGTGGGGCGGCGTCATCACCGGCGTCGTGTCGATCGGGCTGCTGCTGCTGCAGTCACGGCGCGGTCCGCGCGCGTTCGAGTTCGTCATCGCGGGGCTCGTCCTCATCATCGCGATCGGGTTCGTCTTCGGCGTTTTCGTCGCACCTCCCGACCCCGCCGGGATCGCCGGCGGCCTGGTCCCCCGCTTCGAAGGTGCCGACTCGGTGCTGCTGGCCGCCTCCATCCTCGGCGCGACGATCATGCCCCACGCGATCTACGCTCACTCCGCGCTGACCCGCGACCGGTTCGCGCCGGCCATCGGGATGGATGCCGGCACCCTCGATGTGCGCCGCGGCATCACCTCCGCCCGACTGCTGCGGGCCACAAAGTGGGACGTCACGATCGCGATGGCCGTCGCCGGCACGGTGAACCTGTGCATCCTGCTGCTGGCCGCCGCGGCGCTGTCCGGGGTGCCCGGCACCGACAGCCTCGAGGGCGCCCATGCGGCGCTGCACGACGGCATCGGCCCGGTCGTGGCGACGCTGTTCGCCGTCGGCCTGCTCGCCAGTGGCCTGGCCAGCACCGCCGTCGGCGCGTATGCCGGCGCGGAGATCATGCACGGGCTGCTGCGCGTGCGCGTGCCGCTGATCCTGCGCCGCCTGGTGACGCTGATCCCGGCGCTGGTGATCCTGGCGATCGGGTTCGACCCCACCGTCGCGCTGATCCTCAGCCAGGTCGTGCTGTCGTTCGGCATCCCCTTCGCCCTCGTGCCACTGGTCGCTCTCACCGCCCGGCACGATGTGCTGGGCGATCACCGCAACCGGGTGTGGACGACGATCGCGGGAGTCGCGGCATCCGTATTCCTGATCGCCCTCAACGCGCTGCTGCTGTGGCTGGTACTCACCGGCGCGTGACCACCCGCGAGTAGCCTGGATCGGTGCCCGCTTCGCCCACCGCCGTCGACGACTATCTGAAGACGATCTACCACCACACCGAGTGGCAGACCGATCCGATGAGCCCGTCGCGCCTGGCGGCGGAACTGCGACTGGCGCCGTCGAGCGTCACCGAGATGGTGCAGAAGCTCGCGGCGCAGGGCCTGGTGGCACACCGGCCGTATGGGCCGATCACGCTCACCGCAGCCGGCGAGCGCCGCGCGGCGGAGGTGATCCGGCGGCACCGGCTGGTGGAGACGTGGCTCGTGCGCGAGTTCGGCTACGCATGGGACGAGGTGCACGACGAGGCCGAGGTGCTCGAGCACACCATCAGCGACCGGCTGCTGGCCGGCATCGACGCCCGGCTGGGACACCCGCGTTTCGACCCGCACGGCGACGCGATCCCGGATGCCGACGGCATCGTGCACCGGGAACCCTTCGTGCTGCTGGCGCGTGCGGCGGCCGGCCACAGCGGGCGGGTGCTGCGGGTGAGCGACCGCGAAGCCGCACTGCTGCGGGCGTGTGAGGATGCCGGGATCGACGTGGGACACACCCTCACCGTCACCGGCGGGGGCCTCGTCTCCATCGACGGCGCACCGGCCGTGGCGCTGCCCGACGGCGCCGCCGAGGCGATCTGGATCACCGCCTGACGGGTGCCGCTCGGGTGCGCGGTCGGGTCAGCCGCGGATGCGGCGGCGGGTGCGCGCCGCCGTCTCGAACGGCCACGACACGCGCGTCGCCGTCTCGCAGAACTCCCACAGGCGCGCCGCGCGGTCGGAGTCCGTCGTGATCTTCGACGGCGTCGCCTGACGCGGGACGCCGCGGGAGAGCTGACCCGGGCCCCAGAACGAGCCGCTCTCGGCATCCGGATCCACCATCGCGCGCACCAGCGGCCAGGCGCCGTGCTCCTTGGACTGCGCGAACGCGGCCTGCAGGTTGTCGGCGAAGCGGGTGCCGCGGCTGGGTTCATTGACCCCCAGGATGCCGCGGGTACGACCACTGGTGGAGTAACCGGGGTGGGCGACGAGGCTCCCCACCGGCACGCCCGCCTCCCGCAGCCGCCGGTCGGCTTCGTAGCCGATCGCCGCGGTCATGACCTTCGACTGCACGTAGGCGCGCCACGCCGAGTAGCCGGTCTTCAGCTCCGGGTCCTCCGGGTCGTACTGCCACATCGAGGTGGCCATGCTCCCCACCCACACCATGCGTCCGCCGGCGGCGGCGAGCGAGGGCAGCAGCTCGCCGGCGAGGACGAAGTGCCCGAGCACGTTGCTGGCCAGCACCATCTCGTGCCGGTCGGCGGTGAGCTCGCGTGCCTTGGGCGGGTGCACGATGCCCGCGTTCAGCAGCAGGCCGTCCAGGCCCCGGCGGCCGCGGGCGGTGGCCGCGGCGGCGCGCACCGAGCCGAGGTTGCTGGTGTCCAGCAGCAGCGTCTCCACGGTGCCGGGCGCGGCATCCGGCAGCTGTCGCGTCAGCGCGGCGCGCGCGGCGGCGAGTCGGTTGGGGTTGCGGCCGGTCATCACCACGTGCGCGCCGGCGAGGGTCAGCTGCAGTGCGGAGAAGAACCCCAGGCCCTTGTTGGAGCCGGTGATCAGGTAGCGACGTCCGCCGAGGTCGGGTAGGCACTCAGGGTCCCAGTCGTCTCCGCGTCTCGCCACCCCTCCGACATTAGGGGCACGCGGCGCCGATAGGCTGGCCACATGCGGACCCGCGCCGACATCGAATGCTGGCTGACCGATATGGACGGCGTGCTCGTCCACGAGAACCGCCCGGTCCCGGGCGCGGCCGAACTGCTCGCGCAGTGGCGCGACAGCGGCACGCCGTTCCTCGTGCTGACGAACAATCCGATCTTCACGCCCCGCGACCTGAGCGCCCGGCTGCGCGCGTCGGGGCTGGACGTGCCGGAGGACCGCATCTGGACCTCGGCGCTGGCGACGGCGGAGTTCCTGCGCTCGCAGCTGCCCGGCGGCACCGCGTACGTCATCGGCGAAGCGGGGCTGACGACCGCACTGCACGAGGCCGGCTACATCATTACCGAGACGCAGCCGGACTACGTCGTGGTCGGCGAGACGCGGCAGTACTCGTTCGAGGCGATCACGAAGGCCATCCGCTTCATCAACAACGGGGCGCGGTTCATCGTCACCAACCCCGATGCCACCGGTCCCACCCCCTACGGCGTCGTGCCGGCGACAGGTGCGTTCGCGGCACTGATCACCAAGGCCACCGGTAAGGAGCCGTACGTCGTCGGCAAGCCCAACCCGATGATGTTCCGCTCGGCCCTGAACCGCATCGGCGCGCACTCCGAGGAAACCGGCATGATCGGCGACCGCATGGACACCGACGTCGTCGCCGCGATCGAGGCGGGCCTGCACTCGGTGCTGGTCCTCACCGGCATCAGCGACCGCACCGAGATCGAGCGCTACCCGTTCCGCCCCGACGAGATCCTCAATTCCGTCGCCGATCTGCTGAACCCCGAGCCTGCCGAGACCGAGCTGCCCGAGGTGCTGTGATGGGCGTGCTGGACGAGGCGGAGGCGCTGCGGGCGACGGATGCCGCGGCCTGGCGCGCCTGGCTCGAGGAGCACCATGCCACCTCGACCGGCGTGTGGCTGCTGCGCCCGCGCGCCGGAGTGGCCGCGGAACTGGTCGGCTACGACGCCGCGGTGCGCCAGGCGCTGTGCTTCGGCTGGGTGGACGGCACGGTGCGTCCGTACGACGCCGAGATGCTCGGCCAGTGGTATGCGCCCCGCCGGCCGGGCAGCGGCTGGGCGGCGACCAACAAGGCGCGGGTGATCGAGCTGGAGGCATCCGGCGAGATGACCGACGCAGGCAGGCGCGCGATCGAGGCCGCGAAGGCATCCGGCGCCTGGGAGCTGCTGGACGGCCCCGAGGCCGGCATCGAGCCGGCCGAGCTGACGGCGGCACTGGACGCCGTGCCGGCGGCGCGGGCGAACTGGGACGCATTCCCCCGCTCGGCCCGCAAGATGGGCCTCACCCAGATCGCGATGGCCAAGCGGCCGGAGACCAAGTCGGCACGCATCGCGAAACTGGTCGCGGATGCCGTGGAAGGAAAACGCCCGTGAACGAATTCGAACAGACCCTGCTGCTGGTGTCGGTGGCGCTGATGACGGCGACGACGCTGGTGATCGTGGTGGTGCAGTACATCCGCGGGCGCGGCCAGGACCACTGACATGGCGATCCTGCTGGGAGTGTCGGGGCTCGCGGTCCTGCTGGTGGCACTGGTCCTGTTCGTGCGGACGTCGCGACAGGCATCCGAGTCAGGGGCGACCACCAACCGCAGGGCGGTGCTCGTGCTGACCCTGCTGGGCCTGGTGCTGGCGCTCGCGTCGCAGCTCCCGATCTTCCAGGCGTAGCCCGGGCGAGCGCGGCCGCTACTGCGGCTGCAGACCCAGGTCGTCGAGGTCGATCGCGGCGAGCCACTGCAGGCCAGCGGCCTCCACGGCGTCCTGAGCCCCGGTCTTGCGGTCGACGATCACGGCGACGGCAACGGGCTCGGCGCCTTCGCGGCGCAGCGCTTCGACGGCCTTGAGCGCGGACTGCCCGGTGGTGGAGGTGTCCTCCACCACGACGACCCGCTTGCCGACGACGTCGGCGCCCTCGACCTGCCGGCCGCGGCCGTGGTCCTTCGGCTCCTTGCGCACGACGAACGCATCCAGCGGCGTGCCGGCGTGCACCGACTCGTGCATGATCGCGTTGGCGATCGGGTCGGCACCGAGAGTGAGGCCGCCGACGGCGACGACACCGTCGACGTTGCGCACGAGATCCAGCATGATGCGCCCGATCGCGGGCGCGGCGCGGTGGTCGAGCGTGAGCTTGCGCATGTCGACGTAGTAGGTCGCCTTGGCGCCGCTGGACAGAGTGAAGTCGCCGTGGAACACCGCCTCGTCCCTGATCAGCGCGATGAGGTGCTGGCGGTCGGCTTCGAGAGCGGGCGTGGAGGCGACGGTCATGACCCGAGTCTACGGATGCCGCGTGGCCCTGCCGGGGCGGCAAGAACGGCGGATCTTTCTCACGCCACGCCCTCGGAGGGGCCGCGACCACCGCGCCCTATAGTCAAGATCGACAGTACGAACTCGGCGGTGCGCCCGAACGCACGTCGTCCGCCACGAGCACAGGAGTCCGCATGACGACCATGGGGATCGTTGCGGAGCGTGCGGGGGAAACCCGCGTCGCTGCCACGCCCGCCACCATCGCGAAGCTGATCGCGCTCGGCTACGAGCTGATCGTGGAGGCCGGCGCCGGCGCGGCGTCGTCGTATCCGGATGCCGCGTATCGCGACGCCGGTGCGCGCACCGTCACGCGGGCCGAAGCGTGGGCCGCCGACGTCGTGCTGAAGGTGAACCCGCCGACGCCCGACGAGATCGCGCTGCTGGCAGACGGGGCGACGATCATCGCGCTGCTGTCGCCGGCGCTGCGGCCCGACGTACGGGAATCGCTGCAGACACGCGGCATCACCGCGCTCGCCCTCGACGCCGTGCCGCGCATCTCGCGTGCCCAGTCGATGGATGTGCTCAGCTCGATGGCCAACATCTCCGGCTACCGCGCCGTCATCGAGGCCGCGCACGAGTTCGGCCGGTTCTTCACCGGCCAGGTGACCGCCGCGGGCAAGGTCCCACCCGCCACCGTGCTGGTCGCGGGGGCCGGCGTCGCCGGGCTCGCCGCCATCGGCGCGGCATCCTCGCTCGGCGCGATCGTCCGAGCCACCGACCCACGCCCCGAGGTCGCCGACCAGGTGCGCTCCATCGGCGGCGAGTACCTGCCGGTGGTCGTCGACGAGGTCATGGAATCCAGCGACGGCTACGCGAAGGCCACGAGCGAGGCGTATGACCGCGCCGCCGCCGCGCTGTACTCGGCGCAGGCCCGCGAGGTCGACGTCGTCATCACGACCGCCCTGATCCCCGGGCGCCCCGCACCACGACTGCTCACTGCGGCTGACGTCGCGAGCATGAAGCCGGGCAGCGTCATCGTCGACATGGCCGCCGCCCACGGCGGCAACGTCGAGGGTTCGATCGACGGGCAGCGCGTCGTCACCGACAACGGCGTGACCATCCTGGGCTACTCCGACCTCGCGTCGCGCCTGCCGGCGCAGGCATCCCAGCTGTACGGCACGAACCTGGTGAACCTGGTGAAGCTGCTCACCCCCGGCAAGGACGGCCGGCTCATCATCGACTTCGACGACATCGTGCAGCGTTCCATCACGGTGGTCCAGGGCGGCCGGTCGACGTGGCCACCACCGCCGGTGCAGGTGTCCGCGGCGCCGGTCGCGGCATCCACCCCTTCCGCCGCGTCCGCCCCGGTCGAGCCGAAGCGCACGCTGTCGCCCGCCGGCCGCACCGGCCTGATCGCGCTGGGAATCGCCGCACTGTTCGCGGTGTCGGCGGTCGCCCCGGCCCCGCTGCCGCAGCACCTCACCGTGCTGGTGCTGTCGGTGATCGTCGGTTTCTACGTGATCGGCAAGGTGCACCACGCTCTGCACACCCCGCTGATGAGCGTCACCAACGCGATCTCGGGGATCATCGTCGTCGGCGCCATGCTGCAGGTGACGATCCCCGACCCGCCGGTGCAGATCCTCGCCGCGATCGCGGTGCTGCTGGCATCCATCAACATCTTCGGCGGGTTCGCCGTCACGCGGCGCATGCTCGCCATGTTCTCGAAGGGTGACCGATGACCGCCGCCTCCGTGGCCACCGCCGCCTACATCGTCGCGGCGCTGCTGTTCGTGCTGAGCCTGCGCGGGCTCAGCAGCCACGAAAGCGCGCGCGCCGGTGTCGGCTACGGCATCGCCGGCATGACCATCGCGCTCGGCGCGACCGCATGGGTGTCGGTGCAGAACGCGTGGGGCGACCCGCAGGCCACCTTCGGGCTGGTGCTGCTGGGCATCGCGGTGCTCCTCGGCGCGGCGGTGGGACTGTGGCGGGCACGGGCGGTGGAGATGACCGGGATGCCCGAGCTCATCGCGCTGCTGCACTCGTTCGTGGGTCTGGCCGCCGTGCTCGTGGGCTGGAACGGCGCCCTGCACGACCCCGGGCTGTCGGGGGCGCTGAGCGACATCCACCACGCCGAGGTGTTCATCGGCGTCTTCATCGGTGGCGTGACGTTCACCGGATCGATCGTGGCGTACCTGAAGCTGTCGGCGCGCATGTCGTCCAAGCCGCTGATGCTGCCGGGGAAGAACATCCTCAACGTGGGGGCGCTCGTCGCCTTCCTGGCGCTGACCGTCTGGTACGTCATCACGCCGTCGATCTGGCTGCTCGTGGCGGTCACGGTGCTGGCCCTGGCGCTGGGATGGCACCTGGTGGCATCCATCGGCGGCGGCGACATGCCCGTGGTCGTCTCGATGCTCAACAGCTACTCCGGCTGGGCGGCGGCGGCGGCAGGTTTCCTGCTGAACAACGACCTGCTGATCGTCACCGGTGCGCTGGTGGGGTCGTCGGGTGCGTACCTGTCGTTCATCATGTGCAAGGCGATGAACCGGTCGTTCCTGTCGGTGATCGCCGGCGGCTTCGGGATCGCGGCGCCGACGGCTGGCGACCTGGACCACGGCGAGCATCGCGAGGTGGATGCCGAGACGGTTGCGGACCTGCTGCGTGACGCGTCGTCGGTGGTGATCACGCCCGGGTACGGCATGGCCGTCGCGCAGGCCCAGTATCCGGTGGCCGAGCTCGCCCACCGGCTGCGGGAGCGGGGGGTGGACGTGCGGTTCGGCATCCATCCCGTTGCCGGGCGTCTGCCGGGGCACATGAACGTGCTGCTGGCCGAGGCGAAGGTGCCGTACGACATCGTGCTGGAGATGGACGAGGTGAACGACGACTTCGCGGCGACGTCGGTGGTGCTGGTGATCGGCGCGAACGACACCGTCAATCCCGCCGCCGCGGAGGATCCGACGTCGCCGATCGCGGGGATGCCGGTGCTGCGGGTGTGGGAGGCGGAGAACGTCGTGGTGTTCAAGCGGTCGATGGCCGCCGGCTATGCCGGGGTGCAGAACCCGCTGTTCTATCGCGACAACACGCAGATGCTGTTCGGCGACGCGAAGGAGCGGGTCGAGGACATCCTCCGTTCCCTGTAGCCGCCGGCTTGCTGCCGAGTGAGTATTCGTCGCGTCGAGTGAGTATTCGCGTTGCCGAGTGAGTATTCGGGCTCGCGAGTGAGTATTCGTCGCGTCGAGCGAGTATTCGGCGCGTCGAGCGAGTACTCGCGCCCGTTACGACCCGTCGCGCCAGGAGTGCTGCGGCTCGAAGCCGAGCAACCGGCGGGCCTTGTCGATCGAGAACAGGGTCGCGTGCGGGGCCAGCTCGCCGCGCACGGGCACGCCCGGGAATACTTCCGCCACCAGCTCGGCCGCCGGGCGCGACATGACGGTGTCGGCCGCCGCGATGAGGAAGTGGTCGAAGCCGGCCGGTGCGACCTCGAGTGCGCGCAGGATCGCCTGCGCTCCATCCCGCGCGTCGATATAGGACCACAGGTTCCACTTGCGCCGGGTGGCATCCGCGTCGAAATCAGGGAACGCCGCGTAATCCTCCGGATCCATCACGTTGGAAAAGCGCAACGCGGTGATCGACAGCGACGGATGCCAGCGCACCAGCTCTATCGCCATCTGCTCTTCCAGGTGCTTCACGAGCGAGTAGACCGACTCCGGACGCGCCGGATAGCCCTCGTCGACGGGGATGTACGGCGGCGGCACATCGAACGGCAGCCCCTGCACGGTCTCACTGGAGGCGTAGACGATGCGCTCGACACCGAGTCGCACGGCTGCCCAGAACACGTTGAACGTGGCGGCCATGTTGTTGTGGAACGTGGCGACATCGCTGCGGATGCCGGGGGCCGGAATGGCCGCGAGGTGCACCAGCGCATCGATCCCGTCGTGCTGATCGTTCACGCCGGCGATCGCGTCGATCACCTGGCCGAAGTCGGTGAGGTCGACCTGCACGAATCCAGGACCCCGCGTCCCGACGACGTCGAGACCGATGACGGTGTGGCCGGCATCCCGCAGGACGCGGACGACGGTGCGGCCGAGCTTTCCAGAGGATCCAGTGACGGCGATGCGCATCTCCCCAGAATGCCACGGCGAATACTCACTCGGCAGCACGAATACTCACTCGGCAGCGCGAATACTCACTCGGCAGCACGGGGCGGGCACGTCGGGGGTCGACCGTAGGCTGGTGTCATGCGGCTTGCCACCTGGAACGTGAACTCCATCCGCGCGCGCGTCGTGCGCACCGTCGACTTCGCCGTGCGCGAGGGCATCGACGTGCTGGCGATGCAGGAGATCAAGTGCAAGCCGGAGCAATTCCCCTATGAGGCCTTCGAGGATGCCGGCTATCACGTCGTCGCCCACGGCCTCAACCAGTGGAACGGCGTCGCCATCGCCAGCCGCGAGCCGATCGAAGACGTCGAGACGTCCTTCCCCGGCATGCCCGGCTTCGCCAAGGGCCACGAGGGACCCGACGCCCCGCTCGAGGCGCGCGCCATCGGCGCGACGATCGGCGGCGTGCGGGTGTGGAGCCTCTACGTCCCCAACGGCCGCTCCCTCGACGACCCGCACTACCTCTACAAGCTCGACTGGCTCGGCGCCCTCGCCCAGCACGCCCGCGACTCGCTGACGACCAACCCGGATCTTGCGCTGACCTTCGTCGGCGACTTCAACATCGCCCCGACGGATGCCGACAACGGCGACCCCGCCGTCGTGGAGGGCGTCTCGACGCACGTCTCACCGGCCGAGCGCGAGGCGTTCCGCGCGATCGAGGAGGCCGGCATGATCGATGTCGTCCGCCCACTCGTCCCCACCGGGTTCACCTACTGGGACTACAAGCAGCTGCGCTTCCCCCGCAACCAGGGCATGCGCATCGACTTCATCCTCGGCTCGCACGCGTTCGCCGATCGCGTCACCGGCGCTGCCATCCACCGTGACGAGCGCAAGGGCGACATCCCCAGCGACCACGTCCCGGTGGTGGTCGACCTCGACGTCACCTCCCCCGAGGACGATGACGACCGCCCGATGATCTTCGGCTGACCGACCCGAAGAAGCCCGAAGAACCCCCGACCCTGCCTCACCCCATCGCGACGCCGGTGACGGGCACCCCGTCCGGCGCGTACCGCAGCAGCAGGGCCGGTGCCGCCCACCACGGGCGGTGCCACCAGCCGCAACCGGGCGGGCGGCCTGCCGTTGGCGAACACGCGCTTGCCCACGCCGAGCACGATCGGGTAGACCCACAGCACGAGCTCGTCGTATGCCTCGGCCCGCCAGCAGCGTCTGCACGAAGTCGAGGCTGCCGATGACGTGGACATCCTCATGCTTCTCGCGCAGCGCGGCGACCTCCGCCGCGGCATCCGCACCCAACTGCGTCGCGCCCTGCCAGTCCAGAGTCGGCCTGCCGCGGGACGCGACG
Organism: Microbacterium sp. zg-YB36; assembly: GCF_024623575.2. Classification (NCBI taxonomy): domain Bacteria; kingdom Bacillati; phylum Actinomycetota; class Actinomycetes; order Micrococcales; family Microbacteriaceae; genus Microbacterium; species Microbacterium sp. zg-YB36. The sequence goes on from NZ_JANJFD020000003.1 coordinate 264,475, forward strand.
TACTTCGGGATCTCGGCGAACCTGCGCCCGCTCATGCCGTCGGCGGCTGCTCAACCTTGATCCGCGCCCGCCTCAACGCCGCTGCGCGGCATCGATCCTGGCGGTATCGAGAATGTCGCGGCGAACCGCTCCAGCAGCGCCGGGTCGCCGCGGCGCACCTCGACGACGCCGGCATCCTGCGCCTGCTGCGGCCCGAGCTCACCGGAGATCAGCCGGCGGATGCCGAACCCCGCGGACAGCACGACATCGGCCTCCCCCGCGGGGGCCCGTCCCCCCGCCGCGAGTGGCGCGACCCGCAGGCCCTCCGCGGACACTCCGGCGCGCACCCCCACCTCCCCCAGATGCACGTCGTACGTCGTCGGTGGCAGCGCCGCTGCGGCATCCGCCACGAACGCCGACCGCAGTGCGATCGTGAACGAATCCGCCGTGACGACGTCGCCGTCGGCGGGCTCGCCCATCGCCCGGAATCCCCACCGCCCGAGCGCGAGCACGATGGGCTCGAGTTCGCGGCCGTACGCGGTCACCTCGTACACCAGCCCGCGGTGGGCCAGCGGCACGCGGCGGATCACGCCGGCATCCTGCAGTTCCTTCAGACGGGTGGAGAGGATGTTGGTCGGGATCCGCGGCAGCCCCTGTTTGAGATCGGTGTACCGACGCGGGCCCACCAGCAGGTCCCGGATGATCAGCAGCGCCCACCGCTCCCCGATCAGCTCGACGGCGGTGGTGAGACCGCAGTATTGGCCGTAACTGCGCGCCGCCACCTACGCCTGGCTCTGCTCGGCGTACGCCGCCGGGCCCGACTGCACAGCCGCCGGGTCCATGTAGAAGAACTCCAGCACGTTGCCGTCGGGGTCCTCCAGGTCGCGGGTGTACATGAAGCCCAGGTCCTTCGGAGCCGCCGGCTCCACTCCCCCGTTGGCGATCCCGACCGCCAGGGTGGCGTCGACGTCCTCCCGCGAGGGCCGCGTGAGGGCCACCAGCACCTGGGCGGTGGTGGCGGGGTCTGCCACCTGCTTCTCGGTGAACGTCGCGAAGTACTCGCGGGTGAGCATCATGAAGTAGACGTTGTCTGCCCAGACGATGCACGCCGCGTTCTCATCGGAGAACAGCGGATTCACCGTGGCGCCCAGGGCGGTGTAGAACGCAGTGCTGCGCTGCAGGTCTGCAGTGGGCAGATTGACGAAGATCTCGGTCACGACGTGCTCCTTTGCAATGCCGCCGCCTCGGGCGGATGGCTCATGCTTGCAAAAAACAAGTACGCGGGCAAGGGGTCCCGCGACGCACTCCGTCTCGCGGGGGATGCCACCGTCGACGCTCCCCCCTACGTTGGAGTGATGAGCACGATCCCGCTCCCCTTCACCGCGCCGCGCCGCCGCCCGCCGACGCCCGGCGACCAGCGCACCGACCTCTGGCTCAGCGGCGGCCTGTTCGTCGCCGCCGTGGTGAGCTCGTGGCTCGGCCAGATCGCCGGATACTTCGGCGAGGACACCCCGGGACTGGGCTGGGCGCTGGCGTATGCCGCCGCCGTGACCGTGCCGCTCGCGCTGCGCCGCCGCTACCCCGCCACCGTGCTGGTGATCGTCGCCATCGCCTACTTCGCCGGCGTGACCTTCCACATCACCGACATGTACATCGGCCAGGTGGCACTGTTCATCGCGCTGTACACGGTCGGCGCCTGGCTGGACGACCGCCGCCGCGCGACGATCGTCCGCGTGCTCGTGGTCATCGCGATGTTCGTGTGGCTGCTGGTGACCACCTTCCAGGCAGCGGTGGACCCGTCGGATGAGGGACTGTCCCGCGCCGGCGCGTTCTCGCCGTTCGCGGCCTTCATGGTCATCCAGTTCATGGTCAACATCGCCTACTTCGGCGGCGCCTACTATCTCGGCGACCACGCCTACGCGGCGGCGCTCGCGCGCACCGCGCTGGAGGAGCGCACCGCCGAACTCGAACGGGAACGCGAGCTCACCACCGCACAGGCGGTGGCACTTGACCGGGTGCGCATCGCCCGCGAACTCCACGACGTCGTGGCCCATCACGTCTCGGCGATGGGCGTGCAGGCCGGCGCCGCACGGACGGTGCTGGAGCGAAATCCGGATGCCGCGCGCGCCGCGCTGACGGGAGTGGAGGCATCCGCACGCTACGCCCTCGACGAGATGCGTCACCTGCTGGAGACTCTGCGCACACCGGATGCCGACGCACCAGGGTCCTCGACGCTGCACCTGTCCGCGCTGCCGGAGCTCATCGCGCACGCCAACGCCAACGGGCTGCCCACTACGTACACCGTGGTCGGGGAACCGTTCGAACCGACCGAGTTCGTGCAGGTGAACCTCTACCGCATCGCGCAGGAATCCCTCACGAACGCCCGCCGCCACGGTGGACCGGGCGCGACCGCCGACGTGCGGCTGCGGTACGACCACGACGCGATCGAGCTCGAGGTCGCCAACACCGGCCGCGTCCGCCTGCAGCACCCGGCGGGGCTGGGCCTGGTGGGCATGCGCGAGCGCGCCTCCGCCTCGGGCGGCACCCTGCACGTCGGGCCCCGGCCGCGCGGCGGCTTTCTGGTGCGGGTGCGCATCCCCGTGGCCGTGCCGGTGCCCGCATGAGCGCGCCGACACGCGTTTTGCTGGTCGATGACCACGCCGTCATGCGCGCCGGGTTCCGGATGATCCTGGATGCCGCCGACGACATCCTGGTCGTCGGTGAGGCCGCCACCGGCGTGGAGGCGCTGGCCGCGGCATCCGCGTTGCAGCCGGATGTCGTCTGCATGGACGTGCAGATGCCCGATATGGACGGGCTCGAGGCGACGCGGCGCATCGTCGCCGACCCCCACATCACGGCGGCGGTGGTGATCGTGACGACCTTCGACCGGGACGACTACCTGTTCCAGGCGCTGTCGGCGGGGGCGAGCGGATTCCTGCTGAAGAACGCCGGACCGGAGGATCTGACCTCGGCGGTGCGGGTCGCCGCCGCCGGCGACGCACTGCTGGCCCCGGAGGTCACCCGCCGCGTGATCGAGCGGTTCACGTCCGCGGCATCCACCCCCGCCGGCGCCGCCGGTGCCGCTGCCGCCGGTGCCGGCGCCGGAGCCGCTCCGGTGTCGCTACCGCACAGTCCCGGCGCCGCGAACCATGCGCGAGTGACACTCGAGCAGCCCATCGACCTCACCGAGCGGGAGGCGGAGGTGCTGCAGCTGCTCGCGCGGGCGCGCAGCAACGCCGAGATCGCGCGGGAGTTGTTCATCGGCGAAGCCACCGTCAAGACGCACGTGTCCAACGTGCTGCAGAAGCTCGGCGCCCGCGACCGGGTCGCGGCGGTCGTCTACGCCCATACCCACGGCCTGGTCTGACCCGGGTTCCGGGTCGCGGGTCGGGTCGGGACGGGGTTCGGGTTCGGGGTTCCGGGGTCGGGGTCGGGGTCGGGACGGGGTCGGGACGGGGTTCGGGGTCCGATACGCGCCCCAAACCCCCGCAAACCCGGGTTCGGGGACCGATACGCGCCCCAAGCCCGGGTGAAACGGGGTTCGGGGACAGATACGCGCCCCACCTGCACCGAAACCGGGTGCGGGGGCGAGGTTCCGGGTTGGGGGTCGGAACCGCGTTCGGGGACCGATACGCGCCCCAAACCCCCGGAAACCCGGGTTCGGGAACCGATACGCACCCCAAACGCGGGGTGGATGCGCGAAACCCCGGCGCCGCGGTGCGGGCCGGGGCTTCGAGGCGGCGGGTCAGGCCGCGGCGGAAACGGCGGAAGCGGCAGAGTCGGCCGGTGCGTACCGCTGGATGAGCGCGACGAACGCGCTCAGGTACGCGACGAGGAACGTGGCCGTCTCGTCGTTGGTGACCTCGCCGTTGTCGGTGAACAGACCCGGCAGCGACTGCACGTAGCCCTCAGGCTGGCCGAGCGTGGGCGCGTTGAAGTGGCTGAGGATGGCCTTGAGGTGCTGCTGCGCCGCAGCGGTGGCGATGCCGCCGCCCGAGGTGCCGATGACGGCGGTCGGCTTGCCGTTGAACGACGCCTGACCGTAGGGACGCGACGACCAGTCCAGCGCGTTCTTCAGCACGCCGGGGATGGAGCGGCTGTACTCCGGCGTGACGATGATGACGCCGTCGACGCGGTCGATCGCGTCCTTGAAGTCGCGCGCGGCCTGCGGGAACTCCGCCTCGAGGTCGACCGAGTAGAACGGCAGATCGGCGATCGGGATCTCCACGAGCGTGACGCCCTCGGGGGCCAGTCGCTCCAGCGCCTTTGCGAGGCGGCGGTTGATCGAGGTCGACGAGAGGCTGCCGACGATGTAGCCGATGGTCAGTTCGGTCATGTGTGTTTCTCCAAGGGGGTCGGGTAGTCGCGGGGGCGCGATACCTACGGCGTCAACGTCCGCCCGCGGCATATATTCCAGCGCATGCAGTTAGGCGGTCCCTGAGAGCTCTCCCCCACAGGGGGGAGGTCAACAAACCCCTCCCACGGGGGAGGTTGCCCGGTCGCGACTTCCGTAGCGTTGAAGCATCGACCGAGGAGGAGCTTCATGCTCGAACTGACCGGAATCACCAAGAGCTACGGCACGCGCCGTGTGCTCGACGACGTCGGGTTCACCGTCGCCCCCGGGCGGCTGACCGGCTTCGTCGGCGGCAACGGCGCGGGCAAGACCACGACGATGCGCATCATCCTGGGCGTGCTCGCCAAGGATGCCGGCACCGTCACCCTCGACGGCGTACCCGTCACGGCGGCCGACCGCCGCCGCTTCGGGTACATGCCCGAAGAGCGCGGTCTGTACCCGAAGATGAAGGTGCTGGAGCACATCGTCTACCTCGCCCGGTTGCACGGCTTCTCGAAAGCGGATGCCACCACCCGCGGCACCGCCCTGCTCGAGGAACTCGGGCTCGGGGAGCGCCTGGGCGACAACGTCGAGACGCTGTCGCTGGGCAACCAGCAGCGTGCGCAGATCGCCGCCGCCCTCGTGCACGACCCGCAGGTGCTGATCCTCGACGAGCCGTTCTCGGGCCTGGATCCCCTCGCCGTCGACGTCGTCGCCGGCGTGCTGCAGACGCGAGCCGCCCAGGGCGCAGCCGTGCTGTTCTCCTCGCACCAGCTCGATGTCGTCGAGCGGTTGTGCGATGACCTCGTGATCATCGCCGGCGGCACCATCCGCGCCGCCGGGTCCCGCGACGGCCTCCGCGCCGCGCACTCCACCCGCCGGTTCGAGCTCGTCTCCGCCGGCGACGCCGGGTGGCTGCGCGACGAGCCCGGCATCACGGTGCTGGAATTCGACGGCGGCTACGCCCTGTTCGACGCCGACTCCGACGACACCGTGCAAACGGTCCTGCGCCGCGCGGTCGCCGCCGGCGACGTGGCCAGCTTCGCCCCGCGGCATCCATCCCTCGCCCAGATCTTCAAGGAGGTCATCCAGTGAACACCGCACCCTCCTTCGCCCAGAGCACCTGGCTCGTCGCCGAGCGTGAGATCGGCTCGAAGCTGCGCAGCAAGGCATTCGTCATCTCCACCGCCATCCTGTTCGTCATCGCCCTCGCCGGCGTGCTGTGGGGCGGGTTCACCGCTCAGCAGGACAGCCGCACTCCCGTGGCAGTGACCGGCGAGACCGCGCAGATCGTCGCGCCCCTGGACAGCATGCTCGACATCACCGAGGTAGGTTCGGCCGAAGAGGCCCGCGAGCTCGTCCGCGACGGCGAGGTCGATGCGGCCCTCATCCCGGGCGGCGAAGGCGGATTCGACTTCACGGTCGTCGGCGACGACGCCGTGCCGTCCACGCTGATGTCGGCCCTGAGCGTGTCGCCGTCGGTGGAACTGCTGCAGACGGAGCCCGCCGACGACGACGGCCTGATGCGCTACATCATCTCGCTCCTGTTCGGAGTGGTGTTCCTCATGGCCGCGACCACCTTCGGCTCGACCATCTCGCAGAGTGTGGTGGAGGAGAAGGCGACACGCGTCGTGGAGCTGCTGATCTCGGCCGTCCCCACCCGGGCGCTGCTGGCGGGCAAGGTGATCGGCAACACGGTGCTCGCGATGGGGCAGATCATCGGTCTGGCTGCCGTCGCCGTGATCGGACTCACGGTCACGGGACAGGGCGAGCTGCTGTCTGGCCTGGGCGCACCGCTGGTGTGGTTCGCGGTGTTCTTCCTCTTCGGCTTCGTGCTGCTGGCGTCACTGTTCGCCGCGGCTGCAGCGATGGTCTCCCGCCAGGAGGACATCGGCTCGACCACCACGCCGCTGACCCTGCTCGTCATGGTGCCGTACTTCGTGGCGGTCTTCTTCAACGACAACCCCACCGTCATGACGATCATGTCGTACGTGCCGTTCTCGGCCCCGGTCGGGATGCCGGTGCGCATCTTCTTCGGCGACGCGCAGTGGTGGGAGCCCCTCGTGTCACTGGTGATTCTGCTCGTCACGTGCGTCGGCGCGATCTGGGTGGGCGCGAAGATCTACGAGAACTCGATCCTGCGGATGGGCGCCCGCGTGCACCTCAAGGAGGCGCTGAAGGGCTGACGCCCTCGGTCCTCACGCTCCTTGATCGAGTGGATGCCGCGATCTCGGCCGACCGGCCGGGTCGCGGCATCCGTCGTTCCGGAGTCGCACTCTCAGGCGGGCTCGGGGTCTTCGAGCACGGACAGCACGTTGCCGGCAGGGTCGCGGAACCAGGCGATGGCCGGTCCGCCGTTGCCACGCGCGATGCCCCGCTCATCGGTGCCGTAGTGCGGGTTGGTGTAGATCTTGGTCTCCACGCCGCGGCTCTGCAGGTCATCGACCGCGGCATCCACGTCGTCGACGACGAAGTTCAGGATCGTGAACGTCGCCGGCTCGTGGTCCTTCTTGGGGTACGCGATCGCCCGCGCGCCGCCGGCCAGGCGCAACTGGATGATCCCCATGTCGCCGAGCGATGCGTCAAGGCCCAGGGTGTCGCGGTAGAACGTCAGCGCGGCGTCGATGTCATCGACCGAGAAGCCGCTGAAGGTGGGGGCGTCGGCGAGCAAGGAGTCCTCCCGTCATCGGATGCCGCCAGCATGCCGCTGCGGCATCCGGATGTCGAGGGGTCTCGCGGCTCAGCGCTCGACGAGCACGCCGTCGGCGTCGGCCCAGACGTGCTTGCCGGTGGCGAAGACGATGCCGGCGATCGTGACGTGCACGTCGATCTCGCCGACGCCCGTCTTCGCGCTCGTGCGGGGGTTGCTGCCGAGGGCCTTGATGCCGATCGGCAGGGCGGCGAGCGCTTCACGGTCGCGGATCGCGCCGTGCACGATGATGCCGGCCCAGCCGTTGTCGACGGCGGATGCCGCGATGCGGTCGCCCACGAGCGCCGACTCGAGCGACCCGGCGCCGTCGATCACGAGCACCGCACCCTCGCCCGGGGTGGCGAGGGTCTGCTTCACCAGCGCGTTGTCGCGATGGCAGCGGATCGTGCGCACCGGGCCGTCGAAGGCGGTGTGCCCGCCGAAGTCATGGAACTGGAGGGCGACCGAGTCGAGCTCGTCGCCGCGCTGGTCGTACAGGTCCGCTGTCGCGATCGTCATGTCGCCACGCTAGCGCCCGCCGCGTCGCTGCCGAGTTAGTATACGTGCCGTCGAGTGAGTATTCGTGCGGTCGAGTGAGTATTCGTGCGGTCGAGTGAGTATTCGTGCGGTCGAGTGAGTATTCGTGCCGTCGAGTGAGTATTCGCGCCGTCGAGTGAGTATTCGCGGGCGCGAGTGAGTATTCGCGGGCCCCGGCGCCGTGGCATCCGTCGGGTCCATCGTTGCAAACGTCCGTGGACGGGCCAGCCGTACGGCGATTCGGGCCGACCGATGGATGCCACGGACAGCGGGCCCGACACCGGCGCGGGTCGGGCCATCCGCGACGACAGAGGGGATGGCTCCGCGGTGGCTGCTCGCGGCAATGCCTGCTTCCCGCTTCCGCTCCTGCTGCTGCTGCTGCTGCTGCTGCTGCGAGCGTAGGAGATGTGCCGCAGGTAGGCGATTCCCCGTGGCATCCGTCCTACGTTCGCCACATCTCCTACGCTCAATGCGGCCGGCGGATGCCACGAATGCTCACTCGGCACCTCGAGTACTCACTCGGCAACGCGAATACTCACTCGAGGGCACGAATACTCACTCGTGAGCGCGCCGGAACGCGCGGGTCGCACACTGTAGACGGCGGGCCGGGGGCGCACCAGGTGCGGGACGACGGTGGCACCTCCCGGTTATCGTGAACCATGGTCACCAGCGTCCTGTCGATCGGCACTGCGGTCCCGCCGACGCGGCTGGCGCAGCAGCACGTACGAGACCTGTTCATCGCGCAACCCGGCATCGACCGCCGCGCGCAGCGGCTCATCGGCGCCGCGTTCGACGCCTCGGCCATCGATTACCGGCACACCGTGCTGGCAGAATTCTCCGGCGAGGTCCCCGACGACCCGTCCGAGATGGCGGTGATCGACACGGACGGACGCATCCTGTCCCCGAGCACCGGCGCCCGCAACGCCGAGTACATCCGGAGGGCACCACCGCTGTTCGCGGCGGCAGCGGATGCCGCGATCCGCGGCGCCGACATCACACCGGACCAGGTGACGCACGTCGTGACGGTCTCCTGCACCGGACTGTTCGCCCCCGGCCCCGACTACCGGCTGGTGCGCGACCTCGGCCTACCCTCGACCGTCGAGCGCTACCACTTGGGGTTCGTCGGGTGTGCTGCGGCGCTGCCCGGGCTGCGTACGGCGGCCCGCATCTGCGCGGGGGACTCCGCCGCGGTCGTGCTGGTCGTGTGCGCGGAGCTGTGCACGCTGCACTTCCGCTCGTCCAGCGATCCGCAGCAGATCGTGTCGTCGTCGGTGTTCGCCGACGGCGCCGCGGCGGCGATCGTCACCGCCGACCCGGCCCTGCGCGGCGACCGGTGGCTCGACCTGGAGCGATTCGGCACGGCGCTGACCGACGAAGGCGACCAGGACATGGTCTGGACCATCGGCGACGAGGGATTCGACATGGTCCTCTCCGCCGAAGTCCCCCGCATCATCGGCCGCGAGATCCGCGGCGCCGTCGACCGCTTCCTCGGCGACGACGAACCGGATGCCTGGGCGGTCCACCCCGGCGGACGCAGCGTGCTGGACCGCGTCGAGACCGGGCTGGAGCTGCCGGCATCCGCGCTCGAGGCATCGCGGAGCGTGCTGCGCGACTACGGCAACATGTCCAGCGCAACGATCCTGTTCATCCTGCGCACCTTCCTCGACGGCACGGCCGACGGCACGACCGGCACGACCGGCACGACCGGCACCACCAACGGCACCGCAACCAACCGAAGCGGCCAGCGCATCGCCGCGCTCGCGTTCGGGCCGGGACTGACGGTGGAGTCCGCCCTTCTCACCCGACGCACCGCGGAGCGCGCGTGAGCCTCGCCGCCCGCGACACGGCGCTGCGCGAACTCATGGACGACCCTCTCTGCGATCCCGAGCGGTTGGATGCCACGTTGCGCCGGTTCGGCGCCGTCAACCGTGTCGTCTCGGGCTGGGGGCAGGTCTACCGTCGCCGCCTGCGGCCTCACCTGATCTCGCTCGGCCGGCCCGCCCGGGTGCTGGATCTGGGCTCCGGCGGCGGTGACGTCGTCGCGCGCCTCGCGCGCCTGGCCCACCAGGACGGACTGACCGTGGACTGGCTCGGCGTGGACCCCGACGCCCGCGCCCTGGCGGCGGCGCAGCGACGCGCAACGCCGAACGTGCGTTTCCGCTGCGCGGATTCCGCGACGCTGCTCGCCGAGGGAGCGCGGTTCGACGCGGTCGTGTCCAACCATGTGCTGCATCACCTGACCGTGGACGAACTGCACCGCTTCACCGCTGAGTCGCTCGCCCTGTCGACCGGCCCGGTGCTGCACGGCGACATCGCCCGCAACCGGGCGGCGTTCGGACTGTATGCCGTCGGCATCACGCCGCTGGCACCGGGGACGTTCCTGCGCACCGACGGGCTGCGGTCGATCCGCCGCAGCTATCGCGCCAACGAACTCGAGCACACCCTCGGCGGCAACGGCTGGCGCGTCGAGAGCCATCCCCCGTTCCGCCTCCTCGCCCACGCCACCGGCCATGCCTGAGGTCATGATCGTCGGCGCGGGCCCGGTCGGCACGTTCCTGGCCGCCGAGCTCGCCCGCCGCGGCGTGGAGGTCGCACTGTGGGACCGCCGTACCGCCGTCGGCGACGGCACCCGCGCGATCGGCCTGCACTCACCGACCCTCACCGCACTCGAGCCCGGCGGGGCGACCGAGCGCATCCTGCAGCGCGCGGTGCGAGTGCGCCGCGGGGAAGCGCGCAGCGACGGTCGGTTGCTGGGCGTCGTGCGTTTCGACCGGCTGCACACGCGGCATCCATTCGTCGCCACGCTCCCGCAGGCCCAGACCGAGGCGGCGCTGGCCGTCGGCGCGCCTACCCCGGTGCGCGGCGCGACCGTCACCGGGATCGTCCGCGATGGCGCCGAGATGCGAGTGCGCGCCGAGACCGCGTCCGGACCGCGGGAGGCGACCGCGCCGCTGGTCGTCGTCGCCGGCGGTGCGGGCGCGCGGGGGCTCGTCTTCCGCCCCGGGATGCCACGGGGCGCCGAATATCCCGACCGCTACCTGATGGCGGATGCCGCGGCGCCGCGGCGCGACGATGCCGACGTCGCCGTCGTGCACCTCGGCGGTGACGGCGTGCTGGAGTCGTTCCCGCTCCCGGGCGGCCGCCGGTTCGTCGCATGGGACGACGGTGGCGCCCCGGACGACGCCGCCCGCCTCACGCGACTGCGGACCGCGCTGGTCGCACGCGGGGAAACCGAGGGCGCGGCGGCGATCACGCAGGCGACGGCCTTCCGCGTGCGCCGCGTCGTCGCCCCGCGTCTGCGCCGCGATCGCCTCTTCGTCATCGGCGACACCGCGCACGAAGTCAGCCCGATCGGCGGGCAGGGCATGAACCTCGGGCTGCTGGATGCCGCGGGGCTGGCGCCGCTGCTGGCGCAATGGGTGCGCGATGGCACGGCGCCCGAGCCGCAGCTGGCGGCCTGGGAGCGCGACCGGGTGCGGTCCGCGCGGCGGGCGGCGCGCCTGGCGACCATGAACACGACGCTCGGCCGGCCGGCCGGCCCCACCGTGGCCGCCTCGCGTGCCGCGGCGATGCGCGCCGCCCTGGCCGCGGGCGGGCCGCTGTTCGCCCGCGCCTACGCGATGGGGTTCGACACCGCCGGCTGACGCGACGAATACTCACTCGACCCGACGAATACTCACTCGGCAACGCGAATACTCACTCGGCAACGCGAATACTCACTCGGCGGCGATCAGCCCGCCAGGGAGCCGGGGGACGCGACCAGCTGCACCGCGAGCAGCAGTGCGGCGGCCATCACGAGGCGGAACACCACGCGGTCGGGCGGGCGCACCAGCACGCGCACCACCGTCGCCACGGCCAAGACCGCAACTCCCGCGAACAGCACCCACGCCAGGATGCCGGGGGCACCGGCATCCGCTGCCCCCCACAGCACCGCGCAGGCACCGGCGAGCACCGCGATCCCGGCCAGAGCCGCCGCCGGCCGCGCCCCGATGCGGTGGGCAAGGCCCCGCACGCCGGTGCGGCGGTCGTCCTCCAGGTCGGGCAGCACGTTGGTCAGGTGCACCGCGGCCCCGAGCGCCCCGCCGGCCACCCAAGCCCACCATTCCGCGATCACCGGCGGCTGCGCCGACAGAGTCGCCAGCGACGGGAAGATGCCGAAGCTCACGACGAAGGGCAGGATCGACAGCGGCGTTGATTTGAGCCCGGCGTTGTACGCCCACGCCGAGGCGAGGGCGACGGCGTGGGCGACCAGCATGCCGAGCCCGAGGAACGCCGACAGTACGAGCGCCACCGCGAGGGCTGCGACCGCGGCGATCCAGGCGGTGCGCGCGGTGACCTCGCCTCGTACGAGCGGTTTGTCGGTGCGGCCGACCGCGGTGTCGCGCCCGCTGTCGATCGCATCGTTGGAGATGCCGACCGACAGCTGGCCGCACAGCACGGCGGCGCCCAGCAGCGCGATGCGCCCCGGGTCCAGGCCCGCCGCGACACCCAACGCCAGCGCCAGCACCGTGACCACGACGGACGGGCCGGGGTGCGATGCGCCCCACAGCGCCCGAAGCGTGCTCACGCCACGATGCTCTCACGTGCGCGAGCACGCGCACGGTCTGGCGCGGAGCCGGGTGCGGGTTCAGTCGTCGAGCAGCTCCGCCTCGATCACGTCGTCGTCCACGACCGTCTCGGCAGGGCCGTCACTGGTGAGCACGAGCGCCGAACCGTCTGCCGCGACATCCACCCGCACCAGGTCGCCGTCGTGCACCCCGCCGCCGAGGATCGCCATCGCGAGGCGGTCCTGGATCTCGGACTGGATGAGCCGGCGCAGCGGGCGCGCCCCGAAGAGCGGGTCGTAGCCGCGTTCGGCCAGCCACGCCCTGGCATCCGGGGTGACCGCCAGCGTGAGCCGGCGGTCCTTCAGCCGGCGCTGCAGCGCATCGACGGACAGCTCCACGATCTGGGCCAGATCGTCCTGGGTCAGCGCCTGGAACACCACGACGTCGTCGAGCCGGTTGACGAACTCGGGGCGGAAAGCCTGACGCACCAGCGTCAGCACCTGCTCCCGCTTCTCCGGGAACGACAGGGTCGGGTCGATCAGGATCGGCGAACCCAGGTTCGACGTGAGGATCAGGATCACGTTCTTGAAGTCGACCGTGCGGCCCTGACCGTCGGTCAGTCGCCCGTCGTCCATCACCTGCAGCAGCACATCGAAGACCTCGGGATGCGCCTTCTCCACCTCGTCCAGCAGCACCACCGAGTAGGGCCGACGACGCACCGCCTCGGTCAGCTGCCCGCCCTGCTCGTAGCCGATGTACCCGGGAGGGGCACCGACCAGCCGGGACACCGAGTGCTTCTCGCCATACTCCGACATGTCGATGCGCACCATGGCGTGCTCGTCGTCGAAGAGGAACTCCGCCAGCGCCTTGGCAAGCTCCGTCTTTCCGACTCCGGTGGGGCCGAGGAACAGGAACGACCCGGTCGGCCGGTTGGGGTCGCTGATGCCGGCGCGCGAGCGGCGTACGGCGTCGGACACGGCCTTGACGGCCTCCCGCTGCCCGATGATGCGCTTGCCGAGCTCGCCCTCCAGATGCAGCAGCTTCTCGGTCTCGCCCTGCAGCAGGCGTCCCAGGGGGATGCCGGTCCACGCGGCGATGACGGCGGCGATGTCCTCGTCGGTCACCTGGTCGCCCACCATGCGCTCGCCCTCGGCACCTTCGGCGCGCTCGGCTTCCATCAGCTGGCGCTCCAGCGCCGGGATCTCGGCGTACAGCAGCCGCGAGGCGCGCTCGAGGTTGCCCTCGCGCTGCGCCCGCTCGGCGTCGACGCGGGCGGCGTCGAGCTTGGTCTTCAGGTCGCCGACGCGGTTCAGCGACGCACGCTCGCGCTCCCAGCGCGCTTGCAGTTCGCCCAGCTTCTCGCGCTCGGCGGCGAGGGTCTCGCGCAGCGCGGCGAGCCGCTCCTTCGACGCGGCATCCTTCTCCTTCTTCAGTGCCAGCTCTTCCAGTCCCAGCCGGTCGACGTGGCGGCGCAGCTCGTCGATCTCCAGAGGCGCGGAGTCGATCTCCATGCGCAGCCGTGACGCCGCCTCGTCGATCAGGTCGATGGCCTTGTCCGGCAGCTGCCGGGCGGCGATGTACCGGTTGGACAGGGATGCCGCAGCCACCAGCGCCGCGTCGGCGATGGCGACCTTGTGGTGCGCCTCGTACCGCTCCTTCAACCCGCGCAGGATCGCGATCGTGTCCTCGACGCTCGGCTCCCCCACGTACACCTGCTGGAAGCGACGCTCCAGCGCGGCATCCTTCTCGATGAACTGGCGGTATTCGTCCAGCGTCGTGGCGCCGATCAGGCGCAGCTCACCGCGGGCGAGCATGGGCTTGAGCATGTTGGATGCCGCGACCGAGCCTTCGCCGCCGCCGGCTCCCATGAGCACATGCAGCTCGTCGATGAAGGTGATGATCTGCCCGTCGGACTCGGTGATCTCCTTGAGCACGCTCTTGAGGCGCTCTTCGAACTGGCCGCGGTACATCGCCCCGGCCACCAGCGCGGAGATGTCGAGGGCGACGAGTTCCTTGCCCTTGAGCGAGTCGGCGACGTCGCCGGCGACGATGCGCTGGGCGAGGCCCTCGACGACGGCGGTCTTGCCGACGCCTGGCTCGCCGATGAGCACGGGGTTGTTCTTGGTGCGGCGCGTGAGCACCTGGCTGATCCGACGGATCTCGCTGTCGCGGCCGATCACGGGATCGAGCTTGCCGTGGCGGGCGCGGTCGGTGAGGTTGATCCCGAACTGCTCGAGGGCGCTCTTGGACTCCTCCTGCCCTGGTTGCTGCGTAGCGTTCATTCGTTCTCCTGAAATCTACGGGGCCCAAACTTGAGCCTTTGTGACTCAAGTTTATCATCGGGCCACCCGTGCGGCAATGCGGGTGCTCGCGCGCCTGCGACCCTGCCTGCCTGCCAAGCGCGACCCCGACTCCGACAACCGAGGGCTCAGGCGGCGGGCTCGGCCTCCGCCTGAGTGCAGCAGAACCGCGCGCGGTACGCGGTGGGGGTGAGCCCCAGAGTGCGGGCGAAGTTCTGGCGCAGCACCGCGGCCGACCCGAAGCCCGACTCGTCGGCGATGCGGTCCAGCCCGAAATCGGTCTTCTCCAGCAGCCGCTGCGCGTGGATCAGCCGCTGCCGCGACAGCCATGCGGCCGGGGTCGCGCCATGGTCGGCCTTGAACCGACGCGCGAACGTACGAGGTGACATGTGCGCGCGTGCCGCGAGCTGCTCGACGGACAGATCCTCGCGCAGGTTCGCGATCATCCAGTCGGTCACCGGCGCGAGGGACTGGTTCGCGGCCAGGGGCAGTGGCTTGGCGATGAACTGCGCCTGGCCACCGTCGCGCTGCGGGGCGATCACCATACGTCGCGCGATGGTGTTGGTCATCTCGGCACCGAGCTCCTGGCGCAGCAGATGCAGGCAGGCATCCAACCCCGCCGCCGTCCCGGCGCTCGTGATGATCCGGCCGTCCTGCACGTACAGCACGTCGGGGTCGACGTCGATCTTCGGGTACATCCGCGCCATCTGATCGGCGTACATCCAGTGCGTCGTCGCGCGACGACCGTCCAGCACCCCGGCCGCGGCCAGCACGAACGATCCGCTGCAGACGCTGAGCACCCACGCGCCGCGGGCAACCGCCCGCCGCACGACGTCGAGCACGCGCGGGTCATTGTCGTGCCACCGCTCGTACGGCACCGGGGAGATCACCAGGAGGTCGGCTTCGTCGGCGAACGCCAGGTCCTCGTCGACGTTGATCGAGAAGCCGATCTTCGAGGGGACCGCGCCCGGATCGGGAGTCACGATGCGGAAGTCGAAGTTCGGAATGCCGTCGTCGGTGCGGTCCAGCCCGAACGCCTCGCAGGCCACGCCGAACTCGAACGGGGCGAACCCGGGCTGCACGACGCAGGCAACTGTTCTCATGGCAGTAATCCTACGGGGGATGGCCGCACTGCCACTAGTGGCAGTTTGCGCCTTTCCGTAGTGTTTCTGCCATGATCGCCATCCTGGTTTTCACCGCCCTCGGGGCCGTCGCGCTGGCCGCCTCGGTCGTCGAGCTTCGTCGCGACGGCTACCGCCGCGTGCCGACCGACCCCACCCACCGCTGATCGACGCGACGCCCGCTGCCCGCGACCGGCGCGTCAGCGGGCGGTGAGCGACGCCACGGCATCCAGCAGGATGCCGGCAGAGCGCTGCCACGTGAACTGCGCGATGTGGGCGGTGCCGTCCGCGATGACGCGGGCACGCACCCCCTCGTCATCGAGCGTCGACACGGCCGCGGCGACGGCCGCGGGATCCCGCGGGTCGACATAGAGCGCGCCGGAACCGGCGACCTCGTGGAAGATCTCCATGTCGCTGACCACGGCGGGCACCCCGAGCGCGAGGGCCTCGGCCAGCGGCAGGCCATACCCCTCGTCGAGACTCGTCGAGGCCAACACGGCGTGGTCGGCGAGGGCAGCGGCGTACTCGGCATCCGTCACGCCGTCGTGGAAGACCACCGCGCCGCCGGCCGCGAGCGCCTGCAGTTCGGCACGACGGGCGGGGGTGATGCGCGACAGCAGGTGCAGCGTGCGTCCCGGCAGCAGGCGCATCGCCCGCACCAGGGTGTCGACGTTCTTGTAGGGCATGAACGAGCCCATGTAGACGATGTTGCGGACCGGCCCGTCGGTGCGCACGGCATCGGCACCGCCCGGCAGCAGGTCGGCCAGGCGCTGTGGCGCGTTGGGGATCACCACGACGCGGCGCTTGGTCAGCCGCGCGGCGGCGAACTGCCGGCGACTGGTCTCACTGACGGTGGCGACCAGATCCGCCGCGTTGAGGGTGACCCGCTGCGGCAGATAGCTCAGGTGGAACAGCCGCCAGCCCACTCGCACGAGCGCGGGCAGATCGCGCGGAGGGGTGCGGTGGCGGTAGTAGATGGTGTCGTGCAGCGTCAGGATCAGCTTGAACCGACGCCCCAGCGACCCGATCGTCTGCATGGGAGAAAAGACGACATCGGGCTCGAAGCGGTTCAGCAGCCGGGCGGTGAAAGGCTCCCGCCACGACGTGGGTGCATGCAGCGCCAGCGTCTGCGCGCCGTCTGGCAGCAGCGGCAGCTGCGCCTCGTCGTGCACCAGGTAGGTCACCTCCACGCCGCGGTCGGCGGCCATCGCATGCACAGCGGCGGCGAGCTCGGCGGAGTAACGGCTGATGCCGTCGTGGAAATCGGTGCGGATGTAGCGGGCGTCGAAGAAGAGGCGGATGCCGCCGCTCTCGGGTGCCCCCGCGCTCACGGCTTGACCGGCTCGCCCCGATACAGCGCCTCGAACGTGTCGAGGGTGCGGGCGATGTCGTGGATCTCGACACCCTTGAGCGAGGCCTGCTGCATCGCCAGGAACTGCTCGGGCGACAAGGTCAGCACGCGGGTGAGCTTGAGGGCCAGGTCATCGGCATCCCGCGGGCGGAACAGCCAGCCGTTCACGCCGTCCTGCACGAGGTGCGGCAGCGCGAGCGCATCGGCGGCGACGACGGGCAGGCCCGAGGCCATGGCCTCCATCGTCGCGATCGACTGCAGCTCGGCGATCGACGGCATCGCGAACACGCTCGCACGCGAATAGAGGGAACGCAGTTCGTCCTCGTCCACACGACCGTGGAACCGCACCTGCTCACTCAGACCCAGCTGCGCCGCGAGGGTGTCCAGCGACTTGCGCTGGTCGCCGCCGCCGACGATGTCGACGGTCACGTCGAGGGCGGGGTCGAGCTTGGCCACCGCGTGCAGCAGCGTGTCGATGTGCTTCTCGGTGGTCAGACGCCCGACGAACAGGATGCGGTTGACCTCACGCGGAGCCAGATGGGGCGTGTAGTTGGCCGCGTCGATGCCGCAGCTGATCGGAATCACGCCGGAGATGTCGATGGTCGACTCGAGGAAGTCCGCGGCGCGCCGGGTGGGAGTGGTGACGGCCCGCGCGATGGTGAACGTCCGCTCGGCGTCGTCCCACGCTGCTTTGAGGAACACCTTGTCCAGCAGGGGCGGCAGCGTCGTGTAGTCGAGGATGTTCTCGGCCATGATGTGGTTGGTGGCGACCACCGGGATGTCGCGCTGCTTGGCGATGCGGGACATACCTCGCCCGATGATGATGTGCGACTGGATGTGCACCACGTCGGGGCGCACAGCGCTGAGGATGCGGCGTGAGTAGTACTTGGCGCGCCACGGCCAGACGAAGCGCAACCAGTCGTGCGGGGGCCAGCGCACGGAAGGCAGGCGGTGCACGGTGAGGGGGACGCCCTCGATCACTTCGGTGGCGGGCGGCGTCCGCCGGTACTGCCGGGCGGGGGCGACGACATGCACTTCGTGGCCACGGGTCGCCAAACCTGCCGCGAGGCGTTCGGCGAAGCGTGCCGCACCGTTGACGTCGGGGGCGAACGTGTCGCAAGCCATGACGATCTTCAGGGGGCGGCGAGGACCAGCGGGGTGCGCGGGTTCGGGTGTCGCGGGGGAAGTCACGGAGGGTGGCTGCCTATCTCTGCGTCGCGCCGCGGGGTATGACGACGCGGCCCCACTCTACCGGAGCACCACCGGCAACCCGCGAAGGCGCCACTCGGGGCCGACGCATAGCCGCGCACCGCGGCATCCCCCTACCCTGGATCCATGTCCCGACTGCAGGCCGACGCCGATCCCGCCCGATGGGTGCCGGTCACAGGCTCACTCGGATTCAAGGGCCGCCGCCACCGCAAGGCGGCGATCCGGATGCTGATGGAGCAGGCGAACACCGCGCTGCGCTCGCAGCCCCGACCGGGCAGCGGCTTCGCCGCGTGGGCGGTGAGCCAGGCGGCACCGCTGCTCATGCGCAAGGCGGATGGCCGCGTGCTGGTGTGGGTGTGGAAGGACGACCCGGAGCTGCTCGTGGCGATGGCACAGATCCAGCAGGCCACCCCTCAGCTGCGCGCATCGCGCGCGATGATGCCGATGGAGTACGACGACACCGAGTCGTTCCGCAATCCCTACCTCGGCGTGGGCGAGAAGCTGGCGATGACGCTGCCCAGCGATGCCAAGACGCTCCCGTTCGTCACCTACACATGGGATACCGGCACGCACTTCGTGACGCTGACCGCGGTGTGCAGCGATCGGGAGCGGGTGGGCACCGTGGTCGCCGCCATCGACGACGTCGCCCGCACGCTGCGCATCGTCGACGACCTGCCGGTGGGCTCCTCCCCCGACGTGCTGCGCATCGAGCCCCGCTGAGGGCACGCCGCGGCGGACCGGTGATCAGTCGGCGGTCGGCCGCACCGACTCCCCCGACAACCACCGCACCCACCACGTGTGCGGGTCGCCGTCCAGCAGCAGGGCCCGCACCATCAACGTCAGCGGGATCGACAGGATCGCCCCCAGCGGCCCGATCACGAAGGTCCAGAACACGACGGAGAAGAAGCTCAGGGTCAGGCTCAGGTCCACCGCGTCACTGACGAACTTCGGCTGGATCATCACCTGCAGGGTGACGTTGACGACGCAGTAGATCGCGATCACCACGAGCATCAGCGGCCAGCCGCCCACCACCAGCGCCAGCAACGCGGGCGGCACCAGCCCGATGATGAACCCTACGTTGGGGATGAAGTTGGTCACGAACGCGAGAATCGCCCAGACGAGGGGTGCCGGCACTCCCAGCGCCCACAGGGCGAGCCCGTCGATGACCGCCACGATCAGGCCGAAGCTGGCATTGACGACGTAGTACCGCCGCACCCCGGAGTTGAACTGCTGGAACCGGCGCACCGTGGGGGCGATCCGCTCCCCGAGCTCCCGCTGCGCGTGGGCGTATCGCCCTGCGTCGGCGGCCATGAAGACCACGTAGGCGAAGACGAAGAACAAGGCGGTGAGGATGCTGAGGGTGGTGCCCCCGAGGGAGGCCGCCCAGTCGGTCAGGTTCGCGGGATCCAGGACCGACGCCGCGGCATCCGACGCCTCCTGCTGCACCCCGAGCCCGGCGAGCCACTGCGTGACGCTCTCGGCGGTGCTCACCAGCTGGTCTTGGGAATCGCGGACGAGCCCGACGAATTGCGCCCCGGCGATGTAGAGCAGCAGCGCCATGAGCGAGAGCACCGCGTACGCGACGAAGATCACCGCCGTGGTCGCCGCCCATCGCGGCCAGCCGCGGCGTTCGAGGGGACCACGCGCGGGATGGCAGATGATGACGATGACGGCGGCAAGCGCGAGGGGTCCGACGATCTCCCGGGCCGCGTGGGCGCCCGCGAGGACGACCACCCCTGCCGCCAGCCCCAGCAGCATCCGCAATGACGGCGGAAGTGCGGCGGACGGGAGGGTCGGCGGCGGGCTTTTCACGGGTTCCAGGCTACCCGCGCGGGTTGGCGGGGTCCCGGGTGCCAGGTGCGGGGCGGCGCGTGGGGACGGGGGACGCGGGGCTCGGCCGTCGCTATCGTGGCGGCATGACGAAGTCGTCATCCGCGATCTCGCGGCGCACGCTGGTGTGGGAGGACCGCACGGCGTGGCCGATGTTCCTGCTGTCGATCGTCTTCTTCGCCTCCTGGGTGTGGCTTCTGGCGGACCCCTCGCTGTCGGCCGGCTGGACTGCGCTACTCGCGGCCACCGTCATCGTGACCTGGGGCGCTTTCATCGCCGATTTCGTGGTGCGCCTGTCCCTCGCCGGCCATCGGCGGCAGTTCCTTCGCGAGCGCTGGTTCGAGGTGGCATCCCTCGTGGTGCCGTATCTGCGCCCGTTCGTGATCCTCGCGTACATCTGGCGGGTGCCCTGGTTCCGGGTGAGCGCGCAGCGGCGGCGCGCCCAGTACATCGTGATGGTGTCGATCTTCACCTTTCTGTTCGTGTTCACCGCCTCCGCGTTGGTCTGGCTCGTCGAGCGCGATGCGCCGGGCGCCAACATCGTGGACCTCGGGGATGCCATCTGGTGGGGTTTCGCAACGATCGCGACCGTCGGTTACGGCGACTTCGTGCCGGTGACCGTACTCGGCCGCGTCCTCGCCGTCGGCCTCATGATGGGCGGCCTGGTCGTGCTGGGCGTGACCAGCGGCACGATCATCTCCGCCCTGACAGACCGGATCCACCGTGCCGGGGAGCGTCTCGCGCACGAGCACGAGGTGTCTGCGCCCGTGCCCGAGCAGCGGCGGGCCAAACCGTGACAGCCGACAGGGTGCGCATCCCCGGCGACACGTTCCGCTCGGCGCGACGAATACTCACTCGGCAGCACGAATACTCACTCGGCAGCACGAATACTCACTCGGCAGCTGCGTGCTAGGGTCATACCGACCGGGCGGTATGGGTTCGGTGGGTATCGCGCGAGGAGGCGCTGTGCAGAGGTTCGCGGGCACCGTCACGCTCATCACCGGCGCAAGCCGCGGCATCGGGTTCGCCATCGCCCAGCGCCTGGTCGCCGAGGGCGGCTCGGTCGTCATCACCGGCCGCCACCGGGACGCGCTCGACGACGCGGTCGCCACTCTCGGGGATGCCGCGACCGCCGTCGCCGGCCACGCCGACGATCCCCCCCACCGCGCCGCCGTCTTCGCGCACATCGCAGCGACACACGGCCGGCTCGACCACCTCGTCAACAACGCCGGCATCAACCCCGCCTACGGGCCGGTGCTCGACATCGACGCCGACGCCGCGCGCAAGATCCTCGAGGTCAACGTGATCGGCGCGCTGGAGTGGACCCGCGCCGCGGTGGCATCCGGTCTATCGACCTCCGTCGTCAACATCGCCTCCATCGCGGGAGTGGCCGCCAGCCCGGGCATCGCGTTCTACGGCATCTCCAAGGCGGCGCTGATCAACCTCACGATGCAGCTGGCCGACGAACTGGCTCCCGCCCTGCGGATCAACGCCGTCGCCCCCGCCGTGGTGAAGACCCGGTTCGCCCGCGCGCTGTACGAGGGTCGCGAGGATGCCGCATCCGCCGCCTATCCGCTTCGCCGGCTGGGAGAACCCGACGACATCGCCGGGCCGGTGGCGTTCCTGCTCTCCCATGACGCCGCCTGGATCACCGGCCAGACCCTGCTGATCGACGGCGGCGCGTCGGCGCGGCCGATCGGTTGAGAGAAGATGAACGCATGAAGACCACCAGCGTCTCCGACGCCGTCACCCGCGCCGCCGTCGAGCTGTTCGCCGAGCAGGGCTACGCCAACACCAGCGTGCAGCAGATCGTCGAATCCGCCGGGGTCACCAAGGGTGCGATGTATCACTACTTCGAATCCAAGGACGATTTGCTGTTCGGCATCTACGACCGGCTGCTGACACTGCAGAAGGCCCACCTCGACGAGATCGTCGCACGCGGCGGGGCGGTCGACGACGTCCTGCGCGCCGTCGGCATCGACGTGATCGAGACATCGATCCAGTTCCTCCCCGAGGGCACCGTCTTCTTCCGCAGCATGCACATGCTCACCGCTCCGCGCCAGCAGGAGGTCACCCGTCGGCGCCGCGCGTACCACGACGAGGTCGCGAAGCTCATCGAGCGCGGCCGCGCCGAAGGGCTTTTCCGCACCGACATCCCGGTGCCGGTGCTGATCGCGCACTTCTTCAGCGACGTGCACTACCTCTCCCACTGGTACTCCCCCGGCGGCCCGGAGTCGGCCACGCAGGTCGCCGAGCAGCTGACCGATCTCTTCCTCACGAGCATCAGGACCCCGAAGGAGTAGCCCATGCGCGCTTGGCACGTCACCGGTCACGGCGAACCCGCAGACGTCCTCGAGCAGGTGGAGGTCGCCGATCCGATTCCGGATGCCGGTGAGGTGCTGGTGCGCATCGCCGCGGTCGCGGCCAACTTCCCCGACGTGCTGCTCGCCCGCGGCCAGTACCAGGTCAAGCCCGATCTCCCCTTCATCCCTGGAGTCGAATTCGCCGGCCGGGTCGCCGCGCTCGGGCCCGGCGTCGAAGGCTTCACCGTGGGCCAGCGCGTCGTCGGCAGCAAGATCGGGGTGCTCAGCGACCTGGCCGCCGTGCCCGCCCGCGACCTGCAGCCCACCCCCGACGCCCTCGATGACGTCGCCGCGTCGGGCCTGATGATCGCCTACCAGACCGCATGGTTCGCGCTGCACCGGCGGGCCGGGTTGCAGACGGGGGAATGGCTGCTCGTGCACGCCGCCGCCGGCGGCGTGGGAGCTGCCACGGTGCAGCTGGGGGTCGCGGCGGGTGCCCGCATCATCGCGGTCGTCGGCAGCGAGGCCAAGGCGGCGGTCGCTCGTGAGCTCGGCGCCGAAGCGGTGCTCGTGCGCGACGTCGACGACATCCCGGCACGGGTGAAGGACATCACCGGCGGCCACGGTGCCGATGTGGTGTTCGACCCGGTGGGCGGGTCGGCGTTCGACGCCTCGACCCGCTGCGTCGCGTTCGAGGGCCGCATCGTCGTGATCGGCTTCGCGAGCGGCGAGATCCCCACCCTGCGCACCAACGTGGCGTTGGTGAAGAACTTCGCGGTGCTGGGGCTGTACTGGGCACTGTACTCGCAGCGCCGACCCGACCTCGTCGCCGAGGCGCACGCCGCGCTGACCCGGCTGGCCGCAGAGGGCGCGATCCGTCCCGTCGTGGACGAGGTGGTCCCGTTCGAGCGGGCGCCGGAGGCGATCCAGAAGCTCGCGGGCGGCCAGACCACCGGGCGGGTCGTGATCGAGGTCGCTCCGTGACCTCGGCGTTCGACCTGACCGGACGCACGGCGCTGGTCACCGGTGGCTCCCGGGGCCTGGGGGCGGCCTACGTGCGGGCGCTGCATGCCGCCGGGGCCACGGTCGTCGTGGCGGATCTGCGCGACGAGGAGGGCAGCGCCCTGGCCGACGAGCTCGGTCCCCGCGCGCACTTCGTGCACCTGGACGTCGCCGACGAGCAGGGGTGGGATGCCGCCGTCACGGCCACCCTCGAGCGTTTCGGCGCCCTCGACGTGCTGGTCAACAACGCCGGCATCGCCAATTCCGCCCCCATCGAGCACTACTCGACCGCGAAATGGCACGCCGTGATCGCGGTGAACCTCACCGGCACCTTCCTCGGCTGCCGCGCCGTGGTGCCGGCGATGACCGCCGGCGGGGGCGGTTCCATCATCAACATCTCGTCGGTCGAGGGGCTGCGCGGCAGCCCGGGCCTGCACGGGTACACCGCGGCGAAATTCGGGGTCCGCGGCCTGACGAAGTCGCTCGCGGTCGAACTCGGTCCCCGCGGCATCCGCGTCAACTCGGTGCACCCCGGCCTCATCCTGACCGACATGACGACCCGCGTCGACCCGGCGCGCATCGACATCCCGCTGGGCCGGCCCGGCACCCCCGACGACGTCACCGGGACGATCGTGTTCCTCGCCTCCGACGCGTCCCGGTTCACCAGCGGGGCGGAATTCGTCGTCGACGGCGGCATGATCACCGGCATCCCGCACAAGTAACGCGGCGGGCCTCGGCGGCGATTTCGTCGCTGCGAACTTTACATACCGGCTGGTCGGTTTATGAGGTACAGTGGCGGCACCCGACACGAAGAGGTGCCGATGTCTTCCGCTGCTGCCCCCGTTGCCCGGCTCACCGTGGCCGGTCTCACCGTGACCTTCGGTGGCCTCACCGCCCTGCAGGACGTGGCGTTCGACGTGCAGCCGGGGCAGGTCGTGGCCCTCATCGGACCCAACGGCGCGGGTAAGACCACTGTGTTCAACGCGGTGTGCGCCCTGGTGCGCAGCCGCGGCACCATCGTCCTGGACGGTCACCGGATCCCCACCCGCACCTCGGCGCTGACGGGCCTCGGCGTCGCCCGCACGCTGCAGGGGCTCGGCCTGTTCGACAGCGCCACCGTGCGCGAGAACGTGACGGTGCCGCTGACCGGCACGGTGAAGGCGAAGGATGCCGCCGCCCGCGTCGCCGCCGAGCTCGCCGCCCATGACCTGGTCGCCGTCGCCGACCGTCCCGTCGCCGCGCTGCCCTACCCGGTGCGCAAGCGCGTCGCCCTCGCCCGCGCCCTCGTCACCGACCCGCGGCTGCTGCTGCTGGACGAACCGGCCGGCGGGCTCGGTCACGACGACATCGCCGCGCTGGCCGGCACGGTGCGCGCCACCGCCGACGCCGGGTGCGCCGTGCTGCTCGTGGAGCACCACGTTGACTTCGTCATGTCGGTGGCCGACCACATCGTCGTGCTGGACTTCGGCCGCGTGATCGCCCGCGGCACCCCCGACCAGGTGCGCACCGACCCGGCGGTCGAAGAGGCCTACCTCGGAATGCAGGCCACGGCATGAGCGGGGCGCTGTCGTTCCACGACCTCACCGTCGGCTACGGCGGTGAACCCGTGCTGCACGGGGTGACCTTCGCGCTGGAGCCGGGGGAGATCGTCGCGCTCCTCGGCGCCAACGGAGCAGGCAAGACCACACTTCTGCGGGCCCTCGCCGGATTCGTGCGGCCGGTCGGGGGCAGCATCCGGCTCGACGGCGTGGACCTGGGCCACCTCCGCCCCGAGGACCGCGCCCGTCGCGGCATCGCGCAGGTGCCCGAAGGGCGCAGCATCGTGGCCGAGCTCACCGTCGACGAGAACCTGCGCCTGGGCGCCCTGTGGCGCCACCGCGGCCGCGCCCGCGAGACGGCGATCGCCGAGGTGTACGACCTGTTCGAGCCGCTCGCCCGCCGCCGCGGCGCTGACGGGCACCAGCTCTCCGGCGGCGAGCGGCAGATGCTCGCCCTCGGGCGGGCGCTGGTGTCCCGCCCGCAGGTACTCACCCTCGACGAGCCGTCGCTGGGGCTCGCGCCCCTCGTGGTCGCGCAGCTGATGGCGACCCTCCGCGACGCCGCCGCCCGCGACGGCATGACCGTGCTGCTTGCCGAACAGAACATCACCAGCGCCCTGTCGATCGCACACCGCGGTGTGGTGCTGGACCTCGGACATGTCGTGGCGGATGCCGCGGCATCCGCCCTCGCAGACGACACCGCCCTGCGCCACGCCTACCTGGGATTCTGATGGACCGACTCGCCTTCCTCCTCGCCACCGGACTTGCCCGGGGCGCGATCTTCGCCCTGTTCGCCCTGTCGCTCGTCCTGATCTGGCGCGCCGCCCGCATCATCAACTTCGCGCAGGGTGCGATGGCGCTGGTGGCGACCTACCTCGCGTTCGCGGTCACCGGGCTGACCGGCTCGTACGCGGCGGGCCTGGCCGCCGGGATCCTCGGCGGCGCGGCGGTCGGCTTCGTCGTCGAACGCGGCCTCATGCGCCACGCCCCGCACAGTTCGCCGCTGTCGGGCATCATCGTGGCGATCGGGCTGGTGATGGTGTTGCAGTCACTGCTGGGCATCTTCTTCGGTCCGCAATACCGGCCGATGGCCGCGCCGTTCGACGAGACGCCGATCTTCGTCGGCGACGTGCCGCTGCTGTCCCCCTACGACCTGTTCGTGCTGGTCGCGGCGCTGGCCGTCATGGGCGGGTTGGCGCTGCTGTTCACGCGGACGTCCCTGGGGCTGCAACTGCGGGCATCGGCGTTCGCGCCCGAGGTGTCGCGCCTGCTGGGCGTGCGGGTGGACCGCATGGTGACGATCGGCTGGATGCTCTCCGCCGCCGTCGCAGCCCTCGCGGCGATGCTGCTGATCCCCACCGAACTGGGGCTCAACCCCCACTCCACCGACATCCTGTTCGTCTACGCGTTCACCGTCGCCGTCGTCGGCGGGCTCGACTCGCCCGTCGGCGCACTGCTGGGGGGCCTCGTGGTGGGGGTCGTGATGAGCCTCGTCACCGGATACCTGGGTTCGACCGTCGCCCCGATCGGGGTGCTGGTGCTGCTGGTGGCGGTGCTGCTGGTCAAACCCGGCGGCATCTTCTCGATGCGACAGGCGCGCACCGCATGACCGGCCGCCGGGTTCCTCGTCTCCTTCCCGGGCTCACCGGCACGCGTCGCGTGCTGGTGACCGCCGTCGTGCTCACCGTGCTCGCGCTCGGGGGCACCTTCCTGCTTGATCCGTTCCGCAACTTCCAGCTCGCCACGGCCGCCGCGTACCTCTGCGCCGTGGCCGGGCTCACCCTGCTGATCGGGCTGAGCGGGCAGCTCTCCCTCGGGCACGCCGCGCTCATGGCGGCCGGCGGATACGGCTACGCGCTCACCTCGAACGCGTTGACGGATGCCGGCCTCGACGGGCTCCCGCGGTTCCTGGCGTCCCTCGTGGCCGCCGTCGTGATCGCGTGTCTGCTCGGGCTGCTGCTGGGACTTGCCGCCGCCCGGCTGCGCGGCCCGTATCTGGCCGGCCTGACCCTGGCCCTGGTCATCGCGCTCCCCGCGATCACGAGCGTGTGGTCGCCGGTGTTCCGCGGTGACCAGGGACTGCAGACGGCGTTCAACCCGGTGCCGACGGCACTGGAGCGACTGATCGCCGTGGAGCAGTGGCAGGCGTGGGTGGCGATCCTGGTGGCATCCGTCGTCGTCACCGCCCTCACGATCGTGCGCCGCGGCACGCTCGGGCTGCGGATGCGGGCGGTGCGCGACGACGAGACCGCGGCGCGGCTGAACGGCGTGCCCGCCCGCAGCGTCAAGGTGGCCGCGTTCACCGTGAGCGCTGCCGCCGCCGGCGCCGGCGGCGCGGTGCTGTGCTTCATCACCCAGTCGGTGAGCCCGGGCGGATACACGCTGGCCTTCTCGCTGCTGCTGGTGGTGGCCGCAATCGTCGGCGGGCTCGGCAGCATCGGCGGGGCCGTCATCGGCTCGATGGTCATCGTCGTGCTGCCCTGGCTGCTGGGTGCCGGCACCGCGGCACTGGACGTGCCCGCCGAGCTGGAGCAGCGGCTGTCGGGCAACCTCGCCGTGCTGGTGTTCGGCGCACTGCTGATCGCCGTGATGCTGCTGCGCCCCGACGGCCTGGCCGGGCTCGCCGGCGCATGGCGACGGCGGCGAGCGCGGCGGGGCGGCTCGGCACTTCCCCGTGCGGCGACGACTCCGCCCGCTGCCGCTGATTCCCTCGACCCCGCCGGCGTCGCCGACACTTCCGGCCATTCCCGCACCATCCCGATCGAAAGGTGATCCCATGTCCCACCAGAGCCCAGCGCCGCGCTCTGCCGTCCGTCGAGCGGGCGGGCTGATCGCGGCATCCGCCCTCATCGTCGGCCTCGCCGCGTGCAGCACGCCGACGGCCCCGTCCGACGACCCCGCCGCCGAAGGCAACAGCACCGGCGTCACCGACACCACGGTGACCATCGGCACGCACACACCGCTGACCGGACCCGCCGCGGCGGGCTACTCCTCGATCTCGGCGGCGGCGAGCGCCTACTTCGACTACCTGAACGACCAGGGCGGTGTGAACGGGCGCACGATCGAGTTCATCGTCAAGGACGACGGGTACAACCCGGCCAACACGCAGACGGTCGTGCGCGAACTCGTGCAGCAGGACGAGGTGTTCGCGATCCTCAACGGCCTGGGAACCGCCACGCACCAGTCGGTGCTGGAGTTCCTCGACCAGAACTCGGTGCCCGACCTGTTCGTCGCGTCGGGGTCGACGTCGTGGAACCAGCCCGACACGTACCCGAACACATTCGGCTTCAACGCCGACTACGTCGTGGAGGGCGCCGCGCTGGGGCAGTACGCCGCCGACGAGTTCCCCGACAAGGCGGTGTGCGTGCTCGGGCAGGACGACGATTTCGGTGACGAGTTCATCGAAGGCGTCGAGCTGGCCGTCGGGGCGGACGGCATCACCGAGACGCAGCGGTACTCGGTGTCGAACCAGGACGTCACCGCCCAGATCGGCGCGTTGCAGGCCGCGGGCTGCGAGATCGTCGCGCTGGCGACGATCAACGGCTTCACCGCCCTCGCGGTGGGGACGGCCGCCCAGCTGGGCTGGTTCCCGCAGTGGTTCTCCTCGTCGTCGGGCGCCGACTACCCGACGCTGGTCGGCTACCTCGGCGAGGACGTCGCTCCGAAGGTGCTGCAGGGCTTCACCGGCACCAACTACCTGCCGATGGCCGACGACGAGTGGGTCACGCTGTTCCGCGAGATCAACGACGAGTTCAACGACGCCGCTCCCTTCGACGGCAACACGATCTACGGCATGAGCGTGGCGTACCTGTTCGCCGAGGCCCTCGCGGCCGCCGGTGAGGACCCGACGCGCGAGGCCCTGGTCGAGGCGGTCTCCTCCGGTGACCTGGTCGGCAACGGCATCCTGCCGCTCGCGTTCGGCCCGGACAGCCACGCCGCCTACCTCGGGGTCGGGATCACCACGGTCGACCAGGGCGTGCAGGACTACCTCGACGCGACGTACGAAGTGCGCGACGGCGCCGTGTCTGCGGTGGAGCCGTCCCCCGTGCCGCTGTCGAACGCCGCCGTCCCCGGCGAGTGAGTATTCGCGCTGTCGAGTGAGTATTCGCGTGGTCGAGTGAGTATTCGCGGTCGCGAGTGAGTATTGCGGGGAGGTCGTACGCGGCCTCCCCGCAGTGCTGAGTGAGTATCCGCGCTGCCGTGTGAGTATTCGTCGCGTCGAGTGAGTATTCGCGGCTCAGAGCGGCAGGACGTGCGCTCGCGGCAGCGGCACCCCATCCGCCTTGAGCTTCGCAGCGAACGCGGTGAGCGAGTCGAGGTGCTCCCACCCGCAGCGGGTGAACGGCCAGCCCGTCGTGGCCGTGATCCAGTCCTGCCGCCACTGCTGCCGCTTGAGCACCTCAGCCGGAGTCCGCCCACCGGTCATCGCCGGGTCGGTGTACTTCACCAGACCGTCGAACTCCCACCAGTAGGCGACGTCCTCCAGTCCGGCATCCAATCGAAAGCTGCCCCGGCTCGGGCCCGGCACCGACACCTGCAGGCGCGGTTGCGCGAACCCCAGCATGAGCAGATACAGCCGTCCGACCGTTTCGCCGGGACTCTCCGCGCGCCCGTCGGCGAGTTCGAGCACCCATCGCGCCTGACGGATGCCGCGTGCGCCCGGCATCCGGAATACGCGCTGCCACAGCCGAGCGCGGAAGCGCTCCGCGGCATCCTCGTCGTATGTCTGCGTCTCCTCATTCCAGGCCACCCGGCGCAGGCCGGCATCCGCGACGACGAGCGCCGCTTCCAGCCGCAGCGAGCGGATGGCGTCGATGATGGTGCGCTCGAGGGAGGTGACCAGCAGGCCGTCCACGAGCACGATGTCCTCCTCGGCCAGCGAGTCGCGATGGCGGAACACCAACGGATGCGACCGCGTCGCCGCCCCGGCGCGCATCGTGACGTGCACGCGCCGGGGCCGCGTGCGGAACAGCGGGAGGCCGTGGACCACGACGGCGCTGGCATGGGAGAAGACGGCGCCGTCGGTGCGCATCGCACGCGCAGTGGTCGCGACGGCGATGCGGTGCTGCTCCTCGGCGTAGAGGGAGGCGTACTCCTCGGCGGTCAGTTCCCACTCGCCGTGGAGGCGGGCGAGCGTCCCGCGCGCGAGGCGTTGGCGCACCTCGTGCCGCGTCTGCTCGCGCAGGAGAAGTTCGGGCGAAATCGGGCTGGTGGCGATGGTGTCGAGTGTCATGCGCCGATCATGACGGGATGCCGGTCGTCACCGGGCGCGCTCAAGCCCGTTCCGTGGACGGTGGCGCCGGATCGGTTGCTGGGGAGGAATACTCGCTCGGCGGCGCGAATACTTACTCGGCGACGGCGAATACTCACTCGCGGGCGCGAATACTCACTCGCGGGCGCGAATACTCACTCGGCGGCCGCCGCGGGGGCGGGCGTGAACTGGGCGACGAGCTCGCGCTTGAGCACCTTGCCACTCCCGCCGAGCGGGAGCGCGGCGACCACATGCACCACCCGCGGATACTTGTACGCCGCGATCCGGTCGCGCGTGAACGCGATCAGCTCGGCCGCATCGATGCTCTGCCCGTCGTGCGGCACCACCGCCACGTGCACTTCCTGCCCGCGCAACTCGTCGTGCACGCCGAACACGGCGGCGACGGCGACACCCGGATGCCGCGCGATCACCGCCTCGACCTCGGTCGGATACACGTTGTAGCCGCTCCGCACGATCATGTCCTTCTTGCGGTCCACGATCGTGAGCACGCCCTCGGCGTACTTCCCCAGATCGCCCGTGCGGAACCAGCCGTCGACGACGGTCGCCGCCGTGGCATCCGGTCGACCGAGATACCCCTTGAACAGGTTGTGCCCGCGCACGACGACCTCCCCGAGCGTGTCGGGATCGTCGAGCAGCAGCACCGCTTCTTCGTGTTCCGGATCGGCGATGGCGATGTCGACCCCCCACAGTGCGCGCCCCACAGTGCCAGGACGGATCGGCTCGGCGAGCGTGTTCGACGACACGATCGGCGCGGTCTCGGTCAGCCCGTACCCCTCGTGCACATCCGCGCCGAACGCGTCGCGGAACGCCTCCAGCACCGCGACCGGCAGGGCCGCACCCCCCGAGACGGCGTAGCGCAGCGGCGGTCTGGCATCCACTCGCCTGGCCGCCTCGAGCATGCCGACATACATCGTCGGCACGGCGGTGAACACCGTCGCCCCGTGCGCCATCATCAGCTGCAGCGCGTCGTCGGCGTCGAACCGCGGCAGCAGGATGATCGATGCCCCGGCGCGGAACGCCACGTTCATCACGGCCGTCTGCCCGAAGGTATGAAATAGCGGTAGCCCGCCGAACACGACGTCCGCGGCGCGCACATCGAAGGAGTCGATGAGGGTGCAGTGCACCTGTTCGACGAGGGCGAGATGCGAGCCGACGGCCCCCTTCGGGGTGCCGGTGGTGCCGCTGGTGTACAGGATCGTCGCCGGGTCGGTCGGACGCGTCGGGGTCAGCCGGGCGATCGGCTCGGCGACGGCCGCCTCGGCCTCCAGGCGCGGCAGATCACCGGCCGGCGGCGGAGTGTCCGGCGGCAGCAGTACCGTCACGACGGGGATGCCGGCGGCCATCGCGGCGGGGAGCGCCTCGCCGAGCAGCGGTGCGGCGACGACGAACAGGTCGGCTTCGGCATCCCGCAGCACGTATGCGATCTCTTGCGCCTTGAACAGCAGATGCACCGGCACGACGACCGCGCCCAGCGCGAGCGCGGCGTAATACACGCGGGCGAAGTCGGGCACGTTCGGCACGATCATCGCGACACGGCTCCCGGGGCGGATGCCGCGATCGCGCAGGGCACCGGCATAGGCACGGGCCTGGTCCCAGAGGTCGGCGTACGTCGTGGTCGTCCCGGCGAAATGCAGGGCGGGGCGGTCGGCGTGGCGCCAAGCGGACTCGGCGAGGATGCTGGCGACCGAGAGGGTCGCAAAGCCGGGATCGTCGATCGCGGGGTCGGGTCGGTGAGTCACGGTGGTCCTTTCATCGTTGAACGGAACAGCTGTACGGAACAGGCTCGAGTACTCACTCGCGACCGCGAATACTCACTCGGCGGTGCGAATACTCACTCGAGAGCGCGAATACTCACTCGCGGGCAGGAATACTCACTCGGGAGCGGAGCTGGGCGCGGCCCAGGCTATTGAGGTGTACTTCGTCGGGGCCGTCGGCGATCCGAAGGGTCCGGATGCCGGCGAACAGTTCGGCCAGCGGGGTGTCCTGGGACACGCCCGCGCCGCCGAACACCTGGATCGCCCGGTCGAGAATCCGCTGCACCGCGCGCGGCACCGCGATCTTGATCGCCTGGATCTCGGTCATCGCGTTGCGGTTGCCGACGGTGTCCATGAGCCACGCGGTCTTCAGCACCAGCAGCCGCAGCGCCTCCAGTTCGATGCGCGCCTCGGCGATCCACTCGCGGATCACCCCCTGCTCCCCCAGGGTGCGCCCGAACGCGACCCGCTCGTTCGCGCGTGCGGTCATCAGCGCCAGGGCCCGCTCGCCGGTGCCCAGTGCCCGCATGCAGTGGTGGATGCGCCCCGGCCCCAGCCGCGCCTGCGCGATCGCGAAACCGTCCCCTTCCCCGGCAAGCAGATTCGACGCCGGCACGCGCACATCGTCGAACACCACCTCGGCGTGCCCGCCGTGGTCGCGATCCTCGTAGCCGAACACCGTAAGCGCTCGCACGACCTGCGCGCCCACCGCGTCCCGCGGAACCAGGATCATCGACTGCTGCCGGTGCCGCTCGGCATCCGGATCGGTCTTGCCTATGACGATGAAGATCGCCGCATCCGGATTCATCGCCCCCGTCGACCACCACTTGCGCCCCGTCACGACGTACTCGTCACCGTCCCGCCGGATGCGCGTTTCGATGTTGGTGGCGTCGCTGGAGGCCACATCAGGCTCCGTCATGCAGAACGCCGAGCGAATGCGCGCGTCCAGCAGCGGCTGCAGCCACCGCTCGTGCTGCGCGGGCGTGCCGAAATCGTGCAGCACCTCCATGTTGCCGGTGTCGGGAGCTGCGCAGTTGAACGCCACCGGTGCCAGCCGCGGGCTCCACCCGGTGATCTCGGCGAGCGGGGCGTACTGCAGGTTCGTCAGCCCCGCCCCGTGCTCTCCCGGCAGGAACAGGTTCCACAGCCCCGCCTCCCGGGCACGCGCCTGCAGCTCCGCCACAATCGGGCGGAACCCCCACTGGTCGGGCGTGGCAGCCAGCTGCGCCTGCAGCACCGCCTCCGCCGGCAGCACGTGTTCATCGACGAACGCGCGCGCCCGTGCAGCGAGGTCGCGAGTGGTCTCATCGAGCGCGAAATCCATCAGAGTGCCTCCAGTCCTTGCCGGGCGAGTGGTTCCACCAGCGCGCCCATGGCGTCGAAGCCGTCACCGACGGTGTCGCCGGAGCGGAACCGGTAGTGGATGCCTTCGAGGATCACCGCGAGCTTGTACGCCGCGAACGCGCGATACCAGCCGAGGGCGGGCAGGTCCACGCCGGCCCGGCGGGCGTACTCCTCGGCGAGCTCGTCGAATCCCGGGTAGCCCGCCGCCGGGTCGACGGCGCTGGGGATCGCGCCGCCGAACGCGTCCGGGAACGTCGCGATGTCCCAGTACAGCGCGAAGATCCCAAGGTCCACGAGCGGATCCCCGAGCGTGGCCATCTCCCAGTCCAGGATCGCTGACAGCCGCGGTGCTGGCCCGTCGACGAGGGCGTTGTCGAGTCGGTAATCGCCGTGCACGATCCCGGAGCGGCGAGTCTGCGGCATCCCCTCCCCCAGTCGTTCCTGCAATTCGTCGAGCGCGGGCGTCGGGCGCGACCGGGACGCGTCCAGCTGCCGTCGCCACGTGGCCAGCTGCCGGCTCAGGTAGCCGTCTGCCCGGCCGAAGTCGGCCAGACCCACGGATGCCGCATCCACGGCGTGCAGATCGGCGAGCGTCCGCACGAGGTCGACGCTCAGCTCCCGCAGTCCCGCCGGCGAATACGGCGCGTTGTGCGCGGGAGTCGACAGCACCCGCCCGGGGGCGCGCTCCATCAGGAAGAAGGCGGTGCCGGTGATGTCCCCGCCGGTGTCGTCGACGATGTCGATGGCGACCGGGACGGGCACGGGCGTGTCGGCGAGCGCCGAGATCACGCGGTGCTCGCGGCGCATGTCGTGCGCGCTGGCCAGCACGTGCCCGAGCGGCGGGCGGCGCAGCACCAGGGGGCGTCGGGCGCCCTCGATCGCGTAGGTGAGGTTGCTGCGGCCGCCCGCGATCACGGTTGCGATGAGGTCGCTGTCGGGGTCCGCGAGATCCGGGTGCGCGGCAGCGAGCCACGCCGTCAAGGCCTGCGCGTCGAGCCCCGGCACGTCGGTCATCGTCGACCCCTTCCCCGCGCCGCACCGCGACGCCCCCCGAGCATACCGCCTGGTCGGTTTGCGTCCAACCCTCGGCGGTTTGGGGCGCGTATCCGGCACCGAACCCCCGAATCCCCCGGTTCGGGGCGCGTATCCGGCACCGAACCCCACGGAACCGACCCGACCCCCGCAGGGCTCAGCCGAGCAGGTGCGCCTGTACCGCGTCGCGCACGTCGGTCGGAACGGGTACGGGCCGGCGAGTCGCGGCATCCACGAACACGTGCACAAACCGGCCGACCGCGATGGGCTCGTCCTCGCCGGCGCGGAGGATCCCCAGCGCCCACGTGATGCTGGTGGTGCCGAGCCGCTCCACCGCGATGCCGACTTCCAGAGGCTCGGGGAACGATGCCGGCGCGCGGTAGTCGCACGACGAGGCGACCACGAGCGCGATGGCGGGCGACGACGCCGGGTCGAGGCCACCCTCGGCGATCATCCAGGCGTTGACCGCGGTGTCCATCGCCTCGTAGTAGACGACGTTGTTGAGGTGCCCGTACTGGTCGTTGTCGCGCCAGCGGGTGGCGAACGGGCGGCGCACGCCGTAGTGCGTCATGGGTCCTCCTGGGTGTCAGTCCGCGCGCAGCAACAAGCGGAACGCCGCACGCGCGCGGTCGGCGCTGGGCCGGTCGCCGGCGATGAGGTCGGCGTACGTGAACGACTCCGACACTCGCACGAGCAGATAGGCAAGGCTGTGCACGTCGATCGCGCCGCCCAGCGGCTGGTCGCCGAGCTCGGCACGCACGAGCCACTCCGCCGTCGCGACGTAGCGCCGCTGGATCTCGCTCTCCGTGGTGGTGAGCAGCCGCAGCGCACGAGCGGGCTCGCGGCGCAGGAACTCCCGGAAGTACGGCGCCTGGTTCAGATCGGCGACGAAGTGGGTGAGCAGTTCCGCCAGCCGGTCAGCACCGGTGCGCCCGAGTGTGGCCCGGTCGGCCTGCACGAGCGTCGGCATCGCGAGGGACCACAGCACCTCGCTCAGCAGCGCGTCGCGGTTGCCGACCCAGCGGAACAGCGACGTGCGGTCCACGCCGAGCGCGGCGGCCAGACCACCCATGTCGATGCGGTTCCCGGCGATGAACTGCTGCCGCGCGAGGTAGAACGCGCGGCGAGAGTCGGCGTGGGATGCCATCCGCTCCGAGAGCCAGGAGGGGGCGGCATCCACCCCCACCGTCGCGATGGTGACGACGGCCTCGGGCGCGGGCAGGGACATGCCGGAACTCTATCGTCGGCGGCGATGGATGCAACATTCACAGAAATGTTGCATGATGGGCGGCACACCGGATCACCGACGATCGGAGACGCGATGGCGCTCACCCTGTCAGGCCCCACCGAGCGCGCCGATGCGCCGCCCGCGACGCGCCTCGACGCCGACTTCTACGACCTGCAGTCCGCGCTGACGGATGCCGAGCGGGCGCAGCTGGGCCGCATCCGTGCCTTTCTCGAGAACGAGGTGGCCCCACGCGCCGATGAGTTCTGGGAACGCGCGGAGAGCCCGCGGCATCTGTTCCCGCGGTTCGCCGAGCTGGGCATGCTCGGTGCCGGCATCCCCGAGGTCGCGCAGTACGACAACAGTGCGCTGTATCGCGGCTGGGTCGCGCTGGAGATCTCGCGCGTGGATGCCTCGACGGCGACGTTCATGGGAGTGCACAGCGGCCTGGCGATGAACGCGATCTGGGTCGGCGGCTCCGACGAACAGCGGGCACAGTGGCTGCCGCCGATGGCGCGCGGCGAGCTGGTCGGCGCGTTCGCGCTGACCGAGCCGCTGTCCGGGTCGGACACCGCGCGGGGACTGCAGACCACTGCGACCCGCCGGGTCGGCACGGACGGCACCGACGAGTGGGTGATCGACGGCGCGAAGCGCTGGATCGGCAGCGCTGGGTTCTCCGACATCACCGTGGTGTGGGCGCGCGACACCGCCGACGATGAGATGAAGGGATTCATCGTCCCGACCTCCACGCCGGGCTACTCGGCGATCAAGATCGAGCGCAAGCAGTCGCTGCGGGCGGTCGAGAACGCCGACATCACGCTGTCGGGGGTGGTGGTGCCGGAATCGCTGCGGCTGCAGCGGATCGCATCGTTCACCGAAGTTGCCATCGTGCTGCGACTCACCCGCGCCGAGGTGGCCTGGCAGGCGCTGGGTAACGGCATCGGCGCGTATGAGGCGGCGGTGCGGTACGCCGGCTCCCGGGAGCAGTTCGGCAAGCCGATCGCGTCGTTCCAGCTCGTGCAGCACAAGCTCGCCACCGCGCTGTCGAATATCACCGCGTGTCTGGCGCTGTGCACGCGGGTGTCGCAGCTGCAGGACGAGGGCGCACAGACCGACGCACAGTCGGCGATGGCGAAGGCGTTCGTCTCGGCGCGGATGCGGGAGAGCGTCGCGCTGTGCCGCGAGGTGATGGGCGGCAACGGCATCACGCTGGACTACGGCGCGGCGCGGGCGTTCTGCGATGCAGAGGCGATCTACACGTTCGAGGGGACCCACGACATGAACACCCTGATCGTGGGGCGCGAGATCACCGGCATCCAGGCGTTCACCTCATGAGCGAGGCATACATCGTCGCCACGGCCCGCTCGCCCATCGGTCGCGCGCGCAAGGGGTCGCTCGCGGACGTGCGCCCCGACGATCTCGCGGCGCAGATGGTGCAGGCCGCGCTCGCGCAGGTGCCTTCGCTGGATCCCGCACGCATCGACGACCTGATGCTGGGGACCGGGCAGCCCGCCGGGCGGCAGGGCATGAACCTGGCGCGAATCGTCGCCGTGCTGCTGGGGTGGGATGCCGTGCCGGGCACGACCGTGAACCGGTACTGCTCGTCGTCGCTGCAAACGACACGGATGGCGTTCCATGCGATCAAGGCGGGCGAGGGTGACGTGTTCGTATCGGCCGGGGTGGAGTCGGTGTCGCAGTACGCGTACGGGTTCGCCGACCTGCCGGATGCGGTGAATCCGGTGTTCGCGGATGCCGCGGCGCGGACGGCCGCGCGTAGTGGGGCGGGGGCGCCGGTGTGGGTCGACCCGCGCGTGTTGGGGGCGTCGCCGGACCCGTACATCGCGATGGGGCAGACCGCCGAGAACGTGGCCCAGGTGCACGGGGTGACGCGCGAGGAGCAGGATGCCTTCGCGGCGCGGTCGCAGCAGCGGGCCGAGGCGGGGATCGCGTCCGGGTTCTGGGCGCGCGACATCACGCCCGTGACGCTCGCCGACGGGCGGGTCGTCGCCGCGGATGACGGCCCGCGGGCGGGCGTGACGGTCGAGGCGCTTGCGGGGCTCGACCCGGTGTTCCGCCCCGACGGCACGGTGACGGCGGGCAACTGCTGTCCGCTCAACGACGGGGCCGCGGCGGTGGTGATCGTCTCGGAGCGGGTGGTGAACGAGCTCGGGCTGCAGACGCTGGCGCGGATCGTGTCGACGGGAGTGAGCGGACTGTCGCCGGAGATCATGGGGCTCGGGCCGGTGGAGGCGTCGCGGCAGGCGCTGGCGCGGGCTGGACTCGGAATCGACGACATGGATCTGGTCGAGATCAACGAGGCGTTCGCGGCGCAGGTGATCCCGTCGGCGCGGGAGCTCGGCGTCGACGATTCGCGGATGAACGTGCACGGCGGCGCGATCGCGGTGGGGCATCCGTTCGGGATGACCGGGGCACGGATCACGTCGACGCTGATCAACGGGCTCGCCGCGACGGGGGGTCGCTACGGCCTCGAGACGATGTGCGTCGGCGGGGGCCAGGGCATGTCGCTGATCCTCGCCCGCGAGTGAGCTGCCGAGTGAGTATTGCTGCTGCCGAGTGAGTACTCGTCGCGTCGAGTGAGTATTGCTGCTGCCGATTGAGTACTCGTCGGCACCCGCTCTGAGGGCGCACGAATACTCACTCGGCAGTACGAATACTCACTCGGCAGTACGAATACTCACTCGAGGGCGCGAATACTCACTCGGCAGCGACGAGGAGCGCCAGCGTCTCGGCGATCAGCGCGGGCTTGCGAGCCCCCTCGATTTCGACGGTCGTGCGCATCCCCACCCGCACCCCCTGGGCAGTCTCGTCCGCAGAGGTGAGCTCCGTCACCGCCCGCACCCGCGCCCCCGCGCGCACCGGCTGCAGGAACCGCACCCTGTCGAGGCCGTAATTCACCGCCATCGCGACCCCGCCCACCTGCAGCAATCCGTCGGTCAGCCGCGGCAGCAGCGACAGCGTCAGGTATCCGTGCGCGATCGTCCCCCCGAAGGGACCGGATGCCGCCCGCTCGGCATCCAGGTGAATCCACTGCCGATCCTCGGTCGCGTCGGCGAACGCCGCGATCCGCTCCTGCGTGATCTCGAACCACTCCCCCGTCGCCACGGCCCCCACGACCGCGGCAATCGACCCGGGCGACGACACCTGAACGCTCATGCCCGCGGCCCGCCCGCGACGTACAGCACCTGACCCGAGATGAACCCGGCATCCTCGGCCGTGAAGAACGCCACGGCCGCGGCCACGTCGTCGGGCGTGCCGCCGCGCCCGACCGGGATCTCCGCCGCCATCGCGGTCACGAAATCCTCGAACGGCACCCCCATCCGCTCAGCGGTCGCCCGGGTCATGTCGGTCTGGATGAACCCAGGCGCCACGGCATTCGCGGTCACGCCGTACCGCCCCAGCTCGATCGCGAGGGTCTTGGTGAACCCCTGCATCCCCGCCTTCGCCGCCGCGTAATTCGCCTGCCCGCGGTTGCCCAGCGCCGAGGTCGACGACAGGTTGACGATGCGCCCCCACCCGGCCTCGACCATGTGCGCCTGCACGGCCTTGGTCATGAGGAACGCCCCGCGCAGGTGCACCGTCAGCACGGCATCCCAGTCATCCTCACTCATCTTGAACAGCAGATTGTCGCGGATGATCCCCGCGTTGTTCACGAGGATCGTCGGTGCACCGAGCTGCGCCGCAATGCGATCGACGGCGGATGCCACGGCGCTCGCATCCGCGACGTTCGCACCGACGGCGAGCGCACGGCCGCCCTCGGCTTCGATCGCGGCGACGGTGTCGGCGCACGCTGCGGCGTCGAGGTCGAGCACCGCGACGGCGTGACCGGCCGCGGCGAGACGTCGGGCGGTCGCGGCTCCGATGCCGCGCGCGGCTCCGGTGACGATCGCGGTACGGGCGATACGAGTCATGCGGGGGGTCCTTTCGTCGGGCATGGCAGAGTCAGAAGACGATGAGTTGCCGCAGTTCCCCGCCGGCGGCGAGGCGGTCCATCGCGGCGTCGATGTCGTCCAGCCGGATGCGGGAGGTCACCAGCCGCTCCAGCGGTAGCCGGCCCGCGCGCCACAGCTCGATGTACCGCGGGATGTCGCGGGCGGGGACCGCCGATCCCAGGTAGCTGCCGATGATCGTGCGCGCCTCGGCGGTCACCTGCAGCGGCGACACCGTGGCCCGCGCGTCGGGCGCCGGGAGCCCCACGGTCACCGTCGTCCCGCCGGGTGCGGTCAGCGCCACCGCGGTCTCGAACGCGCGCGCGGATCCGGCAGCCTCGATGACGGCCGGCATGCGGATGCCTCGCGCCACGGCATCCGCCGGCGAAAGCGCAGCGACGGCACCCAGTTCCCGCGCGAGGTCGAGTTTGCCCGGCACCGCGTCGACCCCGGTGACGTCGAGCCCCAGCGCGACCGCGACCAGCAGCGCCGCCATCCCGACCCCGCCGAGTCCGACGATCGCGATCGAGGATCCGGATGCGGGGCGTGCGGCGTTGATCACCGCGCCACCGCCGGTGAGCACGGCGCAGCCCAGCAGCGCCGCGATCTCCCCCGGCACGTCCGGCGGCACCGGCACCACCGAGGTGCGGCTGACCACGGCATGCGTGGCGAAACCGCTCACGCCCAGGTGGTGGAACACCGGCTCCGTGGCATCCGTCCCCCGCCGCAACCGGATGCCGCCGCCGACCAGGGTGCCCGCAGTGTTGGCCGCCGAACCCACCTCGCACGGCAGGCGGCCGTCGGTCGCGCAGCCGGCGCACGCTCCGCAGCGCGGCAGGAAGGTCATGACGACGCGCACGCCCGGTCGCAGGTCTCCCACGCCCGCGCCGACCGCCTCGACGATGCCGGCAGCCTCGTGGCCGAGCAGCATCGGCGTCGGACGTTGCCGATTGCCGTCGACGACGCTCAGGTCGGAGTGACAGACACCCGCGGCCTCGATGCGCACGAGCAGTTCGCCCGGGCCGGGCTCGTCGAGCGTGAGTGTCCCGACGGTGAACGGCCGGGATGCCGCGAATGGCGCTGCGGCACCAGACACCTCCAGCACGGCTCCCGTGATCTGCATCCGAACCTCCTCGTTCGCCTGCGGCGGTTCCATCGGGCGATGCCAGCATACCGACTGCGCGGTATGTCGCCAGCACGAAAACTCACTCGCCAGCACGAATACTCACTCGGCAGCACGAATACTCACTCGGCAGCTACGCACGCAGAAGGCCCCCCGCTACGCGAGGGGCCGTCGTACCGGGTGAGTCGGCTCAGTCGTGCTGGTCGTCGTCCGGATGCCGCGGGCGCCACAGCACGATGTCGGTGGCGCGGCGCACCCGCTTGCCGTGGCGCAGCGTGACCACCCCGCCGCTGGGGCCGGCGGCGAACACGCGGGCGCCGGGGCGGTTCTCGATCTCCGCGCGCACGCGGTGCTCGAGGTCGCGCACCTGTCGGCGCAGATCCCGCACCTGGTTCTCCAGCTCGATGATGCGCGAGATGGCCGGCAGGCTCATGCCCTCCGCAGACAGGCGTGCCACTTCGCGCAACTGTGCCACGTGGCGCGTGGAATACCGGCGTGACCCGCCCCGCGTGCGATCGGGCACCACGAGGCCGATGCGGTCGTACTGGCGGAGGGTCTGCGGATGCATGCCCGCCAGTTCCGCGGCGACCGCGATCGCGAAGATCGGGCTGTCCTCGTCGACCTGGTCGTTCACGCGCTCACCTCCCCCGCCGAGCACCTATCCGCGCGCCTTCTGCATGAGATCCGCGCGCGGGTTCTCCTTGGGCTCGAGTTCGTGGAAGCGTTCGAGGGCTTCCCTCGCCTCGCCCTCCAGGTGCGCCGGCACTGCGATCTGCACCTCGGCGAGCAGGTCACCGGTGCCTTTCGCGGTGGCAACGCCCCGCCCCTTGACGCGCAGCACGCGCCCGGAGGGCGTGCCGGGTGCGACGCGCAACTTCACGGGGTCGCCCCCGAGCGTCGGCACCTCGATGGTCGCCCCGAGCACGGCTTCGGTGAAGGTCACCGGCACGGTGACGCGCAGGTTCAGACCCTCCCGGGTGAACACCGGGTGCGGACGCACCGCAACGGTCACCACGATGTCGCCGTTCTCACCGCCGTCGAGCGACGGGCGCCCCCGACCGCGCAGCCGGATCTTCTGCCCGTCCTTCACGCCCGCGGGGATCTTGACCTTGAACGGCTTGCCGTCCTCACCTGCCAGGGTGATCGTCTCGCCCTTGGTTGCGGTGACGAAGTCGATCGTCGTGCGTGCCGTGACGTCGCTGCCCTTGGTGGGACCACCGAATCCACGGAACCCGCCGGAGGTCTGGCCGAACCGGCCGGAGCCGAACCTGCCGCCCTGCTGCTGGTTGAACATCG
This sequence comes from Microbacterium sp. zg-YB36, assembly GCF_024623575.2. Lineage (NCBI taxonomy): Bacteria > Bacillati > Actinomycetota > Actinomycetes > Micrococcales > Microbacteriaceae > Microbacterium > Microbacterium sp. zg-YB36. The sequence continues at coordinate 306,207 of NZ_JANJFD020000003.1, forward strand.
AGAAGATGTCGTCGAAGTCCTCGGTGGACTGGGTGCGCGGACCGCCCCGGCCATGACCGAACATGCTGAAGACGTCTTCGAAGCCGCCGGCGCCCTGCCCGCTCGCCGTGAAGCGAGCACCAGACCCCATCGCGCGGATCTGGTCGTACTCGGCACGCTGCTCGGCGTCGCTCAGCACGGCATACGCCTCGCTGACCTCTTTGAACTTCGCCTCCGCCGCAGCATCACCCTGATTGGAATCAGGGTGATACTTGCGTGCCAGCTTGCGGTACGTCTTCTTCAGATCGGCATCGCTGACGTCCTTGCTCACGCCGAGGACGGAGTAGAAGTCCTTATCGAACCAGTCTTGACTCGCCATCGATGCCCCCGTCCTACTCGGCCGGAACCGCGACGACGACCTTCGCCGGACGCAGCTCGGTCGTGCCCAGCCGGTAGCCGATCTCGACGACCTCGAGGATCGTCGGATCGGTCGTGCCGGGGGTCGGCGCCTGGAAGATCGCCTCGTGCTGCTGCGGGTCGAACACGTCGCCCGCCTCGCCGTAGCGTTCCACGCCCAGCTTGCTCACGATCCCGCGCAGCTTGTCGGCGACCGCCGACAGCACACTGCCCTCCGTGAGGTCGCCGTGCTTCTCGGCGCGGTCGAGATCGTCGAGCACCGGCAGCAGGCTCCGGGCCACGGAACCGCGTGCCCGCTCCAATTCGACCTCGCGCTGCTCCTCGGTACGACGCCGGTAGTTGGCGTACTCGGCCTGCACCCGCTTGAGATCCACCAGCAGGTCGGGCTCGGCACCCGACTGCGCCGGTGCATCGGCAGCGGCGGCATCCGCGGACTGCGCCGCGGCCAGGATGTCTTCGATGGTCAGTTCGGGTTCGCCGTCGCCGTCCGCAGCGGATGCCGCGGGCTCAGCCCCCTGCGACTCGGGGTCGGAGGCCTGAGCCTCCGACCCCTTGTCACCGGGGACCTCGTCGATCGGTTCTTCGAAGTCCTTGTCGGTCATGTCTGAGATCTCTACTTCTTCTCGTCCTCGTCGTCGACAACCTCGGCGTCGATGACGTCCTCCTCGGGGTTCGGCACTTCGCCGTTGCCCGGGTCGGTCGCCGCCGGGTCAGGGTTCTGGCCCTGAGCCTGGCCCGAGGCGTAGATCGCCTCGCCCAGCTTGCCCTGCGACTGGCTGAGCTTGTCGAACGCGGTCTTCACGGCGTCGTCGTCATCGCCGGCCAGAGCCGTCTTCAGAGCGTCGACGTCACCCTGCACATCCGACTTGACGTCGGCGGGCAGCTTGTCGTCGTTGTCCTTGATGAGCTTCTCGATCGAGTAGGCCAGCGTCTCGGCCTGGTTGCGGGTCTCGGCGGACTCGCGGCGCTTCTTGTCCTCGGCCGCGTGCTCCTCGGCCTCGCGCACCATGCGGTCGATGTCTTCCTTCGGCAGCGACGAGCCGCCGGTGATCGTCATCGACTGCTCCTTGCCAGTGCCCTTGTCCTTGGCGGACACGTGCACGATGCCGTTCGCGTCGATGTCGAAGGTGACCTCGACCTGCGGGATGCCACGGGGAGCCGGCGCGATGCCGGTGAGCTCGAAGGTGCCCAGCGGCTTGTTGTCGCGGGTGAACTCTCGCTCGCCCTGGAAGACCTGGATCGCCACGGACGGCTGGTTGTCGTCTGCCGTGGTGAAGGTCTCGCTGCGCTTGGTCGGGATCGCGGTGTTGCGCTCGATGAGCTTGGTCATGATGCCGCCCTTGGTCTCGATGCCGAGGCTCAGGGGGGTGACATCGATCAGCAGCACATCCTTGCGCTCGCCCTTGAGGACGCCGGCCTGCAGGGCGGCGCCCACGGCGACGACCTCGTCAGGGTTGACGCCCTTGTTGGGCTCCTTGCCGGTCTCCTGCTTCACCAGCTCCGAAACGGCGGGCATGCGGGTGGAGCCACCCACGAGCACGACGTGGTCGATGTCGCCCACCTTGATGCCGGCTTCGCGGATGACGTCCTCGAAGGGCTTCTTGGTGCGGTCGAGCAGGTCCTTGGTGAGGTCCTCGAACTTGGCGCGCGTGATCGTCTCCGACAGCGAGACGGGGCCCGAGTCGGTCAGCGACAGGTAAGGCAGGTTGATGCTGGTCGAGGTGGAGCTGGAGAGCTCCTTCTTGGCCTGCTCTGCGGCTTCCTTCAGACGCTGCAGCGCGATCTTGTCGCCCGAGACGTCGACACCGGTGGTGTCCTTGAACTGCTTGATGAGGAAGTCGACCAGACGCTGGTCCCAGTCGTCGCCACCGAGGCGGTTGTCACCGGCGGTGGAGCGCACCTGGATGGTGGAGAAGTCGTCGTCCTTGCCCACCTCGAGCAGGGACACGTCGAACGTGCCGCCACCGAGGTCGAACACGAGGATGAGTTCGTCTTCCTTGCCGCGGTCCAGGCCATAGGCCAGGGCGGCAGCGGTGGGCTCGTTGATGATGCGCAGCACGTTCAGGCCCGCGATCTCGCCGGCCTCCTTCGTGGCCTGACGCTCGGCGTCGTTGAAGTACGCGGGAACGGTGACCACGGCATCCGTGACGGTGTCACCCAGGTACTGCTCGGCGTCCCGCTTGAGCTTCTGCAGGATGCGGGCCGAGATCTCCTGCGGCGTGTACGCCTTGCCGTCGATCGACTGCGTCTTCCAGTCGGTGCCCATGTGGCGCTTGACGGAGGTGATGGTGCGGTCCACGTTCGTGACGGCCTGACGCTTGGCCGTTTCACCGACGAGCACCTCACCGTCCTTGGTGAATGCGACGACCGACGGGGTCGTGCGGAAGCCCTCGGCGTTTGCGATGACCTTCGGTTCGCCGCCCTCAAGGACGCTGACGACCGAGTTGGTCGTTCCGAGGTCGATTCCCACTGCACGTGCCATGTGTGTTTCTCCTTCGTGTGGATCTGAAAAATCTCGGGGCGACGTCAACCTGAGTCGCGATGACTCAAGGATACGCGACAGGGTTTCCGATGTCAATCGAACTTGAGTCGTGAGGTGTCAAGTTTGGCGGGGCGGATGCCGATGATGGCAGCCGTAGAGAGGGGTCACGGCGGCCCGGTTGGCCCAGAGTCGACCTTTTCTTGGGGATTTCTTGAGGTTCGCGCATCGTGGCTTCTCAGCTCAGCCGACATTGCCCCGATCTTGCGGGTTGCTCGCACAGAAGCGGCACGGGTCTTGCGGTCAGCGGCGAAAACTAGGCAATGCCCAAGCCGACAGGTTCACGTCGGCGTGCCGGGCCCACAAACCCCTCATCCCGAAAACTGCGGCACCGAGCCGCTACGAAGGAAGACATCATGAACAAGACCACCAAGGCCTCCATCGCCACCGCGGCCGGCGTCCTCCTGCTGCTCGGCGGCGGCGGCACGTTCGCCACCTGGAACTCGTCGGCGGACGCCGGCGCCGGCGCCACCATCACGGCAGGCAACCTCATCGTCGAGAACGACGAGGAGAAAGGCGTCTGGACCGCCAACGGGTCCACGACCGCGATCGACATCGGCGAGTACCTGATCGCCCCCGGTGACGTCCTCACGTACACCAAGACGATGCAGGTCAGCGCCTACGGCGACAGCCTGACCGCTGTTCTCGGCCTCACGCCCGGTTCGATCGCCCCGGTCACGGCTGTCCTCCCCGCGACACTCTCCCCGGAGCAGGCAGCCGCCAACCTGGCGCTGGCCGGCTTCCTGACCTCGAGCGCCACCCTCACCCTCACCCCTGACCCGGCTGAGACCGCGGACCCCGCCGAGCCCGCGGACCCCGCCGAGACCGAGGACCCCGCCGAGCCCGTGGTCCCCACGATCACGGCGAAGCTCGATACCGTCGATAACGTCAACGACTTCATCGTCACCCCCGGCAGCACCGGCATGAGCCGCAACGTGACGGTCACGGTCACGATCACCTTCCCCGCCGGCACGGACGGCGAGAACAACGCCGCCAAGACCGGCATGGTGAGCCTCAGTGACCTCAAGGTCACCCTGACGCAGGACGGTGCGACCCCGGCCCCGGCCCCGGCCCCGGCCGCCTAGCGATCCGAGGGCTCGCCTCCACCGGAGGCGAGCCCTTTTTTCCACCCACCACCGCACCGAGGAACCCGAATGTCCCGTCGCAGCACGCGCCACGCCGCCCGGCGGGCCAAGCGTCTGGCGTCGACTCCGACCCGCTTGCTGCTGGCGACATTGAGCACCGTGGCCGTTATCGTGCTCGGCGTCCTCGCCGGGGGCGGGACATACGCGCTGTGGTCCGTATCCGCCCCGGCCGCGGCCGCCACCACTTTGAAGGCAGGGTCGGCCGGCCTGACGGTGACCGACCCGATGCTCGCCGCATCCGGCCTCTACCCGGGACGCACCGTCTTCAGCGGCACCGAAGTGCGCAACACTGGCTCTGTGCCGCTTTCCCTCACTCTGCACGCCACCTCCAGCGCCGCGCCCACCGCATTCACCACCGCCCTGCAGCTGACCGCCGGCACACCCACCGCACCGGGCGAATGCGGCGGCACCCTGACCGCGCCCGCAACGACCAGCGTCGGCGGGGCCGCTGTCAACCTCGTCACCGTCGAACCCGGCGCCACGATCCATCTCTGCGTGGGCCTCAGGCTGCCGCTCGACGCGCCGACCACCGCCGCCGGCGCCGCGGCATCCGGCTTCACACTCACGATCTCCGGGACGCAGGTGCTGCGATGAACCGCCGCCGTCTCGGCCCCATCGCCGCTCTGGTCACTCTCGCGGTACTCGGCGGCTCCGGTGTCGCCGTAGCGGTGTGGACCGCATCCGCCTCGGTCTCGGCTACGGCCTCCTCGACGTCGCCCGCCACGACCGTGGGCCTCAGCGGAGGCCTCAACACCACCTACAGCTTCAACGGGCCGAAGTCCGGCGTTGCCGTGCGTGGCGCGCTGGAGATCACCAACACCGGTGGGGCGCCCCTGACGTACGCCCTCACGAACACCCTCGCCGCCGAGAGCTCGGCCGCCCTCGCGAAGGCGACGGACCTGACGCTGTGGGTCGCGAAAGCCGGCGTTGCCGACCCGTGCAATCAGCCGATCCCGACCACCGGCACGGTCAAGACGACCCTCGCCGAGGTTGCCCCGGCACTCCCCGCCGGCGCCCAGACGCTTGCCGCCGGCGCGAAGGTCACCGTCTGCGTCGCCACGAGCCTCCCCAAGAGCCTCCCCTCGAGCGCCAACGAGGACCTGCCTGGCCAGAAGGTCACCGCGACCTTCGCGGTGACCGGCGCAGTGGCGGGCAGCAGCTGGACAGCCTCTGCGACCGCCACCTCCGTGACCCAGACCGTCTACCGGCTCGGGCCGGTCCGGGCGATCGCCTGCAATGACAACACCGCCTTGAACCTCACCGTTTCCTGGACAGCTCCAGCCAGCAAGCCCACAGGGGCACAGGTGTCGTACCGTGTCTACGATGTCGCAAACCCGGGCGTGGCACTTGGGCCGCAGCCGACCACCGCGACGTCGCTGCAGCTCAGCCCCGACACGTGGAGTCGCAACGGCACCTACCGGATCGCCGTCGAGGCGACAGAATCGCTCCATGGCACGACCTCGAAGGTTGTGGAGACCTCCATCACCCGCGAGCTGGTCTGGTGGGCCTTCTTCGTCCCCGCGCTCAGCTGCGCCTGATGACCACCATGGCCGCGCCCAACAAACAGACCACCGCCGGTGCCGCGCTCAGCTCGCGCCGCGCGTTCCGCGCCTCGCAGGAACGCAGCCTGTGGTACTACCTCAAGGTCTCCCTCGGCACATCCCTGCTCATCCTGACCGCTGCGGTCGCCGTGGCCATCGTGGCCCTGCCCGCTGTGGTCGGCGGAACCGCGCTGACCGTCCTCACCCAGTCGATGGAGCCGGGTCTACCGCCGGGTTCCCTCGTGGTCATCCGCCCCACACCGGTCGATGAGATCGCCGTGGGCGATGTGATCACCTACCAGATCCGCTCGGGCGACACCGCCGTGGTCACCCACCGGGTGACGTCGAAGACCTTCACTGAGGGCGAAGTCACCTTCATCACGAAGGGCGACAATAACGACGTCGTCGATCCGAATCCCGTCAAACCCGTGCAGATCCGCGGCTCGCTCTGGTACAGCCTGCCGTTGTTGGGCTGGATCAACACCGCGCTCAACGGCGACAACCGCGCGATCGTGCTGGCCGTCGTGGCGGGCTCGCTTTTCGCGTACGCCGCCTGGCGGTTCGTCGGCGGCATCAGGGAAGAACGCACCCCTCGTGCCGACGCACAGCCACCGCATGCGTGACGTGGATGCCGCAGCATGCGGCATCCGCTCACATCGCCTCCCCACGCCGAGCGGCGTGGCGCCGTGCGCGCGCAATCACGATAATGTGCGCGCATGAGCACCACGCCCGGCGCGACTCCACACGTGCCCGTCACCGCCGACACCGACGCCTTGCCGCAGGTCATGGGCTTGCAATTGCGTGCCGGGCGCCCCGCACCGCCGCGCACCGTGCTGTCGTGGGCGCTGTGGGACTGGGCGGCGCAGCCGTTCAACACCGTGATCCTCACCTTCATCTTCACGGCGCTGTACCTCACGACGGATTCGTTCCTCCCCGCTGACATCGCCGCCCTTCCGGACGGCGACTCGGTGAAGCAGACCGCGGAGGCGGGGCTGGCGGCCGGTCTCGGCTGGGGGACGACCATCGCGGGACTGCTCATCCTGGCGATCGCGCCGGTGCTGGGCCAGCAGGCCGACGCGGCCGGGCGCCAGAAGCTGTGGCTGGGCATCGGCACCGGCGGGCTGGTCGTCAGCATGGCGCTGCTGTGGTTCGTGGAGCCTGCGCCCGCACTGTTCTGGCTGGGCGTGGCCCTCATCTCGGCGGGAACGGTCTTCAGCGAGATCGCCGGAGTGAACTACAACGCGATGCTCATCGGCATCGCCACTCCCCGGACGATCGGACGCGTCTCGGCCCTCGGGTGGGGCTTCGGCTACCTCGGCGGCATCGTCGCGCTGATCCTCGTGGTCGTCTTCTACATGTCGGACTGGTTCGGCCTGAGCGCTGACGGCGGACTGCCGTTCCGCATCATCGCCATCGGGTGCGCGCTGTGGACGGTGGCGTTCGCCATCCCGATCTTCCTGTGGGTCCCAGAGCCCTCGGCCGGCCGCCCGGAGCGTCGCGTCGGACTGCTGCGCGGATACAAGCTGCTCGTGCGCGACGTGGTGGCGCTGTACCGCTCACCCGTTTCGCGGCCGACCTTCTGGTTCCTGCTGTCCAGCGCGGTCTTCCGCGACGGCCTCGGCGGCGTGTTCACCTTCGGCGCCATCATCGCCGGCCAGGTGTACGGGTTCGAGTTCATCGAGCTGGTGATCTTCGGCATCGCGGCAAACCTCATCGCCGGGTTGTCCACCCTGATCGTCGGGCGGTGGGACGACCGGCTCGGCCCGAAGGTGATCATCCTGTTCTCGCTGGCGGCCATGGTGGTCGCAGCATCCGCCGTCTTCCTCCTGGTGGATGCCGGCACGGTGGTGTTCTGGATCGGCGGGCTGATCCTGTGCGCGTTCGTGGGGCCGGCGCAGTCGGCGTCGCGGTCGTTCCTGGCGCGACTGACCCCTGCCGGCCGCGAGGGCGAGATCTTCGGGCTCTACGCCACGACCGGCCGCGCCGCGAGTTGGATGACGTCGCTGCTGTGGGCGGTGCTCATCAGCCTCGGCGGGGCGACGTCGTTTGGCATCCTGGGCATCGTCGTGGTGCTGGCGCTCGGGTTCCTGCTGCTGCTGCCGGTGAAGGCTCCGCCCCGGGCCGCCTGACCGCCGGGTCGGTCCGGGATCAGCGCTGCGGCCAGGCCTGCGCGAACCGGGTCAAAAGGCGGGCAAGCTCCGCCGCATCGGCATCCGAGAAGTCGGCGAGCGCGGTACGCACCGCCTCGATCCGCTCGCCGCGGAACCCGCGCGCAGCCGTGCGACCCTCGTCGGTCAGCACGATGCGCGTGCGTCGGGCATCGGCGGGGTCGGCCTCCCGGCGCACCAGCCCGAGCTCGACGCCCTGCTGGACCAGCCGGGATGCCCGAGGCTGATCCACCCCGATCCGCTCGGCCAGTTCACTGACGCTGAGTGGTTCGGATGCCTGTGCGAGCGCTTCGATCAGCCGCAGGCGTGCAGGGCCGCCGAAGCGCGGTCCACCCCCGTGCGCCCACGGACCATGCGGTCCGTGCAGGCCGCCGTGCCCTCCGTGCATCCCACCGTGTTCGCCATGAGGCCCGCCGCGTTCGCTCGGGTCGCCCCACGGACCGCGCGGACCGCGGCGCCCTCGAAGTCGGGTGAGGGCCGTGGCGATGGCTTCGGCGGGAGTGGTGGCATCCGATGTGGACATGCCTCGAATTTACATGCTTCTTGACATACTTCCCATTTGCATGTCACACTGCATATACATGTCATTAAACATACATCGCGGCCGTTTGGATGCCGCGTGAAGAGAGGACCTCCCCATGGAGACCACAGAGAACACAGAGCACACAGAGAACACGTCCCCTGCAGACCGCCCGCTGGGCTACTGGCTGCGGGGCGTCGACCGCCTGATCACCCGCGAGATCAACACCGCCCTGGAGTCGGACGGAATCACCCGCCGGGAATGGATGGTGCTGGGCGCGCTCGCGGGCACCGTCGACCTTCCGCCGCAGGTGCGTGAGCGGATCGCCCGGGGCGGCAAACGCGTACGCGTGCTGGCCGACCTCGGCTGGGTCGCCGAAGCCGAGGGCGAATGGTCGCTCACCGATGAGGGCCGCGAGGCGGCCGCGCGGATCGAGCAGAAAGTCCAAGCCGTGCGCGCCCGCGTGGCCGGCGCCGTCACCCCAGAGCAGTACGCCGTCACGATGGACGCGCTCGAGGCGATCGCCCGCGAGTTCGGCGGCATCGAGAGCCTTCCAGCGCCCGGCCGCTTCGGCCGGGGACGGCGCGGCCGCGGGTTCGGATTCGGTCCCGGATTCGGTCGCGGCTTCGGATTCGGCCCCGGATTCGGCCCCCGTTTCGGCGGCGAGGACGAGCACGGCGACCACCACCACGGCTTCGGCAGCGCCCATGGTCACGGACACGGGCACGGGCACGGGCACGGGCACGGGCACGGGCAGCATGCCGGCGAGCACACGCACCGGCACGAATACGGTCACGACGGCCCCCACGGCCACGGCCACGGGCCTTGCGGCCACGGCGACCTCTCCCCAGCGGAGCGCGGCTACGAGCGGGGCTTCGAGGCCGGGTTCGCCGCCGCCCAGCGCGGCAGCGCGCCCGAGGCATCCGACGCCGCCTGAACCGACCACCCACTCGCTCGCGTGGTTTGGGCGCGACCGCGGGCGCCAGCCTGAGTCAGGCGCCGCGGGAGCCCAGGTCGGTCGTGCCGACGTCGGTGCGGTGGAAGTTCTGGGCCGAGCGTGATGCCGTCGGTCCGCGCTGACCCTGGTACCGGTTGCCGTACGGGCCGGAGCCATAGGGACTCTCCGCCGGCGACGACAGTCGGAAGAAGCAGAGCTGTCCGATCTTCATGCCCGGCCACAGCTTGATCGGCAGCGTCGCGACGTTGGACAGCTCCAGGGTGACGTGCCCGGTGAAGCCGGGGTCGATGAACCCGGCCGTCGAGTGCGTGAGCAGGCCCAGGCGTCCGAGCGACGACTTGCCCTCCAGGCGAGCGGCGACGTCGTCGGGCAGGCTCACCTGCTCGAAGGTCGCACCGAGCGCGAACTCGCCGGGGTGCAGGATGAACGGCTCGGCGGCATCGACCTCGATCAGGCGCGTGAGGTCGGGCTGATCCTCGGCCGGGTCGATGAACGGATACTTGTGGTTGTCGAACAGCCGGAAGTAGCGATCCAGCCGCACGTCGACGCTCGATGGTTGCACCATCTCGGGCTGCCACGGGTCGAGGCCGATGCGGCCTCCGTCGATCTCGAGTCGGATGTCGCGGTCGCTGAGCAGCACGCGTCCAGCCTAGCGGCGCGGCCACCCGGATCGCTTTGCTAAGCTGGGGCCCGCGTCGCCTCGGTGACGCATGGGGCTGTAGTTCAATGGCAGAACTTCTGCTTCCCAAGCAGATAGCGCGGGTTCGATTCCCGTCAGCCCCTCCACAGCCCGCACGTGCGACCAAAGGTCGTGCGGGAGGGCTTTCGTGCGGGTGCCGTAGGAAGCGACGCCCCCGGAGGTCGCGCTGCGCCGGAAGCGCCGCACCACCATCTCGGAGTACTGCAGTTCTTCGGAGCGAAACCGCCCGTGGCATCCGAAGTTGCGTAGATCTCCGAAGAACCGGCGCCGGAGGCAGCCCGGCGCCGTCGGGGTTCGGGATCGCGACAGGCCGGGCGGGCGCTGTCAACCCCGCGAGGCAGATGCCGCGCCGTCGCGGGCCATCAGGCAAGCACGGTGAGACCGCGCGGACGGCGGTTGAGCGCGTCGGCCCCGTCGCCGGTCACCACGACGATGTCCTCGATGCGCGCACCCCACCGGCCGGGGAAGTACACCCCCGGTTCGATGCTGAACGCCATGCCGGGGGCGAGCGGGGTGTCGTTCCCGGCGACGATGTACGGCTCCTCGTGCACCGACAGCCCGATGCCGTGGCCGGTGCGGTGCACGAACGCCTCGCCGAGTCCCGCGGCGACGAGCACCTCGCGCGCGGCGGCGTCGACGGCGGCGGCGGTGACACCGGGGCGCACCGCGTCGCGCGCGGCCCGCTGGGCGCGCTCGAGCACAGCAATCGTGTCGGCGATGTCGGGGGCGGGCTGGCCCATCGCGTAGGTCCGCGTGGAGTCGGAGTAGTAGCCGGGAGTCACCGCGCCGCCGATGTCGATCACCACGATGTCTCCCGCAACGACGCCCCTGTCGGACACCTCATGGTGGGGGTCGGCGCCGTTCGGCCCGGAGCCGACGATGACGAAGTCGGCCGCCTCGTGACCCTCCGCGACGATGGCCGCAGCAATGAGGTCGGCGATCTCCCGCTCCGTGCGGCCGATCTGCAGGAACTCCGCCATGCGTCCATGCACCCGGTCGATGGCGTCCCCCGCCCGGCGCAGTGCCTCGATCTCGGCGGGGTCCTTGAGCATGCGGAGCTCCCGCAGCACGGCGGTGGCGAGGATCGGCATCCGCCCGAGGGTGTCGGCGAGCGGGAGCACGTGCAGCGCGGGCATGGCGTCGGCCACGGCGATGCTGCCGGAGCCGCCCCCGACCGCCGCGACGAGGCGATACGGGTCGTCGCCATCGGTCCAGTCGCGCACGGGCAGCCCCAGCTCGGCGACCGCGGACGGGCCGAGGGAGGCGAGCTCGAGCCGTGGCACCACGACGACCGGGCCGGTGCCGTCGGCGGGCACCACGAGCGCGGTCAGCCGCTCGTGCGACGAGGCCGTCGCCCCCACGAGGTACTGCAGATCGGCGCCCGGAGTGATCACGAGGGCGCCCAGTCCGGCGGCCCGGGCGGCGCGGGCGGCGCGCCCGAGGCGGTCGGCGTAGACGTCGGAGGAGAACCGCGAGGGCGTCGTGGTGGTCACGACGACACCCTACGACCGTGGCGCGCCGGGCGGCACGCTCTGCGGCACCGCTACCGTGGGGAGCATCATGCCGAGCTCCCCCACTGCCCTCGTCCTCAGCGGCTCCGGCCGCTACGCCGACCCATGGCATCCGTTCCCCCGCACGACCCCGCTGCTGGCGGCGGCGCTGGCGGATGCCGGGTTCGACACTGTTATCAGCGACGATGTCGACGGCGGGATGGCGCGACTCGATGGCGTCGATCTGCTCGTCGTCAACGCCGGCGACCCCTGGAGCGACGACGAGCGCACCACGACGGCACCGGAGGCATCCGTCCTGGGGCTCAGCCCCGCCCTCGACCGGGGCATGGGTGTACTCGCGATGCACTGCGCCGTGGCATCGCTACGGGATTACCCGGCGTGGGCGCCCGCAATCGGCGGGATGTGGGTGCCGAACGCATCGTGGCATCCGGAGATCGGCGACATCGACATCGCGGCCGGCGAGCTGCCCGACGGCACGACTCTCACCGACTTCACCGTGTTCGACGAGCGGTACTGCCGGCTGCAGCAGTTCGGCGACCGCACGGTCGTGGCGACGCACGAGACGGACGGTGAGCGGATGCCGGCAGCGTGGGTGCGGACCTACGGCCCTGCCCGCGTGGCCGTGGACACGCTCGGGCACGACGAGCGGTCCTACGACTCGGCGGGCCACCGGCGGCTCATCGGGATGCTTGCCCGATGGGCCGCCGGTACCGCCTGACTGTTACAGGTGCTTGCCGCCGGTGACCGGCAGCACAGCGCCCGACGTGTACGACCCGGCCTCGGAGGCGAGGTACACGTACGCACCGGCGAGCTCGGCCGGCTGGCCGGGACGTCCGAGCGGGACATCCTGACCGAACTCCGCGGTCTTCTCCGGGTCCCAGCCGGTCGCCGGGATGAGGGGCGTCCAGATCGGGCCGGGGGCGACGGCGTTGACGCGGATGCCGCGGGGGCCGAGGTCCTCGGCGAGCGCCTCCACGAACGCCACCTGAGCGGCCTTGGTCATCGCGTAGTCGATGAGTCCGGGCGACGGGTTGAACGCCTGCACCGAAGCCGTGACGATGATCGACGCGCCGGGCTCCAGGTGCGGCACGGCGGTGCGAGCGGTCCAGATCATCGAATACAGGTTCGTGCGGAAGACGCGGTCGAACTCTTCGGTGGCCAGGTTGTCGACGCCGCTGCGATCCTTTTGGTAAGCCGCGTTGAGCACGAGGATGTCGAGGCCGCCCAGCTGCGAGATGGTGTCGTCGACGATGCTCGTCGCAAAGGCCTCGTCGCGGAGGTCTCCGGGAAGAGCGACGGCGCGGCGTCCGGCTTCTTCAATGAGTGCGACGGTGGCATCGGCGTCTTCCTGCTCTTCGGGCAGGTACACGATGGCAACGTCGGCGCCTTCACGCGCATAGGCGATCGCGACGGCGCGGCCGATGCCGGAGTCGCCGCCGGTGATGAGCGCACGACGGCCTTCGAGCCGACCGCTGCCGCGGTAGGTCTTCTCGCCGTGATCGGGCTGAGAGAGCGTCTCGCTGGTCAGACCGGGCTGCGTCTCCTGCACCTGCTCCGGGAGCTTCTCGTCCCGGTGCTTGTCGCGGGGATCCTGCATGGTCATGGGTCTCCTTTCGTGGCGTCTTTCGAGCCTGCGACAGGACACGGATACCAAAAAGGGTCTTGACATCCCGCCCCTACGCCCGACAGCGCCGCCGAGTGAGTATTCGTGCTGGCGAGTGAGTATTGGTGGCGTCGAGTGAGTATTCGTGCTGGCGAGTGAGTACTCGTTGCGTACCGCGCCGTGGCATCCGTCGATTCAGTCGTCGCGATCGACTGCATTCGGACGATCCCGGGGCCGTCTGCGACGACCGAGCGTCGCGCGGTACGTTGGCCGGCGCGACGAATACTCACTCACCGCGACGAATACTCACTCGGCAGCGCGAATACTCACTCGGCAGGCGCGCAGACGGCGGCGGCGGCGATGGTCTCCGCGTACTGCTCGGCCGTCCACGGCAGGCCCGCGGGCGGCGCGGTCTGTCCCGACGCGGCGGGCGCCTTCGAGGCGATCGCGGCGAGCTCCCACGCCAGGTAGGCGCCGATGTTCGCGTTCGCGGTGGAGTTGTTGAGCACCACGGCAACCGTCATCCCGGTGTCCGCATCGGCGAATCCGCCGGTGATGTAACCGGGCACTGCTCCGAACTGGCCGACGAGCGACCCTGCCTGGTAGGCGCCGCCGTCGGCGGTGAACCAGGCGGGGGCATCCGCGGCGGCGGGCAACGGCGCCGCGAAGCGATCCTCAGCGCCCGGCAGCGCGCCGGTCGCGAGGGCCTGCAGGTACACACCCAGGTCGTCGATGTCGGAGATGACACCGGATGCCGTGTACCCGGCGCTCGAGGACAGTGAGGTGTAATCCGCAGGTTCGGCGCAGTTGACAGCGCCTTCCGGGGTGTTGTGCGAGAACAGGCCGTGCAGCATCGGCGTCTTCGCCTCGGCGAGGTCGGACGTCCCGGCGGGAAGCACGGTGTCTTCCAGTCCGAGCGGGTCGGTGACGTACTTCTCGTACATCTCCGCCGCACTCATGCTCGTCGCCCGCTCCAGAGCGAGACCCAGCAGCACGTAGCCGGTGTCGGAGTCGGCGAAGGCCGCCCCCGGCGCTCCGGTGCGGGCGGCACCCATGCCGTACGAGGCGAGTTCCTTCGGGCTCCACGTGCGTTCCGGCGTGGCCATCAGCCGCGGAGTGATGGTGCCGGTGAACGGCGCCACCCCGCTCGTGGAGTCGCACAGCTGCTCGAGGGTGACGTCCTCGTAGCCGGTCATGCCGGTGATCCACTCGGTCACCGAGTCATCGCGCGAGACGGTGCCGGCCGCCGCGACGGCATCGAGCACATCGCACGTCATCGCACGCGTCACATTGCCCACCCGGAAGCGCATGTCGGTGGTGACTTCCTCGCCGCCGGGAGTACTGGAACCCAGCCCCGCCACCCAGCTGCCGCTCCACGGCGCCCAGACACCGACGATGGCACCGGTCGACCCTGTCGCGACCATGGCCTGCTCGACGGCACCCTGCAACTGCTGCTGGGTCTCGGCGGGCAGCACCGCATCCACCTGCTCGGGAACCTCGGGCACGACTGAGGCGCCGTCGCCGGAACAGGCGACGAGCACGAGCGCGACCGCGACCGCACCGGCGATCGCGGTCGCAGCGCGTCGTGCGCGGCTGTTGTGCGGCATCTCCACCCCCGAAAACATCCTCTTTGAATTCAAACACACGGCGAGCGGCCCTCCCGCACGCCTCACCTAACCTGGGTGGATGCCGCACACCTTCGACGACGCCGCTCTCGCCGGCGTGCTGGGTCACATGAACGACGACCACGCCGCCGACAACGTGCTGATCGCGCGCGCTTTCGGCCCGGCCGACACGACGGATGCCACGATGACCGGGTTCGACGGCGACGGCGGTGACTGGATCGCGGTGCGCGCAGACGGATCGAGCGCGCCGGTGCGGGTCGGCTGGCCCGGTGGCCCGATCACCGAACGACGCGACGTGCGCCGGGAGATCGTGGCCCTGTACGACGCTGCGTGCGCGGTGCTGGGGATCGAGCCGCGCCCTCACGACTGAGGTGCGGCCGCCGGCCTCCGGCCATCCAAAAAGCTTCAGGTAAGCTGAGCCTCATTGCGCTAGCATGACGCCATGGCCGAGCCGATCCAGTTCTCCACCGCGCTGCGCGAGCGTTCCACGGGCGCCCACTCCGGCAGCGAGAGCGCCGGCTTCATGGCCGACCTCATCAAAGGCGACGGCACCCGCGATGACTACATCGCCCTCGTGGTGCAGCACTGGTTCATCTACGAGGCGCTGGAGCGGGCCGCCGACCGCATGAAGGCCGACCCGGTGGCATCGGTGTTCATCACCGACCGACTCACCCGCCTGCCCGCGCTCGAGGCCGACCTGGAGTTCCTCATCGGCCCCCACTGGCGCGAGACGGTCACGCCGCTTCCCACGACGCGGCGCTACGTCGACCGCATCAACGCCGTCGGTGCGACGTGGGCCGGCGGGTTCGTCGCCCACCACTACACGCGGTACCTCGGCGATCTGTCGGGCGGGCTGTTCATCGGCAGGCTGATGGCCCGCCGCTTCGGGTTCGACACGAACGGCATCGGGTTCTACCTGTTCGGCGACATCGCCGACCCGAAGGGGTTCAAAGACGTCTACCGCGCGCAGCTGGACGACGCGCCGTGGGATGACGCCGAGAAGGAACGGGTCATCGACGAGGTGCTGCTGGCGTACCGGTTCAACACCGAGCTGTTCGAGGACCTGGGCCGCGCCAAGTCCGGCATCCTCGTCGCCTGATCCGCCCGCCCCCTCGCTGAAACGACAGCTGGTCGCCGAGACAGTGGGAAACGACCACCGTCTCGTCCACCAGTAGTGGTTTCACGGTCTGGGGTGGGCTCAGGCCCCGGGGCGCATGAACCGGCGCACGTCGGGGTCGACCCGGATGTCGCTGGGACGCAGCGGCCGCGTCAGGTACAGCCCCTCCAGGCTCGTCAGCCGTGAGAGCGCGACGTAGGTCTGCCCCGGCGCGAACGCGCCCGACCCGAGGTCGACGATCGCCCGCTCGTAGGTCTTGCCCTGCGACTTGTGGATCGTCACGGCCCACGCCAGCCGCAGCGGGAACTGCGTGAACTCCGCGACGATGTCGCGGGAGAGGGATTTGGATGCCGAGTCGTAGGCATACCGGAACCTCTCCCACACGGTGGGTTCGACGTCGTGCTCCTCACCGTCGACCTCGACGCGCACGGTCGCCCCGGCGATGCGCGTGACGGTGCCGATCGTGCCGTTGACCCAGCGGGGCGGCTCGCCGAACCCGCCGACGTCGTTGCGCAGGAACATCACCTGCGCGCCGACCTTGAGCTGCAGCTCCATCTCGGCCGGGTACGCCGCGTCGCCGCGGCCGAAGTCGCCGCTCACGTCGGCGCGGGCGGTCTGCACAGTGCCGGGGAGCGCATCGAGGTGGCGCTGGTTGATGCGGTTGACGATGTCGTTGCGGGTCGCCAGCGTGATGATCGGCGGCTCATCCGGTCCCGGCTGCGGCGGCCGCCGCGCTCCCGCGGTGTTGAGGACCTCTGCCATGTCGGCGGTGACCACGCCGTGGCGCACCGCGTTGAGCAGGATCTTGAACGTCGGGTCGGACTGCCGGTGGATGTCGCGCAGCTCGCGGATGTTGAGCTTCGCGCCGTGGCGCCCCAGGTCGATCAGACCGCTGTCGGCATCCGATTCCCCTGCCCACACGTGTGCGTCGAAGAACCAGAACGACCGGTAATGGTCGCGGACGTAGCGCATCTCGTCGCCGCGGGGCGGCACCGGCGCCAGCTGGTACGGGTCGCCGAACATGACCACCTGCGCGCCGCCGAAGGGTTCGCTGCGCCGGCCGCGCGCCTGACGCAGCGACCGGTCGATGGCATCCATCAGGTCGGCGTTGACCATCGACACCTCGTCGATGACGAGCGTGTCGAGGGCGTTGAGGATGCGCCGCGTCTGGTCGGGCTGGTCGAGGTCGCCGCCGGCGATCAGGCCGATGGGGAGGCGGAACAGCGAGTGGATCGTCTGACCCTCGACGTTGAGCGCGGCGACGCCGGTGGGGGCGCACACGGCGATCTGCTTGTCGGTGTGCCAGGCCAGGTGACGCAGCAGGGTGGACTTGCCGGTTCCGGCCCGCCCGGTGACGAACACGTGCTCGCTCGTGTCCTCGATCAGCCGGAACACCGCTTCCTGTTCGTCGGAAAGGGGCGGCGTACTCACCGATTCATGCTCGCACACCCCCGGGGCCTTCAGATCCGCTGTCAGCGATGTGCCGCGTCACCTGGGAAGATGCCCACACCGAATCGTGGGGGAGTTCCTAGACTGAAGGCATGGATCAGGGGGTGGCCGTACCGGCCCGCGCACGCGCGCGCGACACCGCGCTCCCTTCCTCCGACACGGATGCCGCGACCGGGTCGGCCCGCTCGCGCCGCAGTCGCTCCCGCTTGGCGCTGGACCTCGCGCTCCTCGCCGTCGTCGGCCTGCTGCTGCTGGGCGCGATCGGCGCGACCGCAGGCGCCCTGTACACGCAGTTCTACAGTCCGACGGCGTTCGTCAGCCGTTACCTCTCGATGCTCAGCGAGGGTCGTGCCGCCGACGCGCTCGAGGTGCCGGGTGTGGGGGTGGATGCCGCCGAGCTCGAAGCGGCGGGCCTGCCGCCGACGGCATCCGATGCGCTGCTGCGCCAGTCGGCCCTGGCCGAACTGAGCGACATCCGCGTCGTCTCCGAGGAGACCGACGATGGCGTGGCCAAGGTCACCGTCGCGTTCGACGCCGGCCCCTATCCCGGCACGACGACCTTCCGGGTGGAACGCGACGGCTGGATCGGCGTCGCGCCGGCCTGGCGGTTCGCGCAGTCCCCGCTCGCAGTGATCGACGTCACCGTCCACGGGGCCATGCAGTTCACCGTCAACGGGTTCGAGCTGGACAAGCGGCAGGTCTCCCCCGACGGCGCGGAGGCCGACCCGGCCGCTGCGGTGCCGCTGCTGGTGTTCTCGCCCGGCGTCTACTCGGTGTCCGTCGACACCGCCATGGCGACCACCCCGGGTGTCGCGGTGCTGTCGGACACGCCAGAAGCCGGCATCCCGATCCAGCTGCAGGCGCAGCCCACCGAGGAGTTCATCCGGGTCGTGCAGGAGAGCGTCGACGAGTTCCTCGCTGACTGCGCGACGCAGCAGGTGCTGCAGCCCGCCGGCTGCCCGTTCGGGTTCACGGTGCGCAACCGCATCGACGAACTGCCGCAGTGGTCGATCCCGCATACCCCCGTCGTCGCGATCGAGCCCGACGGCGCCGGGTGGAAGATCCCGGTGACCGATGCCGTCGCCCACATCGAGGTCGACATCCGGTCGCTGTTCGACGGCAGCGTGCGCACCGTCAGCGAGGACGTGCCGTTCCAGCTGACCGGCACGATCACGGTGCTGCCCGACGGCACCGCATCGATCGCCGTCTCCGCCGTCGAGTGAGTATTCACGCTCCCGAGTGAGTATTCACGCTCCCGAGTGAGTATTCACGCTCCCGAGTGAGTATTCGTCGCGCCGGCACCGCCAGCGGATGCCGCCGTGTCAGCGCCCTGCCCGCTCGCGGCGCGCGTCGCGCTCGGCCAACTGCGCGAGCCGCTCGTTGTACTCGTTCAGCTCGGCCTCGCCGGTGCGGTCGGCCTGGCGGTCGCGCCGCTTCTGCATCCGCTCGTCGCTGCGGCTCCACTGGATCGCGACGACCAGCGCGAGGATGAGGGTTGGGATCTCCCCCACCGACCACGCGACGCCGCCGCCGGCATACTGATCCTCCAGCGGCGTCTGACCCCAGGTGCGACCCATCGCTCCGAACCACTCGGCCACCATGAGCCCGGATTGCATCATGATCGCGATGCCGAAGAACGCGTGCATCGCCATGACCGCGATCAGGGTGACCAGGCGGAACGGATACGGGTAGCGGTAGGGCACCGGGTCGGCGCCGACGAGCGACAGCGTGAACAGGTACCCGGCGATGAGGAAGTGCGCCACCATCCACTCGTGGCCGATGTGGTCGTACAGCGACCACCGGAACAGGTCGGTGTAATAGAACACCCACAGCGACCCGATGAACATGGCCGCGGCGAACAGCGGATGGGTCACCACGCGCGAGAACGGGCTGTGCACGGCCCACAGGATCCACTCCCGTCCGCCTCTCGTGCCGTCGTCGCGCTTGCGGATCGCCCGCGCGGCGAGTGTCACGGGAGCCCCCGACACCAGACACAACGGGATGGCCATCGACAGCAGCATGTGCCCGACCATGTGCACGCTGAACAGGTAGTCCTGGTAAACGTTGATCGGCCCGCCGGTGACCCACAGCAGCAGCGCGAGCCCGGTCAGCCACAGCACGGTGCGGTAGATGGGCCACGTGTCGCCGCGACGGTGCAGGCGGATGACGCCGGCGACGTAGAAGAACGCCCCGAACGCCACGGCGAACGCCCACAGCAGGTCGATGTCCCACGCGGTGAACCACCGCTCGATGGTGAACTCCGGCGGCAGCGGCGCCCCGGTGAGGATCTGCGCGGGGGTCAACGCCGACGGCAGCGACGTGTCCACCGGCGGGGGCGTGCGCGCGAGCGCCGCGGCTGCGCCGCTGGCGATCCCCATGAAGGCGAGTTCCAGACCGATGAGGCTCCAGAAGCGGCGCGACGCGGCATCCTCGCCGCTGCCGCCCATACGGCCGATGAGCCGGGTGCGGTACCAGGCGCCGAGCACGCCGAGTGCCACGAGTGCCACGATCTTCACCACCAGCACGATGCCGTACGGCGAGGTGAGCAGCTCGAGCGTGATGCCGCCGGCCACCGCCCGCGCCGTGCCGGAGACGGCCACCACCACGAACGCCACGAGCGCGAGCGATGAGTACCGACGCAGCACGTCGGTCATCTCGCCGCGGGTGAGCACGGGCCGCACGATCACCATCAGCACGAGCCCGCCCAGCCACACCGCGGCAGCGATGATGTGCAACGCCAGGGCCATGACGGCGGCGCTGTGGTTGGCGTCGTCGCCGGAGTGGCCCTGCGTGGCCATCGGAACGAGCGACGCGATCGCGAGGATCGCCACCAGCAGCGTCGGCGTCCAGGTGCGCACCGCGAAGGTCAGCACGGTCAGCACGGCGCCGGCGACGGTGGTCAGCAGCCAGGCGCGGCCGAGGTCCTGCTCGATCAGGAAGCGGCCCAGTTGCTGACCGAACTGCGCATCGGCGCTGGGGGTGGATCCGAGGGCGTTGAGCACGGTGAAGAAGCCCGTGACGCCCGCGGAGACGGTGAAGACGGCTGCGCCGATGGATGCCGCATCCAGCGCGGCGTCGAACGCGCGGGTGCCCGCCCGCAGGGCGTAGAGGGCCACGACGAGCGAGCCGACCATGATCGCGGCGGACAGGTTCACGGTGAGCTTGGCCACCGGGAGCCCCCACCGCACCACCGGGCCGGGATCCCCCAGTCGCAGCGGCTCCGCGCCGCCCGCGAACGCCAGGCCCCACAACAGCACCGCGACGGCCGCGACCACGAGGATCGCCGGACCGGCGAAACGCAGGGCTCGGGAGTTCACCATCCAAGCCTACGGCGGCATACCGAAGGGGGATGCCGCGCGCCAGGCATGCAGAAGGGGGATGCCAACAGCGGCATCCCCCTTCGTAGCGCTGTCGTTACTTGACGGCTGCCTTCAGCTTGGAACCAGCGGTCACCTTGACGCGCTTGCCGGCGGCGATCTTGATCTCTTCACCGGTCTGGGGGTTGCGGCCCGTGCGAGCCGACGTGGCGACCTGCTCGAAAGCGATCCAGCCGGGGATCGAGACCTTGCTGCCCTTGGCCACGGCCTCGGCGACGGTCGAGAAGAGCGCGTCGAGCACGCCGGAGACGGCGGCCTGGCTCTGACCGGTGGCGCTGGCGATGCTCGCGACGAGCTCGGTCTTGGTGATGGACTTGTCAGCCATTGGGGTGTCCTCCAAGGCGGCGACAGCCGCCTTCTTGTCCTTCGGACCGGAGGCATCTGCCCCCGGGCTGGTCAGTTCGACCGAGCCCGAATATACCCACGATCCGCGGAATTACGCGGATTTACGGCCATCCGCGGTCACATTCACCGGCGTGTCGCAGGGGAATGGTGACGGATGTGGCTGTTGTGGCCCCTGCCGACACCGAAAACGGGCGCATTCCGGTGCCCATCGGGCATGCGAAAGGCCCGGAACTCCGAGGAGCTCCGGGCCTTCGATGCAGTCAGCGACCGAGTGTCACCAGGACGACTTGGTCACACCGGGCAGCTCGCCACGGTGAGCCATGTCGCGGAAGCGCACACGGGAGATGCCGAACTTTGTGAGGTTTCCGCGGGGGCGACCGTCGATGACGTCGCGGCTGCGCACGCGCACCGGCGACGCGTTGCGCGGCAGCTTCTGCAGGCCGACGCGAGCGGCTTCGCGCTGCTCGTCGGTGGACTCCGGCGACACGAGCGCCTTCTTCAGCTCGGCGCGCTTGGCGGCGTAGCGGTTCACGACCACCTTGCGCTGCTCGTTGCGCGCGATCTTGCTCTTCTTAGCCATGGATCAACGCTCCTCTCGGAATTCGACGTGCTTGCGGATCACCGGGTCGTACTTCTTCAGCACGATGCGGTCGGGGTTGTTGCGGCGGTTCTTGCGCGTGACGTAGGTGTAACCCGTGCCAGCAGTCGAACGCAGCTTGATGATCGGACGGACGTCCTGAGCCTTCTTGGCCATCAGAGCTTCACACCCTTCGCGATCATGTCTTTCACTACCGACTCGATACCCCGGACATCAATCACCTTCATGCCCTTGGCGGACACGTTGATGGTGATCTTGCGGCCGAGCGAGGGCACGAAGTAGGTCTTCTTCTGCACGTTCGGGTCGAAGCGGCGCTTCGTCCGGCGGTGCGAGTGCGAGATGTTGTGACCGAAGCCGGGAACAGCTCCAGTCACCTGGCACACTGCTGCCATGTGATTTCTCCTTATACCGTGGCACCGGACGGTGCCACCCAAGATCCCTTGTCTGCACCCCGCGCTCGACCCGGCCGATGAAGGCCGGCGATCGAAAGTGGGGCGCGAACTGCGTGCTGGAGTGCGCGCAGACGAAGAGTCAGTCTAGCACGGGCGGGCGTGTCGCCTTGACTTGCGGCGTCCACGGGCAGTCGCGGTCGCGAGCGTAGGAGATGGGCCGAGCGTAGGACGGATGCCGCGGCAGATCTCCTCCCTCCGCCACATCTCCTACGCTCAGCGCGCGGGTCCCGCGCCCCGGCCCCACCGGAACGCCGACACCGTCGGGTCGCCGGCGATCCAGAACCGCCACGGGTACGCCGCGGTCCCCGCATCCCCGGCCACCCCCACGCGGGGCCCGGTCGCCGCATCTGCCAGCGGCTCGACGGGAAGCAGCAGCCGCGCGACCGCGCCGTGATGCGGGGCACCGGTGACCGCGTCGATCCCGTCGTGCAGCGGGTGGCGCAGCCCCACGGCGTCGCCGAGGCGCCCGGGCCCTCGTGCGAGGTCGCGGTCCACGCGTGCGGCGGGACGGCGGCGCCTCGCGGCATCCACCCCCTCCACCACTTCGCCGCCGCGCAGCAGCACACCGCCGGCCACCCCCTCGGGAGCGCAGACGACGTTGACACACGAGTGGATGCCGTGACTCAAGTACACGTACAGGTGCCCAGGCGCCCCCCACATCGTCGCGTTGCGGGGCGTCGGCCCCATGCGCGCGTGTGATCCGGGGTCGGGCACCTCACCGGTGCCGCGGCCGTGGTACGCCTCGACCTCGGTCAGCCGCACCGCGACCGTCTCGCCCGCCGCCGTCACCTGCAGCACCCCGCCCAGCAGCCGCGGCGCCACCTCGAGCGGCAGGCCGGCGAAGTCCTCGCGGGTGGCGGGGCGCAGGCGCGTCATTGCGGCGGCACCTGGCACCACGACACGTCGAAGCCGGTGAGGGCGACCACCGGCTCGCCGTCGTCGAGGCTGACGATGTGGGTCTCGAGGGCCTCCGGCAGCGGCACGTCGTACATGTCGTACGGATTGGACACGACATCAGGCGCCACGAGCACGGCCGTGTAGCGGCCGCTGGGCGACACACAGGTCTGCAGCACCGCATCGTCCCCATCGACGTCGAACACCGGCCGCGCCGCGCCGACGGTGTCGACGACCTCGACGCTGCTGGCGACGGGGGTGAGCCCGTCGAAATGGGTGACCGTCTGCAGCGTGCCGACACCGCCGGGAAGCGGCAGCACCAGGCTAGGACGGGTGTCGGATACCGCCAGCGGCAGCGGCGCCTCGACACCGTCGGCGAGATTGAGCAGCACCATGCCGTCGGGGCGCTCGATCGCCGCCAGCGGCGTCCCCCGCGCGATGCCGTCGATCGCCAGCGCGGAACCCAGTTCGACCGCGTCGGCGCCGGAGGAGGCCGACAGCAGCAGCCGGCTGTCGAAGGTCAGCACGAGCAGCGCGTCGGTGTCGGGCACGAAACGCCAGTCGGCGACCCGCTGCTCGTCGCCGGCGACCGTGACCGCGACCGGATCGGCATCCGGATCCTGCAGCGACGCGGTGTACAGCACGCTTTCGGCACCCCCGCCGGCGCCGACATCGGCGGCGGTGTAGAGGTAGCCGACGAGCTCGCCCCGATCGGCGCTCTGCAGGTTCGTCACCCGGCCGTCGCCGGGCAGCGTGAGCTCGGCGGCGTTGCCGCCGTCGAGGTCGGTCACGATGAGGGCGGTCTCGTCGTCCTCGAGCACCGACACGACGAGGTGGCTCGCGGTGGCGCGGAAATCCTCGATGTGCGGGTGCTCGAACACCGGCACCGCCTGCTCGCCGGTGAGGTCGGTGCGAAAGACGGTGTCGCTGTCGCCGGAGCGGCGCAGCAGGAACAGCTCCAGCGGCGGGGTGCGGATCGTCTCGACGACGTCGGAGCTGGGTCCCCCGCCGACCGACTGCAACCCGTCGATGCGCACGGTGTACTCGGTGTCGTCGTGCAGCGGCAGACTGAACCGCACCCCGACGCTGCGTCCCGAGGTGTCGACGGTGAAGGGCGTGGCAGGAGTGACGGTGACCTGGTCGGGGTCGACCTCCTCCAGGGACCGGGTCGTGGTGATGATCACCCGCGATCCGGATGCCGCGACCGCAGCTTCGGGGTCGGACTGCACGTCGGTGACCCGCGGCCCCTGCAGACCCGCGATCGCGGCGCCGCCGAGTCCGGCGACCAGCAGGATGCCGGCGACGATCGCGAACGCCGTTGTGAAGGCACGCCGGCGCCGGGCGCTGCTGCGCGCGTCGCGGCCGCCCCTGCGCCTCGCGGCGTCAGTACTCATAGGGGTCCGCCGGCTCGTCGATGGGGGTCACCTCGGATGCCGCGATCGCCAGTGTGCCGTCGTCGGCGGCGCTGACCGTGCCGCTGACGGTGACCCACTGGCCGGTCTGCGGAGCATCGCCCACGCGCACCGGCACGCTCGCCGATTGCGCGTCGATGACGCAGTGCGTGATGACGAGCCGGGTGAGGCTGAATCCGCCGTCGCCGCCGGGGGTGACGAAGCCGGTGAGGGTGACCGCGTCACCCTCGAACGCGTCGGGGTTGGTGGCCGAGGCGAACACCGCCGCCCACTCCCCCACCCCGAACGTGCCGGTGTCCCCGGTGGTGGCAAGGGCGAGGGCGTCGGCGCCCTGGAACAACGGAGCCGTGCCACTGTCCCGCGACATGGCCAGTTCCGCCGACAGCGACGCGGGGGGCAGCACCAGCATCGCGCCGACGACGCCGGTGGCCAGCACGCCGCCCACGATCGTCGCGGCCGTCGCCGCCGACCGGCCGAACCCGGCCGCCACGACCGCGTCGTGATCGACGGTGGCGTCGTGGTCGGGGTCTGCGCGGCCGTGATCATCGGCATCCACTGCGTCAGGACGCCGCACTGCGTGATCGTGCCCGTGATCGTGCCCGTGATCGGCTTCGGCGCCGAGCGGCAGCGCGCAGCTCGCGATCGCGCCGACGAGCGCGAGCACGGCGAAGGAGACGGCGAACCAGGCGGTGTCGGGGTTGATGTACAGCCCGATGCGTCCGGTGACCGCCAGCACCACGGTCACCGCCGCCACCCCGGCGGCCAGCCCCACGCCGAGCCAACGCGTGGCGAGGGCCTGTCCGCGGGTCAGGTGGTCGGGGTGCAGGTCGCGCCGCAAAGAGCGGTCGCGGGTGAGCGTGGAGCTAGACAAAGAGGTTCACCGCCGTTCCGAGGGCGAAGGCGAACAGCACCACCACGACCGTCATCCCCACGAGCACCGGGGTGCGGAAGGTAGTGCGCAGCAGCGCGAGCATCTTCACGTCGACGATGGGGCCGACGATGAGGAATGCCACGATCGCGCCGGGGGTGAACGTCGACGCGAACGACAACGCGAAGAACGCGTCGACGTTGGAGCAGATCGACACGATCATCGCCAGCGCGATCATCGCGGCGATCGACAGCGCCGGGTTCGAGCCGATCGCCACCAGTGCCTCGCGCGGGACGAGCACGTGCACCGCGCCGGCCAGCGCCGACCCGAGCACGAGAGCAGGCATGACCGCGCGCAGCTCGACGACGAACTGCGCGAGGCTCCGCCGGCCGCGGCCGCTGTGGTCGAGCGTGACGAGTTCGCAGGTGTCGCGGAAGCGCGCGGTGACCAGGCCGTCCGGGTCGGGGTGCAGGCTGTACAGCCAGCCGATCAGGTTGGCCACGAGGTACCCGCCGACGAGGCGGGCGATCAGGATGCCGTCGTCGAAACCGAACGCCTGGTGGGTCGTGATGATCACGATCGGGTTCACGATGGGAGCCGCGATCAGGAACGTCAGGGTCTCCGGCACGCTGAACCCGCGCATCATCAACCCGCGCGCGAAGGGCACATTCCCGCATTCGCATACGGGGACGAGCATGCCGAGCAGGGACAGTACGGCCCGTCGCGCCCACGCGCGTCGCGGCATCCATCTCTCGATCAGACCGGGCGGCAGCCACACCTGGATCACGATGGACAGCACCACACCCAGCACGACGAACGGCAGCGACTCGATCAGCACGCTGATCGCGAGCGTCAGGCCGTCCTGCGCGCGGGTGGGAAGCGGGGTGGCGGCCGGGGCGAGCGCGGCGATCGCGAGCAGCACGGCGATGGCGGCGGTGCCCAGCCCCAGCGACACGAGCAATCGTGTGCTGCGGGCCGGCTCCGGGCGGGCGGTGCGGGCGGTGCGCGGCTGGCGCGTGCGGGCGGTGCGCGGCTGGCGCAGGCGGGGGCTCGTCACGCGAGCGGTTCCTTCGCGACGGCATCCGTCGTCTCGGCCTGCGCGGCGGTGCACTGCGCGCACACACCGAAGATGTCAACGATGTGCTCGGCCTGCGTGAAGCCGTGCTGCGCCGCCGTGCGGCGCGCCCACTGCTCGACGTCGGTCGCGGCGATCTCCACCGTGCGGCCGCAGCGGCGGCAGATGAGGTGATGGTGGTGCCCGCTGGAGGTGCAGGCGCGGTACAGCGCCTCCCCCTCGGGGCTCTGCAGCTGGTCGGCGTCGCCGGTGGCGGCGAGCCCGGCCAGGGCCCGGTAGACCGTCGCCAGCCCGATGCCGGTGTTCTCGTCCCGCAGCGTCGCATGCAGGGTCTGCGCGCTCACGAAGCCGAGAGCGTCGGTGAGAGCTTCGCGCACCCGCTCCCGTTGCCACGTATTGCGCTGAGCCATGCGTCCGATTCTAGGTGGGCTGTGCGCAGAGGCGCCTGAGAGTGCGGATTGCGCCTCTCACCGGGCCGTCGCCGCGCGCACGACGCGGCCGCGGCGGCTGCCGACGATGCGGCATCCGATATAGATGAGGAACGAGATCGTGGTGATGTAGGGGCTCACCGGGAGGGTCCCCATGACGGCGAGCAGGATGCCGCCGACGGCGGAGACCACCCCGAACACCGCCGCCAGCAGCGGCACCGACACCGGTCCGGTGGCCACCCGCATCGCGGCGGCAGCGGGAGTTACCAGCAGTGCCATCACCAGCAGGGCGCCGATGATGTGCACGGCGACGGCGACGACCAAGCCCAGCAGCAGCATGAAGACGAGGGAGACGGCCGTGGTCGGCACCCCGCGCGCCGCGGCTGACTGCGGGTCGAGCGAGTCGAAGCGCAGCGGCCGCCAGATCACCAGCAGGCCGATCAGCACGAGCGCGCCGATGCCGATCAGCCAGCCCAGCTGCGCCGATTGCACCGAGACGATCTGCCCGGTGAGCAGGCTGAACCGGTTGGCGCTGCGGCCGTCGTACAGCGACAGGAACAGGATGCCGAGCCCGAGCCCGAACGGCATGAGCACGCCGATGATCGAGTTGCGGTCCCGTGCCCGGGCGCCGAGCCCGCCGATGATCGCGGCGGCCGCGAGCGACCCGACGATCGACCCGGTGACGACGTCGACGCCGATGAGCAGGGCCGCCGCGGCGCCGGCGAAAGACAGCTCGCTGATGCCGTGCACGGCGAAGGCCATGTCGCGCTGCATCACGAAAACGCCGATGAGCCCGCCGACGAGGCCGAGCACGGCACCGGCCCACACCGAGTTCTGCACGAGGGCG
This sequence comes from Microbacterium sp. zg-YB36, assembly GCF_024623575.2. Classification (NCBI taxonomy): domain Bacteria; kingdom Bacillati; phylum Actinomycetota; class Actinomycetes; order Micrococcales; family Microbacteriaceae; genus Microbacterium; species Microbacterium sp. zg-YB36. The sequence goes on from NZ_JANJFD020000003.1 coordinate 333,775, forward strand.
AGGATCGCCGCATAGTCGGCGACGCCGCCGAAGAGGGCATCCCCGATGTCGGACCAGTTCATGCGGATGCCTCGTCGTGGTGGTGATGGTGGGAGACGTCGGCGTCGGGGGCGCCGACGACGACCAGCCGGCCACCTGCCCGCAGCACCGAGATGGGTGCGCCGTACAGGTTGCTGAGCACCTCCGAGGTGAGCACCTCGTCAGGGGTGCCGAGGGTGAAGCGGCCGCCGGCGATGTAGAGGATGCGGTCGACCGAGCCCAGCACCGGGTTGATGTCGTGGGTCACCAGCAGCACCGCGGCATCCGTCCGTCGCCGGTACCCGTCGATGAGGCCGACCACGCCCTGCTGGTTGGCAAGGTCCAGGCTCGTCAGCGGTTCGTCGCACAGCAGCAGGAGCGGTTCGTCGGCGAGGGCCTGCCCGATGCGCAGGCGCTGCTGCTCGCCGCCGGAGAGCAGCCCCACCGGGCGGTCAGCGAAGTCGCGTGCGTCGACCGCGTCGACGAGCGCCTCGACGCGCGCCCGGTCGCCGCGGCGCGGAAAGGGGAACCCGAAGCGGTGGCCGTCGATGCCGAGAGCGACCAGGTCCCGACCGCGCAGCGCGGTCTCCGGTGGAAGCGGCCGCTGCTGCGGGATGTAGCCGATGGCGCGGTTGCCGCGGCCGCGCACCGGACGCCCGAGCGCTTCGATGCTGCCCGCGCTGAGCGACTCGAGCCCGAGGATCGCCCGCAGGAGCGTGGTCTTGCCGGATCCGGACGGGCCGAGGACGGCCAGCAGTTCGCCCGGCTGCACCTCGAGGTCAAGGCCCGCCCACAGCTCCCGGTCGTCGCGGCGCAGGGCTGCCCCGGTGATGCGCAGCGGCGCGGTGCCGGCGGGCGGGGTGCTCACGAGTCCAGCGCCGTGGCGAGGGCTCGGATGTTGTCCTGCATCCACTCAATGTACGTCGTGCCGTCGGGGAGCGTCTCGGTGAACTCCACCACCTCGATGCCGGCGGTCTCGGCCGCATCGATCGTCTGGGTCGTCTCTGCGCCGCCGGTCTGCGCGTTGGCGATGACCACGCGCGCGTCGCCGGATGCGATGACATCCAGCGCCTGCAGCAGGGTGGCGGGAGGCACGTCCTGGCCCTCTTCGACGGCCTGACTGAACGCGGCGGGGGTCAGGTCGGTCAGTCCCGCGGCAGTGATGAGGGAGACCGGGGCGGGCTCGGTCACGAAGACGCCGTCCCCGCCGTGGGCCGTGGCGACCTCGGCGAGTTCTGCTTCGAGCTGCTCGATCTGCGCGGTGAAGTCCGCCAGGTTCGCCTCGAACACGGCGCCGTCATCGGGGCTGAGTTCGGTCAGCTCGGCCGCGATCGCCTCGGCGACATGGACGACCGTGCGCGGGTCGTACCAGACGTGCTCGTTGAAGCCCTCGACATGCTCGTGGTCGTGGTCGTCGTGCTCACCGCTGTCATCGTGGGCGGCGTCGCCGCTCCACTCCTGCGAGAACTCGACGGCGGTGAGCACCGGCGCCTCGGAGCCGGTCGCCTCGATGAGCCCGTCGATGAACGCGTCGTACCCGCCGCCGTTCTCGAGGATGAGGTCCGCACGCTGGATCGTCAGCTGATCGCGGGCGCTGGCCTCATAGGAGTGCGGGTCCTGCGACAGCGACGAGACGATGGAGGTGACTTCCACGGCATCCCCGCCGATCTCCTCCGCGATCTGCCCGTACACGCTCGTCGAGGCGACGACCTGCAGCGTGCCGTCGTCGGTCGCGGTGGCGTCGCCGGCACATCCCGAGAGCGCGAGGACGGATGCCGCGCCGAGCGCGACGGCGGTGAGGGTCTTGCGGGCCATGCATCCAGTGTACCCGCTATTGATAATCGTTCTCACGCCGGGTCGGTCACGAGCGTAGGAGATGGGCCGAGCGTAGGACCGACCCCGTGGGAAATCTCCTACCCCGGCCACATCTCCTACCCTCGCGACAGGGCGGGGGCGACGAGCGACGGATGCCGCGGCGGCGGTCAGTGCCGCGGCGGCGGTCAGTCCAGCAGCAGCGCGGGCTCTTCGAGGACGGATGCCACATCGGCGACGAACCGGCTCATGCCGTCGCCGTCGATCACGCGGTGATCGAACGAACCCGACACCGTCGTGACGAAGCGGGGCCGCACCTCGCCGTCGACGACCCACGGCTTCTGGCGGATCGTGCCCATCGCGATGATCCCGGATTCGCCCGGGTTGATGATGGGGGTGCCGGCATCCATCCCGAACACGCCGATGTTGGTGATCGTGATCGTGCCGCCCTGCTGGTCGGCCGGCGACGTCTTGCCCTCGCGGGCGGTGACGGTCAGCCGCTCCAGCGCGCGGGCGAGGTCGCGCATGCTGAGGTCCTGCGCGTCCTTGATGTTCGGCACCAGCAGGCCGCGAGGCGTGGCCGCGGCGATGCCGAGGTTCACGTAGTTGCGCACCCGGATCTCGGCGCCGTTGTCGGTGTCGACCCACGCGGCATTGACCATGGGCGTGCGCCGCACCGCCCAGATGACGGCGCGGGCGACGATCAGCAGCGGGGACACCTTGATGTCGGCGAAGTCCGGCGAGGCCTTCAGGCGCTTGACCAGCTCCATCGTGCGGGTCGCGTCTACGTCGGTCCACACCGACACGTGCGGCGCGGTGTACGCCGAGCGCACCATGCCGCTCGCGGTGGCCTTGCGCACGCCCTTGACCGGGATGGTCTCCTCGCGGTCACCGGCAGGAGGCACCGCCACCGGGATGGTCTGCTCGCGCACCTCGGGCAGCTCCGGCGTCTGCAGGTTGCGGAACACGCTCGCCTGCGACGCCTGGGCGAGCACGTCGTCACGGGTGACCTCGCCTGAGGGACCGGTGGGGGTGACGGCGGACAGATCCACGCCGAGGTCCCGGGCGAGCTTGCGGATCGGGGGCTTGGCGACGACGCCGACCGAGGCGCGCACCTGCTGCTGCGAGGCCTCCGGCGTCCGCGGACGCCGGCGCGACGCGACCGCGCCGCCCGTGCCGTAGCCGACCAGCACCGCGCCGCCGCCTTCATCGGATGCCGCCGGCTCGCCGTGCTCGGAGTGTCCGACGACGGCGGGGGACGCGTCGGCCGCACCGACCGGGTCGATCGTGATGATGGGCGCACCGACGGCGACGGTGGTGCCCTCGGGCACCAGCAACTCGCCCACGGTGCCCGCGAACGGGGACGGCAGCTCGACCAGCGACTTGGCGGTCTCGATCTCGACGATCACGTCGTTGACGGCGACGGTCTCCCCCGCCGCGACGCGCCACTGCACGATCTCGGCCTCGGTGAGTCCTTCACCGACGTCGGGGAGGACGAAGGTCTGCGTGCTCATGCGTTTCCTTTCGCAGCGGCCCGATCGGTCTCAATGAGAGAGCACGCGATCGACGGCCTCGAGGATGCGGTCGGCATCGGGAAGATAGACGCCCTCGAGCTTGGCGGGCGGGAACGGCACATCGAACCCCGATACCCGCAGCACCGGTGCCTCCAGGGCGTAGAACGCCCGCTCCATGACGGTCGCGGCCACTTCCGACCCCACCGAGGTGAAGCCGGGGGCTTCCTGCGCGTAGACCATGCGGCCGGTACGGCGCACCGAGTCGAGGATGGGTCCGTAGTCGATGGGTGACAGCGAGCGAAGGTCGATCACTTCGCAGGACGTCCCCTCACCTTCGGCGAGCGCGGCGGCCTGCAGCAGTGTCGTGACCATGGCGCCGTGGCCGACCAGGGTGACGTCGGTGCCACGGCGGACGACCCGTGAGGCGTGCAGCGGCACGGCGCGGGCCGACGTGTCGACCTCGCCCTTGGCCCAGTACTTGGCCTTCGGCTCCAGGAAGATCACCGGGTCCGGCGAGGCGATGGCATCCTGGATCATCCAGTACGCGTCGTTCGCGGTGGAGGGCGACACGACCCGCAGGCCGGGCGTGTGCGCGAAGTAGGCCTCGGGGCTCTCCTGGTGGTGCTCGACCGCGCCGATGTGCCCGCCGTAGGGGATGCGGATGACGACGGGCATCTGCAGGGCGCCTTCGGACCGGTTGGTGAGCTTGGCCAGCTGCGTGGTGATCTGGTCGAACGCGGGGAAGACGAACCCGTCGAACTGGATCTCGATGACGGGACGGAACCCGGCCATCGCCAGCCCGATCGCGGTGCCGATGATGCCCGACTCCGCCAGCGGGGTGTCGAGCACCCGGCGGTCGCCGAACTCGGCCTGCAGTCCTTCGGTGACGCGGAACACCCCACCCAGGCGCCCGATGTCCTCGCCCATGAGCAGCACGTGGTCGTCGGCGGCGAGCGCGGCGCGCATCCCGGCGTTGAGGGCGCGGCCCAGCGGCATGACGGCGGTGTCGGTCATGACGGGTCCTCCTGGAAGGATGCCTCGTAGTCGGCGAGCCAGCGGCGCTGCTCGTCCACGAGGGGGTGCGGCTCGCTGTAGACGTGCGCGAACATCGATTCCGCCGGGATGGTGCCCAGCGCATTCGTGCGGGTGCGCACGTCGTCGGCCATCGCCTGGGCTTCGGCATCCACGTCGTCGAACAGCGCATCGCCGGCGCCCCGCGCCTGCAGGAACGCCCGCATGCGCACGATCGGGTCGCGCTGGGTCCACGCCGCCTCCTCGTCGGAGGTGCGGTACTTGGTGGGGTCGTCGCTGGTGGTGTGCGCGCCCATGCGGTAGGTCATCGCCTCGATGGCGCGGGGGCCGGCACCGGCACGCGCCTGGTCGAGCGCGAGCTTGGTGACGGCGTAGCTGGCGAGCACATCGTTGCCGTCCACGACGATCGAGGGCATGTAGCCGGCGGCACGCAGGTGCAGCGGCGTGCGCGACTGGGTGGCCACGGGCACCGAAATGGCCCACTGGTTGTTCTGCAGGAAGAACACCTGCGGGCTCTGATAGCTCGCCGCGAACACCATCGCCTCGTGCACATCGCCCTGGCTGGACGCGCCGTCGCCGTAGTACACGATGACCGCTTCGTCGCGGTCAGGGTCGCCGGTGGCAGTGCGTCCGTCGAACACGAGACCCATGCCGTAGCCGGTCGCGTGCAGCGTGTGGGCGCCGAGGACGAGCGTGTAGGGCCGGGCGTTGCCGTTCTTCGGGTCGGCCGGATCCCACCCGCCGTGCGTCAGCCCGCGCATCATGCGGATGATGTCGACCGGATCCACGCCGCGGATCGTGCACACGACGTGCTCGCGGTACGACGGGAAGATGTGGTCCTGCGCCCGCGCGGCCCGCGCGGAGCCCACCTGGGCTGCTTCCTGCCCGAACGAGGGCGGCCACAGTGCGAGCTGCCCCTGCCGCTGCAGGTTGGTCGCCTGCCGGTCGAACGCCCGGCTGATCGCCATGTCACGATAGAACCGCTCGAGATCGGCATCGTCGAGCGCGTCGACGATCTCGAGGTAGGGCTCCGCGGCCGGTGTCGGCACGAACGACCCGTCGGCCGCAAGGACGCGCACGAGGCCAGGATCGTCGGGCGGGGTCATGCTCCTACGCTAACGTGCCCCGTCTCGGGCCTTCCGCACGGGATCCCACAACGGATCCCATGTTTCGCGGTGCTTCGCCCACAGCCGCGGGATCAGCGCGTACGCGCCGGATGCCCCTCCGGCAGCAGTGAGATGGCGGATGCCGCGACCTCCAGGACCGTCGGGATGCTCTCTTCCTCACCGACCGAGATGCGCACCCCGTCGCCGGCGAACGGCCGCACGATGAGGCCAGCTTCCTCGAACCGCGGCGCCACGTCGAGGGTGTGCTCCCCGGTCGGTAGCCACACGAAGTTGCCCTGGGCGTCGGGGATGTTCCACCCCGCCGCGCGCAGGCCGGCCGCGAGCCGATCACGGCGATCGGTGAGTACCGCCACCCGGGCGATCAGTTCGTCCTCGGCGTCGAGGCTGGCAAGGGCCGCCCGCTCCGCCTGGGCGGTGACCGACAGCGGGATGCCGGTGGTGCGCGCGGCATCCAGAATGCGCGGGTGCCCCACCCCGTAGCCGATGCGCAGCCCCGCGAGCCCGTACGCCTTCGAGAACGTGCGCAGCACGACGACGTTCTGGTGGCCGGCGGCGAGCACGCGGGCACCGTCGACGGCGCTGGGGTCGGTGACGAATTCGGCATACGCCTCGTCGAGCACGACCAGCACATCACCGGGCACTCTCGCCAGGAAGGCGTCGAACGCGGCCTGCGTGACGATCGGGCCGGTGGGGTTGTTGGGGCTGCACACCAGGATCAGCCGGGTGCGGTCGGTGACCGCCGCAGCCATCGCGTCGAGGTCGTGGGTACCGTCGGCGGCCAGCGGCACCGCCAGCGCCGTTGCCCCGGCCACCGCGGCCAGACCCGGGTAGGCCTCGAACGAGCGCCACGCGTACATCAGCTCGTCGCCCGGTCCCGCCGTCGCCAGGGCCAGCTGCTGCAGGATCGACACGCTGCCGGCGGCCACATGCACGCCGTCGACGCTCACCCCGAAGCGCGCTGCGAGCCGGGCGCGCAGGCGCGCCGCGGATGCGTCGGGGTAGCGGTTGACGTCCGTCGAGGAGCGCAGCGCCTCGATCACGCTGGGCAGCGGCTCGAACGGGTTTTCGTTGCTGGAGAGCTTGAAAGCGTCGGCACCGGCCTGCTTGCCCTGCCGGTACGGCGGGAGTGCAGCGATCTCGGGGCGGATGCGAACGGGCGCGGGCGAGGGGGCCTCTGTCACGAGAGGAGCCTACAAGCGCACACCGCCGGACCTGTCATCCGCGATTTCCTGGGCGGCCGGCCACGCCGCATGGCACACTGCAAGGCATGCGTTTCATCATCCGCGTAGCCGTCAACGCCTTCGCGATCTGGATCGTGACCCTGCTGCCCGCCCTGCAGGTCTTCGTCATCCCGTTCCCCCCGGGCGAGACACTGCAGCTCGTGCTCACCCTGCTCGCCGTCGCGGCGATCTTCGCACTGGTGAACACGATCATCGGCACGGTGCTGAAGCTGCTGGCCCTGCCGCTGTACATCCTCACCCTCGGGCTGATCTCGTTCATCATCAACGGGTTCCTGTTGTGGCTGACGGCGTGGATCACCTCCTTCTGGCAGTGGGGGCTGCGGGTCGAGGATTTCTGGTGGGGAGTGCTGGCGGCCGTGGTGATCTCGATCATCAACTGGATCTTCGGCATCATCCTGCGCCCGCAGCGCCGCGACTGACCCGTTCGTCGCGGCGGGCCGCCCCCCACAGGGTGGTGTCGACGGATGCCGCGGTCGAGAGGTCTGCGAACACGTCGCGCACCGCGTCCATCCGGGGATCGGTCGTGCGGTCGAGCATCCCCGCCGTCTGGGTGTACGCCGTCATCTGATGACTCGGCGCCAGCAGGTCGCCGAGGTCGGCCCGCGGGTCGGCGACCCGCTCGGCGACGAAGCTGCCCGCAGCCCCGGTGGGGGCCGCCAGTCCACCGCCGGTGAGCGCGACGACGGGATCGTCGGCGTGCCGCACCGCAACGCTCAGCGTCCCCGCGCCGACATCGGCGGCGACCGGTGAGCCGAAGGTGACCACGGTGCGGGTGTCGAACCCGCCCTCGGTCGCCAGGCGTGACGCGATCATGCCACCCTGCGAGTGCCCGAACGCGTGCACGGCGTCCCCCTCCCCGGCCCCCGCCGCCCGCAGCGCCTCGACGACCGACGCGAACGAGGCGGACGTCTCCCCGCCGTACAGCTCGAGGTTCGACCGCATGTCGAAGGGGTCCTCGCCTCCCGCGGTCGCGCTCTGCGTTCCGGCGATGTACACCGCGAACTGGCGCGTGCCGTCGGGCATCGTGTACTTCTCCACCCGCACCCGAGCCTCGCCCGCGCCGGGCATCCGCGCCGCCGCCTCGGCCAGCGACGCCGGTGCCGTCCCGCGGCCGTACTGCCGCAGCGGCACCGCGGTCACCGGTGGAGACGACCCCCGCAGCCGCTCCCCCGCATCGTTCGTGCCGCCGCCGTGCGCAGCGACGGCCTGCCCGAGCACCGGCAGCCCGACGGCGAGGGCACCCAGTGCCAGCGGGCCCGCCTGCATGCCCAGGGCCAGCACCTGACCACCGAAGGCGGCACCGGCATCGGCCCGCCACTGCGTCAGCGTGACCTCGGCGGCCCGCGCGGCGTCGGGGTCGGCGGTGCGGGCCAGCAGCAGCGCGACCCGCGCCCGCATGATCTCGGTGCTGTCACCCCCGGCCTCGGCCGCCGCCAGCTGCGCACGCAGCTCAACGATCTCGTACACCGCGGATGCCTCGCGCAGCCGGCCGGCGAGCTCGCGTGCGCGCTGCGCGAACCCCGCCACATCGGCCTCGATCGCGCGGGCCACGTCGTCGTCGGCGAACATCACCCCCGCCAGCTCAGCCGCGACCCCGGAGAACACCGCGGCCGCGTCGTCGAGCTCGGCGGCGACGAGGGTGAAGCCGGCCGCGGCGGCATCCAGCGATGCGGTGTCGACGGTGACCGGGCCGCCGCTGCGGATCTCCAGGTCGCTCACGGGTCGCCGCCGGAGAGCGAGTCGAGCATCCCGCGGGTGCGCAGCAGCCCGGCGCGCAGGCGCTCGATCGACCAGTCCAGCAGCGCGATGCCCTGCTGCCACGTGGCCACGGCGTCGCGGAAGGCCTGCGCCCCGGTCGACTGCCAGTCGGTGTCGTGGGCGAGCGCCGCCGCCCGCATCCGGATGCGCGCGAGGTCGTCCTGCAGCACGCTCAGGCGCTCCCGCGCGGCCTCGACCTGCGCGATCTCATCGTGGAAATACTCGGTCACCTTCTGACTCTGCCCACCCCACAGGGACCGGTGACGAGCGGCATCCGCCGATCCGGGAGGATCCGCCGGAAATCCGGCCTGTGCAGGGAACGACGATTTCGACATGATGGGGGGATGACCGTCGCCGTGGACCCGTTCCGCGTCGTCTTCGTCTGCACCGGCAATATCTGCCGCTCGCCTATGGCGGACATCGTGTTCCGCTCGTTCGCGCGACAGGCAGGACTCGAACACCGCGTCTCGTCGTGGAGCGCAGGTACCGGTGACTGGCACGTGGGCGAACGCGCGGATTCGCGCACCCTCGGCACCCTGGCCCGTCGCGGCTACGACGGCGAACGGCATCGGGCGCGGCAGTTCACCCAGCACGACTTCCACGAGGCCGACCTGGTCGTCGCGCTGGACCGCAGTCACGAGCGCATCCTGCTGGAGTGGGCGCTCACCCCCGACGACGCCGACAAGATCGCGCTGCTGCGAAGTTTCGACGCCACCGCGGGCGATCAGCTGGACGTGCCCGACCCCTACTACGCCGGGCCCGAGATGTTCGATGAGGTGCTCGGTATGATCGAGAGCGCGTGCCGGGCCCTCTTCCGGCAGCTCGAACCCGCGGTCCGTCAGCCCCGCTGAGCGATCTGTTCACCGCGCCAGCGATCGGAGTCTTCGTGTCCACGCCCCTCCCCCCTCAGCCGCTCAGTCCGCTGGACGGGCGGTATCGCACCGCCGTCGCCGGCCTGTCCGACTACCTCTCCGAGGCGGGACTCAACCGTGCGCGCGTCGAGGTCGAGGTCGAGTGGATCCTGGCGCTGACCGATCGGTCGCTGTTCGGCACCTCTCCGGTGTCGGAGGCCGACAAGGAGTCGCTGCGGGCCCTGTATCGCGACTTCGGCCAGGCCGAGATCGACTGGCTGGCCGAGAAAGAGGCCGTCACCCGGCACGACGTGAAGGCGGTCGAGTACCTGGTACGCGACCGGCTGTCCACGCTGGGCCTGGACGGCATCGCGGAACTGGCGCACTTCGCCTGCACGAGCGAAGACATCAACTCCGCCTCGTACGCGCTGACGGTGCGCCGCGCCGTGGAGCGGGTGTGGCTGCCGAAGCTGCAGGCCGTCATCGCGAAGCTGCGCGAGCTGGCGGTGGCGCACAAGGATGCCGCGATGCTCTCCCGCACCCACGGGCAGCCGGCGACCCCGTCGACGATGGGCAAGGAGATCGCCGTCTTCGCCTGGCGGCTGGAGCGGGTCGCGGCGCAGATCGCCGGCGGCGACTACCTCGCGAAGTTCTCCGGCGCCACCGGCACCTGGTCGGCGCACGTCGTCGCCGAGCCCGACGTTGACTGGCCCGAACTGTCCCGCACGTTCATCGAGGGCCTCGGGATCGGGTTCAACCCGATGACCACTCAGATCGAATCGCACGACTGGCAGGTGGAGCTGTACGACCGGGCACGGCACGTCGGCGGCATCCTGCACAACCTCGCCACCGACGTGTGGACCTACATCGCGATGGGGTACTTCTCGCAGATCCCGGTGGCGGGGGCGACGGGCTCGTCGACCATGCCGCACAAGATCAACCCGATCCGGTTCGAGAACGCCGAGGCCAACCTCGAGATCGCGGGCGGCCTGTTCCAGACCCTCGCGCAGACGCTCGTGACGTCGCGGATGCAGCGCGACCTCACCGACTCCACGACGCAGCGCAACATCGGCGTCGCCTTCGGGCACTCGCTGCTGGCGCTGGACAACCTGCAGCGCGGGCTCGGCGAGATCTCGCTGGCCGAAGACGTGCTGCTGGCCGACCTCGACGTCAACTGGGAGGTGCTCGCGGAGGCCATCCAGACCGTCGTGCGCGCCGAGATCGCCGCGGGTCGTTCGCAGATCACCGACCCGTACGCGCTGCTGAAGGACCTCACCCGCGGGCGCCGGGTGGGAGCTGTCGAGCTGGCCGAGTTCATCAGTGGCCTCGACATCGGCGACGCCGCGAAGGTGCGCCTGCTGGCGCTGACGCCCGCCGGCTACACCGGTCTCGCGTCCCGCCTGGTCGACGACCTCGGCTGACCGGGGCGGGCGCGCGGCTGCCCCGTCCCCCGTGACTTGGGTCGTCACGAACGTCCCCAACCCGCGCCGGACGGGGCCCTTTGCGGCGACGGAACCCACGGGCACCACTCTGGGTCGTCATGAACGTCCCCAACACGGGCCGGACGGGGCCCTTTGCGACGACCGAAGGCGTCGGCAGCCGGGCCGACGCCGGCAGTCGGCCGGTCGCTCGCGGCGGTCGCCGTCGGCAGCCGGGCCGATTGGCTAGCGGCGGTCGGCGCCGGGGGCCTGGTCGTCCCGGTCGCCCCGATCGGAGCGGTCGGTGCGCATCACCGGACGGTCGACCGGCTGGGAGACCTGGGCGGGGTCGACGACGAGGATCAGCAGCGCCAGCCCGACGAGCGTGACGATGAACGAGATGCCGGCGACGATCAGCGCGACCACGATCGCGCGCTCCACCTGCTCGGCCGGCCCTTCCTGCAGGGCCCCCATCGATACGAGGGTCACGAGGCCCCCGAACGCTGCAGCAGCGAAGGCGAGGCCCAGCAGCTGTACGGGCTTGAGCAGCTCGCGGCGGGTGGGGCGGGTGGGGTCGGTCACGACAGGCCTCCGGTTTCGGTGACGACCGGGGAAGCGGTGTCGGTTTCTGCACGCCGCGGTGAGAACCCGGCGATGCCGAGGTACACGCCGACGATCGCGGCGTAAGCGCCGAAGATGCCGACACCGATGGTCGTGCCGGTGAGGGTGAACCACTGGCCGGCGTCGTCGACGAAGTAGTCCAGCTGGTAGCCGGCCGGCACCGCGAGCAGTGCCAGGCCGAGCAGGATGGTCACCGCACCGACGACGATGGCATCGCGCGCATCGGTGACGGAAGCGCCCAACGCGCGGGCGCGGCGACGAGCGACGATGCCCGAAGCGAGTTCGGCGGCGCCGGTGGCCAGTGCCCACACGATGACGAGCGCGAAGAACATGGTCGACGTGCGCAGCCCCGCCACCCCGCCGAGCATGCCGGCGAGCATGGTCAGGATGCCGATGAGCACCGAGGTCCAGCGGCTCCCGGCCGGGAAGACCAGCCATGCCGACAGCAGCTGCACGAGCGCGGTCGCAACGGCGAAGCCGCTGAAGACGGCGAGCCCGACGGCGGCGGAGTGGTCGCCGGAGAAGGTGATCATGATTCCCGCGGTCAGCGCGAACAGCGCGCGCGCCAATTGCAGATGGCGCACGTCGAACGTGCGGGCGGGGGTGTCAGACACGGCGGAACTCGTAGGCTCGAGGAAACGGGACCCTCCCAGTGTAGGTCGTCCCCGCCGGGGAGACGGGCTGTCGTGGGGCGCCCGCGCTCCAGTAGCCTGGCGTTCCCGTCCCCCGGGAGTCCCTGTGATCCGCACCCGTCGCTCGTGCTTCGCCGTCGGCCTCGCCGTGGCGGTCGTGCTCGCGGCCGGCTGCACCGGAGCCCCCGACGCCACTCCGAGCGCCGTGCCCCCGTCACCGCCGGCATCATCGGCATCCGACGCTCCGCCTGCGCCGCCACACGACGTTGTTACCGGCCTCACCACGCCGTGGTCGCTGGCGCCGGTGGGCGACTCGGTGCTGATCAGCGAACGCGACACCGCGCGCATCTTCGAATTCACCGCCGCAGGCGACCTGCGCGAACTCGCCGTGGTCGCCGATGTCGCCCACGGCGGCGAGGGCGGGCTGCTGGGGCTCGCCGCCACCGACGACGCGCTGTACGTGTACGCCACCACCGCGACGGGCAACCGCGTCGCGGTCTATCCGCTGGCCGGTTCCCCCGGGGCGCTGAGCCTGGGCACGCCGCGCACCGTGATCGACGGCCTCCCCGCCGCCGGCAACCACAACGCCGGGCGCATCGCCATCGGCCCCGACGGAATGCTGTACGTGCCGGTGGGTGACGCCGGCGACCCGCAGTCGGCGCAGGACCTGGCGGCGCTGGGCGGCAAGATCCTGCGCCTCACCCCCGACGGCGAGGTGCCGCCGGACAACCCGATCGCCGGTTCCCCGGTGTACAGCCTCGGCCACCGCAACGTGCAGGGCCTGGCCTGGGACGCCGACGGGCGGCTGTTCGCCAGCGAGTTCGGGCAGAACACCTGGGACGAGCTGAACGTCATCGAACCGGGCGGGAACTACGGCTGGCCGGTCGTGGAGGGCACCGCCGGCGAATCCGGCTACATCGACCCGGCCGCGCAGTGGCCCACCGCCGCGGCCAGCCCCAGCGGCATCGCGATCGTGGCGGACACCGTGATCATCGCCAACCTGCGCGGCGAAGTGCTGCGCGCCGTGCCGGTCGATGACCCCGCGGCATCGGTCGACCTGTTCGCCGGTCAGTACGGCCGGCTGCGCGACGTGCTGCTCGCCCCCGACGGCCGGGTGTGGCTGCTCACCAACAACACCGACGGGCGGGGCGACCCCCGGCCCAGTGACGACCGCATCGTGTCGGTGGACGTGAGCGAGGTGATCCGCTGAGCGCTCAGAGTTCGGCAATGACGATCTTGTGCATCTCCATCATGCGGGCGTAGGCGCCGGGGTGGTTCATCAACTGCCCCATGTTCTCCGGCACGATCTGCCAGCTCAGTCCGAACCGGTCGGCCAGCCAGCCGCACTGCTCCGCCTCCGGTATCGCCGACAGCGCCTCCCAGAGCCGGTCGATCTCGGCCTGGTCTCGGCAGAGCACTTCGAGGGAGACCCCGCACGTGAACGATTCGTCCTGGGGCACGGCGGAGTCCATGGCGGTGAACCACTGCCCCTCCAGCTGGAAGTCGCTGAACATGACCGCGCCGACGGCGGCCGGCCCCGTCTGCTGGGGGTACTCCACGATCGTGCCGACGCGGGACCGGTCGAACAGCGCCGTGTACAGCTCGATCGCTTCCCGGGCCTGGTTCTGCGCGGCGCCGCCGAACAGCAGGCTGGGCATGAGGAACGGCCGCGGGTCGCCCTCGGGGTCGGTCAGCGAGAGCTGCCAGCTCACCCCGTAGCGGTCCTGCACCCAGCCGTAGCGCGGGCTGTAGGGGTACTCGCCGAGCTCCATCAGCACGCTGCCGCCATCTGCCAGGCTCGCCCACAGAGCGTCGAGCCGCTCACGGGCGGCACCCGCGTCGCCGTGGAACAGCAGCGGGTCGAAGTTGAGGGTGAACGACACCGACGGGTTCGGGTGGAACTCCGGGCCGGCGTTGATCAGGCTCAATCTGTAGCCGTCGATCACCACCTCGACCGTCAGTTCGGCGCCGGCGAAGTCGCTCTGAAACCCGGGCAGACCCTCGTTCGGGTAGCGGGCCGTGACCGCCGAGGTCGAGCCGGGAAACGCCGTGGTGTAGAACTGGGCCGCCTCGGCCGCATTGCGATCGAACCAGATGTTGGGAACGATTTTCTGCACGGAAGACCTCCTTGTCGATGCCGTCACCGCCCAGCATCCGCCCGCCTCCCGGCACGCGCAAGGGCCCGGCGGCGCGCGCCGGGCCCGTCGCGTCGGGTCAGCCGACGGCCTTTTTGACGAGCTTCCGCACCGTCTCGTCGACGGCGTCGGTGTACTCGAGGACGGCGAACGCGGTCGGCCAGAACTCGCCGTCGTCCAGCGCCGCGACCTCGTTGAAGCCGATGTTGGCGTACCGGGTGTCGAACTTCGACGCCGGCTGGAAGAAGGTCAGCACCTTGCCATCCTTGGCATACGACGGAAAGCCGTACCAGGTCTTCGGATCCAAGCCGGGTGCCGTCTCGGTGACGGCGGCGTGGAAGCGTTCCGCGATCGTCTTGTCGGGTTCGGGGAGCGCCGCGATCGCGTCGAGGCAGGCCTGCGCCTCCTTCTGCTTCTTCGCGGCGCCCTTGCCGTTGCCCGCCTGCGCCTTCAGCTCCTCGGCGCGCTGCTTCATCGCTGCGCGCTCGTCGGCGCTGAAGGTGCTGTCGGTGCTCGTGCGGGTGTCGGCCATGTCAGTCCTTCCTGTTCTGCTGGATGCGCACCAGGTTGCCGGCCGGGTCGCGGAACGCGGCGTCGCGCACCCCGTAGTCCTGGTCGATGGGCTCCTGTACGACGTCGGCGCCGGCGGCCGCGATCGCCGCGAACGTGGCATCCAGGTCGTCGGTGGCGAGGTTCACGCCGAAGTAGCTGCCCTTGGTGATGATCTCCAGCAGCACCTCGCGCTCTTCGTCGGAAAGCTCTCCCCCGACTCCGGGTGGGTGCAGCACGATCGCGGTGTCCGGCTGGCCCGGAGGGCCCACCGTGATCCAGCGCATGTTCTCGTATCCGACATCCAGCCTCACTTCGAACCCGAGGACGTCGCGGTAGAAGGCGACGGATGCCTCGGGGTCGGTGTGCGGCAGGAAGCTCGATTGAATCGTGATGTCCATGACCGTCACGCTACGAGCGCGGGTGCGTCCTGCGCTTCTCGATTCCTGACCGGTTTGGTGATCTGTTTCGCGATACAAGGCAGCATGCCCGGTCGAAACGGCGCGCCCCGCTCGCGGTAGACGCTCGGGGGTACGCCGACCAGTTCGGTGAACCGGGTGCTGAACGTTCCCAGCGACGAGGAGCCGACCGCGAAGCAGACGTCGGTGACGGTCAGGTCCCCGCGGCGCAGCAGCGTCATCGCCCGCTCGATGCGGCGCGTCATGAGGTACGAGTAAGGCGATTCGCCGTACGCGAGCTTGAACTGACGGCTCAGGTGACCGGCCGAGAGATGCACGTCGCGCGCGAGCGACTGCACGTCCAGCGGTTTGGCGTACTCGCGATCCATGCGGTCGCGCACGCGCCGGAGGAGGACGAGCGTCTGCAGATCCTGCCGCGTCCGGGAGGTCACGTCCCGATGATGGCACGCAGGATCGCGCATCGCCACGCCCCGCGTGGGACCTCAGCGGCCGGAACGATCCCGCTGCCGACGCAGCTCGCGGCGGCGCTGCATCCGCTGCCGCAGCCGCCGGTCGCTCGCGGCGACAGCGACCACCGGCACCGGTTGGGTGACGAGCGCGTCGACCACCATCGAGCCGTCGACAGGCCCGACGACGGGGATCGGGACGGTGGGGGTCGGCATCTCGGGGTCGACAGGCAGGGTGGCCAGGCGCCGGTGCTCGCGGATGTACGAGGGGATGAGCAGCAGCACCGCGCCGAGCCACGCCAGCGGATTGCTCCAGGCGACACCGGCGAAGCCGAGGAGACCGCCGAGGATCACCGCGGCACCCACGCGCATGACCAGTTCGACCGCTCCGGTCACGGTGGGGATGAGCGTATGTCCGAGCCCTTGCAGCGCGCCGCGGACCACGAACAGCACGCCCAGCAGGCTGTAGCTGACGCCGTTGATCACGAGCATGAGTGCGGCGAGGTCGACCACCTGGTCCGAACCGTCGCCGACGAACAGGCGCACCATGCCGCTGCCGAACAGCACCAGCAGCGCGCCGAGCACGACGGAGGCGGCGATCGTCATCCACGTCGCCTGCACGACGCCGCGACGGATGCGGTCTGGGCGGCGCCCGCCGAGGTTCTGCGCAACGTACATCGACACCGCAAGACCCAGCGACTGCAGCATCGCCACGGCGAGACCGTCGACGCGGGATGCCGTCGTGTACGCGGCGACCGCGTCGGCACCGAGCTCGTTCAGGCGCACCTGCACGGCGAGGGCGCCGATGGCGATGATGGATGCCTGGAAGCCCATCGGCAGGCCCAGCCGCAGGTGCTCGACGACATCGGCGCGCACGATGCGCCAGTCCGACCGGCGCATGTGCAGCGCCGGAACGCGGCGGTGCACGAAGTTCAGGCACAGCACGACCGAGACGCCCTGGGCGATGACGGTCGCCAGAGCCGCACCGCCGACGCCCCACGCGAGCGGGCCGACCATCAGGACGACCAGACCCACGTTGAGCAGGCACGACACGGTGAGGAAGATCAGCGGCGTGCGGGAGTCGCCGATGGCGCGGATGATCGCGGCGAGGTAGTTGAAGAACAGCATCGCGCCGGAGCCGAGGAACGTGACCTGCGCGAAGATCGTCGCCTCGGCCATCAGCTCGGGCGGCGTCTGCAGCAGCGCGAGCATTGGCTCGGAGAGCAGGGGCCCGGCGATGGTGAGGATCACCGAAGCGATGCCGGTGAGCAGCGTCCCGGCCGCGACCGACCGGCGCACGCCCTGGTGGTCGCGCGCGCCGAACGCCTGGGCCGTGGGGATCGCGAACCCGCTGGTGAGACCCCACACGAAACCGAGGAGGAAGAACGTGATGCTTCCGGTCGCCCCCACGGCGGCGAGCGCCTGCACGCCGAGCTGCCGGCCCACGACCAGGGCGTCGGCGAACTGGTAGAGCTGCTGCACCGCGTTTCCCAGCAGCAACGGCACGGAGAACAGGAGGATGACGCGCCAGGGGGTGCCAGTGGTCAGGGACGTGGACATGCGGGGCTTTCGACGGGAGCAGACGGGGAGCGGGCGCACTCGCGCGCCGACGGATCATCCTATCGATTTCCATCGAATCGATTCGAATCGACCCACCCGTGCCGGCCAGCCCCTCGACTAGCACTGCCGCGGGGCACCGGCAACCCCTGCGCCGGCGTGGTCGCGCGGCGAAGACTGGAAGAGCGCAGCCGCGTGTGACGACGGGAGCCACCATGACCGAGATCATCCAGCACGAGCCGCCGTACACCGTCGGCTACTTCGTCGGCAGCCTGGCGAAGGCATCCATCAATCGCACGCTGTCCAAGGCCCTCATCGCCGTCGCGCCGGACGAGCTGCAGTTCCGGGAGATCCCGATCGGCGACCTGGCGCTGTACAGCTACGACTACGACGCGGACTATCCGCCCGAGGGTCGTGCGCTCAAGCAGGCCATCGCCGACGTGGATGCCGTGCTGTTCATCACCCCGGAGTACAACCGCTCCGTCCCCGGCGCGCTGAAGAACGCGATCGACTGGGCCAGTCGCCCCTGGGGCACCAACTCGTTCGCCGGCAAGCCATCGGGGGTGATCGGCGGCTCGATCGGAGCGATCGGTACGGCCGTGGCGCAACAGAGTCTCAAGGGGATGATGGCCTTCTGCAATTCGCCGATGTTCAACTCGGTCGAGGCATACATCCACATGCGCGAGGGCCTGTTCACCCCCGACGGCGAGGTGACCGACGAGGGCACCCGCGAGTTCCTCCGCATCTACATGGAGCAGTATTCGCTGTTCGTACGGCGCGTACTCACCGTCGTCCCGCAACGCTGACGAAAGGACAGAGCATGCGCGCAGTGATCATGCACGGAGCCCGGGATGTCCGGGTCGAAGACCGCGAGAACCCGACGATCGTCGAACCGACCGACGCGATCATCCGTGTGACGGCGAGCTGCATCTGCGGATCGGATCTGTGGCCGTACCGCGGCGCCGATCGCATCTCGCACCCCAGGCGCATGGGCCACGAGTACCTCGGCGTGGTCACTGAGATCGGAGACGCTGTGCGCACCGTGAAGGTCGGCGACTTCGTCGTCGGCTCGTTCTTCGCCTCCGACGACACCTGCGAGATCTGCCGGGCGGGGTACCAGTCCCGCTGCGTGCATGCCGTGTCGATGGGCTCCATCGGCACGCAGGCGGAATTCGCCCGCATCCCCCTGGCTGACGGCACCCTCGTCGCGACCCCGGGTCACCCCGATGCCGATCTGATCCCGTCCCTGCTCGCGGCATCCGACGTGCTGGGAACCGGATGGTTCGCCGCCGTCGCAGCCCAGGCCGGCCCCGGCAAGACCGTCGTCGTGGTGGGCGATGGTGCCGTCGGGCTCATGGGCATCCTCGCGGCACGCGAGCTGGGCGCCGAGCGCATCATCGCGATGAGCCGGCACGCCGACCGGCAGGCGCTGGCACGCGAGTATGGCGCCACCGACGTCGTCGAGGAGCGCGGCGACGAAGGCGTGGCCCGCATCAAGCGGCTCACCGGCGGCCTCGGCGCACATTCGGTGATCGAAGCGGTCGGCACGCAGGAGTCGATGATGCAGGCGATCCGCGCCACCCGGCCCGGCGGACACATCGGCTACGTCGGCGTCTCCCACGATGTCGCACTCCCCGGAAACGAGGTGTTCTTCGCGCTCGTGCATCTGCAGGGAGGGCCGGCACCGGTACGCCGGTTCCTGCCCGAACTGATCCAGATGATCTGGGACCGCAAGATCGACCCGGGCAAGGTGTTCGACCTCACCCTCCCCCTCGAGGATGCCGCCGAGGGCTACCGCGCGATGGATGAGCGCCGGGCGACGAAAGTCCTGCTCAGCGTGTGATCTGAGAGCCGTGCGCACTGCCCCTTCCGCGTGGTCAGACCACGTGGGAGGATGTGCTCGAGGAGCCCCTCCGCCGGAGGAGAACTCGGAGCGAAAGGCAGAAGATCATGGCCCGCACGGCCGTCATCACCGGTTCAGCCAGCGGAATCGGCAAGGCAACATCGCAGCTGTTCGTCGAGCGCGGGTACCGCGTGATCGGCGTCGACATCGCAGGGGCCGACGTCAATGTCGACCTCACCACGGCGGCGGGGCGTGAGGCGCTGGTCACGGAGGTGACCAGGCTTTCCGGCGGCACTGTCGATGTCGTCGTCGCCAACGCCGGGCTCTCCTCCCCGACGGCGGCCACGGCCGCCGTCAACTACTTCGGCGCCGTCGCCACGCTCGAGGGCCTGCGACCCCTCATGGCCGCCGCCGAGGCACCACGCGCCGTCGCGACCGCCTCGATGGCATCGCTGTTCCCTGTCGATGACACGCTGCTGGCCGCCTTCCTCGCCGGCGACGAACCGGCTGCTCTCGCCCGCGCCGCCGAATTGGCCGCCGGCGCGCCTGAGACAGCCAACATGATCTACTCCACCTCGAAGCGTGCGCTCGCACTGTGGATGCGCCGCAACGCCCCCACCCCCGCGTGGGCGGGCGCGGGGATCGCGCTGAACGGAGTGGCACCCGGCGTCGTGGCGACCCCGATGACGGCCGACCTCACCGCGACGGAAGAAGCCAAGGCATCCCTGCTCCAAATGGTGCCGATGCCACTGAACGGTATCTTCGGCCCCCTCCAGGTCGCCTATCTCATCGCCTGGCTCGTCAGCGTGGAGAACGCGCACCTGTGCGGTCAGATGATCTTCATCGACGGCGGGTCGGATGCCGTCATCCGCGGGGATTCCACCTGGTGACCGTCAGCGCGGCATGACCCGAAGCGTGGTCTCGAGCACGTCGTCGCCAGTGATGGCGCCGACGGGCCCGGGACCGTAACGGTCGTACTTCGCGTGCAGCACCGCGTCGAGCGCTTCCCGCACCTCGGGGTCGGCCCGTTCGAAGGTGACATCCTTCTCCACGCCGCCGGCACTGATCCGGCCGCGTCCGGACCGCACCGCCCGCCGGAACCAGCCATTGTTCGGCCCGGCTGCGGAGCGGATGTACACCGCGTCACCGACCACGCCGTTCCAGATGGTCACAGAGGGGCGCAGGGTTCCGTCCTCGCGCTCGGACGTCACCCGCAGTTCGGTGGCTTCGCCGACCTTACGCAGTTCGTCGGGGTCCCATGTAGTCATCGCTGTGTCCTCACGCTTCCGGAATGTCGCGCCCGAAGGTCTCGAGCGTGATGTCGGCCGGATCGGGTCCGCGGCGCACCTCGGTGTCCAGCCCGTCGATGGCGGCGAGGTCTTCGGCGCCCAGTTCGAAGTCGAACACATCGAAGTTCTCCCGGATGCGCTCGGGGCGTACCGACTTGGGAATCGCCGAACGCCCCTCCTGCACGTGCCAGCGCAGCATCACCTGGGCGGGCGTCTTGCCGTGCGCGGCGGCGATGGCGGCGATCGTGGGGTCGTCGAAGACGCTCGGCCCATTCTGCCGGTACGCCGTGATGCCGCCGATGGGCGACCAGGCCTGCGTGAGGATGGCGGCCTCGGCATCCGCCTCCTGCACGGCGCGCTGCTGGAAGTACGGATGCACCTCGATCTGGTTGACCGCCGGCACCACCGAGGTCTCGGTCGCCAGGCGGGCGAGGTGATCGAGCATGAAGTTGCTCACGCCGATGGCCCGCACCCGGCCATCGGACAGCAGCTGCTCGAGCGCCCGATACGCACCGACGGTCAGGTCGAAGCGTGAGGGCAGGGCCTGATGCAGGATGAACAGGTCGATCGTGTCGACGCCGAGCTTTCCCACGCTCTTGTCGAACGCGTGCAGGGTCTGGTCGTAGCCGTAGTCACTGATCCACACCTTGGTCTCGATGAAGACGTCGTCGCGTTTCAGCCCCGAACGACGGATGCCTTCCCCCACCTCCCGCTCGTTGCCGTAGGCGGCCGCGGTGTCGATGTGGCGGTAACCGGTCTCCAGTGCCGTGGTCACCGCGTCGACCGTCTCCTCCGGCGGGGTCTGGAAGACGCCGAACCCGAGGGAGGGCATGGCGATGCCGTTGTTCAGAGTGAGGTGTGTCGTCATCCCTCGATGCAAACACCGTGCCGGGAGACAGGCCAGGGGTTGCGCTCGCCGCGATTACTGTGGCGGGAGGCGTGAGGAGAACCGAACCATGGGTACGAAGCTGAGTGGAATGAACCCCGTCGCAGGCGCGACGGTGCTGATCACCGGGGGCGCCCGAGGGATGGGTGAGCTGTTCGCACGCCGCGCGATCGCCGGCGGCGCCCGCGCGATCGCGCTGTGGGATGTCGACGAGGATGCGGCGAGCGCGCTGGCATCCGACCTCCGCGGCTCCGGAGTGGATGTGCGGGCGTACCGGGTGGATATCTCCCGGCAGGAGGAGATCGTCGAGGCCTTGGCACGGATGCGGGATGAGATCGGCGTCCCGGACATCCTGGTGAACAATGCCGGCATCGTGCGTGCCGGGGTGTTCTGGGAGAACGATCCGCAGCGCGACATCGAGGCGACGATGCGCGTGAACACCCTCGCCGCGATGTGGCTGACGCGCGAGGTGCTGCCGGCGATGATCGCCGACACGAGCAGGCCCAAGCGCATCCTCAACGTCGCGTCGGCGGCCGGGACGCTGGCCAACCCGAACATGAGCGTCTACGCGGCATCCAAGTGGGCGATGATCGGCTGGAGCGAGTCGGTGCGGCTCGAGCTCGTCAAGAGCGGGCACGGCCATGTCGCGATCACGACGTTCTGCCCCAGCTACGTCTCGACCGGCATGTTCGCGGGCGCCCGCGGCCCGCTGCTGACGCCGATCATGACTCCCCGCCAGGCGACCCAGGCGGCGTGGCAGGGAATGGTGCGGGGCACGCCGATGGTGCTGCGCCCGTGGACGGTGAAGCTCGCGATGGCGGCGCGCGGGGTTCTGCCCACCCGCGTGTGGGATGTGCTGGCGGCGCGGGTGTTCCAGGTGTACTCGTCGATGGACCACTTCACGGGGCGGTCGTAGCGGCCGCGGCGAGGAGAATGATCTCCATGCCCCAGGCCGTCACCCTCATCCGCTCCAGCTCGCTCGCGCAGGCCGAGTACGCGTACGCGGCGACCGCTCCCGCCGATGCCCGGCTCATCTTCCTCGCCGGCTCCTGCCCGCTCGACGCGGAAGGGGCGACGATCGGCATCGGCGACTACGCCGCGCAGGCCGCGCAGTGCATCGTGAACCTGCGTACCGCGCTGGCCGACGCCGGCGCGAGCATCTCGGACGTCATCAGTACCCGCGTGCTCGTCGCGTCGACCGTGCAGGCCGACCTCGTGACCGCGTGGGCCGTCGTGCGCGATGCGTTCGGCGACCACGACGTGCCCAGCACGCTGATGGGAGTCACGGTTCTCGGCTACGACGATCAGCTTGTCGAGATCGAGGCGATCGCCGCGGTGCGCGACTGAGCGGCTGGCTCATGCCGTCGACGGCGGCTGAGCGTGTTGGTGAACGCGTAGTGCCACTCTTCAGCGGCCGCGCCTCTCCGCCACGGTCAGGTTACTGAAGCGGCGGCTCCGGGAGCAGGGAAATTTCCCGTGAGGCTGCAGCACGCAGGTGCTCCAACTCCACCAGCAGCTCCCGCCCCTGCGGCCAGTCCCCCAACCGGCTGGCGCTGTTGAGGTGTCCGCACGCGCCGACCTCGCGCAGCGACGCGTGCCATGCGGAGGCGAACTGGGCGACGGCGTCCAGCGAACCGTACGGGTCGTTCGAGCTCGCGACGACGATCACCGGTCCGCCGAGCGGTCGCGGCTGCACCCCGCTGAACGACGGTGCGGCCTCGCGCGGAAAGCTCGGGCCACGGGGATCGGGAGGTGCCACGAGCAGCATCGCCGCCGCCGCACCCGGCTGCGTCGCGGCCCACGCTGCCGCCGCCCAGCACCCGAGACTGTGCGCCACGATCACGACCCGCGGATCGCGGGCGGATGCCTCGCGATGTGCCGCGGCGAGCGCGGCGAGCCAGTCGGCGAGGTCGGGAAGGTCCCACGACGACGGCCGGATCCGCACCCCCTGGCCCGCCCACTGCGCTTCCCATCGACTCTGCCAGTGCTCGGCGTCGGATCCGCCGATCCCCGGGACGATCACGTACGACGTCATGGAATGCTCCTTCCGGCAGGTCCGCTCGGGCCATCGCGTGACGACATCGTGCACCAGCGCCCGGGCCGAGCACCAGCGCCGAGTCGGCGACGCCGGGTTGCGGCACGGGCGGGCGGCGCTAGAACGGTGCCGGTTCGGCAGCCGCGGCGACGGCGAGCGCGGTGAATTCCAGGACCCGGCGGGGGAATGTCAGGGAACACCCGGCCGGTGGGGCTGGTCCACTCCAGAATGCCGTGCGCCTTCTGGACGACCGTCCACGCGGTGGCGTGCTTCATCGAATGATGCCTCGTGCACAGGTTCGCCAGGTTGCACAGCGCGGTCGGCCCGCCGCGGGCGGCGTCGATCGTGTGGTCGTGGTCGCAGCGGCGTGCGGGTCGGCGGCATCCCGGGAACCGGCAGTGCTCATCCCTCGCATCCAGGTGTCTTCGCTGCGCCCGCGAGGGTCGATACGTGTCGACCTCTTCCACCGCCCCGGTGACCGGGCAGGTGAACACCCGCTCCCACACCTCCGCCGTCGCCGCGAGGCGTCGGGCGGTCTCCGGATCGATCGGCCCGTACCCGACCAGCTCCGCCGGGTCGGTGCCTCGGCCGGTGAGCGTGTCGGCGGGGACGATGATCTGCACCTGCGCGACGATCGCCGCCGTCTCCGGGATGCTCCCGTTCGAGATCGGCGCCGTCGCGTGTCCGGTCAGCAGCAGATCGGCGAACACGTCCGCCCGGATCTGATCCATCGTGCGGGTGTCGGTCGCCACGATCTCCGCGGTGGTATTGATCTCGGTGCCGTCGGCGGCCTCAGCGGTCTTGGCGGCTTCGCGGTGGGCGGCGGTGATCTCGCAGGCGTACTGCGACAGCCGGTCCTGGATTGCGTAGACCAGCGGTGCCGGCAGCGCGGCGGTGATCTCCGCCATCCCGTCATCCAGGTCGCGCACCCACACCCGCCGTCCCGCGGCGGCCTCCGCGTGCCGCTCGTCCAGCGGGATGGGGTGCAGCTTCTGCGCGATCACCTCGATGCTCGGCTTGGCCCGCCCCGGCGTCTCGATCTCACACACCGCCAGCGCGGCCTGTTCGAACCGGGCCCGCACCTCCAGGTCCGTGATCCGCACCCCAGCCTCCAAGATCAGCCGCACATGCCCCGACCGACCCGCCCCGCCCGCAGGGCCGCCACCGTCGACGGGAACTGCTCCACCAGCACCCAGGCATCATGCATCCGGTCGACCATGCCCCGCTCCGACACGTGCAGCGTCGCCGCGAGCTCCGCCGCGATCTCCCGCCGCGGCATCTCCCGCTCCCGGCCGGCACTGGACGGGATCCGGGCGGTCTGCTCCGCCGCGATCACCTCCGCCCGCGCCATCAACTGCAGCTCATCAGCGGCAGCCGCACCCGCCTTCCGGCGGGCCTTCTCCGCATCGGCCATCACCGAACTCCGGGATCGGGTATCGATCCGGGTGAAGGCCGGGGAGGTGGTCATGTCGTCAATTCTGCCGACCCCCTCCGACATCGGCGGGCCGCGAAACAACCTCTGACCAGGGGTTGTGGACAACTCGCCGAGATCCCGACTGGGGAGGAAGGACGGCGGCGGCATCCACCCACCCGACCCCGCGCACCCGACCCGCTACAGCGAGTGCGTCTGCAGCAGGTGAGTGAGCACTGACCCCTCCGGCACGCTTGCCGGGTCGTACTTGTAGCTGAGCTTCTGCACGATCGACAGCCCGTCGATCAGCTCGCCCAGCGCGGGGAACCACGGCTGCATCATGCTCAACTGCAGCAGATGGCTCGCCGCACTGGAGAGGAACGACGCCTCCGACCACTCCCCGCGGAACTCCGGGACCAGCGAGTGCAGGGCCTCGAAGATGCGGTGATAGAGGAAGTAGTCCGGGAGGTCGGATCGCTCGGTCCACCACATCTCCAGCGCGATGCGCTGCAACGTGATGACGAGCGATCCGGGAACGGCGGCGATGAACCAGTTACCGATCTGCCCTGTCGTCCAGCGCGGGTAGACGACGCCGGCATCCAAAAACGGGAGGATGACGCGCTCCAGCCGGTGCGGCACCCAGCACGTGGCATCCACCCAGATCCCGCCGTACCGCTCCAGCAGAGCAACCCGCACGAAGTCGGCGAAGTGTGCGGGGCGATCCGTCTCGAGGACCGCCGCGATCCGGTCGGGGATGTCGATGAGATCGCGCACGGATGCCGCATCGAGGAACTGCGCTGCGGGGTGATGCTCGCGCAGCTGGAGCATGCAGGCGCGCACGAGCTCGGGGGCGGCAGCCATCCCGGAGTTCCAATAGCAATAGACCGGCAGGTCGACGTCGGCGGCAAGCGCGTGGTCGGCGGCGGCGAGACCCCTCCCCCGAGCCGCGGTTCCCCGACCGGCGGGCAAGCCGGCTTGCTCCCGCAACTGCGGGACGCGCGGGCGCAGGAATTCCGTGACGATGCGGGCGCCGCGCCGCGCGGCGGCAGGGTCGGCAGTGTCCATGAACTGATCCACCCGCGAGAACTGCGCGTCCAGGCCGGCGGTGAACGCGGACAAGCCGCCCGCGCGATCGGCGCGCGGGTGCGTCACGCCGCCGCGGTCGTGTGCTGCAACCATGCCTGCGCTCTCTCGATGAGGCGTTTCGCGGGTTCGGTGTTCTTGCCCCAGTTCTCCAAGCCGTGCGGGGCGCCCGCGACGACATCGGTGGTCACCGGCACCCCGGCCGCTTCCAGCGCCTCGGCGTAGGCGCGGTCCTCGGCGGCGAACAGCTCGATGTCGCCCCAGGCGATGTAGGCCGGCGGCAGCCCGGTGAAGTCCACTCGGCGGGCGGGAGCCGCGTACGACGAGACGCCGGCGCCGCCGGGAGGCGCACCGAGGTAAGCCGTCCACGCCTCCCTGTTCTGCCTGTTGTTCCAGACGAAGTGGTTCGCGGCATCCAGATCGTGCCGCGCCGCCGGTCGATCGTCGAGCATGGGGGCGAACAGCCATTGCCCGCAGGGCTGGGTGCCGCCGTCGTCGTGAAGGCGCTGCACCAGACCGGCAGCGAGCCCTCCCCCGGCGCTCTCGCCACCGATGACGATCCGGTCGGGGTCGACGCCGAGCTGCGCGGTGTGATCCAGCAGCCACAGCCACCCGGTGCGCACGTCGTCATGTGCTGCGGGGAATGGGTGTTCGGGGGCGAAGCGGTAGTTCGCCGAGACGATGACCACTCCCAGCCGTGACGCGGTCGACAAGCACAGCGACTCGTCCTGTCTCGCGTCGCCGAACTGCATCCCGCCGCCGTGCATCCACAGCAGGGCCGCCCCGCTGCGGCCCGCCGCCGGCGCATACACCCGGAGTCGCACGGACCCCGCCCGCACCGATCGCACCCGCACCGCCGGCGACCGCGGCACCGGCATCATCCTCGTGGTGGTGCGGGTGAGCCAACGTGGCGCGGACAGCTGCGCCAGCTTCATGGGCCTGCGCAGTTCCGGCAACACCCGCTCAAGATCCACGGCGTCGTCCTCTCGCGTCGTCGCACGGCAAGCCCGTCGCGTCTGCGACCATCCAACCCTGATTCGGCTGCGTTCGGGGGTGGTCGGCGACAGACCGACCACCGCGCGTGCAGCGCCGTACTCTGGACAGGTGCTGATGAACGACTCTCGGGCCTGGAACCGCTTCTATGCCGAGGGGACTCCCGTCGACATCGAGCCGCCGACGGGCTCCCTCGTCGACCTGCTGGACGAACGGGCCGCCCAGTACGCCGACCGCCCCGCGGTCACCTTCTTCGGCGCCTCGCTGACGTACCGCGAACTCGCCGACCGGGTCTCCCGTGTGGCCAACGGCTTGGCCGAACTGGGCGTGGGCGCCGGCGACCGTGTCGCCCTGGTGCTGCCCAACGCCCCCCAGCATCTTGAGGCGTTCTACGCCGTGCTGCGGCTCGGGGCGATCGTGGTGGAGCACAACCCGCTCTACACCCGGGATGAGCTGGAGGTGCAGTTCCGCGACCACGGCGCCACGCATGTGATCACGTGGGACAAGATGGCACCGGTCATCCAGTCCCTGCCGGCCGATCTCGGCATCCGCACCATCATCTCGGTCGACATCACCCGCGCGATGCCGTGGAAGACGCGCCTGGCGCTGCGTCTGCCGATCGAGAAAGCTCGGACCTCGCGCGCGAAGCTCACCGCACCCGCCCCCGGGACCATTCCCTTCACTCGGCTGGAGGGCTCCGCGCCGCTGCCGGCATCCGTTCCCCGTCCGTCGGTCACCGACATCGCGTGCCTGCAGTACACCTCCGGCACCACCGGCACCCCCAAGGGCGCCATCATCAGCCACGGCAATCTGTGGGCCAACGCGCGTCAGGGCGCGGCGTGGATGCCACTCTTCAGCCACGGTGACGGCCGCATCTACGGGCTGCTGCCGATGTTCCACTCGTTCGGGGTACTGCTCTCGGTGATCTACGCCGTGGAGACCGGGTCCAACGCGGTGCTGTTCCCGACGTTCGACCCCGAACTGGTCGCCACAGCCGCCGAGAAGTTCCCGCCGACGTTCATTCCGGCGGTGCCGCCCATGTTCGACCGGCTCACGCGGGTCGCCCGCGATGGAAAGCTCGACCTGTCGGGCGTCGTGTACGCGATCTCCGGCGCCATGACGCTGACGCCTGCCATCGTCAACCGGTGGGAGGAGCTTGCCGGCAGCATGCTCAACGAGGGCTACGGCCTCACCGAGACCAGCCCCGTCGCGCTTGCGAACCCGTTCACCGAGTCGCGCAAGATCGGCACGATCGGCATCCCCTTCCCGTCGACGGACATCCGCGTGGTCGATCAGAACGAGCCGACCCGCGAGGTGGCGCAGGGTGAGACCGGCGAACTGCTGATCAAGGGACCGCAGGTGTTCCAGGGCTACTGGAACCGTCCCGAGGACACCGCGCAGGCGCTGCTCGAGGGCGGGTGGCTGCGCACCGGGGACCTCGTCACTCAGGACGAGGACGGCTTCGTCACGGTGGTCGACCGCAAGAAGGAGATCATCATCACCGGCGGCTTCAACGTCTCGCCGAGCGAGGTGGAGAAGGTCGTCAACAGCGTGCCGGGCGTCGCCGCGTCGGCCGTCGTGGGCATCCCGCGCGGCGGCGGCGCCGAAGTGGTGACTGCGGTCGTCGTGCTCGAACCGGGCGCGACGTTCGACGAGGATGCCGCACGCGCCACCGTCCGCGACCATCTCGCCGAATTCAAGCGACCCAGCGCCTACCGGGTGTGGGAAGAGCTGCCGACCTCACTCATCGGCAAGGTGCTGCGCCGCCGGGTGCGCGACACGCTCATCGCCGACCGTCACGCCGTGCGCGCGATCGACGAGGACTGACGGACTCCCGCGGCGTCGCGGCATCCACCGCCCGAGATCTCCGGCCCCCGAGCCCGCGCGGCACCCGCCGCCCGAATGCGGAGATCTGCCGGAATGCGGATGCGTGGGCGCGAACCGTCCGCACGTCGGCAGATCCCCGCAGCTCGGCAACCGCCGGTGCCGGCATTCGACCACAGAACCCCTATCCACGCTTAACCTTTTGGTTTAATCTCGCCGCTATGGCGGTCGACGAACTCAGTAGGACCTTCTCGGCACTGGCCGATCCGACCAGGCGCGCGATCCTCGCGAAGCTCTCACGTGGCGAAGCGACGGTCAACGACATTGCGGCACCGTTCGCAATGAGCCTGCCGGCCGTCTCAAAGCACCTTCAGGTGCTCGAAAAAGCCGGATTGATCTCTCGCGGACGCGAGGCTCGGTGGCGCCCGGCGCGATTGAACGCCGCCACCCTCG
This sequence comes from Microbacterium sp. zg-YB36, assembly GCF_024623575.2. Lineage (NCBI taxonomy): Bacteria > Bacillati > Actinomycetota > Actinomycetes > Micrococcales > Microbacteriaceae > Microbacterium > Microbacterium sp. zg-YB36. Next base: position 362,722 of record NZ_JANJFD020000003.1, read on the forward strand.
CCCCCGCCGCCGAGTGGATCGACGGCTACCGCCGGTTCTGGGATCGCAGTTTCGATGCTCTGGATCAGCACCTCACACAGGAACAGGAACAACAGAAGGGCACGACCGATGACTGACCCAACCGGCTCCACAGTCACGCGTACGTTCGCAGCACCACCCGAGGCCGTCTTCGATGCGTGGGTGACCCCGGCATCGTTCGTCGTCTGGTGGGGCGGCAGTGACATCGAAGTCCCCCTCGACTCCGTGTCGCTGGATGTGCGTCCGGGCGGTACCTGGAAGGCCACCATGATCCTCGGCCACGGCATGCCCGACTTCCACTGGCGCGGCGAGTACCTCGAGGTCGACCGACCGAACAAGCTCGTGATGACCATGACCGACGAACCTGGCGATGCGCGGGAGCTTCTCACCGTGACCCTCACCGCCGTCGACGGCGGCACCGAGATGACGTTCAGCCAGACCGGCGGTCACCTCTCGCCCGAGCAATACGAGGGCACGACGGTCGGCTGGCAGCGCGCCTTCGACTCGCTGGATACGGTTCTCTCGGCCCGGCGGTCGACCGTCGGCTGAACCAAGACGGGGCCGCGGGGAGAGGACTCCTCGCGACCCCGCCGAATCAACGGCTGGTTACTTCATCTCACCGAACGTGCGATCGATGTCCTTCATCTCCATCGCGGCGGTCGCCTCGATGAGCTCCCGCAGGTCGGCGTCGGCGCCAGGCGAGAATTCTTCGGGGCGTTCGGGGGCGATCGTCATCGGCACGCCGGCCGGCGCCTGCTCGCTGGCATCGAGCTGGGTGCCGTCCTTGGAGGGCGACAGCCCCTGGAAGATCTTCCCCGCCTCGGACAGGTTGGTGAGGTCGAAGGAGTACTGCTTGCTCTGCAGGCCCATGTCGAGCAGCCGCGCGACCTCGGGGAACTTCTCCGCGTTGGTCTTGGGGATGGGCAAGGCGGTGCGCCAGTTGACGCCGAGGGTCTCCAACGCCCGGGCGAACGCGTTCTCGTGCGCCTGGTCGCGGACGATCAGGTAGGAGATCGTGCTGCGGGCCGTCTTGTTGGAGGTCATCTCGTACAGGCGGCACTTCTGCAGGCGACCGGTCGACTCGAGCATGAGGTTGTAGAGCAGGTCGAGCACGAGGTTGCCCGAGTTGTAGACGTAGCTGCCCAGCCACGGGTTGCCTGCGGCATCCACCGGCTGCGCGCCCTGCGCGCCGACGAGGTAGTGGTGGATGTTGCTCTCGTGCGTGGCGATCTGCAACGGCGTCGCTCCGCCCGCACCGGGTGCGTCGACGGGATCGGTGGGCTTGCCCTTGTACCCGGGCGATCCGTCGAGCAGGCGGGAGATGGTCGTGCCGATCAGCTCGACGTGGCTGATCTCCTCGGTGCCGATGCCCTGGATGAGGTCCTTGTAGGGCTTCGCCGACGGACCACGGAAGTTGATGCTCTGGAAGAGGTACTGCATCATCGTGCGCATCTCACCGAACTGCCCGCCCAGGCCCTCCTGCAGCGCGTTCGCGGCGGCGGGATCCGGCTCGTCCTGCTCGATCTCGTTGATCAATTGCTGAACGTGAAAGTACATAGTGCCTCCAAAGTGGATTCGTACCTTCAGCCTGCGCTTCTGAGCCTCCGGGCGGATCCCTCTCGCGCTCCGGCGGCGGGTCTAGTATCCTGCTGCCCCCCACCGACCGGGGCTTTCTCAGCCGCCGGGGAGCCGCCAGAACGGCCCGGTCAGTCCCACGCTGTCGAGCAACTACTGATTCTGGTCGCGGTGTGTGGCCGTGAACGGGTGCGCCATGCGGATGCTGTCGCCGTCGGCACCCAGGACGAGTGCGTGCGCGTCGGCGAGCGCACGTGCCGGGCCCGTCGGGTCGGCCGTCGCGTCCCGGCTCGCCGAGACCGGGCACCGGGTTCGCGTCCCATCGATCAGAAGACGGCCGGCGCCCCCGTCACCGCAGACGCCCCGGCCGGGCGATCACCGGTCGACCTCGTCGATCCAATCGACGGTTTCGAACCTCTGCACCGCGTACGGCCACTGCTGGAGTGCTTTCATGATCGGAGTGGACTGCACCGCGTGCTCGGCCCGCTGATGCGCCTCGATCGCCGCCTCATCCTGAAACACCGCGAACTCGTAGACCTTGTCGGGGTTCTTCGGGTCCCGGAGCACCAGAGCCAGGAGGTTACCGGGCTCCTTCCGGACCTCGTTCAGCACCTCCCCGAGCTTCGCTTCGAGTTCAGCGCGGCGTCCCGGCTGAGGTGTCATCGTGACAAGTGCGGCCAGAGCCATGGCGTCTCCATTCTTTTCGGGCGCGAGTCACGCGCCGTCCTCCATCACGGGCTGGCCACCCAAGTAGGCCGCCTTCACCCGTTCGTCGTTCTCAATCTCCTGCCCCGTGCCCGTCACCAGCGTGCGCCCGAGCACCATCACCTGCACCCGATCGCAGGCGGCCACGACCATGTCGATGTGATGCTCCACGAGGATGATGGCCATGCCCCACTGTTCGGCGAGCAGCCGCAGCAGGCTCGTGAGTTCGCTCACCTCATTGGCATCCAAGCCGGCAGCCGGCTCGTCCAGCAGTACCACCGACGGTGAGCTTGCCACCGCTCGAGCGATTCCGGCCAGACGGCGGATGCTGAACGGCACTTCGCTGGGCTTGTCGTCCAGGTAGGGCTCGAGTTTGAACAGCTCGATCGCTGCCCGCGCGGACGGAGACATCCGACTGTGCGCGGGAGTGACCAGATCGCGCAGGTGGGCACCGATCCCGCCGCTCTCGTTCCCAACGATGACGTTCTCGCCAATCGTGAGGTCGTCAAACAGTTCGATCCCCTGGAAGGACCGCCCCACGCCCGCGATCGCGCGTCGGTGCGGAGGCTGTTTCGACAGGTCCACACCCCCGAGGGACACCGTTCCCCTGCTGGGGATGAAACCGGTCACGGCGTCCAGTGCGGCGGTCTTCCCGGCGCCGTTGGGGCCGATCAGACCGAGGATCTCACCGGGCTCGACGGTCAGGGAGAGCTCGTTGACTGCTTTGACCGTCCCGAACTCGACGCAGAGCCCCTCGACCCGAAGGGTCCGAGGACTGACGCGCACCGGCGCCGTCGTGTCCGCGGGCGGCAGGGCCGCCGGTTGACGCTGCCGGGGGCGCAGCCGGCGCCCGAGTGCACCCACCGATTCAGTGATGCTCGGAATGATGCCGCTGGGCTGCAGCACGAGCGTCAGAGTCAGCATCAGTCCGCTGATCAGGGGAAGGACCTCGTCGATGCCGAGGAACCCGGCCCACGTGTAGATGATGCCGCCACTGGCGATGATGCCCGCCATCGCGGCGCCGCCGATCGAGCCGACGCCGGCGAGGATTACCGTTCCGACCAGCACCAACGACCCGAAGGCGCTGAACTCACCGAAAGTGGCGATTCCCGTGCGTTGCGTCGCGAGCACCCCGTAGAGGCCAGCGATGAATGCCGCCAGCGAGAAGGCGAAGATCTTCGTCGCCGAGACGCCGATGCCGACGGAAGCCGCGGCGCGTTCATTGTCGCGCACGGCGAGAAGACGCCTCCCCGACGGTCCGCGCCGGATGTGCACCAACAAGAACCCGACGAGCACGACGACTACCAGCACCACGGTTGCGTAGCGCGTGGGATCGACGACGGTGGAGATAGGCCAACCGAAGATGGACGGTTCGCCCGTGGAGATGCCGGCGATGCCCCCGTTGAGGTTGTTGTTGTTGAAGATCAGAGACTCGGCGACGGCCCCCAATGCCAGGGTGATGACAGCGAGATTTGCCCCGCGCGCACGGATCGCCGGAATGGCGACGAGGAGACCGACCGGCACCGCCAGTGCAGCCCCCGCGAGCATCGAGGGGATCAGCGACCAACCCCACGAGTTGGCGATGTACGCGCCCAGAAGGGCCGATACGCCTGCGAACGCGTACGGCGCGAGGTTGAACTGACCGGTGTACCCCGTGATGACGATGATCGACATCGCGATCAGGATCACGAGAGCCGTCGTGGTGATCGGTCCCACCCACGCCGTCGGTCCCAGCATTGCTGCACCCAGGAGGACAACGGCGACCATGGTGATGCCGGTGCGTCCGAACCGGGCGTTCCCTACCGACGGCAGCCGTTCGTTCAGATCACCCCGGACCGGGAGGCTCCTGCCCCGCACGACCAGAAGCACGATGATCGCGACGAACGGAACCGCGTTGGCGAGTCCGGGGATGGACGTGTAACTGCTGACGACGGAGGACAGCGATCCGAGGATCAACCCGGCGATGAATGCGCTCGGAAAGGAGGAGAACCGTCCGGCAATCGAGGCTGCCAGCGCGGGAACGATCAGCATCGAGAGGTTGCCGATCTGGAGTCCGGAGATCGGGACGATGAGGCAGCCGCACAGGCCCGCGAGCCCGGCACCCAGTGCCCAGTTGCCGGTGGCGACGAGACGCGGCGAACCGCCCAGGGCCGCCACGGCGTCGGCGTTCTGCCAGACCCCGGTGGTCAGCCGACCGAACTGGGTGAACTTGTAGACGCACCACAGCGACACCGTGACCACCACGCCGATGCCCAGCACGATCAGGCGGTCGGCACCGATTGCCGCCCCGTCCCACAGCTGAATCGAATCAGCCGGGAGATAGCTCGAGACCAGACGGTCGTCCGACCCGTAGACCAGGGAGACTGCGGCCTGCAGGGTGATGAGGAGGCCGAGCGTCGCGCAGACGCGCGTCATGGTCGACCCGGTCCGCATCGGACTCATGACCGCACCCTGCACGAGCACCCCGAAGAGCGCCGCCACCACCACCACGATGGTGATCGCCAGCGGTGCGGGGATCCCGCGGTCCACATGCAGGTCGACGAAGAGGTACGCGCTGGCCATTGCGATGGCGCCGTGGGCCAGGTTCAGCACGCCGGAGCTTCGATAGATGGCGACGATGCCCTGGGCCAGAAGGCCGTAGATCGCCCCACTCCCCAGCCCGAGGACGGCGTAGATCAAGAAGTCCATGGGTTACCTCCCGCTCGCCGCGACGACGTGCAGACGTTCGATCTCGGCGAGCTTGTCTCGGTAGTCGAGGGAGTCGCCTTCCAGGGCGAGCGTCCCCTGACGGAGTACGACGAATCTGTGAGACAGGTCGAGGGCGCGCCCGATGACTTGTTCGACGGCCAAGACGGCCGTACCCCGCATCGCCGTGGTGCGCAGAAGTGCCCAGACCTCCTCGACCGCAAGCGGTGACAGTCCTTGCGAGAGCTCGTCCACCAGCAGGATCTTGGGCTTGCGACTGAGCGCTCGGACGACGCTGAGCAACTGCTGCTCGCCGCCGGAGAGAAGCCCGGCACGCCGATTGATGAGGCGGCCGAGGACCGGCGCCTCAGCAATAACCTCATTCACGTCGACCTTCGCGAGGCGGAGATTGTCCCGGACGGTGAGATCCGGGATCAGCGACCGATCGTCGGCGATGTAGGCGAGGCCCGCCCGTGCCCGTCGATGCAGCGGACCCTTGGCCACTTGACCGTCGAACCACACCTCGCCGGACAACGGCTTGAGCAGTCCGGCCAGTGTGCGCAACAGAGTGCTTTTCCCTGCCCCGTTGGGTCCGAGCAGGGCGACGATCTGCCCCGGAGCGATCGTCAGGTTCAGATCCCGCATCACGGCCAGATCGCCGTAGCCGGCTGAGAGGCTCTTCGCCTCCAGAACCGCCGCCCGGAGGGGCTCCCGCGCGGGGAGCCCCTCCGGCAGCACGTTGTTGTCTGCGGTCGTCATCTTCGAGTCACTTTGTCGCGTCGACGAATCCGTCAGAGAATTCCTCGCGAACGCCGTCCTTCGTCACGAAGGTCATGACGCCCATTCCGGTGAGTCGTTCTGCACCCTCCAGCGGCCCCGGCTTAGTGAACGTCAGGACGGTGTCACCCGTGAGCCCTCGCGTGTCGAGGGACCCCGCGGAGTCCAGCGCCTCGATGAGCTTGGCCCCGGTCGGGGAATCCATTCCCGTGACCAGGTCCGCGATGATGTGCACGGCAAGCCACGTCGCTGCCGAGACCGAATCCTGCTTGGCCTCAGGGTCGTGCTCAGTCAGCGCCGAGACCCACTCCCCAGCCTCGGGATCGCTCGGCGGCCGGATGTTGGCGACGGTGTACAGGTTGTCCGCGAGGGGACCGAGCTCCTCGATGTCCGCCGGGTAGAAGTTGCTGTTGGACGTCGCGAACACGCCCTCATATCCCTGCTGGCGCAGGCTCTTGAGGATTCGCGGTGCGTCTCCCGGGTTGCATGCACACACGGCGCCATCGGCTCCGAGCGCGACGACCTGGGCCGCTGCTGCGGACATGTCAGGGGCGCCCAGATCGATCCGGACCGTACCGGCGACCTCGCCGCCTGCGGCTTCGACCCCCCGTTCGGCGAAGTCGCCGACGTAATCGGCTTGGGCGTTGTCCGGCTTGATGATCGCGACCCTCTCGCCGCCCTCTTCCACGGCGATGCGGCCCGCGGCGAGATGGAGTCCGGCAAGACCCGAGGTGAGCGGGTAGGACAGGGGGTTCTGCGTCTGATCGGGCGAGTTGCCCGACAGCGCGAGGAATGGAATCCCCGCGCCTTCGATGGCGGGCCACAGCTGGGGCGTGAACATGTTCAGGGCTCCGACGAAGGCCACGACGCCCTCGTCCGCTCCTGCCTGCACACATGCCGCGGCCTTGTTCGGGTTGAACTCGTCGTTGCATTCGATGACCTCGATCTTGCGACCGTCGACACCGCCCGCGGCGTTGATCTCCGCGGCGGCCGCCTGCGCACCGGCCGCCGACTGCGCGAAGGACATCGTCGGGCTCGACAGCGTCTCGGTCACCATGATCTTGATCGGCTCATCGGAGACCGCCGAATCCGCCGGTTCCCCGGTCGCATCCCCGCCGCCGCACGCCGTCAAAGCGAGCGTCGCCGCCAGCGCCGACCCCACGACGAGATTCCGTGCTCTTTTCCCCATCACACTCTCCTGACTGTTTGATTCCCGCCCTGCGGGCGGTGGTTTCTCATGGACCGGTAATTCGCTGTGACGGTGCACCCGTCGGGGTCCACCACGACGTGGAGCACGGTGGTCCCGCCTCGTCGGTAGACCGCCTCGATCGCGGCAACAACGCAGACGAGGGGAGTCGGGCGGCGTGGATCGGGCTACGCCCGGACGGGGCACTTGCCGCGGCCTCGACGACCTGCGCGGCGTCCTGATCCATCCATCGCTGCAGCTGCGGGGCCGAAGTCCGGGGTTTCGCTGCGATAGCGTCCACGAGCTGGGGAACGATCGCCCGGAGGCCGTTCGCGCAACGTCGGCGATTGCCGATCACGTTTCCTCCTTTGGAAAGCCAGCGCTCGTTAACTTATATAACTGTCCTAATGAATACAAGGATTAACTACAAACTATTCTCCCGTTGGTCTGGAAGGTCGTCGAACGAGCGCGGCGAGCGCAAGGTCCCTCCGATCGCCCAGAGCCTCAACGACGCCGCGGCGGAGGGCGCACCGCGCTCGACGAGCTGAATGAGAACCCGGCAGGAGTACGCTCCCCATGACGATCACGCGGTCCACGGCGACATCCTGGAAATGTCCCGCAGAATGTCCAGTTCCCCCTACGCGCGCGGCCGCGCCTGGCAGTCTTGAAAGGACGCGACGAGGAGAAGCAATGAAGCAGCGCACTCTGGCAGGACGACAGGTTTCGGCGATCGGCCTGGGCGCCATGCCGCTGTCGATGAACAACGACAAGCAGTACCCGTCATTCGAGGATGCCGTGGCAACCGTGCACGCCGCGCTCGACGCGGGCGTGACGCTCATCGACACGGCCGACATCTACGCCCCCGACGGCGAGGAGATGGGACACAACGAGCGCATCGTCGCCGAGGCGCTGCGGACATGGGACGGGGATTCGTCGGACATCTTCGTCGCGACCAAGGGCGGCATCACGCTCGGGGAAGGCGGAGCCAAGGGACGCGACGGGTCGGAGGCGTACCTGCGCTCGGCCGCGGAGAAGTCACTTGAGATCCTCGGCGTCGATCAGCTCGACCTGTACCAGTACCACCGTCCCGACCGCACCCGTGTCTACGCCGACATCATGAAGGGACTGAAGTCGTTGCACGACGGCGGTCTCGTCCGCGCGATCGGCATCTCGAACGCGAGTGTCGAAGAGATCCAGATCGCTCTCGACGTGCTCGGCGAAGGCAACCTCGCCAGCGTCCAGAACGAGTTCTCGCCGAAGCATCCGGGAAGCATAGACGAATTGCGCTTCTGCGCCGCTCACGACATCACCTTCCTGCCGTGGAGTCCTCTCGGCGGTACCGGCGGCGGTGCCAGCAGCGTGGGCGACCGGTTCTCGGCCTTCCGTGAAGTCGGCGATGCGCACGGGGTCAGCCCACAGCAGGCCGTGCTGGCGTGGGAACTCGCCCTCGACCCGCACGTCATCCCGATCCCCGGTGCGCGGCGTGCGGCATCCATCACGGACTCCGCGAAAGCCGCCGACCTGGAACTCACCTCTGAGGAAGTGACTCGGCTGTCGGAATCAGTGGCGATTTTCGACTGACGCGACGGTGTGCTGCGACCGGCACCTGATCCACGCTGACTTCCACATCGCCGGCAGGGCTTGCTCGTTACTGGGTCAGCTCGCGATTCAACCGGTCCAGCAGTGCCTCGAGTGAGACTTCGAATTCCTCGTCGCTGCGGTCTTCGCTGAGGAGGGTTCGGAGGCGTTTCACTTCGGGTGCGGCCTCCAGACTGACCTGCCCGTCGCCTTCGGGGATGGTGGCGTCGCCTTCGTCGAGAGGTTCTTCGACCGGGCCGGTTTCCGCGCCGCGCACGGCTGATTCCAGGAGCAGTTGGCCGAGCAGGAAGCTACTGAAGGACCGGTAGGCATCCACGGCCTGCTGGTCGGTGAACCCGTGCCCGATGAGGGTGCCGAGGAACGTGTCGACCACTTCGACGCTGCGAAGCGGGGGGCGCAGCCAGGGGGCTGCCGGGTGCCGGGTGGCGACCAGCGGAAACGCGAGCGGATGATCAATCGCGATCTGGCGGACGTGGTGGGCGACGGTTTGCAGGAACCCCTGCCAGTGTTCGGCGAGCTCATCGTCAAGATCCGAGGTCAGGTTCTCCATCAGCAGCGCCACCACCCCCTCCAGCAGATCCTCTCGCCCGTGTACGTGCCGGTACAGCGACATCGCCTCAACACCGAGCTCCTGCGCCAAGGAGCGCATCGACAGCCCCTGCGCACCACGCCGGTCGATTTGGGCAAGCGCGGTCTCGATGATCAGGGCCCGGCTCAGGCGACGGGACTGCGTACCCGTCGGCTTCTTCGTCACCCGGACGCTCATGGCACCTTCCCTCCCATCGCACGCAACCCCCCTCGCCAAGTCAGTCCCGGGGCTGTACTGTCACGCTAGCTTGCTTACGGTGTAAGCGGGCAGGTGGCCGGACCGCACGTTTCGACACGTGCGGCTCCGACGCCCCGACCCAAGGGATCGACACAATGGCAAACAATCACACTCACAACCCCGACAGCGCCGCCGCGCGCCCGATCATCACGGACCACAATGACGACGCCGCGAAGGAGTCGCTGATCGGCACCGAACGGGGCGGCCGCACGGCGAACGTGTCGTGGGGGTCCATCATCGCCGGGGTGGTGACCTTTCTGGCCGTCACCATCCTGCTCTCGCTCGTCACCGCCGGCATCGGCCTGGGCGGCTCGGGCATCGGGGCGACCATCTGGAGCGTCATCGCCCTGGTGATCGCTCTTGCCGCGGCAGGTTTCGTCGCCGGCGCACTGGCCGTGCGCAGCGGGCTGCTGCACGGATTCTTGACCTGGGCGACGTCCCTGGTGGTCGCTCTCGCCCTGACTGTGTGGCTCAGCGCCAGCCTGCTCGGCGGCGTCGTCAGCTCCGCCACCCAGGCACTATCAGGGACCGACGTCACCCAGGTCGTCGAGGACGTGCAGAGCAACGTCGACGAAGAAGAAGCGCAGGAGCAGACCGATGAGGCGCTGCAGGACGCGCAGCAGACGGCGGAGGATGCCGCTGCGACTGCTCAAGCCGCCTCGTGGTGGGGCTTCGCCGGCCTGCTGCTCGGCGCGGTGATCGCGGCCCTCGGCGGGATGCTCGGCGTGCGGAGCGTCGTCAAGCGTGACCCCGACACGACTACCGTGCCGGTCACCACAACCCGGTGACACGACCCGGTCGCGGGCCCCGCGCCGGTCTCAACACGTACGAACAAACGAACGATAGGAAACAGTCATGATCAGCACAGAAAACATCGGCGGTCTCATGGGAGCAGCGGTGATCGACTCCGACGGGGAGAAGATCGGCACGCTCGAGCAGATCTACCTCGACACCGACACCGGGGCGCCCACCTGGGCGGCGGTGCGCACCGGTTTCTTCGGCACCTCGGGGTCCTTCGTGCCCCTCGACGACGCCAACCAGGAGGGCGAGAACCTCCGGGTGAGCTACGCGAAAGAGTTCGTCAAGAACGCACCGCGCATCGACGCGGACGGGGCGCTGGAGCACGCGCAGGAAGACGAGCTGTACGTCTACTACGGCAACGGTTCCCGCAACACCGGCGCCGCTGAAGGCACCGGTACCGTCCGTGACGCCAGTGACGAGGCGGTGGACACGAGCACCGGGTATGACACGTCCGGTCCGACCACCGACGATGCGATGACCCGGTCCGAGGAGCGCCTCCGCGTGGGCACCGAGAAGGTTCAGACCGGTCGCGCACGGCTGCGGAAGTACGTCGTCACCGAGGAGAAGACCGTCACTGTCCCCGTGAGCCATGAGGAAGTTCGGCTGGAACGCGAACCCATCACCGACGCCAACGTCTCGGATGCCATGGACGGGCCAGCCATCAGCGAGGAAGAGCACGAGGTCGTCCTCACTGAGGAGCGGCCCGTCATCGCCAAGGAGACCGTTCCGGTCGAGCGTGTCCGCCTGGGAACGGAAACCGTGACCGAGGAGGAGACGGTCACCGAGCAGGTCCGCAAGGAACAGATCGACTACGACGACGGCACGAACCGCGCCGACCGCGCCTGACGGCTCAGTCAGTCCGAGCAACCACGAAAGCCCGCGGATTCCGCGGGCTTTCGGTCGTATTCGCTAGTCCTACACCGGCGCCATGTCGGTGAAGCGCGAGAAGTGACCCTGGAACGCCAGCTCAATGGTCGCGGTGGGACCGTTACGGTGCTTTGCGACGATCAGGTCCGCCTCGCCGGGTCGGGTGTCCTTGTCGTAGACCGAGTCGCGGTGCAGCAGCATGACCATGTCGGCATCCTGCTCGATCGAGCCGGACTCACGAAGGTCGCTCACCTGCGGCCGCTTGTCGGTGCGCTGCTCGGATCCACGGTTCAGCTGTGACAGCGCGATCACGGGGACCTGCAGTTCCTTCGCGAGCAGCTTGAGGGCACGCGAGAACTCGCTGACCTCCTGCTGGCGGGATTCGACCTTCTTGCCGCTGGTCATCAGCTGCAGGTAGTCGATGATCACCATCTTGAGCCCGACGCGCTGCTTGAGCCGGCGGCACTTCGCGCGGATCTCGACGAGGGTCATGTTCGGGCTGTCATCGATGTACAACGGGGCGTCGTTGATGCGGCCGCGGGTCGCCGCGATCGTGGTCCAGTCGCGGGAGTCCAGCGTGCCCTTGCGCATGTTCTGCAGCGGCACCGCGCCCTCGGCGCTCATGAGGCGCATCGCGATCTCGCTGCGCCCCATCTCGAGGGAGAAGACGATGGTCGGCATGTTGTTCTTGATCGCCGCCGCCCGGGCGAAGTCCAGCGCGAGCGTGGACTTACCCATGGCGGGGCGGGCGGCCACGACGATCATCTGGCCGCCGTGCAGCCCGTTGGTCAGCTCGTCCAGCTGCGCGAACCCCGTGGGGATGCCGGTCATCGAGCCGTCGCGCCCTCGCGCGGCTTCGATCTCGTCGATCGCCGAGGTGACGGCGATCTCGAGTGGCACGTAGTCCTCGCCGGTCTCGGCGCCGGTCACGGCATAGATCTCGGCCTGCGCGTTGTTGACCAGCTCGACAGCCTCGCCCTGACCGGAGTAGCCCATCTGCACGATGCGGGTGCCGGCTTCGACCAGGCGGCGCAGCAGTGCCCGCTCGGAGACGATGGATGCGTAGTAGCCGGCGTTGGCCGCCGTCGGCACGATCGAGGTGAGCGAGTGCAGGTAGTCGGCGCCGCCGGCGCGCTGCAGCTCACCGGTCTTGATCAGCTCATCGGTGACCGCCACGACGTCGGTGGGCTCGCCGTGCGAGTAGAGGCTGAGGATGGCCTCGAAGATCAGTTCGTGCTTGGGGACGTAGAAGTCGGCACCGCGCAGTGTCTCGATGACGTCGGCGACGGCATCCTTGGACAGCAGCATTCCACCCAGCGCACTCTGCTCCGCGAGGATGTCGTGCGGTGGGGTGCGCTCGTGTTCACGGCGTCCGCCGAGACGTTCGTCGGAGATATCAGCGATCGACACGCGCGCGTACCTCCGTGGGGTTTGGGGGGAATGTCGGGGTGGGACGAACTCACGCTATGCATGGCCACCGACACCCGCAACTGAGCCTGTGGATAACTCTGTGGAAAGCCTGCGCGAAACGCCGCCTAGCCTGTGTACAACACCTGTGGAAAACGCCCGGGATGACGTGGAGGGCGAACACTGATCCTCCGTTTGATCTGGCCTTTTTCTTCCCACAGCCTGTGGATGAGTTTGTGGTTGAAGTGCATGTTGAAGGTTGGGGACGGTTGCGGGGTTATACACAGCCTCGGTGTGGAATCAGCGACGCAAAAACCCCGCCACGGGCGCAAAAAACGGATGCCGTGAACCCGAAGGTCCACGGCATCCGTCTGTTGCTACCGCTTACTTGGCGGCAACCACCTGCAGCGTGATCACGGCGGTGAGGTCGTCACGGAGGCGGATCGTCGCCTCGTGCTCGCCCACGGCCTTGATCGGGGAGGTGATGTGGATCTTGCGCTTGTCCAGCTCGCCGAGCCCGGCGGCCTTGACCGCGTCAGCGACGTCACCGGTCTTGACCGAACCGAACAGGCGACCCTCGGCGCCGGCCTTGACGGCCAGACGCACCTTGGTCGACTCCAGCGAGTTCTTCAGGGTCACGGCCTCTTCGTGGTCGTGGATCGCGCGCGACTCGCGAGCGGCGCGGATGGACGCCACCTGCTTCTCGCCACCGCGGCTCCATGCCACTGCGAAGCCCTGGGGGATGAGGTAGTTGCGGGCGTACCCGTTCTTGACCTCGATCACGTCACCGGCACTTCCGAGCCCGGCGACCTCATTCGTGAGAATCAGCTTTGCCATATCGGGACCCCTTACCGGCCAGCGCCGGCGTAGGGCAGGAGCGCCATCTCGCGTGCGTTCTTGATCGCCTTGGCGATCAGACGCTGCTCCTGCACCGAAACCCCGGTGATACGACGGGCGCGGATCTTCCCACGCTCCGAGATGAACTTGCGAAGAGTGGCGACGTCCTTGTAGTCAATGACGCCGACACGGATCGCCTTCGCGGGGGCCGCGTTCTTCGCGCCCTTCCGCGGCTTGCGGCGGTCGCCGCTCGACTTTCCAGCCATGGTGTTTCCTTACGAGAGTTGGTGATCCGAGGATCAGAAGGGTGTGTCGTCGCCGTAAGCGCCGGGAGCGCTCCACGCGTCGGGAGTTGCCGAACCGGGCGTTGCCCAAGGCTCGTCGGCGACCTGCTGCTGCGGGCGGGACTGCTGTCCGCCCCCGCCGCCGCCGGATGCGCCGCCGCCTCCGCTGTTGCTGCTGGTACGCGTGACCTGAGCGGTCGCGTAACGCAGCGACGGGCCGATTTCATCGACCTCGAGTTCGATCGAGACGCGGTTCTGCCCCTCGCGGTCCTGGTAGGAACGCTGCTTGAGGCGACCACTGGCGATGACCCGCATGCCCTTGGTGAGCGAACCGGCCACGTGCTCGGCAAAGTCGCGCCAGACGCTCGCGCGGAGGAACAGCGCTTCGCCGTCCTTCCACTCGTTCGCCTGACGATCGAAGGTGCGCGGCGTCGACGCGATCGTGAAGTTCGCGACGGGCAGTCCGCCCTGCGTGTAACGCAGTTCGGGGTCTGCCGTGAGGTTTCCCACAACGGTGATGAGAGTCTCGCCAGCCATGGTGATTACGCCTTCGGGGCCTTCGCGGGCGCGGCAGCCTTGCGGGCGGCCTTCGCGTCGGAACGCTCCTTCTCGGCAGCGACCAGAGCCATGCCTTCTTCGGCGCGCAGAACCTTGGTACGCATGATCTGCTCGCTCAGCTTCAGCTGGCGGTCAAGCTCCTGCGTGGCCTCGCTCGTGGCCGTGAAGTTGACGACGGCGTAGACGCCCTCGGTCTTCTTCTCGATCTCGTATGCGAGACGACGGCGACCCCAAATGTCGACGTTGTCGATCGTGCCCCCATCATTGGTGATGACCTTGAGGAACTTCTCAAGGTTAGGGGCGACGAGACGCTCGTCGATTTCTGGGGTGAGGATCACCATGAGTTCGTACTGGTGTGTGTGCGTCACTGACCCACCTCCTTCGGACTAGAACGGCTTCCGAGCATTTCTCGAAAGCAGGAGGGTATGTGCACGTGTCCGGCCGTACGCGCGCAGGGGCGCTGGACAGACAACCTGGACAGTCTAGCGGATGCCGCTGAGCGACGGCACCGCAGGATTCCGGGCCGGCGGCGCGCGGCATCCGGTCCCGTCCTGCGCCGCAACTTCGGAGAACGACAGAACGTCGGATGCCATCACGCGCGGGGGTCCGAAGAACTGCAGATCCCCGAAGAACTGGCGGGCGGATGCCGGGACGCTCGGGAGCACGAATACTCACTCGGCAGCGTGAATACTCACTCGGCAGCGGCAGCCGGGTCATCCCGATCCTCGCGCCGCCGCCACTCGGCGTCGCCACGACCGGACGACGTCTGCGGCGCCACCTGCCCTGGCGCGCGGTCGGCGCGATCGTCACTGTCGGTATGGTGTGGCAGACCGGCCTTTTCGACGACCTCGGGGAGCTCTTCCGATGACCACGCCTGCGGCATCCGTGCAATTCGATCCGCGCGCGCTCAGCGAGCCGGTCGACCGGGCGACCATCATCGCCCACAAGAAGCACCTCATCGCCGCGGGCCGCGCGCCGCGCGCTGGCGAGATATCGGTGGCGACGGTGGTGACCATCGTCGCCGTGCTGTTGATCGCCGGCAGCTTCGCCTCCATGGGCGGGATCTTCTTCAGCTTCATCGCGGCCGGCGGTGGGCTCTTCGGCCTGTTCTCGCTCGTGCCGATTCTCATCCTGGGCGGGGTGATCGCCATCGTCGTGGTGATCGCCGTGCGGTCGTCGCACACCGCCGCCGAGCGCTGGTACCGCCTCGACCGGTTCGCGGCGGCCAACGGCCTCACCTGGTACCCCGAAGTGAAGGCGCCCGGGTTGCCGGGCATGATCTTCGGGCAGGGGGACGGGCGGACCGCAACCGACATCCTCCGTGGCGAGCAGCCGCGGTTCGTGGAGTTCGCAAACTACCGGTACACGACAAGCTCGGGCAAGAACACGCAGACCCACCGCTGGGGCTACATCGCGATCAAGCTGAACGCCCCACTGCCGCACATCGTGCTGGATGCCGTCGGTAACAACGGCATGCTGGGATCGAACCTCCCGACGTCGTTCGACAAGGGGCAGCGGCTCAGCCTGGAGGGCGACTTCGACCGCTACTTCACGCTGTATTGCCCCACCGGCTACGAGCGCGATGCGCTGTACCTGTTCACGCCCGACATCATGACCCGCTTCATCGACAACGCCGCGGCGCTGGACGTGGAGATCGTGGACGACTGGCTCTTCCTCTACGCCAGGCGCGACTTCTCGACCTTCGACCCCCGGATGTGGGCGTGGCTGTTCTCCGTCGTGGCGACCCTGCTCGACAAGCTCGAGCAGTGGGAGCGGTGGCGCGACGAGCGGCTCGTGGCACCGATGCCCGCACCCGCACTCGATCACGGGCACGCCCAAGCCCAAGGGCACGCCCAGTACGCGCAGGCGCACGCGGCGGCCGGTGGCGCTCAGGCGCTGCCGTTCACCGCGCCGCCCGGCGTGCTGCAGCCGCCGCCCGGCGTCTCCCCGACCGGACGACGCTTGCAGCGCCGCGTGCCGTGGGCGACGATCATCATCCTCTCGGTGATCGGCGTTGTCTGGCTCGGCCTGCAGATCGCCATGTCCGGCATCTTCGGCGTCTTCGGATGACGGGTCCGGCTGTGGCACCCGTGCCGTTCGATGCCCGACCGCTCACCGAACGCGTGGACCGCGCGGCGGTCCGCGCGTTCGCCAAAGAGCTGCACAAGTCGGGGCGCGCCCGCAACGGGGAGGCGGCCAGCCTGATCCTCCTCGCGGTAGCCGTCGCGTTCTTCGCCGGCATGCTGCTCCTCGACGTGACGACAGGGTTACCCCTCAACGCCGGCCTCTTCTTCCTGTGGTTGCTGACGATCGCCCTCGGCATCGCCGCGGTCGGGATGTTCATCTTCGAGCGACGCGCGGCGGCGCGGCGCTACCGCCTGGACCGCTTCGCGCGGGCGAACGGGATGGGTTACGTGCCGGAGGCGGCGAACACGCGGTTGCCGGGGATGATCTTCGGCATCGGATCCAACCGCCGCGGCCTTGACGTGGTGCGCAGTGAGGAGCCTCGGCACGTCGAGTTCGGGAACTACGTGTACACCACGGGCGGCGGCAAGAGTCGCAAGAGCTACCGGTGGGGCTACGTTGCCGTCAAGCTCGATGTGCCGCTGCCACACATCGTGCTGGATGCCACCGGGAACAACGGTCTGTTCGGCTCGAACCTGCCCACGACCTTCCAGCGGGATCAGCGCCTGAGCCTGGAGGGCGACTTCGACCGCTTCTTCTCGCTGTACTGCCCCGCCGGATACGAGCAGGACGCGCTGTATCTGTTCACCCCCGACGTCATGGCGCGCTTCATCGACAACTCGGCCGAACTCGATGTCGAGATCGTCGACGATTGGCTCTTCTTCTTCACCAAGCGGGACGCGTCCTCCACCGACCCGGCGACCTGGGCGTGGCTGTTCGGCGCAGTCGGGGCGGTGCTGGACAAGCTCGCGCAGTGGGAGCGGTGGCGCGACGACCGGCTGAGCACTACGGCTACCGGGCACGCCGCGGCGGGCAGCATGGCCGCGACCTGGCTGCCGTTTGCCGCTCCGGCGGAGCTGCTGCGGCCGCCGCCCGGCGTCGCCGCACCGGGTCGGCGCCTGGCGACGAGCTTCCCGTGGCTGGCGACCATCGGCTGCGTCGCGCTCGCCCTGGTGTGGCTTGTCCAGGTGTGGCTCGACTGACGCCGTCGTCGTCGCGCTTCGCTAACCTGGGCACCATGCTGGAATCCGCTCGATGAGCACCCCCGTGGCGCCCGTGCCGTTCGATGCCCGACCGCTCACTGAACGCGTGGACCGCGCGGCCGTCCGCGCGTTCGCCAAACAACTGCACAAGTCGGGGCGCGCCACCAACGGGCTGGCATCCAGCCTCATCGCCCTCGCGATACTCGTCGCGCTCTTCGTCGGCATGATGGTCCTCGAAGCCGTGACGACAGGGGCATCCTTCAACACGGGCTTTTTCCAGGTGCTGACAGCCTGCGTCGGCATCGCCGTGCTCGGCATGTTCATCTCGGAGCGACGCACGGCGGCGCGCCGCTACCGCCTGGACCGCTTCGCGCGGGCGAATGGCATGAGCTACGTGCCGGAGGTGGCGGGCAAACGATTGCCGGGGATGATCTTCGACATCGGCTCGAGCCGCCAAAGCCACGACGTCGTGCGCGGTCAGGAGCCCCGGTTCGTCGAGTTCGCGAACTATGTGTATACGACCGGTTCCGGCAAGCATCGCAGAACCCACCGCTGGGGATACGTCGCCGTCAGGCTCGATGTACCGCTGCCACACATCGTGCTGGATGCCACCGGGAACAACAGCCTGCTCGGCTCCAACCTGCCGACGACGTACCGCAAGGATCAGCGCCTGAGTCTCGAAGGCGACTTCGACCGCCACTTCGCGCTCTACTGCCCCGAAGGGTACGAGCCGGACGCGCTGTATCTGTTCACCCCCGACGTCATGGCGCGGTTCATCGACAACGCGGCCGCACTGGACGTGGAGATCGTGGACGATTGGCTCTTCCTCTATACGAAGCGGCCCGTCTCCTCGACCGACCCGGAGACCTGGGCGTGGCTGTTCGGCGCCGTGGGGGCCGTGCTCGACAAACTCGACCAGTGGGAGCGCTGGCGCGACGACCGGCTGCAGACCGCGGCGACCGGCAGCCTGGCCGCGCAGGCGGGCACGCCCATTGCGACGGGCGGCACGACCGCGGCATCCCTCCCCTTCGTCCCTCCCGCAGGGCTCCTGCGCCCGCCTCCAGGTGTCGCGCCCCAGGGACGCCGTCTGGCCCGAGGGTTCCCGTGGCTCGCGGTCGTCATCACGGCCGTGATCGCGGGGGTGTGGCTCGTGGACGTGTTGGGATTCGGCGGATGGTAAAGGTGTCCCACCGGGAGTCCGTTATCGAGCGGCTGATCCCGCCGGGAGATCAGCAGACGAAATGAAGTCGGCTCATGCCAAGACGCCCGTAACGTTCCCCCTGAGCCGGTATTGCCGGACCCTCGGGCTGGCCCAGGCGGCGTTCGGCGGTGCTGCCCTGGTCGTCGCGCTCGCCCTGGTCGCCTGGTTCGTGCTGCTCCTCCTGGACGAGAACAGCATCATCGCGATTCCCAGCACGTTGCAGGAAAAGCTGGTCCCCGTCGGCTTGGCAGCCCTCGCCGCCTTGGCAGCGTGCTCCCTTCCTCTGGCCGTGCTGTACTCGGCGTGGACAGCAGCCGGCCGCCGGGATCTGCTCCGCGCGGCCAGCACCGGGTTGCACAGCAACAGGCCGAGCGACCGGCAGATGCGGTGGTTCCTCAAGGACACCCACCCCTGGGAGACCGCGGTCAGGTGCCTGCAAGTGTGGGCGATCCTGGGCACCTTGGCGGGTGGCGTCGCCGCCGCCACGATCTACGTCGGGAGTCGCCCTGAAGAACAACCGCTGGGACACGCGATGCTCGCGCTGGCGGTGGTGTCCGCGGTGATCACGGCCGCGTGCGTCCCCGTCATACGCAGGCTGATGGTTCTGGGCGCGCAGTATCAGAAGACACGTGAACAGCGCTGGCCGCTACCGGAGCGCTCGACTCTCAGACAGGCGCTCAGCAGGGACACCACTGGAAACGGCGACATCGGCGTGGTGCAGTAGCCCGACTGTTCGTGGGTAGCCGCAGGTCACCGTGCCGGCCCGAGCCCGAGCCCGAAGTACGAGAAGCCGGCGCCGCGCCCAGGTACGACGTCGATCGTGATGTGGGTGTGCTTCCAGTACTCGAACTGCGCGAGCCGGTACGCCTCGAGCTGTGCGGCGGTCAGCTCCAGCGGCGGCAGGCCTTCGGCACCCACGAGTCCGGCCAGCGAACGACGCCACGACTCCCGTACGAGTGCCCGCACATCGACCAGGCGCCGTTCATCGGGATCGCCCCCGCTGAAACGACAGCTGGTCGCCGAGACCCTGGGAAGTTCCCATCGTCTCGGCGACCAGCTGTGGTCTCACGGTCTGGGTGCCGGGTCAGGGGCGGGCGGCCCACCACTCCAGCAGGCGGCGCTCGGCCTCGGCCTCGTCCACCAGACCCTCGTCCAGGCGCACGTCCAGCAGGAACCGGTACGCCTCGCCGACGGCGGGTCCGGGGCGGATGCCGAGGATCTCCTGAATCCGGTTGCCGTCCAGTGCCGGGCGCATCGCCCCCAGCTGCTCCTGCTCGGCGAGCTCGTCGATGCGCCGCTCGATGTCGTCGTACGCCGAACGCAGCCGCGCGGCCTTGCGCTTGTTGCGGGTGGTCACGTCGGCGCGGGTGAGGATGTGCAGGCGATCCAGCTCGTCGCCGGCATCGCGCACATACCGCCGCACCGCGGAGTCGCTCCACGCGCCCTCGGCGTAGCCGAAGAACCGCAGGTGCAGCTCTATGAGCTTGGTGACCGAGCCGATCGTGTCGGAGTCGAACCGCAGCGCCTGCAGGCGCTTGCGGGCCAGGCGCGCACCCTTGATGTCGTGGTGGTGGAAGGTGACCCCGCCGCCGTCCTCGAGCCGCCGGGTGGCCGGCTTTCCGATGTCGTGCAGCAGTGCGGCCAGGCGCAGCGGCACGTCGGGCGTGGCATCCGGGTGCCGTTCCCGCTCCAGCTCGATCGCCTGGCGCAGCACGGTGAGCGAATGCTCGTAGACATCCTTGTGATGGTGGTGCTCGTCGACCTCGAGGCGCAGTGCCGGCACTTCGGGCAGGAACAGCGCCATCAGGCCGGTGTCGACCAGCAGCCGGATGCCGCGCGTCGGGTCATCGGCCTGCAGCAGCTTGACCAGCTCGCCCTGAATGCGCTCCGGGCTCACGATCGACAGCGTCGGGGCCTGGGCCGTCATCGCCGCCACCGTCGCCTGATCGACGTCGAAACCCAACTGCGCGCTGAAGCGAGCGGCTCGCAGCATGCGCAGCGGGTCGTCCCCGAAGCTGATGGCGGGGTCGATGGGCGTGCGCAGCACGCCGGTGATGAGGTCTTCGACGCCGCCGGTCGGGTCGACCAGCGCGGGTCCCGGCAGCCGCAGCGCCATGGCGTTGACGGTGAAGTCGCGTCGGGCGAGGTCGCCCTCGAGGTCGCCACCGAATGCGACGACGGGCTTGCGGGTGGTGCCGTCGTATTCGTCGGCGCGGTAGGTGGTGATCTCCACCTGCTCGCCGCGCACCCGCGCGCCGATCGTGCCGAATTCGCGGCCGATGTCCCAGTGGGCGCTGGAGATCGGCTTGACGATCCGCAGGATGTCGTCGGGGCGCGCGTTCGTGGTGAAGTCGAGGTCGTTCGTGATGCGGCCCAGCAGGGCATCGCGGACCGGTCCGCCCACCAGAGCCAGCTCGAATCCGGCATCCGCGAACGCCGTCGCCAGGGTGTCGACCACCGGCGACGCGGCGAGCTCGCCGATGCGGACGAGGCCCTCGGCCATATTGAGCATGCGGTCGAGCCTACCTAGCGCCACCGGGGCGCCGTGCTCACGCGAACGTCAGGAAGCCGGTGAACAGCAACTCCCGCACCCGCGGGAGCAGGTCGGCGCGCAACGCCGCGGCATCCACCTCGAGCAGCTGCGCGATCGCGTCCATGAGCACGCCGACGCTCAGGTCGCCGTCGCACGCGCCGACCAGTCCCGCCAGCGCCGGGTCGACCTCGAGCGTGCGCCCGAACCCGCCGCCCTGGCGCAGTTCGATCACGCTCGGCGCCTCCGCCCCTGGCAGGTGATGGCGCGCCTCGGTCACGTCTGGCGCGACCTGCAGCACCGAGGCCGCCAGCTGATCGTCGTCCAGCCGGCTGAGCCGGTCATGCGCGTCGAGGGCCGCCTGCAGATGCGGGCCGAGCGCCCCCGGCACCGCCTGCGTCACCCGCTCGTACCGCGCGAGGGTCGGCACGGCGGATGCCGGTCGGTGCAGCAGCACATATCCGAACCCGACCGCCGTCACCCCGCGCGCCGCAAAGTCGTCGAGCCACGCATCGACCAGGCGCGTGAACGCCGGTCCCGGCGTAGTGCCGCCGTCGCGGATCCACAGCTCGGCATAGGCCAGCGGGTCAAGCACCTCGCGCTCGACGACCCATGCGTCCAACGGAATATCGGATGCCGCGACCCACTGCCGCACGCGATCGAGCCCATCGACGCCATCGCGGTACTCCCAGTTGCCGAGCAACTGCGCCACCCCACCGGGAGCCAGGAGCGGCCCGACGCCCGAGATGAACCCGGCGACGAGCGCATCGCCGACGAGCCCGCCGTCGCGGTACTCGTAGGCCGGAACACCCTCGGCGCGGGGCGTGATCACGAAGGGCGGGTTGGACACGATCCGTTCGAACTGCTCGCCCGTGACCGGTTCGAACAGGCTCCCCAGCCGCATCTCGATGCCGTCGACGCCGTTGAGCTGCGCGTTCAGCTGCGTGAAGTGCAGCGCCCGCTCCGACAAATCGGTCGCGACGACGCGGTCGGCATCGCGGCGGGCGCGCAGGGCCTGGATGCCGCACCCGGTGCCGACGTCCAGCACCCGGCCGACACGCCCGGGCAGCTGCAGACCCGCCAGCGTCAGGGACGCGCCGCCCACACCGAGCACATGCCCCTCCGGGAGGGGTCCGCCCAGCGCCGCCTCGTCGAGGTCGCTGGCGATCCACCACTGCACCTCGCCGGCGGCATCGGAGAATTCCTGCGGCCGGATGAGCGCGCGCGGGGCGATCAGTCCGTCTGCCGCGGCAGCTGCCAGGTCCAGTGCGGCGAGCCCCGCCGCCGTCGTGCGCGGCAGAGCCGCCTCGACCGCCGCTGCCTGCTGCTGCCGGCCGAGCACGAACAACCGGGCCAGCACCGCGAGGGCGTCGTCCCGGCCGGCGAGCGCCCGTTCGGCGGGGCCGCGCAGACCGCGCGCGATCGCGGCATCCGCCGCTTCGCCCCACGCCTCGCGCAGGGCGTCGGCGGTGAAACCCGCACCCCGCAGGTCGGCTGCCAGGGCGCGGCACACAGCGGGATCGGGAGGAGTCGGCATGCTCCCATTCAACCGTCATCGGGCGGATCGCCCGGACGTTCGGGATCCTCGGAGGGCGCTCGGCCTAGAATCGGGCTGATCGTGCGGTCATGAATCGCACCCGAGCCGAAGCCCACCATGACCGACATCCCCGCCGCCCCACGCCGTCCGTGGCTGGTCGCGCTGCTGACCGCACTGCTGGTGCTGCTCACGGTGGCGCCCGGCCTGACCGCCGCTGCCGTCCCGACAGCCCCTGCGGCCACGTCGGCCGCAGGCAGCCCCGACCCCGACCCGAGCGGGACGCCCGAACCGGCTCCGGGCGTGGTCGAGCTCATCCTGTCTCCGATCGGCGACGGTGCCCTGCCCGCCGGGTCGGCGCTGACAGTGTCGGCGACGGTGACGAACGGGACCCTGCTGGACATTCCTGCCGCCGAGATCGTTCTCGAAATGGGGACGACAGCCCTCCCCGATCGCGCAGCCCTGTCGGACTGGGTCGCCGGCGATGGCCGCGGCCGCGACCTGGAACCGGCCGGCACCACCCTCGTCGAAGCCGTGGCGGCCGGTGACCGGGACACTGTCGGCATCACCGTCGCCGCCGACAGCCCGCTCCTGGCCGGTCGCGCCCCCGGCGTCTACCCCCTGCGCGCGACCGCCACCAACGCCTCAGGGACCCTGGTCACCACGAGCGTGGTGGTGATCGCCGACGATGCCGTGGCGGAGGTCGGAGTGGGCGTTGCCGTCCCCATCACCGCGCCGGCGCTCGAGGAAGGGCTGCTCTCCGCCGAAGATCTCGTCGCGCTGACCGCCCCGGAGGGCGGACTGACCGCGCAGCTGGAGTCAGTGGCGGGTACCAGCGCGATCCTTGCCATCGACCCCGCTATCCCCGCCGCCATCCGTGCCCTCGGCACGGCGGCACCGGAGGCCGTCACCGCGTGGCTGCAACGACTGGAGCAGCTCCCCAATGAGCGGTTCGCGCTGCAGTTCGGCGACGCCGACGTGGCCGCGCAGCTGAACTCGGGTCTGCCGCAGCCGCTTGCTCCCACGAGCCTGCAGCCCTACTTGGAGGCGGACGACTTCGTTCCGGATGCCGACGCCACCCCGACCCCGACCCCGACGCTCGACCCGCTGACACCCTCCGAGCCCAGCCCGACCCCGACGCCGACGCCGACGCCGGGCGCCCCGGAGTACCCGACTCTGGAAGAGCTGCTGTCCGTCGGCGGGAGTCGCCAAGGCGTGTACTGGCCGTTCACCGGCACCGCCAACGCCCCCGTCGTCGCAACGCTGGGCGGCCTCACCACCGACGACCAGGCCTCGCTCACGCTCATCCCCTCGGCCACCACGACCCAGGGGGCAAACGACGCGACCCTGGCTGCGCACGCCCGCGCCGATGCGGCATCCGTACTGGTGTACGACTCGGCGATCTCAGACGCACTGCGCCGGGCGTCGCAGCTGGAGGAGAGGGCACTGCGCGCGGCGACCCTCACCGAGGCCACCGCGCACCTCGCGTTCGCGGTGCAGGAAAGCGGCGGCCGGCCGCTGCTGGTGACGCTGGACCGTGCCGACGGTCGTTCCCGCCTCGCGATGTCGATGGCACTGTCGACCGTGGATGCCGCGCCCGGCGTCGTCCCCGCGACCCTGCAGAGCCTCGTCTCGGGCGAGCCTGCCGCGGTTTCCATCGCCGATGTGGCCTCCGATGAGGCCCGCACCACCGCCGTCACCGACCTCCTCGCGGATGAGGCGGCGCTCACCGACTTCGCCACGATCCTCGACGACCCGACCGTGCTGACCGCGCCGGAGCGCGCGGGGATGCTGCAGATCCTCGGGAGTGCCTGGATTGCGGATGCCGAGGCGTGGCAGGCCGCCCTCGCCCGGCACCGAGAAGCGACAGTGCAAACGCTGGGTTCGGTGAGCATCCCGCAATTGACCGACATCACGCTCGTGGGTCAGAACGTGCCGCTGCGCATCTGGGTGCGCAACAGCCTGGAGTGGCCGGTCAACGTCGTCCTCATCGCCCAGCCCTCGGCGCCGCGTCTGCTCGTGCAACGGGCCTCGCCCGTGCGAGCGGAGCCCGAAGCCAACACGCGCATCGAGATCCCCGTCGAAGCGCGTGTCGGCAACGGCGAGGTCGATCTTCGCCTCGAACTGCTCTCGCCGAGCTACATCCCGATCGGCACCGCCCAGACCGCGACGGTGCTGGTGCGCGCCGACTGGGAGGTGATCGGCGTCGCCGCCCTCGCGGTGGTCGTCGGGGGTCTGCTCGTGATCGGCTTGTGGCGCACGGTACGCCGGCGCCGCCGCGCCAGGGCGGACCACGCCGCAACACCACAGATAGACCAGGCTGACCGGCCCGGCGAGGACGGACAACGATGAGCATCGGCCGGGCAAGCGTCATGATCGGCGCCGGAACGCTGGTCTCCCGCGTCACCGGCCTGCTGCGCTCCGTCGTGCTGGTGACGGCCGTCGGGACCGCGATGGCCGGCGACGCGTTCGTCGTGGCGAACCAGCTCCCCAATGCGATCTTCCTCATCGTGTCGATGGGCATCCTCACCGGGGTGATCGTGCCGCAGATCGTCGCGGCCGGCCGCAGCGAAGACGGCGGTGAGGCGTTCATCTCCAAGCTCATCACCCTGGGTTCGGTGGTGCTGCTGGGCATCACGGTGATCGCCGTCGCGTGCGCGCCGCTGCTGGTGTCGCTATACGGCGGCGGATTCTCCCCGCAGCAGCACGCTCTCGCGACGGTGTTCGCCTACTGGTGCCTGCCGCAGATCTTCTTCTACGGCCTCTACGCCCTGCTGGGTGAGACGCTCAACGCCCGCCGCGTTTTCGGGCCGTACACCTGGACGCCGGTCATCAACAACGTCGTGTCGATCATCGGCTTCGGCACCTTCATCCTCATCTACGGGACCTACGCCGGCGTCGAGGGGTGGGATGCCGCGATGATCGCACTGATCGCCGGCACCGCAACGCTGGGCATCGTGGTGCAGGCCATCCTGCTGCTGTTCTTCTGGCGCCGCACCGGCCTGCATCTGCGCCCGGACTTCCGCTGGCGAGGTATGGGCCTGGGCGTCATCGGGCGCCTGGCGAGCTGGACGTTCCTCATGGTTCTCGTCGGCCAGCTGAGCGCGATCGTGCAGTCGAACGTGCTGTCGGATGCCTCGGACGCCGGGGCGGCAGCGAACATGGTCACCGGCAACGCAAACCTCATCTTCATGCTGCCGTATTCGATCATCGTGCTGTCCATCGGCATCCCCTACTTCACCCAGATCAGCGAGCATGCCGCTGACGGCCGTATCGACGACATGCGACGCGACATCGACACCAGCATCCGCTCCATCGGAGTGCTGATCGTGGGCGCCACCGCAGCGCTGGCCGCCGCAGCGGTGCCCGTCTCGCGCATCTTCACGAACGACGCGGCCACCGCCGTCGAAGGCGCACTCGTGCTGGGCGGCTATCTCGTCGGCCTTATCCCGATCGCGGTGCTGTTCACGATTCAGCGTTCGTTCTACGCACTCGGCGATACCCGCACGCCGTTCCTGTTCTCGCTCGCGCAGGCAATCATCGTGGCGGTCACCGCCGTGCTGGCCGCCACCCTGCCGGTCGGTCTGACAGCCGCCGGCGTAGCCCTCGGGCAGTCTGTGGCGCTGACGGTGGCGTTGGTGATCGCGGCGGTGCTGCTGCGCCGTCGGCTGGGGCGCATCGGGGCGGGCCACTGGCTGCCGGCGCTGGGACGCTTCATCCTCGCCGCGCTGCCCGCCGGTGGGGCCGGCTGGGCGCTGTTCATGATGTTCGGCGCGCAGGACAGCTGGATGGTGGCGGACAAGCTGCAGGGTGCCCTCGGGACCATGCTCATCGGTGCCGTCGTCGCCGCGGTCTATGTCGGGATCCTCGCGCTGCTCCGCGCCCCCGAACTGCAGGTGGCGCTGGGCCTGGTGCGCCGCGTGCTTCCCGGCAAACGCTGAGCCCGACCTGAGCGGATCCGGTGCGCCCGGGGGCACCCGGAATGCACCGCGGCTAGCATGTGTTGAGGCATGAGCGGGTAATCCTCACCCGCCGTCGAAGGAGCAGCACACGTGCGTCAGGTCATCATCATCGGGTCGGGTCCCGCCGGCTACACCGCCGCCATCTACGCGGCGCGGGCCAACCTCGAACCCCTCGTCGTCGCCAGTTCCGTCGAAGCCGGCGGAGAGTTGATGAACACCACCGATGTGGAGAACTTCCCCGGATTCCCCGAGGGCATCATGGGGCCGGACCTCATGACGAAGATGCAGGAGCAGGCCGAGCGATTCGGCGCCGAAGTGCTCTATGACGACGTTGTGTCGCTCGACCTGGACGGGGACCTCAAGACGGTCACCCTCGGCAGCGGTGCCGTCCACCAGGCCGAGTCGATCGTCTTCGCCACCGGATCGGCGCCCCGCAAGATCGGGATCGAGGGCGAGTCCCGCCTGTCGGGGCGCGGCGTGTCCTACTGCGCCACGTGCGACGGGTTCTTCTTCCGTGAGAAGGTCATCGCCGTCGTCGGCGGTGGCGACTCCGCCATGGAGGAGGCCACGTTCCTCACCAAGTTCGCGTCGAAGGTCTACGTGATCCACCGCCGCGACCAGTTGCGAGCCTCGAAGATCATGCAGGAGCGCGCCTTCAAGAACGACAAGATCGAGTTCGTGTGGAACAGCGACGTCATCGACATCCTCGGTGACGACGCCGTGACCGGTGTCGTGCTGGAGAACACCGTCGACGGCTCCCGCCGCGAACTCCCCCTCGACGGCGTGTTCGTCGCGATCGGCAATGACCCGCGCACCCACCTCGTGCACGACAAGCTCAAGCTCACGCCGGAAGGCACCGTGTGGGTCGACGGCCGGTCTTCGCGCACCTCGGTGCCCGGCGTCTTCGCCGCCGGCGACGTGATCGACCCCACCTACCGCCAGGCGGTCACGGCAGCCGGCAGCGGCACGGTGGCGGCCCTGGACGTCGAGCACTTCCTCGCCGCGCGCGGTGAGGCGTCCCTGCCCGAGACGGACGCGGCGCAGATCGACGGACTCCCCGACGCCGCCACAGTCGGCGCCTGACGGAACAATCCGCCGCACGTCGGCGTTACCTCACAGACAGACTTCCGAAGGAGACATCATGACCGCCAAGGCCACCACCACCGACAACTGGCAGCAGGACGTGCTCGACGCCGACGGCCCCGTGCTCGTCGACTTCTGGGCGGAATGGTGTGGCCCGTGCCGCATGGTCTCGCCGATCCTGGACGAGATCCAGTCGGAGCACCCCGGCAAGATCACGATCCTCAAGCTCAACGTCGATGAGAACCCCGAGCTGGCGATGAAGTACCAGATCACGTCGATCCCCGCGATGAAGGTGTTCCGCAAGGGTGAGGTCGAGAAGACGATCATCGGCGCCAAGCCGAAGTTCGCGCTCGAGCAGGACCTCGCGTCCTACATCGGCTGATTCAGCCGCACGGCGAAGGCCCGGTCAGATTCAATCTGATCGGGCCTTTTCGTTGTCTCAGAGTCAGGATGCCTCGGCGCGCACCGTGGCATCCCACCGGCGATGCGGCTCGGACCCGAGCAGCCGCCACACCGCGCGGGTGAGCTCTGGATAGTCCAGGGCGATCTGGCGCAGCACCCGGTAATTGCGCGCTTCAGTGGGGCGCGTGCCGCCGTCTGCGGCGATGTTCTCGGCGCGCAGGATCAGCACCACGAGCTCATCGACACTGGGCAGGTCCTCCATGAAATCCCAGGGATCCTCGCCCGCGCGCAGCCGTTCGTGTACCAGCACGGACAGCTCGTCCGTCGCCTCGGCGCGCAGCAGCTCGAGGCTCGCCCGGCGAGGGACGTTGTGCTCGTGGGCTGTCATTCTTCAAGCCTACGTGGGGCCGGCGGGGTCGGCGTCAGCGCGCGCCGAACTCGGTCTCGCCGATCTCCTCGAGGATGCGGTTCAGGTCCTGGATCGTGGCGAAATCGATCACGACCTGGCCTTTTCGTGCGCTGATGTTGATCTTGACCTTGGTGTTCAGGCGGTCACCCAGTCGCTCGGCCACCTCGTCCAGGTGAGCGCGACGCGCTCCGGCCTTCGTCGCGCCGCGACGGGTCGAACCGGCATCCACCGACTTCGCGGCAGCTTCCGCGGCCCGCACGGAGAGGTCCTCGTTGACGATCTTGTCTGCCAGGCGCTGCATCGCCTCGGGGTCCTCGAGTGACAGCACCGCCCGTGCGTGACCCGCGCTGAGCACGCCCGCTGCCACCCGCTGCTGCACCGGCATGGGGAGCTTCAGCAGGCGGATCGTGTTGCTGATCTGCGGCCGGGAGCGACCGATGCGCGTGGCCAGCTCCTCCTGCGTGATGCCGAAGTCCTCGAGCAGCTGCTGGTACGCGGATGCCTCTTCGAGCGGGTTGAGCTGCGAGCGGTGCAGGTTCTCCAGCAGCGCGTCGCGCAGCAGGTGCTCGTCCTCGGTGTCGCGCACGATCGCAGGGATCGAGGTGAGGCCGGCCTCACGGGACGCGCGGGTGCGGCGCTCACCCATGATCAGCTCGTACTGGCCGTCTTCGTTGGTGCGCACCACGACCGGCTGCAGCACACCGAACTCGCGCACACTGTGCACGAGCTCAGCGAGGTCGTCCGAGTCGAAGTTCGTGCGCGGCTGGCGCGGGTTGGGAACGATGTCGTTCGGGTCGACGTGGATCAGCCGGGTGCCGGGGATCGGGAGAAGCTCTGGGGCCGGCGCCTCGGGCGCGGAACCGTTGGCGGCGCCCTCCGGGGCGTCGGGGGCGTCGGGGGCGTCGGTGCCCGCCGCGTCGGGGTCCGCGGTATCGGGCGTGGTCACGTCGGTGGACGCGGTGGCGGCGTCGCTGCCGTTACTGCCGGGGGTGCCGTCCGTGGCATCCGCATTCTTCGCGGCATCCGCTTCGAGCAAAGCTGCCTCAGCGACCGCCCTCCTGGAGACGCCGGGGAAGAACACGTCGACCGGCCGGGCCTCCGACGGCTCTGCCGTGGGAATGAGCGCCCCGATGCCTCGACCGAGACCAGTTCGTTTCGCCATCAGGATGTTCCTTCGCTGTTGTGTGTGTCGTCCCGCTGGATGATCTCTACGGCCGCTTCCCGGTAGGCCACAGCGCCGGCGGACTGCCCATCGTAGGCGATGACGGTCTGCCCGAAACTCGGCGCCTCAGACACGCGCACGGACCGCGGAATCACCGTCCGCAGCACCTGCTCCGCGAAGTGCGACCGAACTTCCTCGGCAACCTGCTGCGCCAATCGGGTACGCCCGTCATACATCGTGAGGAGGATCGTGGAGACGTGCAGCCCGGGGTTGAGGTGCTTCTGGATCATCCGCACACTGCCGAGCAGCTGGCTCAGGCCCTCGAGCGCGTAATACTCGCACTGGATCGGGATCATGACTTCAGCGGCCGCGGTGAAGGCGTTGATCGTGAGCAGTCCGAGGGAAGGAGGGCAGTCGATGATCACGAAGTCGAGACGCTCTTCGAGGCCGTTGAGGTATTCCTCGAGGGCGGTCTTCAGGCGATGCTCCCGGGCCACCTGCGACACGAGTTCGATCTCGGCGCCGGCGAGGTGGATGGTGCTGGGCGCGCAGAACAGGTTCGGCGACTCCGGGCTGGTCTGCACGATGTCTGCGAGCGGGAAGTCGTCGATCAGTACGTCGTAGATGCTCGGGACGTCCGCGGTGTGCGGCACTCCCAGCGCGGTCGACGCGTTCCCCTGCGGGTCCAGATCGATGACCAGCACCCGTGCGCCGACCGATGCCAGCGCTGCCGCGACGTTGACAGCAGTGGTCGTCTTGCCGACGCCACCCTTCTGGTTGGACACCGTCACGATGCGGGTCTTGCCACTCAGGGTGACCTGCGTGTTCTCCAGCGCCCGGCGGCGGGCGCTCAGGTCCATCAGTTCTCGTGCCAGCGGTGAATCGTCGACGGAGAAGGATGCCGTTCCGGCTGCATCCCCGGGTTGTTTCACGTGAAACATCCTTCCGTATTCACTCGACGAGCCACGTGTTCAACCCTACGCGACCC
Source organism: Microbacterium sp. zg-YB36 (assembly GCF_024623575.2). Taxonomy (NCBI): domain Bacteria; kingdom Bacillati; phylum Actinomycetota; class Actinomycetes; order Micrococcales; family Microbacteriaceae; genus Microbacterium; species Microbacterium sp. zg-YB36. Next base: position 393,285 of record NZ_JANJFD020000003.1, read on the forward strand.
CACCCCCACAGCCCGCCGAACACCCCGCCCAGTCCCCCATACCGCCGGTTGAGTAGGCGTCTCCGGCACCCCCGCTGGTTGAGTAGGCACCTAAGGCGCACCCCCGCCCCCCCCGCTGGTTGAGTAGGCACCGAAGGCGCCGTATCGAAACCCGCCCGCCCGTTTCACGTGAAACACCGAGATGTCGCGTGCACGCGCAGCGACGCCGGCCGGTCTCGATACGCCCGCTGCGCGGGCTACTCGACCACCGGCAAGAGTCCGTCCCCTCTCCCCCGCCGTTGGTTGAGTAGGCGCATCCGGCGCACCCGGTGGTTGAGTAGGCGCCGAAGGCGCCGTATCGAAACCCCACCGCCGTTTCACGTGAAACACCGGGCCCCAAGCGCGGACAGTCCGCGGGTCTCGATACGTCCGCTGGGCGGGCTACTCGACCACCGGCACAAGCATTGTCCCCTCTCCCGCCGTTGGTTGAGTAGGCGCCGAAGGCGCCGTATCGAAGCCCCACCGCCGTTTCACGTGAAACACCGGTGGCCTCCAAGCGCGGACAGTCCGCGGGTCTCGATACGCCCGCTGCGCGGGCTACTCGACCACCGGCAAGTGTCCGTCCCCTCTCCCCCGCCGCTGGTTGAGTAGGCGCCGAAGGCGCCGTATCGAAACCCCACCGCGGTTTCACGTGAAACACAGCTACAGGGCCCGTGTCAGCAGTGGAGTGTGGGTCTCGATACGCCCGCTGGGCGGGCTACTCGACCACCGGCACGGGTCCGTCCCCTCACCCCCGCCGATGGTTGAGTAGGCGCCGTAGGCGCCGTATTGAAACCCCACCGCCGTTTCACGTGAAACACCGTGGACCGCAAGCGCGGACAGTCCGCAGGTCTCGATACGCCCGCTGCGCGGGCTACTCGACCACCGGCACGGGTGCGTCCCCTCACCCCGGCCATTGGTTGAGTAGGCGCTGTAGGCGCCGTATCGAAACCCCGCCCGCATAGATACCGCACACCGTTTCACGTGAAACATGCACTCTGTGAGCAGGCGCCCACAGTCGATCAACCGCGGCGCCACACTTTTCGGCTCAACGCGGGCAGATACTCGTTGGCTCCCGTGATCAATGCGACTCTCTTGGCGCGGCCCCAGCCCTGCAGCTGCTTTTCTCTTGCGAATGCGTCAGCGATCCGCTCATACTCCTCGTAGTAGACCAGCACGACCGGCAATCGCGGTCTCGTGTAGTTCGAGCCCTCACCGTGGTTGTGCTCCTCGACACGCTGAAGCAAATGCCGGGTGCTTCCGACGTAGAAGGAGCCATCGGCGCACTCCAATATGTATGTGTACCCCATGCGGACACCCTGGCCGATGGATTGGGCAGGGCGGCCAAGCGGAACCCCGAACGGGGGACAGAATGGCGGTCTACACCGCTGTGCAGGACTCGATCACGCAGGTAGCACGGCGCCATGTTTCACGTGAATCCTTGCCTGGGCGCGGTCACGACATATCGCGTCCAACGCCATCAGGTAAACGCACGCGCAGCCGTCCCAAGTCCAGATCGCACGCACCGCGCGCGGTCAGTCGTTCGCCTCAGCAGCCGGCAAGTTTCACGTGAAACATCACGGCCCAGTCACCTCGAAGTCTTGGCGACGACCCGCTCCCGCAGTGCACAGGGTCGAGTATCGGTCGCTTAGGTAGGTGATCGGGCGTGAAATTTGCTCTTCGGGAGAGAATAGAGCGCGATCTGACGGTACTGCCGCCGGCCAAGTGGCTCAGCGCGCTGCTCTCAACGGCGCTGAGAGAACCGAAAGTAGCCAAATCTGAGCGGCCCAAACACCTACCGCCACCCCAGCCGGCGCGGCAATCGCGACAACCCTGGATTCCAGCCGCGAAGTCCAGAGGGCGTGCGTGCGCGGAAAGTTCCGTCTAGGCGCGTTTCACGTGAAACGCGCCGGGCTCGATACCGCGCTTCGCGCCGCAGATGTGAGGGCCGCTCGCGCGTGCGGGTTTCGAACGCCCGCGGGCTACTCGACCAACGGGTTCGCGGGGCTTCACGTGAAACGGTCTGTTGCGAGACGCGCCGCGCCGCCCATGTGCGCAAGTGAGGCACGCGGGTCTCGATACGCCCGCTTTACGGGCAACTCGACCAGCGGGGGGCTCGATACCCGGGACAGTCGGGGCCACGGGGTATGTTTCACGTGGAACGGGTGGTACGCCAAGACGCGAGGGCCGCTCGCAGCTCGCGGGTGTCGATTCGCCCGCCTCGCGGGCTACTCGACCAGCGGAGGCTGCGCGTTCCACCTCGATGGTGTTTCACGTGAAACAGGGGGCCTCGATACGCCCGCTTTGCGGGCTACTCGACCAGCGGCGGTGCGGTAGCCGGGATAGTCGGGGCCACGGACCACGTTTCACGTGAAACGGGGCGGTACGCCACGATCTGAGGGCCGCCCGCGGCATGGGGGTCTCGATACGCCCACTTCGCGGGCTACTCGACCACCGGGGCAACGGGGGCGGTGGGGTCAGCGGACGGTGGCTCGAATGACCCGCGTGGGCTCTTCGATGATCCCTTCGCCGATCGGCTCCACACGCACGTCGGACAGGCGGTACTTGCGAATCACCTTTTCTGCGGCGGCGATCTCGTTCGCGGCGTTGGCGCCCTTCAGCAAAATCAACTCACCGCCGTCGCGCACCAGGGGAGCGGTCAACGGCACCAGGGTGCGCAGCGCACTGACGGCCCGAGCCGTCACGGCATCCAGCACCGGACCGCGGTTCCAGTCCTCCGCGCGTCCTCGCAGCACCTCGACGTTGTCCAGGCCAAGGTCGCGCACCTGCTCGTTCAGCCACACGACACGACGTTCCATCGGCTCGATGAGCACCCACTCGACATCGGGGCGCGCAATGGCCAGCACCAACCCAGGCAGACCCGCACCGGAGCCGACGTCGCCGACGCGACCCGAAAACAGTGGCGCAGCAACCGCGCTGTTCAGGATGTGTCGGCTCCACAGGCGGGGCAATTCGAGCGGGCCGATCAGCCCGCGCTCCTCACCGTGCTGGGCAAGAGCTGCAGTGAACGCGCGTGCCGGCTCGATCCGATCGCCGAAGATCTGGGCTGCGACGGCGGGTTCTGCTTCGAGAGTGCTCACTGTTTCACGTGAAACGTCACGGGCGGCTGATGACCGTGTGGCGGTCAGCGCCCTCGCCGTACGACTCCGAGACGAAGCCACGCGCCGAGACCACGTCGTGTACGAGCTTGCGCTCGTAGCTCGACATCGCCGGCAGGGATGCCTGGGAGGCACCCTCGTCCAGTCGGGAAATAGCCCGGTCAACGAGCAATTCCAGCTCCCGCTGACGGATGTCCCGCGACCCGCCGATGTCCAGGATCAGCCGCGAGAATCGACCGGTGCGGTTCTGCACGGCCAGGCGCGTCAGCTCCTGCAGCGCCTGAACGGTGTCCGGGTGGCTCAGGCGTGACAACGATCCGGAGTCATCGGCCTCGACCGACACGTAGGCGCGACCGCCGCGCACATCCAGGCCGAGGTCACCGTCGACGTCGGCGATGTCCAGCAGCACCTCGAGGTAGTCGGCGGCGATGTCGCCTTCCTGCTCGAGCTGCTCGACCGTGACTTCGGGAGTTTCAGGAGTGAGAGTCATGTCAGTTCCCTTCGCGGTCGATCAGGACGTCGGCTTAGGCGGGTTCAGGCCCGGCCGGTTACCGGAGTCCCCGCTCTTGGGTGGCTGCTTCTTCTTGGCGCGCTGCTTGCCCATCGGCTGCTGGCGCTTCGGGGCGGCCTCGCGGGCGCGCTCTGCCTCCTCGAGCAGACGCTGCTGCTCGGCGAGGTACTTCTCCATGGGGATCACGCGACCCTTGGCATCCAGCGCCTTGCCCTTGCGCGCCAGGCGCTCTTCGCGCTCCTTGGCCGCTTCAGACCCGGGGGTCGGCAGGTTGCGGATGACGATGAACTGCTGACCCATCGTCCACAGGTTCGACACGAACCAGTAGATGACGACACCCAGGGGGAAGAAGACACCCGAGAAGATGAATGCCAGCGGCAGCACGTACAGCATGACCTTCTGCATCGTGTATGCCTGGCCGGTCTTGGCCTCGGGCGACAGGTTCTTCGAGATGATCTGCAGCTGCGTGATGAACTGCGAGGCGATCATGAGGACCACGAGGACGATCAAGATCGCGACCGTCGCCGTCTGCCCTGTATTGATCGCCTCGATCATGTTCACGTGGAGCGGAGCGACGTCGAACAGCTTCGCTTCGTAGAACTCTTTCGTGAGCTCGGCATTGAGCAGGCCGACACCGCCCACACCCCACTCGGCGTGGCGCTTCACGTCGCTGAGCGTGTAGAACATGCCCAGCAGAATCGGCATCTGCACCAGGAGCGGCAGACAGCTGGAGACCGGCGTCGTGCCGTGCTTCTTGTAGAGCGCCATCGTCTCGCGACTCATGGCCTCGCGAGAGAGCTGATCCTTCTTATTGCGGTACTTCTCCTGAACTTTTCGCAGTTCAGGAGCGATTTCCATCATCTTGCGCTGGCTCTTGATCTGCCGCACGAAGAGCGGGATCAGCGCCGAGCGCACCACGATGACCAGGCCGATGATCGCGAGCACCCAGGTGAGGCCGGCGGCGGTCGGGAGACCGAGGGATGTGAAGACCCAGTGCCAGAAGACGAGGATCATCTCGACGAGCCACTTGAACGGCCACATCAGGGTCGCGAACAGGTCGAACCCTGTACCCGGCGGCGGAGTCGTGGGCGACGGAACCACCGGCACCGGTGTCGCAGCGAAGAGATCCAGCACGGATCAGTCCTTTCGGGAGGAGGGCACGACGAATCCGTGCCGAGTCAGCTCGTGGCGAAAGTGAGGGTGCGACGGAACGTCGTCAATCCCACCTGCGGCCCAAGGGTGACAGCGGCCCAGGCGCGCCGCCGCCAAGATGATCCCCTTGGCCAGGCCATGCTGCTGCACGGCGCCGACGGCATAAGCCGAACACGAGGGGTAGTACTTGCACACGTCGCCGTAGACGTGGGAGATCGTGGCGCGGTACCCGTGCAACAACGCCAGGCCCGCATTGCGGGGGAGAAGCGGGATGCTGCGCCACGGCGCCGTGGTATCCAGGGTTCCTTCACCAACAGATGCCGTGGGAAGCGTCGCGCTACTCATGTCACAACCCGCTTGGCAAGACAGCGACGAACCTCGCTGCGTAGCTCCGCATAGGGAGCGTTCGCTGCACTGGGCAGGGCGCGGATCACCACGTCGCCGGCGGGTGCGGCGTCGACAAGCACCTCTGCGCAGACGGCTTTGAGCCGCCGGCGCACAGTGTTGCGCACGACGGCACCGCCGACCTGCTTGCTCACGATGAAACCGAACCGCGGTGAAGCATCACCGGCAACGGGCGCGACGTAGGTGACGGTGTGGGTTCCCCCACAACGCCGACCACCGCGGACCACCGCACGGTATTCGATGCCGCGTGTGAGGCGGTTCGGCCTCGAGAGCACCGCTCGGGTCAGGCCGAGAGCTCGGTGCGCCCCTTGGCGCGACGAGCCGAGAGGATGGCGCGGCCGGCGCGGGTGTGCATGCGGGCACGGAACCCGTGCTTCTTGGCGCGGCGACGGTTGTTGGGCTGGAAAGTGCGCTTGCTCATGAGGATCACTCCGGATCGGCGGTCACCGGAAAGCTGAGACCGGGGACGCGGGTACAGGGGACTGCCCGAGTGGGCATAAGTCAACCGATTAAGGATACGTCGCGCCGCCTCTGAACTCAAACCGAGCGGTGGAGCGCACACTTTATCCACCGACGGGGGGCGATCCTCGCAATGACACGCGACCGCGCCCTACAGTGGATTTGGTGGAGGGAAGCCTCCCTGATTAGCGTTGCCCACGCACGTTATCCACAGGCCCGCCCCCTCCGAGTGCGGCGGATGCCACGGCGCATCGATCCCCGGAGGCGCAATGTCACAGCACGACCTTCCAGACGTACCGGTCTGGAGAGCTGTGCTCGACGAGCTCTCCGGCGACGAGCGGGTCACCCCGCAGTTGCAGGGCTTTCTCAGTCTCGCCGTCGCGCAGGGCGTGATGAGCGGCACACTGTATCTCGACGTACCCAACGAGCTGACCGCGGCGCAGCTGAACAAGCGGCTGCGCGCTCCCATCATGGAAGCCCTCGCCCGCGTCGACGCCGAACCTGCAGCTTCCGCGTTCCGCGTCGTGGTCAACCCCGAGCTGACCGACGCGCATCTGACCGCACCGATCCCGCTGCAGCCGGCGCCGGCTCCCATCGTGGTGCGCAGCCCCATCGCCGAGGCACCCGAGCCGGTCGCGCCGCCCTCCCGCAGTGACACCCGGCTCAACCCGAAGTACACCTTCGACAACTTCGTCATCGGCCAGTCCAACCGTTTCGCGCACGCCGCCGCCGTGGCCGTGGCCGAAGCACCCGCGAAGGCGTACAACCCGCTGTTCATCTACGGCGACTCGGGTCTGGGCAAGACCCACCTGCTGCACGCGATCGGCGAGTACGGGCTGAGTCTGTACCCCGGCATCCGGGTGCGATACGTCTCGAGCGAAGAGTTCACCAACGACTTCATCAACTCGATCGCCAACAACCGCGGTGCCGCCTTCCAGGCACGCTACCGCGAAGTCGACATCCTGCTGATCGACGACATCCAGTTCCTGCAGGGGCGCGCCGAGACGCAGGAAGCCTTCTTCCACACGTTCAACCAGCTGCACGACCACGACAAGCAGGTCGTGATCACCAGCGACCTGCCGCCGCGGCTGCTCACCGGGTTCGAAGACCGTATGCGCAGTCGGTTCGAGTGGGGTCTGATCACCGACGTTCAGGCACCCGACCTCGAGACCCGCATCGCGATCCTCCGTAAGAAGGCGCAGTCCGAGCGACTTCTGGTGCCCGACGAGGTTCTCGAGTACATCGCCACGAAGGTCTCGTCGAACATCCGCGAGCTCGAAGGGGCGCTGATCCGCGTCTCGGCGTTCGCGAGCCTCAACCGCTCGTCGCTGGACATCTCCCTCGCACAGACCGTGCTGCGCGACATCATCGATCACGACGATGCCAACGTGGTCTCACCGACCGACATCATCACCGCCACGGCGCAGTACTTCCGGCTGTCGGTGGACGATCTCTACGGCTCAAGCAGGTCCCAGGCCGTCGCCACGGCCCGTCAGATCGCGATGTACCTGTGCCGTGAGCGCACGAGCCTGTCTCTGCCGAAGATCGGTCAGCTGTTCGGCAACCGCGACCACACGACCGTGATGTACGCCTACAAGAAGATCAGCGAACTCATGAAAGAGCGCCGCTCCATCTACAACCAGGTGTCCGAGATCACCACGCAGCTGGGCCGCAACGGCCGCTGACCGCCGTCCGCAGGCCTATGCCGCGGTCCGCATGCCCGTCGAGCGACGTATTCGTGTCTCTCGCGCTTGACAGGCGCGCCTCGGCGCGCCATCATCCCAGTTCTGCACAGTGTGGAAAACCTGTGGATAAATGTGAGACGCGCCGACGTGATTGTGCACAGATCGGGCCAGCCTGTGGAGGACGGCACCGCAACGGCACCTCGCCGATACCCGCGGAAAGACGCCAATCCGCACGCCGCTAACAAATGACACGGTTGTCGTTACGGTGTCTCGACTGGCATCGCGGAAGTTATCCACAGTTTCCACAGGCGTTAACAAGATGACAGAACCATCTCTATGAATTTCCAGTCCATCACCGTGACCGGAACCGGAATCACATCTTCCGGGCCAGTGCCTCCTGGGCAGTAGCATGGGAGCCCAACCCGCCGTCAAGGGAGCACCAGTGAAGTTCCACGTCAATCGCGATGTGTTCAGCGAGGCCGTGTCGTTCGTCGTGAAGCTTCTGCCGCAGCGAAACCCGCAGCCGATCCTGGCCGGCGTGCTCATCGAAGCCACCGAAGCGGGTCTGTCGCTGTCGGCCTTCGACTACGAAGCGTCCGCCCGCACCACGATCGAGGCCACGGTCGATGACCCGGGCACGATCCTGGTGCACGGCCGCCTCCTCGCCGACATCGCCAGCAAGCTCCCCAACGCCCCGATCCAGATGAGCATCGAGGACGACGGCGGCATCCTGCTGACCTGTGGTTCCGCCCGCTTCACGCTGTCGTCGATGCCGGTGCAGGAATACCCCGCGATCCCGGAGGTCTCCGGCGAATCGGGCCTGGTCCCCGCCGATGACTTCGGCACCGCGATCGCACAGGTCGCCTTCGCCGCGTCCCGCGACGACGTGACCCCCGTGCTCACCGGCGTGCAGCTCGAGGTCTCCGGCACGCAGCTGAGCCTTGTCGCCACCGACCGTTACCGCGTGGCGCTGCGGGAACTGCCCTGGGACGGCGGAGCCGCGGCCACCGAGGAGTCGACGACCGCCCTCGTCCCGGCACGCACGCTCACCGAGGTCGGCAAGACCTTCGCGCACTCCGGTGACATCTCGATCGCCTTCTCCGGCTCCGGCGACCGTGAGATCATCGCGTTCACGGCCGGCAACAAGACGGTCACGTCTTTGCTGATCAAGGGCAACTTCCCGCCGGTGCGGCGGCTGTTCCCCGAGCAGACCGAGCACCACGCGGTGGTCAACACCGCCGAGCTCATCGAAGCCGTGCGCCGCGTGTCGCTCGTGCTCGACCGATCTGCGCCCCTGCGGTTCACCTTCACGGTCGACAGCGTTTCGATGGATGCCTCGGGCACAGAGCAGGCACGTGCGACGGAGTCGGTGGATGCCACGCTCGTCGGCGAGGATGTCACTCTCGGCCTGAACCCGCAGTACCTCATCGAGGCGCTCGGCGCGGTGCGCAGCGAGTTCACGCGCATCACGTTCACCTCGAGCGAGAACGCCAACAAGCTCAGTCCCGTGCTGATCACGGCGCAGACCTCCGTCGATCGCGCCGGTGAGGGTTCGTTCAAGTACCTGCTGCAGCCGAACCTTCTGCTGCGCTGACCACCGCAGCCGGCCCGGGCGACCTGTCGGAACGGCGAACTAGGGTGATTCGGTGATCGTCGAGCAGCTCAGCCTCGTGGACTTCCGCAATTACGCGGTCGCCGACGTCGCGCTGTTCCCCGGCGCGAACGTGTTCGTCGGCCGCAATGGCCAGGGTAAGACCAACCTGGTCGAAGCCATCGCCTTCTTCGCCACGCTGGGCTCGCACCGGGTGTCCAACGACGCCCCGATGGTGCGTCACGGTGCGGACGCCGCGATCGTTCGGGCTCGGCTGGCTCACGGTGAACGGCGTGTGCAGCTGGAAGTCCAGGTCAACAAGCAGGGATCCAACAAGGCGCGCGTCAACGGGGCGCCGGTGAAGCCATCCGAACTGCCGCGCTACGCGCAGGTCGTGTTGTTCGCTCCGGAAGACCTGCAGATCGTCCGGGGAGACCCCTCCGCTCGCCGTAGGTTCGCCGATCAACTGCTCATCCAGCGCACTCCGCGCATGGCCGGAGTGCTTGCCGACTACGACCGAGTACTCAAGCAGCGCACCGCCCTGCTGAAATCGGCGAAGGCGCGCGGCATCCGCGGCGACGCGCTCACGACCCTCGAGGTGTGGGACGACAAACTCGTCACCCTCGGCACGCAGGTGATTCGCGCTCGTCTGGCCCTCGCATCCGAGCTCACCGGTCCGCTCGTCGCCGCGTATGCGGCGATTGCCGGCGCTGACCACAGCCCGGAAATGGTCTGGGCGCTGTCGGTGGACGGTACCGATCCCGAGGAGGATGCCGCGTCGGCGGCGTCCGCGGCCGATGCCTCCGCCGTCGAGGCGCTGTTCCGCACGGCACTGGCCTCCCGCCGCACCGCCGAGTTCGACCGTGGCCTGACGCTGACCGGCCCGCATCGTGACGACCTGCTGTTGCGGGTGCGCGGCCTGCCGGTGAAGGGCTATGCGTCGCACGGCGAGTCGTGGTCGGTCGCGCTCGCGCTGCGGCTGGCATCGGCAGAGCTGCTGCGCGCCGAGTCGAGGCTGGGAGATCCGGTACTCATCCTCGACGATGTGTTCGCCGAACTCGACGCCGACCGTCGCAGCCGCCTGGCAGGACTGGTCGCCGACTACGAGCAGGTCGTGGTCACCGCCGCCGTCGACGATGATGTGCCGGTCGCGCTGCGTGCGCGCACCGTGCGGGTGGATGCCGGTCGCATCCTGGAGGCAGAAAATGACTGATCCGGCGAGCATTCCCGAGACGATCGCGACCTACATGAGGTTGCGGGGCCTGGAACCGACGACCCGCGGCTCACGCCGCAAACGCCGCCGCGTCACCGACGACGAGAACGCACCGTTCACCTCTGGTCGCGATCCGCACGGCCTGGGCGACGTGGTCGCCGCGCTCACCCGGGCCTCCGGGTGGGACTCGCAGCTGGCCCGCGAAGACCTCGTCCTGCAGTGGGATGAGGTCGCCGGCGCCGAGACGGCGCAGCACGCGGCGCCGGTCGCTCTGGGCGACGGCATCCTCACCGTGCAGTGCGACTCCACCGCATGGGCTCGCCAGCTCACCCTGATGCGCGCGACGATCGTCTCGGAGATCGCGCGCCGCTTCCCTGAGGCGGGCGTGTCGAGCATCCGGTTCATCGGGCCGGACGTTCCCTCCTGGAAATGGGGCCGCAGAGCGATTCCAGGGCGGGGTCCTCGCGATACCTACGGCTAACCCACGATCTGGGGCATTCCACGCGATTTCAGGGCGCTACAGGGCCGTTTATGCCCCGTTCGGTGAGTGAAACCCAGTAGACTGGACGCTCACGCACGATCGATGTGGAGCGCTCGAAACCTATGACGCCTGACAACCCCGACAGCGTTTCCGAAGAACCCGAATCTCACGCGGCGCCGGCCACGCACGCCGAGTACGGGGCGGATGAGATCCAGGTACTCGAAGGGCTCGAGGCGGTACGCAAGCGTCCCGGCATGTACATCGGCTCGACCGGTGAGCGGGGTCTTCACCACCTGGTCTACGAGATCGTCGACAACTCCGTCGACGAGGCTCTGGCCGGGTACTGCGACACGATCCACGTCACGATCCTCGCCGACGGCGGAATCCGCGTGGTGGACAACGGTCGCGGCATTCCGGTGGACATCCACCGCACCGAGGGCAAGTCGACCGTCGAGGTCGTGCTGACCGTGCTGCACGCCGGTGGCAAGTTCGGCGGCGGCGGTTACGCCGTCTCCGGTGGCCTGCACGGCGTCGGCTCATCAGTCGTCAACGCGCTGTCCAGCCGCCTCGAGGTCGAGGTGCGGCGTCAGGGTCACGCGTGGCGGCAGTCCTACGCCACCGGTGGTGTGCCGCAGGCGCCGCTGGCGATGATGGAGGAGACCTCCGAGACCGGCACGACCATCGAGTTCTGGCCCGACGAGACGATCTTCGAGTCGGTCCACTTCGACTACGACACGCTGCGCACCCGCTTCCAGCAGACCGCGTTCCTCAACAAGGGGCTGCGCATCACGCTGAGCGACGAGCGCCCCGAGTCCGCCTACGTGGTCGACCAGCCGGACGGCACCTCGGAGGAGCGCCGCCCGCACGACGACTTCCACTACGAGCGGGGCCTGGTCGACTACGTCGAGTACCTCAACAAGGTGCGCAAGGCCGAGGTCGTCAACGACGAGATCATCGAGATCGAATCCGAAGACACCGTCCGCCACATCTCGCTCGAGCTGGCCATGCAGTGGACCACGAGCTACACCGAGAACGTCTTCACGTTCGCCAACACGATCAACACGCACGAGGGCGGCACGCACGAAGAGGGCTTCCGCGCCGCGCTGACGACGCTGGTGAACAAGTACGCGCGCGCCCAGAACCTGCTCAAGGAGAAGGACGACAACCTCACCGGCGAGGACATCCGCGAGGGGCTCACCGCCGTGCTGTCGGTGAAGCTGTCCGAACCCCAGTTCGAGGGCCAGACCAAGACCAAGCTGGGCAACACCGAAGCCAAGGCGTTCGTGCAGAAGGTCGTCGGCGACAAGCTCACCGATTGGCTCGACCGCAACCCCGGGCAGGCCAAGCGCGTCATCGGCAAGGCCGTCGACGCCGCCACGGCGCGGCTCGCGGCCCGCAAGGCGCGCGAGACAGCACGACGCAAGAGCGTCTTCGAGTCGGCATCCATGCCCGACAAGCTCAAGGACTGCTCGAGCAAGGATCCGTCGATCAGCGAGATCTTCCTCGTGGAGGGCGACTCCGCCGGCGGCTCGGCCGTCAGCGGCCGCGACCCCGAACGCCAGGCGATCCTGTCGCTGCGAGGCAAGATCCTCAACGTCGAGAAGGCGCGGCTGGACCGGGCGCTGGGCAACAACGAGATCCAGGCGATGATCTCCGCGTTCGGTACCGGCATCGGCGAGGACTTCGCGGTGGAGAAGGCGCGGTACCACAAGATCGTGCTGATGGCCGATGCCGACGTCGACGGGCAGCACATCACCACGCTGCTGCTGACGATGCTGTTCCGGTACATGCGCGGACTCATCGAGGCCGGGTTCGTCTACCTCGCTCAGCCGCCGCTGTACCGGCTCAAGTGGTCCAACTCCGACCACGAGTACGTCTACAGCGACCGTGAGCGCGACGCGCTGATGACCGAAGGGCTGGCCTCCGGCAAGCGCATCCCCAAGGACAACGGCGTGCAGCGCTACAAGGGTCTGGGCGAGATGAACGCCAAGGAACTGTGGGAGACCACGATGGACCCGCAGACGCGCACCCTCCGTCAGGTGACGATCGACGACGCGGCCGCCGCGGACGAGATCTTCTCGGTGCTCATGGGCGAGGACGTCGAGGCGCGGCGCGGGTTCATCCAGCGCAACGCCAAAGACGTGCGCTTCCTGGACATCTGAGCTGCGCTGCACGAGCGAACCGGAACTGAGAGAACATGACTGACGACCAGCGCCCCGACCCGACTCCCGGGTACGAGCACGGCAACATCGACCAGGTCGACCTCCAGGTCGAGATGCAGCGCAGCTATCTCGACTACGCGATGAGTGTCATCGTCGGTCGGGCACTGCCGGACGTGCGCGATGGGCTCAAGCCCGTGCACCGCCGGGTGATCTACGGCATGTACGACGGCGGATACCGCCCCGACAAGGCCTTCTCCAAGTGCGCCCGCGTCGTGGGTGAGGTGATGGGTCAGTACCACCCGCACGGTGACACCGCGATCTACGACGCGCTGGTGCGACTGGTGCAGCCGTGGTCGCTGCGCTACCCGCTGGCCGACGGCCAGGGCAACTTCGGATCTCCCGGCAACATGGGTGCCGCCGCCCCCCGGTACACCGAGACCAAGATGGCCCAGCTGGCGCTGGAGATGGTCCGCGACATCGACGAGGAGACCGTCGACTTCGAGGACAACTACGACGGCCGCACCCAGGAGCCCTCGGTGCTGCCGGCGCGGTTCCCGAACCTGCTGGTGAACGGCTCGGTGGGTATCGCGGTCGGCATGGCCACCAACATCCCGCCGCACAACCTGCGTGAAGTGGCATCCGGTGCCCTGTGGGCGCTGGAGAACCCGGATGCGTCCCGCGAAGAGCTGCTCGAAGCGCTCATGCAGCGCATCCCCGGCCCCGACTTCCCCACCGGTGCGCAGATCCTCGGCACCCGCGGCATCCGCGACGCGCAGCGCACCGGACGCGGCTCCATCACGATGCGCGCCGTCGTCAGCGTCGAGGAACTCCAGGGCCGCAACTGCCTGGTCATCACCGAGTTGCCCTACCAGGTCAACCCCGACAACGTCGCGGCGAAGATCCGCGACCTCGCCCGCGACGGCAAGCTCACCGGCATCGCCGACATCCGCGACGAGACCAGCGACCGCACCGGCCAGCGCCTGGTGATCGTGCTCAAGCGCGACGCCGTGGCCAAGGTCGTGCTGAACAACCTGTACAAGCACACCCAGCTGCAGGAGAACTTCGGCGCGAACATGCTCGCCATCGTGGACGGCGTGCCGCGGACGCTGCCGCTGGACGGCTTCGTCTCGCACTGGATCGACCACCAGGTCGAGGTCATCGTGCGACGCACGCAGTACCGCCTGCGCGAGGCCGAGAAGCGCATGCACATCCTGCGCGGCTACCTCAAGGCGCTCGACGCGCTGGATGACGTCATCGCTCTCATCCGCCGCTCGCCGAGCGCGGACGAGGCGCGCGAGGGCCTGAAGGTGCTGCTCGAGATCGACGGCGACCAGGCGGATGCCATCCTGTCGATGCAGCTGCGCCGACTGGCCGCTCTCGAGCGCCAGAAGATCATCGACGAGGCCGAAGCGCTGCAGCTGAAGATCACGGATTACATCGACATCCTCGGCAGCCCGCTGCGTCAGCGCGAGATCATCCGCGACGAGCTCACCGGCATCGTCGACAAGTTCGGCGACGAACGGCGCACCCACATCCTGCAGGGCTACGACGGCGACATGTCGATCGAGGACCTGATCCCCGAGGAGGAGATGGTCGTCACCGTCACGCGTGCCGGCTACATCAAGCGCACCCGCAGCGACAACTACCGCTCGCAGCACCGCGGCGGCAAGGGTGTCAAGGGCGCCCAGCTGCGTGCCGATGACGTCGTGGAGCACTTCTTCGTCACCACGACCCACCACTGGCTGTTGTTCTTCACCACCAAGGGCAGGGTCTACCGCTCCAAGGGATACGAAGTCCCCGAAGCAGGGCGCGACGCCAAGGGCCAGCACGTGGCCAACCTGCTGGCGCTGCAGCCGGATGAGGAGATCGCGCAGATCCTCGACATCCGCGACTACACCGCGGCCACCTACCTGGTGCTGGCCACCCGTGGCGGCCTGGTGAAGAAGACCAGGCTGACCGAGTACGACACCAACCGCCAGGGCGGGATCATCGCGATCCGCCTGCGCGAGGACGACGAGGTCGTCAGCGCCCTGCTCGTCGACGAGACCGACGACGTGCTGCTCATCTCCCGCCACGGCATGTCGCTGCGCTTCACCGCCACCGACGAGTCGCTGCGCCCGATGGGCCGGTCCACCGAGGGCGTCAAGGGAATGTCGTTCCGCGGCGACGACAGCCTGCTGTCGGCCTCCGTCGCCCACGACGACGGCTACGTCTTCGTCGTGACCGAAGGCGGGTACGCCAAGCGCACCCGACTCAGCGAGTACCGCGTCCAGGGACGTGGCGGTTTGGGCATCAAGGTGGCCAAACTCAATGAGGATCGCGGCGTCCTCGCGGGCGGCCTGATCGTCGGCGAGGACGACGAGGTCTTGGTGGTTCTTGCCAGTGGCAAGGTGGTACGCTCTGCCGTGGCCGAGGTGCCTGCCAAGGGCCGTGACACGATGGGCGTCGTCTTCGCACGACCGGACGACGAGGATCGCATCCTCGCGATCGCCCGTAACGGTGAGCGCGGCCTGGCAGAGAGCGCCGCAGCTGATGCGGATGCCGCAGCAGCAGATACCGACGCACCGGCCACGGAGCCCGCAGACGGGACCACCTCCCCCGAGATCCCGGAAGAGAGTACTGACGCATGAGTACGGTAGCCGACAAGCTGGCCAAGAAGTCCTCAAGCAAGACCAGCTCCAAGCAGGTGCGCCTGCGGCTGGTCTACGTGGACTTCTGGTCCGCGGTGAAGCTGTCGTTCCTGGCGGCGGTGGCGCTGGCCGTGGTGACCGTGGTGTCGATCTTCCTGGTCTACATGATCCTGGAGGCCACGACCCTGCTGGCCAAGGTCGACGAGCTGTTCATGGCCTTCACCGACGGCACGGGGTCGCTCACGTCCTTCCTGGGGCTCCCCCAGGTGATGGCGTTCGCGGCGATCGTGGCCATCCTCAACCTCATCGTGGTGACGGTGCTCGGTGCCGTCGTCGCGGGCATCTACAACCTCATGGTGAAGATCACCGGCGGGCTGCTCGTCGGGTTCACCTCCAACTGACTCGCCCGGCGCGTCGCCGGTTTCGTGAAACCGGGTCGCGTCGGGTAAAGTCTTGGAGGTTGCCGATGCGAATCGGCGCAGGGGGCTATAGCTCAGGCGGTTAGAGCGCTTCACTGATAATGAAGAGGTCCCAGGTTCAAGTCCTGGTAGCCCCACCACAGCCCCGGGGCCTTAGCTCAGTTGGTAGAGCGCCTGCTTTGCAAGCAGGATGTCAGGAGTTCGAATCTCCTAGGCTCCACGAAAATCCCCGGTGCGCCGGGGATTTTTTGGTTTCGGTTACCGGCAAATCCTCAGCTAATCAAGCTGAATTCAAGTGCACGGGCCGAAGGTGCTCCGCATCCGCCAGCAACACGTAAGTCAGTAGCTGATGTGGTCGGGGTCGAGTTCGGTGACCAGTACCGTGAAGTCGAGCTCACTTACCGCGCTCTCTGCGGCGAGCAGGTGCTCCTTCAGTACTGACAGTTCGAAGCTGTCGGCGCTCAGGCGAGTCACGGCTGCCCCGAAGAAGGACTGTGCGATGTCCTCCAGGCCGCGCTGACGAGCTCGTTCCCGGCGGACCTGGGGGTCGAGGCCTTCAAGGATCGCGACGTGGTCCACGACCGTAGCCGCCTTCTCGACGTATGCGAGCAGGGCAGGACCGATGCCGTTGTGGCCGAGGACCCGCGCCGCCTCAGTGAGGCCAGCGCTAAGCCCGTGTTTTTCGGTGAGCGCCTTTACGATGGCGGTCGCGACAGTGTCGCGAAGATCGTGGGGCGTGACCGTGCGGTCAAGATCCAGCTTCGTCAACTCGCGCCCAAGGCGGGAACGAAACGATGAGGGCGACACGAACTTGCCGCGGTCTGTCCGGAACACAAAGTCGCCTCGGTCCCGCATCGTCCAGTCGGCGGGGTCGCCGGTCATGTCGACGCAGCGAATCTTCAGACCGTCGAGAGCCCGCCGCGGAACGACCACGGTGCGTGTACTCGCGGGCGTCTTGCCGCCCGGCGTGATTCCGTCTGTGACACGTCCGTTCGGGCTGCTCACCTTTGCTACATGCTGCTCCGCAAGGTGTACCTGGGCAGCGTCGAAGTCGATATCACCGACCTTGAGAGCAAGTGCCTCACCGATTCGGGCGCCGCTGGCGCGCAGGAGTACCCAGACGTCCAGCAGCAGCATCGTGTCGGTCCGTCGGCCGCGGCGTTCGAGCGATGCGAGATGCGTTTCGATTCGGTCGATTGTCTGGAGATCGAGTGGTTTCGGCTGGGGCTTCCGCCCCTTGAGTTGGAAACCACCAAGGGTCACATTCTCAGTGACGACGCCGCGGTTGGCGGCAAACTTCCACAGCGCCCTGAGCGCGTTCACCACGTACCGTGCGCTCGAGCCGGCCGCGTGGACGCACTCGAAGAGTTCCTGGCGAGTGACGGATGCGGGCTCCCGCTCGCCGAGCGGAACACGGCTGAACTCGGGGGTAAAGGTCTTGATCTTCCGTTCCCACATGTCGAGGTACTGCAGACGAGTGCTGTCCGTGACTGAGGCATTCGGTCCCTGCTGAAAAGCTGCCCAGGCATCCGCGAGCTCAGCTACAGTCCAGCGGCGCTGGGTAGCGGCGACGGTAGCGATTGCGCGCTCAAGCTTGGCGCGTGCTTCGTCATAGCTGGCAGCGCTCTTACTGACCTGAAAGCGGTCGCCACCCGGAGGCGTCACTTCGGCAACCGCGCGCCAGGTCCTTCCAGAGCGGACCGGGAAGATGATCCCGATCTGGGACCCGAGCGGGATCGGGCGCGAAGGACGAGGCACGAGGCCAATTCAAGCATGCGTTCGCGGGGTTCAAACCTCGCGCGCGGGCTGCGTCAGCCGCTTGTGATCAACAGCCTGCGCCGCGGGCTAATATCTCGCCATGGAGCCCGACGGCCTTGAATTGGCGGCACAGCCTCATCACTGCGACGTTGTCATGCGCAACGTGGTGGGCGGTTGGGGGTGCGTGGTCTGCGGCCATATCGAGTTCGTCGTGCCGGGACATCAGATGCCGAAGTTCGACGGGCCTGCGATTCTCGGGGGATAGCAGAGGATCAGCGCTGGCGCAGTCTTCTGGCGCCCCGTCAGCAGCGCGGTGTCCGCGCTGGATCGGTCGGTGGCGTTCGAGGTTCATTCCACGGCGGTTGCCGTAGAGACGCAGATGCTGCCGTCGTCCTTAACTTGGATGTTGACCACGACTTCACGGCCGGCTGTGTCGGTTGCGTACACGGACCACGCCTCCGCGCGGTCCGTCGCGGTGAAGTCGTACGCGGCGCTATGGGCGTCGATGTCACCGCCATCGGTGACTGGGGAGCCCACACGTCCGGGCAGCCAGTACCCGTGTCGCCCGTGCGTAACCAGGTGTTCGCAGCGTCGAGCATGGGGTCGCCCGTGCTCGACGTGCACCCTGTTAGCAAACGGCGCCGAGCGCGGCAAGAGTGAGAGCTGTGGGGATTCGTGTCATGCAGTTGCAATGCGCGGCGGCGACACACTCGCACGTCCTCAGGGGTGGGTGAGCGACCTGGGGCTTCGTCGCGTGGGCGTCAGATCTTCTTCCAAGCCGGGCCGAGTTCCACCGGTAATGCGGTGATCTGAACGCCCCTGAACTCGGTTGGCATGAGCGAACCGAGCACCTCCTTGACCGCCTCGACCGAGCGGTGCGGAGTTTCGAGGATCAGCTCGTCGTGCAACGGCATCCAAATGTGGGAGTGAGCCGGCAGGCAGTCGTGCACCCGTAACGCGGCCCCCTGGAAGACGTCGTACGCCGTCGACTGGATGAGCAAGTTCGGACGCGCGTAGGGACGTTCGACCACGCCGAGTGGGCGACCGCTGTCGAGAGTGGCTCCCTGGAGTCCTGACTCCTCCCGGAGCCAGGCTTGCGCGCGCGGATACGGTTGCCAGAGCGCAGCCCGCACCCTTCTAGCCTCTTCAAGCGAAACCCCGAGCTGCCGCGCTGTCCGCCCCACCCCGGCGCCGTACATCGTGGAGATCATCACCACCTTGAAGGCCCTGCGGTGCGTCGTCCGGCCGAACCCCGCTCGTTCGGCCGCGTCGGCGTAGGGATCACCGCTGGCAAGGTGCTCGGCGAGGATGGAATCTCCGCTCAGTGCGGCGAGGATCCTGGGCTCGATGCCATCGAAGTCCGCGGTGACGAGTGCGTGTCCGGGTCGCGCGACTAGGAGGTGTCGGAGGTCTGCCGCGATGTTATTGAGTGCCGGCCTGGTGGAGGATATTCGCCCACTCACCTGCGCGAACGGTTCGAACCTGGAGTGGAGGGTCGAGCGCTTCACCTGCGCTACGAGCTCGCGCACCTTCGGGAATCGGCGCCGGAGATACAGCACTTGCTCATACACCCGCTCAGCTTCGGTTGCCAGCGGCTGGCCGGACGTCGTTCGTGCGCCCCAGTCATCGCTATGGATGCTTGGCACGTCGATGCCGTGCTGGGAGAGCCAGGCCAGCGTCGGCGCGGCGTTGTCTTCGAGGAGCGGGTCGAAACCCAAGGTGTCTCGCAATTGCTTCTGAATGCGTTGCATGTCTGCATGGGTATGTTGGAGGGCCTTCAGATCGACTCGGATGCCACGTGCCGTTGATGCCGCCAGAATCGCTTCCAGGCGGGTGGCTTCGAGGGCGTATCGAGCGGCCGGTATATCCGACAACACGTCCGCGAGTGCCTCCGCGATGGAATCCGGCATTGCGGCACCCTTCGCGCTGTGCCGTACGCGCCACGCGGTGGCAGTGCTACGGACCCACTCCCAGCCGGGAGTCCCGCTGCGACGGATGAGTTCCGTGGCACACCCTTCCTCGGTCCACACCAATCGCTTCCCACCGTGTTCGCTCCAGATGGAATGGAGGAGGCCGCCATGGGTGCGAAGGTCGGCATCCCACGCCGAGTCGATGGTGAAGAGATCGCCGCGCAGCAAGCCGACGTGGGGCCGTCGCGCGGCTTGCAGCCACGCGATGAACTGACCGCTAGTGAACTGAGTGAGCTGAGTCATTAGTAGCTGCTCCCGACCATGGCCGCGTTGAAGCGGCTTCGCTCAGCACTCGTGAGGGGGTCGCGGGGACGTGGTTCCGTACGGTGGTCGAGCAAGGATTCGAGGTCATACGCTTCGACGTCGAATTGCCAGCGACCGTTCGACACCTCCGCGATGACGCGGTAGACGCGGTCACCGACGATGAGTTTCTTCCCGCGAAGGCCCTTGAGCTCACGGGACCACCTGGTTCCGAGTTGACGTCGATTCACGGCGAGAAGGTCTTCCGGAATTCCGAGTTCTCCGTCGCAGGTTAGTGTGACGCGGGCGAACTCGCTGGCCGAGACGGGGCCCGTCAGGTGTGCCCAGGCGTAGGCGAGTGCGTCACCCCATTGCTCGGAGTCATGGTCGGCGCCTGCCACGTCCTTTTCCCAGCCCCGGAGGGCGTGGGCGGCGACGGTTTCGCCGTTCGCCTTCACCCAAGTGAGCGCGCCGAGGATGCGCTGCGACCAAGACGGGCCAAACCCGAGCGCGGGGACCGGATAGGCGGGGCCCTGCTGGATGCCGCGAAGGACTATCGTGTGGGCAGCGGCCACGAGCGCGGGCCGGTTCGCGACGATGTAAGCCTCAAGGTCTGGGTGTTTGTACCTTCCCCCAGTTGCCATCTGGAGGAGTGGCTTCTCCATACGCATCGTGAACCACCGTCGGGCGTGGTCGTCAGCAATTCGAACATTGTTACCACACGCTGAGACAAACACGCCTCGGACGACGACCTCGCGGTTCCCGCCGAGCTCCCGGATCGTGGTGGCACCGTCCCCGGCAGTGATGATTTCTCCAACGAATGGGCTGTTGATGGGGCCGCGAACCTCGTCGCAGTGCCAGAACCGCGTGCTTCTGCTGAGAAGCGCGCTGGCGAGCCGCTTCTGCGATTCTTCATCCTGGCCCCGCCCGAGACTCCATCCGGCAGCGTTCTTGGATCCCTGAGCGAGCAGGCGGACACACGCGGCGGCCTGCGTCTTGCCCGTACCGATTTCGTTTGCATCCCACAGGAACCCGGGGCTGTTTCTGAGCGCCGCGCGGGCTACTCCGGTCAGGAGCGCAGCCATCATGCGTGCGCGGTCGCGTTCCTCAGCCCAGGGAAAGTCACTGCACAGTTCGCCGTCGAGGAAGTCAAACGAGGTTTGCGCTTGCTCGGTTGATGGTCGGTCGGGGACTGCGTAGGTTGCGGCCCACAGACGACGTTCACGGTGAGGCATCGTGAGGACTGCGCGCTCAGTTCGGTGATATCCCGGTGTGTCGATGACAGATTCACCGATGAGTGTTGGCTCAAAGACGATGTGCTCAACCGGGTGCGCGGCTGCGCGCAGTTCGAGGGCGATGCGGCCGAGGAGGGTGGTGGGTATGCCGCTCTGGTGGCGTAGTGCTTCGCCTGCCCGCGTCATCGGTTGGACCGCTAGAAGGACGAGAGTGTGCAGCTCTGTCCCCGTGTCCCAGCGAACGACTTCACCCGAGGGAGTGACGCTGAGAAGGCGAGCAGGAGCGCCCTTCGCGCCGGGCTCCGCGAGCACGAGGGGGAGTGTCTCATCTGCTTGTTGGACGGCGCCGACAAGGACCTCAACAATGCGGCGCACGACGTGGTCGACGGCTTCGTCGATAACCACCTTGGTGATCGTGGAGGCGCGCAGGAACCCGCTGGGGACCACGACATCGCCTTCGCTGAGGAGAAGTGTTGCGGCCCTCTCGGCATTCGGGTCCAGCAAGTCAAACGCGCGGTGGACCACACCATCCCGAATGCTGACTTCGGGATGCTGGCGATTGTAGGAGTTGCGGACGCGGGCCGCGTTGCGCGTCAGGCGACGCAGGTCAATGGCTTGAGGCCGGGGTGCGGTAGTTGATTCCGATGCCCAATCCAAGAAGTCCCCGAGCCGCAACGCCTCTTCGTCGGTCAGTACGGTCACCTCTCCGCGCACCCCGCGGGCGACGTTCTCTAGCGGCAGGTCTCCAATGGTGTGCAGCTCGGCGACGGGTACGCCGTCGCGAACGGTCGCGTGGGCTGCCAATAGTTCGGGATTCGATATCCGCATCAAGAGATAGAACACGTCTCCGACGCGCTCGACCCAGGCAACACGGTTGAGGAGCTCCCTGCAGCCGGTTTCTTCGGATGCGTCTATTTGCCAGTCGGGAAGGGTCGTCGGTAGCCGGAGAGCGACCAAGCCCTCGCCAAGCGCAACAGTGACGCCACCATCAGCGGTGCACTGTGCGGGTACGGCGGCGGCGTGTAGCTGCGCGACGACCAAAGCGGGAGACAACAAGGGTGCGGCTGCCGGGAAGCCGTTCCACTGGTCACACCGAGCCCAAGCGGGGGCCGGGTATCCAGCCGGCTGCGAGCGCCGCCCAGGGCTCTCATCGCTCGCGGGGGCATCGACCCGGAGAATCCCAGCAGGATCAGGGAAAGGCGGTTCGTCAAGCGTCGGTGGTTCGTCGGTGTACGGCAGCAAGTAGTCCACAGGGTGGCTCCTTCAGTCAGATAGCGCAGGCTGTCGTGGCCGGCGCAGGTGGGGGAGTGCCCGGTTGCTCGGGCGATGGGGCGGATGGACTTCCCTATTTGCCGAGCGTCTCGGCGGGAGTCTGAGCCCTCTATGCGCGAAGTCATCGTGATCCCGTCGGAGGCACAACCCCGAGTGTTTGGCGCGTCAGCAGAGGGTCCCTCGTCGCATGTGCGGGACCGCCTCGACTCAAGGGTCGACGGAGGCTTCCTCTGGCCAGCGGCAGCCTCGGCGACTGGGGCGGCCATGACGCTAGGAGGTCAAGCTCCCGGCCGGAGGCGCATCGGAAGCGTAGCGGCGAAGTTCTTTCGCAGTCGGTCCACTCGACTGCGGGTATTAAGGACCGTAAACACGCGTCACCGCGGGTGATCCCGCAGTGATCCTCCACTTGGTGAGATCTGCCCGACGCCCCGGCCCTTGGTGTGAAGAACGAGAACAACGCCACAAGACGGAGACTGAAATTCACCGTCTCAACTGCGCTGCGTGTCGTTCTACCCCGGAATTACGGGGCTCAATAGTCGGCAGTCACCTTTGCTCAACTGCTGGCGAACTCCGCCACCTGCGATTCCTCAACAGCTCGGCTACTCGTGGCGCGGATCTCGATGTGGAAGATAGGCGGTGTAGACAACGCCGACATCGCCGAAGTGCTCGTGAAGCTCTGAGGCAGCAAGTCCAACTCCGAGGAGAATGCTCGCGAACGGAGCCTGATTGCGCTTGTCAGCAGCCCAGCCCTCAACCGCGGGGTTGCCGACACCGGGCGCGAACTCCAAGTGGTCGGAGAACTCGACGCGGGGAAAGGGGGCGAGTTCCTGCTGCCAGCGGGCACCGGGGCGCGCGGGGAGCAGCACAAGAGCGGAGCGGACGTTACCGAGATGCCACTCAGCGACGAGCCGGCGAGTCCACTCGCCAGGGCCTCGGCCCCCTTGGCCGTAAGGCGGGTTGAGCCAGATTCGAGAAGGCGAGCCGTCAGCGTTTGCCCATGACGGCGCACTAAGCGCGTCATCCTCAGCAGTGATCCACCACCGAGCCGGAACGCCTCGTTCAGGCTCCGCAGCGACATCGCCGTCTATTCCGCCGAGGCAGGCAACCGCGCGTTCGATCACCCATTGGGGTGTGAGCCACACATCCGAGGCTGATGATCGCCGATGAGCGAGGTATAGGGCAGCAGCCGCTTGTCGGTCCCGCTGGCTCCTGCGTATCAATGAAGCGGCCGCGGTCACACTGAGTTCGCCACGCGCGACCGCCTGGATGACTTCATCAGCACCGCTCGCCACGACAAGCGATCCATCCCGCACCAGACGCTCGGAGATTCCTGCTATTTCCGCTGCTTGCTGGTGAGTGGGTGGAATCGGCAATCCTGCCGCTTGCTCCCGAACGCCACTGACTCCCCCTCTTGTCCGTCGTGCGAGAGCGCCAGCAGCCAGGGCTCGAGCCGAGGCTGAAAGGTGTCTTCGACGTATATTCAAGCTCAGCACGAGCGAGCGAGCGTCCTCTTCTGATCCTTCGAAATGGCTTACACGAAGCTCGCGGCCCAACAGGTGAGCAGCGTCTGCGCGGTGACGTCCGTCGAGTAGCCATTGGACGTCGGCGGAGTCGGTCCAAACCGTGGCAGCTTCTCGCTGGCCATAGCGTTCGATATCAGCCACCAGCTCGTCAAACTCCTGCGGCGCCATGCGGGGGAGTAGATCGGCAAAGGGATGAACCGCCAACCTCGGAGGGGGGTGCATCATGAAGCCAGCGTACGGCGCACGGAGCGGAGGGGATCTCCCCGACATCAGTTGACTGCGCACCTTCGCTTGTACGGAGGGCACCGGGGATAAAAAGCCCGTATCAGCGCGAGGAATACATGCCGCTCTCGGGAGGAAACGGCATCTCTGGACGTCTGTATTTGGCCCATCCACGGGTCGTGGAGGCCCCACGACTACCCCCCTGTTTCTACGTGGGCACGAATGCAAAAGAGAAGTGCCGGCGGCAGGCGAAAGAGTAACTCGCTCGCGTTCCTCAACGACAGATCCCTAGGGGCAACCCGCGGTAGCCGTGCTGGTGACGAACAGAGTTAGTCAACGACTCCCAACGACAGGCCGCGCAATCCTGCGAGAGCAGGGCACTCAAGTCAAAGCGCCATCACTTCACTGGTGGGCTCGGTTCTCGGACTTGCATCGGCGGCGTTTGGCGCGAAGAAGACTGGGATTCGGCTCGCCGCGCCCGATTCCGTCGCGCAACAGCTGATTGCTGCGAGATGAGGGCCAACGATCCGGAGATTCCGGTTTGTTGCGACGCGGGCGAGTTTACGTTCACCGCAGAACTTGTGAAGGCGCGAGCCACTGCGATTCAAGTCACCGTCGGTTCCTACCCCGCCCAGCCCTTCCGGTGCCCCGCAGGATGGGGACGTTTGGCGGATGTTCGAGCCGCAGCGCATAGGGGCACCGACGGACCCCCGTCGAATTCACATTCCCTCCCCACCAGAAGGACCCCCCGTGGCCGACCGAATCAACATTCCCATGGATGACATCACCGTTATTCAGGTGGTGCTCGACTTATCGC
Source organism: Microbacterium sp. zg-YB36 (assembly GCF_024623575.2). Classification (NCBI taxonomy): domain Bacteria; kingdom Bacillati; phylum Actinomycetota; class Actinomycetes; order Micrococcales; family Microbacteriaceae; genus Microbacterium; species Microbacterium sp. zg-YB36. The sequence continues at coordinate 418,167 of NZ_JANJFD020000003.1, forward strand.
AGACGCGGTGCCGCACCCGCCTCCTCACCGCCGAGCAGGTGGTTGCTGCCGCGAACGAGGCTGAGCGTACGTTCGATGCGATAGGCCTGACTCAGGCCGAACGGATAGGTATTCGGATTGAGGTCAGCAGCTCCGAGCGCCACTTCGCCGCCTCGTACCGGGGCGTCCCACATGCGACCTTCGCGCAGTTGCGTCGGACTCGAACTGGGTGGCGACTGACGGCGGCCGGACGCCGCGTCAACCGCAACATGCGGAGTACATGGCTCGCGACCGAGCTGCCGACCAGCGACGTCCTCGCCCGTGCGGCCCGGCGGGTTCTACGCCGCGGGACAGACGGTCGCCCTCGTCTATAGATATCGACACGGCTAGATTGCAGGTCCGTCCAAGTGGGGCTCGCTTCCGCGGGTCACCGCGCATAGATGGTGAGTAGGGAGCGAGTTCTCCGCCCGCTCACAATCAGTGAGCAACTTCTGCGTCCGAGAGCACGCCGGCCCGGTCGCCGGGGGGACGACCGGGCCGACCCCGCGCAAACCGCACCCGCTTGTGACAGCCTCCCGGCCTGATCCCGAAGTGGTCTCGCGTCGGGGGTCCGTGCCGAATCATGTAGATCCCGTGTCTGGCGGAGGCCAGGGGCATTCCCGCTGCAGCTCCGCCGGCCGGCGGTCGGCGTCGGCTATGGCGGTCAAAGGACCGAATCATCTGGACACCGCGCATAGGGAAAGAAGAAACCCATTCAGTTCCACCTTCCCCCGAGTAGAAAGCACTCATATGGCAACCTTTCTCACCCCCGTTGAGGTCAATCTCATCATCAATGTCGCGACCGAACTCGGCGTGGAAAATCCGTCGCGGTATATCGTGCCTGACGCAGACATCTGGCGAACCGCAGACCAGTTCTGGGCCGCTGCCGAGACGAAACTAAAGACAGGTTCTCGCCCGGTCGGTGGGCGCCTTGCCCTGTGCGCTCTCGTTGTACTGGTGGTGGGTTACGGTCTCGACGTGCGAGTTTTCGACGAATCGCTGAGGCTCGTGTCAAAGGCACTCAGCATCCTGAGTTGACCACCTGGGCCGGTGCCCCGGCGGCAGATAGATGAGAAGCAGGACCCGTGCGCGCACGGGTCCTGCTTCAGCTTGTGCGGAGCTTCTGCCCGTCTCGCCTCGATGTCGGCATCTTGATCCCGCAGCACCGCGATCATCTCGAGACCACGCTGCCTGCTCTGTTGTTGGAGCAGGTGGAAGTGCCTCAACCGCAAACCTTCCGGCGCGGCGGTCATGGCTCAAAGGGGTGCGTCCTGGCGCTTTTCTACGCAATGATGTTGCGCATGGGGAGATTTAAAGCGCTCGGTTTGGCCCTGGCGGGAATCGCTTTGCTGGGAGGGTGCGCTTCACCCGGCACAGCTGAACCGCGCCCGACGAGCAGCCCGACGAGCAGTCCGACGAGCAGCCACTCGCCGGATGCTTCGCCGGCCGCCTCGCCAAGTGCCACACCACCTGCGCTCAAGCCGGTGACCTTCAATATCCGCTGCAGGTACGAGGACCCCACGCTGTATGACCCCACCAAGGTTGGGTCGAGTCCTGCTGACGCTCAGGTCGAGATGTTCTTCACCTCGTTCGAACAGTCGTGGGCAACGGGCAAGCCATTCGATCACTGCGACGCCGAGCGGGCTGGGGGATCAGACCTGACCTCTGAGCAAAGCGCCGCGCTCGGGGCAGCCGGGTACAGCGGCACGGGTGAACTCAAGTACCTCTACGCGCTATGTGCGAAAACGAACGGATTTTACGTCACGAATGGTCCGGTAAGTCCGGAACAAGAGGCTGAGATCGCTGGAATGCTGATTCTCTGCCCCGACTTTCCAGGCGCAGGTGAGATCCGTGCTCGCTCGGTACTCGCGCAGCAGATTGAGCAGGAGCGAGCGCAAGGGTTGAGGTTCTGGGGTACAGGCGTATACCTGGTGGGTAGCGACATCCAACCCGGAACGTTCCAGGCCGCCGGCAACATCGAGAATTGCTACTGGGCGCGCCTCGACGCCGCAGGCGAAACCATCGACAACAACTTCATCCCGGCGGCGAGCCAGGCGCAGGTCACGGTTGTTGCTTCGGACTTCTCGCTCAGTGTCGAGGGTGGCTGCGGCGAGTGGGTGAGGATCCAGTAGACGGCTCGGAGCGAGGGTCGACCGTGTGCGTTTTGGTCTGACTGGCCCCAGCGGAGCAAGACTGCAGTTCCGCAGACCAACGTGGCACAAACGATGGTTTGAGGCCGGCGGCGATGTCCGCCGCAGGTTGCCGATGTGCCTCGCCTCGATCCGCGGGGAGCTATAGGCCACAAACGCACGTCTTGACCGGACGTGAGTGACGTACGTTTGTGACCGCCGCGCATGACGGGAACATGACTTGTCGTTCTTTCGGTTTCGCGCGCACCTCGCTCGACCGCCAGGCCCTCGACCGCCAGGTAGACGCGCTCTGCGCTGCGGGTGTCGCTGAAATCGACATCGTCATCGAGCACGGCGTCAGTGGAGATGCCGCAGTCCGCGACGGGCTCGCCGAACTCCTGTTGCGGGTCCGGGACGGTGACGAGGTGCTGGTTGCCGAGCTGTCCCGGCTCGGGCGCCGCACAGTCGAGGTGCTATCGCTGCTGCGTGAGCTTAACGGCCGAGGCATCGTGGTGCGGTGCCTCCAGCCGGCGATGGTTTTCGACGGCAGCCCCATGGCCACGCTGCTCGTTACTCTGCTCGCTGCGGTCGCAGAAATGGAACTGGAGACACTCCGGATCAGGACTCGTGAAGGCCTTGCCTCAGCCCGCGCGCGGGGCCGTGTGGGCGGCAGGCCCGCGGCGCTTAGTGATGCTAAGCGTCGGGAGGTGGTCCGCATGCGTGGCGAGGGCCGTCCGACCAACGAGGTCGCTGCGATCTTCGGCGTCTCGGAGCGAACGGTGCGCCGTGCAGTATCGACGGCCAGCTAAGCGAACTTCAGCGGGCGGTCTTGGTACGGAGCCTGCCGGCGCGCGGCGCCTCCGTCGTGCGGGGACGCACAATGGTCAACTTCGAAACCTTCGCGCCAGCGTTGCTCTTCAGTACGCCGTAGCCGCCGGATGTCTTGACGATTTTCCACTTGTCCTTCGCCATGGGCTCAGTGTAGATCACACCTGTGACAAGCATCAGGACATTTCTTTGGGATCCGGAGCGTTGTCGTCCTGGCCGATCTCGAACGCGATTGCCATCATCTCTGCCGTCAGCTCGACGAGTGCGACGTCGCCGTCATCGAACGACTTGGCCCGCGGAGCATCGAGGGTGACCATGCCGTAGACGCCGGTCTCGGTCCAGATGGGAGCTGCGACGAACGTCTTGTAGCCGGCCATCGTGCCGTCGTAACCGTCGGGTCGGGGATTCTTGCGGTTGTCCAGATCCGAGTAGTGCGCAGTGGTGCGCTTCTCGATGAACTCTAGTGCTGCGTCTCCGCGGGGGGTGCCGGCGATGAAAGGTTTGGGCTTCTCTCCGCGACCGCTTCGACCGATTGGTTCCATCCGGTACGGCTGGTCGTCGGGGTTCAGCAGGTAGACCACAGCTCTCGGACGCGACACGTGGTCGGCAACGACGGAGCGCAAGGAGGTGGCGGCGCTGTCGGCTACCTGAGCCAGATACGCGCTCCGCCTCTCGTGCACTTGCCGAGCCATCTCAGCGGTGGTCGACGCCCACTTCATGTACTCGTCACGCAGCTTCACGAGCAGTCCACGTTTGGCCCTATCCGCCGTGACGCCGCGGCGATACTCAACGATCTTGCCGGCAATCGTGATCCCTACGGCGACGAGCAGGCAGGTGCCGCTGGCGAGGAACAGCCAACCGCTGATCCCCGTCTTGTCGCGTAGCCCCCACGAAAGGAATTGGGCAGCAGCGAAACTCCCGAGGATCGGCAACGCCGCATTGAGGGTGGGCCACACCCACCCAACGCCTCGTCGTGCCACCCGCCGAGCGTATTGCAGTTATGGCGCGCGACTCGGTATTACGAGGGTGTGAATGCGTGAGTGTGCTCAAGCCGTGGGAGCGACGTAGCGAGATGTTGATGGGAAAGTCGAGAAACTAACCCATTTCAGCGTCGGCGTCGATGTAGCGCCAACCTCCGCGGACGCGAGCCTCGCGATGCATAGTGATCGGCGTCGATTTCAAGACAAACGTGACGATCTCCGCAAGAAATGTCGCCGGGCGCAGGCGCTCGGGCACGTGGGATTCATCGACTTTGACCTTCGGGAGGCTACGCAGCCTCGCATCGAGGTCAGGAACTGGTGACGGAACAGCTTCGATGCCTGCAGCGTCGGCACCGGGCTCTACGAGCGCTTCAGTCTCCTGCTGATCTTCAAGAGGGAGTCCGGCGCGGGCGGCTGACCGAGCCTTCCTCTTGCGCTCCCGCTCGTTAAGCACCGAGGGAGGAATGGTGTACTTCGGCACGATCAGGCTCACGGCCTCGTAGGCGTCGCTTTCGTCGTTCAGCTTCTCGAGCTGGTCCACGATCCAGTGGGCGGAGTTCGGATCTTCCTCGAACGCCGCAGCACTCAGCCCGAAGACGAACCCGAGCGCAGCCAATGGGTGACGCCCTCTCAGGTTCTTCGCGTCCCCGTTAGCCTCTTCGATGCGGTTCGCGGCATTCTTGCCATAAGCCGCGTCCATGCGCTTTGTCGAAATCAGGATCTCGGGACCAGTTGCCCATGAACTCATGACTACGTCCACTTGCTTGATGTAGTTGCGTCCGAGGATGTTCGCGGTAGCGCTGACGACTCCCTTGGGTGGGCGTGCCCCTTCCAGGCGACGTCGAAGCTCGGGCGCCTCCTTGCTTTGTGGAAGCCCGTTCAGCAGGACGGAAATGTCCGGTGGAATTACCCGCGGACGCGTAGCTCGAGGCCAAACATTCTCCCGCTCGAACCCGGCGCGCCGCAGCTCATATGCGAGCCATACGTCGAGTGCCAGAGCGGCGACCCCTGACTGGGTGTCCAGCGGATCTGGGATTACCGACAGCACACAGCCGAGCAAATCCTCCAGCACGGCAAGATCCGGCTTGTAGACGCCCTTCCCGACCCAAGGATTGGTGTATTCGCCGCCGGGCGCGGCCCTAGCGACCACCTCGTCGAAAAGCACCCACGCCTGCGTAGCGCTCGAATCCTGACTCTTAGCCACTCTTACCTCGCGTTACTCGCCGTTTCATCCAATCGTGCCGGTCCGCTCGGATCGCGGTTAGAGCTTGATCGGTCAGCAGCCCGTCCAGAAGCACGCCGTCGACCGCCGCAACGGCCCCGAGCAGGTTCTTTGCCTGCAGCATCCTTTGGACCCGCGGCTTGAGCGCCGCGAGCGCTGCATGGTGCTTGTGTAGCAGTGCCGCGCTCGGCATCCACCACCCATCCGCCTCGCGTGGCTCCATCTTCAAAATGCCTCCGCCGTAGGAGCGACCCGAGTGCTCCGCGCCCAGCAACGTGACGGAGTTCAGAGACGCGATGGGCAGGACGTCCGTCGCGATCTCGCGCACTTCCCCACGCAGATACACGCCATGCACGCTGTTGAGATGGCGAGCACCCGCTGCGTTGTGTGTGAGGCGCACTGTGTCGCCGTTCATATAGGTGAGGAGCAGGTCGGGCACGTCCAGGAGCGGTACGCGCCACCATGGTCGTCGCACTCGGCACTTGTAGGCATCATTGACCCCTGTGTGCTCGCCCTCTGCGATGTAGTGCAGCGTCGCATCGGCGGGCTTGCTGCTTGGGTACAAGAGCCAAGTTGCTTCACCGCGCTGTCCAAGGCGTGTACGCGCCGTGCCGGTGAACGAGAGGCCGCGGAGGTGCGCGCTGCCCGGGGGGCTTATTTTGACAAGGTCGCGCATTGGGATACCAAGGCGCCGGGCGCGTTCCGGTGAGAGCGCGAAATAGCGATTCGCGCCAGTGACCGCGCCCAGCGAGGTCTCACCCAGATCCTGGAGCGTGCCGAAGCTATGGCCAAGCACCCCGTCGAGGGCGTCCATCGTGGCTCGGCGAAGCGGCTGTGCCAGCCACCGGTCGGCGGGGTTGGTCGGCGTCCAGGTCGTCCCGGCTTCCAGCTCGACCAATGTCGAGGCGTTCCTGGTCTGCCGGAGCGTGGCGAGGCCCGCAGGTGCACCTTTCCAGCCAGCTGCCTTCACCAGCACGGTGTCGGCCTCGGCGTCTGGAAAAACCTGCTCGTCGAATACCACGAGCTCGACAGACTCGAAGTTCTCCAGCAGGAAGCGGCGCACCGGAGCCGCATAGTTGACGGTCAACAACTCTGCCGGCAGGACCATGCCGAGCCGACCGCCCGGTTTGAGGTGCGCTGCGGAGTGCACGACGAACGGTGCCCAACTAGAAGCAAGGCCGGTGAGACCGACGCCCTGCTGCAGCGCAGCGAAGCGGGCTCGATCACGTTGCGCGCCTGTCCACTCCTGGTAGCGCACGAAGGGCGGATTGCCAATAACGGCGTCCATGGACGCCGTCGCCTCGACCCGGAAGAAGTCGGACACCCTGATCTGCGCCTGACCGCCGGCGTCTGCGATGAGCCGACGGGCCGCGGAAGCCGCTGGAGCGTGAATCTCGACGCCGCGTACGGTCGGACACTCGGCCCCGAGTTCCCGGAGCCGTCCGACCGCGGCTGTGAGAAAGGCGGCCTCGCCCGCCGATGGCTCGAAGATGATGTCGTCCGCGCTGCGGACGGCCCAGTCTGCGATGTGCCTGGCGATGGCGGAATCCGTGTAGAAGGCGCCGCGAGACTTCCGAACCGCCGCTGGGTCTACGTCGGACGCGGCGTAGGGCGGGTTGGCGGGCACGATGTCAGGTTATCTGCATGGTCCGACACGAACGCGCGCCGCACCGCCAACGTCGAGTTCACTTGCGGCTGCGGCAGCGCGACGCCGCCGACTCGCCGATTTGGCACTATGCAAGCGACGTCACAGACTCAGTGCAGACCTGGATGCGCACGCGGTGCGGCGGGGCGATTCGGCCGCGCCCTGGACATCCAGATTGCTCATGGTGGGACATGCGTCACCAATGTGTCTCTGCTGGATGCGAGAGCGCCACTGCCACCGCGAGCAGTATGGCCTTGGCCGTATAGGTGTCCGCATCGACCACCACCTCGACGATTTCGACGTGCGGAAAGTCCCGCAAGAGCGCGCGCTGCGAGACGGCGCCTGAGTGCACGACGGCGAGCCGCTCGTATCGGTGACCATGGCGCGTCAACAAGCGGTATGCGATGAGGTGCGGTTGCATTCTGACCCCGGCCTGCTGCGCACGATGTTCCGAACCCTGGGCTCCGTGCACCGGGCCAGGCCAGGCCGCCTCGAGTTCGAGGCGCTCTCCCGCGGTGAACAGTGGGTGCGCAGTCACGGTGGCGCTCAAGAGAATCGCAGTGGTCATGGCACCGCCATGCGCGGCGTGAGGGTGGAACGTCGACGGGAGTTCCAGCGGTACCGGGCGAATGAGCGCGAGGTAGAGCTGCCGGCGTGCACGAGTCGCTCTGCCTGTCGACCGCCGAATGAGCGGCGCCACGTCCGATACAGCCGCTGGTGGATCAGGTCGAGAGCTTTGCACCGGCTCGCAGTGATCTTCCCACCCACCGACGACCCTTCACCGACGTCGGGTCGCCGCAGCGCCCTTGCTGCGGATGATTCATCCCTTCCGCAGGCGGAGGCCACCACCACCCCACGGTGAGCGCGGGGCGCCAGACCGCAGGTCGAAGTCGTGGTAGTGCTGGCCTACGTGGCGCCACTATCCTCGGCGCATGGGGATGGATGCAGTGGATACGGTTCCAAAGCTGCTGGACCACCGCGGCTATCAGGTCACGAAGGGTGACCTCGATTTTCTGGGCATACCGATTGAAAGCGTCCGAGCCGTGACGGAGGGCCAGTACCCCCTCGGAATGTCCGCGGACCTGTATCTTCGGTTCGTTCATGGCCTGTTTGCGGCGCTCGAACGAGAGGGCGTCAACGATGCCGATGTTCGGATCCAGGGCAGCTCAGTGCGGTTCTTTTCTGGTGAGCACAAGGCGATGGTCTACTCACGAGCCTCGATCTATCAGGCGTACCTGGACAGCCGAGGGGCCGAAGCGCCCAACCCCACGCTTGACAGCATCCACGAGACGGTGGCGAAGCAGTGGCCGGAAGGGCAACCGCGCCCGGAGGCGCGCCCATTTGACGTTATGTATGTCCTGGGCATCGATGGATGTCCCAGTGACTACGACGTGCAGGTCTCAAGTAACGCTCTCATCAAACTAATCCGTAAGTCCATCCGCGAGAACTTCTCCATTGCGGAAGCCGATGAGAAGGATCTGCGCGTAAGCAATCGTTCGTACAACTTCGTGGAGAAGGTGTACGTCGCGAATCACCTGCTGTACCTGTCTGCATGGGCCGAGCGCGCGAGTCGCGATCTGGGACGATCAGTGACGCTCGCCCTGTTCTCAAGTAGTGGGCCGCCCGACACGAGGGAGAGCACCGGCGGGCTGAGCAGCCACTTCCGTGATGACGAGGACTGGATCCTCCAAACCCCAAAGGGAAATTGAAGATGGCCGAGGAAGAGGAAGCGGCAGAGATAGTAGCGAGCCGCTACACCGAGGTGGCGTCTCTCCTCCTGGCGCAGAAGAGGGGCAACCGATTCGGGCATCAGAGTTTCCGGTGGATCCCACCGGGTGGGCGCAGTCCGACCGGGCGCATCCTGACCGAGCTCAACGGCATCCACCTCGTCGACCTGCAGCAGTCGCTCCGCTACATCGACAGGGCGTACGAATTCGTCAGGGAGACCGTCGCCGACGGCGGCACGATCCTCTTCGTCGGTACCAAGAAGCAGGCTCAGGAAGTCATCGCCGAGCAGGCGACCCGCGTCGGCCAGCCCTACGTCAACCAGCGCTGGTTCGGTGGTCTGCTGACCAACTTCACCAGCATCTCCAAGCGTCTGGCTCGTATGAAGGAGCTCGAAGAGCTCGACTACGAGACCCCCGCCAACAGCGGCTTCACCAAGAAGGAACTCCTTCACAAGAAGCGTGAGCTGGACAAGCTGCACAAGTCGCTCGGCGGTATCCGCAACCTTCAGAAGACCCCGTCGGCTATCTGGGTCGTAGGCGCCAAGCGCGAGCACCTCGCCATCGACGAGGCGCGCAAGCTCGGCATCCCGGTGATCGGCATCCTGGACATCGACGCCGACCCGGACGAGTTCCAGTACCCGATCCCCGGCAACGAAGCCGCCGCCCGCGCGGTGGGCCTGCTGACCCGCGTGATCGCCGACGCTGCCGCCGAGGGCCTGATCCAGCGTCACCAGCCCACCGAGGGGGTCGCCGACTCGGAGTCGCTGGCTGACTGGGAGCAGCAGCTCCTGGAGCAAGAGCGCCTACGGGGCGGCGGCGGATATCCGGAACTCGTAGCAGACAAGCTAGGGCAGGGTGTTCATTCACGCGTCGGAGCGCAAGACCTGCGGATCGGCCCGGATCGCCTAGTCACTCTGCTTGACTCCGCCGCGCCCATCACTGAAACGGTCGCGGACATCCTCGACAATCGTCTCGGGCTGAGACTCTGGCGGCTGCACGATCCGGATGAATGGGTGCTGGGCTCTGCTGTCTATGTAGATGACGATGAGAACCCAGTTGTGCTTCGGGCCACGCGAAGAACCGAGTCGACTGAAGGGTTCCTACTGCAATTACTCGCCCCCGGCGCCCCGCCGAGCGAGGCGGTGCGGGACCAAATCGCGACGGTGATGACAACGGTGCGCGAGGAACTCCAACAGCGTCGAACGATTGACGGCGGGGAAGTCGGACCATCGAGCTTGTAGGGTCCTAGCTGAAGTCCTGCGCTCGATCCTTCAACTCGCGGTGGTATCCGGTGGAGGCGCACAACCCTACATGCAGGGCGGTCTTAGGCCGGCCCGCAACCCAATCATCTCCCCATGAGTGGGCCATCGTGAATTCAAGCGGTTATCAAGCACTCCCGTCTTCGAACCGCGAATGTGCCCGTCAGAACTACGAGAATTCCGCTGCTCTACGGGAGGTTCCACCCCTCTGCTTGCTGCAATGGCAGCAGGATGTCAGGAGTTCGAATCTCCTAGGCTCCACAGTTCGAAAAGCGTCGCCCTCGGGCGGCGCTTTTCGGTTTTCCGGCTTCGCACTGCCGCGACGGCGCACCGGTTCTTCGGAGATCGGCAGTCCTTCGGATGCCGCGGGGCCGGATGGTCCGAAGTTGTGACGTTCGCCGAAGTTGTGGCGGTGGGCGCGGACACCAGGCCCATGTCGCCCCGCTCGGTAGAGTCACAGACATGGACATGCGGATCGCCGCCTACGCCGTCATCACCGATGACGACGAGCGCGTCCTGCTTGCCCACTGGAACCAGAACGGCCACTCCGGCTGGACCATGCCCGGTGGCGGCCTGGAGGACGGCGAGGACCCCGAGCACGCCGTGCGGCGCGAGGTGCGCGAGGAGACCGGCTACCGCGTCGCGGTCGGGCCCGTCCTTGGCATCCACTCGCGTGTCATCCCGGCCTCCCGACGCATCGCCGAGGGGGAGGGTCCGCTGCACACGCTGCGCATCGTCTACAGCGCCCGCATCACCGGGGGCCGGCTGCGCGACGAGGTGGATGGTTCCACTGACCGTGCCGAGTGGTTCCCGCTGGCCGGGGTGTGGCTCCTGCAGCGCGTGAAGCTCGTGGACATCGCGCTGAAGATGGCTCAGCTCAGCTGACGGATGCCGCAGCCAGCTCGGTGGAGATGTCGGCCACGGTGGCCTGATAGGCGGCGATGAGCGCGTCGGCATCGACGAACAGGCTGTAACCGGGCGCGCCGGCACCCATGGCGATGTGTTTGCCGACGATGCGCTCGTCCGCGAACACCGGCCAGTCCGTCGTGCTGCCGATGGGCACGATGGTGCCGCGCTGGTATCCGGTGGCGGCCAAGGCGTGCTCGGCATCCGGCAGGCGCAGCCGGTTGACGCCCACGACGGAGCGCAACTTCGGCCACGAGATCGCGCGGTCCCCAGGGATGAGCACGAACAGATACGTGTCGTTGCTGCGCCCCACCACGAGGGTCTTCACGATGTCCGCGGGGGTCAGGCCCAGCAGGGCTGCCGCCTCGGGGAGGCTGTGCGCGGCCGGACGCTCCCGGAAAGACACCTCGAGCCCGCGCGCCTGTGCGGCGTCGCGGGCTCGAGAAAGACCGTCGGGGAGACTCGTCAAGCGTCGGGTGCGCTCAGCGGGTCGTCGGCCACCCACAGCTCGTCGTCGGCGCGCAGCGTCTGCCACGCGGCGTAGACGATGCCCAGTGCCGCAGCAGCGCCCAGGATGATGGCGATGACGCCACCGGCGCTGACGCTCTTCTTCGGCTCGGGGGCCACGACAGACAGCTTCTTGGCGATCTTCTTCGCCGCATCCTTGCTGTACTTGTCGGCCTTCTTGGAGTACTTCGCCACGTCGGGGGCGGCGAAACCACGACCTGCGGCCACGCGGGATCGGGTGTCGTTCGCGGCATCCCACACCGACATCGCGGAGCCGACGACGGCGCCGGCGGCGGGGACCACCTTGTCGTTGAGGACGCTGCGCGAAACGGTCGCGGCCTTGGTGACGTACGGCGCTGCGTAGTGGCCGTAGGCAGTGTTGATCGCCGGCAGGACCTGCTCGCGGTTGTACTTTCCGAGCTGACGGCTCGCTTCCTTGGCGACGTGTGCCGCCTCACCAACCAGTACCTGCTGCGACTCCCACAGCGTGTTGGCCTGTTGCTGGAGCTTGCGGAGTTCCTTCTTGCGTTTGCGGCTGAGGCTCACGAGGGGCCCTCCCTTTTCGCTCGGGGACGTTTCTCCTTATCTTGCCAGACCTGCCCCTGGGCGGGAGGGGTTGCGCATAACTCTGCGAGAATGTACAACATGGCACTCCCCACTGCGGTCGCGACCTTGCACACCAACCATGGCGACATCGTCGTCAATCTCTTCGGAGACCACGCACCTCGCACGGTGCAGAACTTCGTCGGCCTCGCCGACGGCACCGGGTCGTGGACCGACCCGGCTACCGGCAAGCCGGGCGAGGGCCCGCTGTACAGCGACGTCATCTTCCATCGCATCATCCCCGGCTTCATGATCCAGGGCGGCGACCCCCTCGGTCAGGGCGTGGGCGGCCCCGGCTACACGTTCAACGACGAGATCCACCCCGAGCTGGACTTCGGCAAGCCCTACATCCTGGCCATGGCCAACGCGGGGCTCCGCCGTAACGCGATCACCGGCAAGGCCGAGGGCACCAACGGCTCGCAGTTCTTCATCACGACCGACCCCACCCCGTGGCTCAACGGCAAGCACACCATCTTCGGCGAGGTCGCCGACGATGCCTCCCGTGCCGTCGTCGACGCGATCGCGAAGGTTCCGACGGCAGGCGGCGACCGCCCCATCGAGCCGGTTGTGATCTCCTCGATCGACGTCACCGCCGTCTGACAACCCGATCGTGACTTCCGCGGACTTCCGCACCAATCCGGAGAATTTCTGCTACCGGCATCCGGACCGGCAGAGCTTCGTGCTGTGCCAGCGGTGTCTGCGGACGATCTGCCCGGAATGCCAAACGCAGATGCCGGTCGGAGTGATCTGCCCGGAGTGCCTGCGCGATCAGCAGCAGTCGGCGAAAGTGACGCGGATGCCATCGCGCCGTAAGGCGCGGTGGCAGTCCACGTCCACCGATACGCGGCCGCTGGCGACCTATGCGCTCCTGATCGTCACGTCGGTGGTGTCGCTCATCGCGATGATCCCCGGTATCGGCGGCGTGGTGTCCACGTACCTGGCGTTCAACAGCGCATTCCTGTTCCCCGGACCGGGTTTCCAGCCGTGGCGTCTGCTCACGGTGACGCTTGTGCACGCGGGTGTCTGGCATCTGCTGCTGAACATGCTGGCGCTGTGGGCGCTGGGCCGGAGCCTCGAGCCCCTCCTGGGGCGCGGGCGCTTCCTTGCGCTCTACGCGCTCAGCGGGCTGGGCGGATCGGTGCTGGTGGCGTTGCTTGCACCCGGTACGTGGGTCGTGGGTGCCTCGGGCGCGGTCTGGGGCCTGCTGGGCGCGATGTTCGTGATCGGGCGTCACTTGGGCGTCAACGTCACCGCGATCGCGATCCTGCTGGGGCTCAACCTCGTGATCACGTTCCTGCCTGGTTCGGGAATCTCATGGCAGGCCCACATCGGCGGCGGCCTCGTGGGCGCGCTGGTCGGGCTCATCTTTGCGCGCACGCGCGCGGTACGCCAGCGGCGCAGCCAGATCTGGCTGCTCATCGCGGTCGCCGGGGGGCTTCTCGCACTGCTCGTTGTGCCGGTGCTGGTCTACGGCTGAAAGTTATCCACAGATTCATCCCCAGCCTGGGGATGAATCACACCGGTGTAATTCACAGGTGCGGGACGACCTGTGGAGGGGTGAATCAGCGCCAGCGCGTCGTCATCAGGAAGCCGATGAAGGCGATGCCGAAGCCGATCACAAGGTTCCAGGCGTCGATGCCGGGGATCGGGTACTGCATGCTGCTCAGGTAGAAGACGAGCACCCACACCAGGCCCAACAGCATCAGCCCGAACATGATGGGCTTGAACCAGACGGGGTTGGGGGTCGCGTCGCCCTCGCTGCGTTCGGTGACCGAGTCGCCGCCGTTTTCGGAAGGTGCCATGCGGGCCAGTTTAGCGTCCAGCGCCGTCCCACCCTGCCTCGTTAGGATGCAGATGTGCCCGAGACTTCCGTAGCGCTTCGCACGCGCCGCCGCCCGGCCGACAGCCGGCGCCCGGTGAACGTCTTCGGGGTGCTCGGGGAGATCCTCATCACCCTCGGCGTGATCGTGCTGCTGTACGTCGCGTGGCAGATGTGGATCGGCGACGCGATCATCGCCGGCGAGCGGCAGACCGAGGCACGCGAGCTGAGCCGGCAGTGGTCGGAACAGGCTCAGCCGCAGCCGGCGACCCCCGAGCCGGAGGCCGCAGCGGAACCCGCACCGGCCGAGCCCATCGTGCCGGCGCAAGTCGGCAACGCCGAGGTGTTCGCCACGTTGCACATCCCGCGCTTCGGCGACGGCTGGGTGTTCCCGGTGGCCGAAGGGACCAGCAAGTCACGAGTGCTCGACCCCATCGGGATCGGCCACTACCCGAACACCGCGATGCCCGGCGCCGTCGGTAACGTCGCACTGGCCGCGCACCGCTACACCCACGGCGCCCCATTCGAGCATGTCCCCTCGCTGCGGATCGGCGACGCGATCGTGATCGAGACGCCCGACGGCTGGTTCACCTACCGCTTCCGCAACCTCGAGTACGTCCGCCCCAGCGAAGTCGCGGTGCTCGAACCCGTGCCGCAGCAGGTCGGTGTGGCCCCCGACGGGCGCTACCTGACGCTGACCACGTGCAGTCCGATGTGGTCGACCGACGAGCGCATCGCCGCGTATGCGGTGTACGAATCGTTCACCCCGCGCGACCAGGGCGAACCTGAATCCCTCACCCTGGCAGGAGAAGCCTGATGTATGCAGCGCTGTGGCGGGTTCTGCCCGGCCCCTGGTGGATCCGCACCCTCATCCTGCTGCTGCTGGCCGCCGGTGTGCTGTACGGGCTGTTCTTCTACGTCTTTCCGTGGGTCGGCGCCATGCTCACCCCGGAGGACGTCACCGTCGGATGACTCGCGTGCTCGTCGTGGACAACCACGACAGCTTCGTGCACACCCTGGTCGGCTACCTGGGGGAGTTGGGAGCGATGGCATCCGTCGTCGAGGCCGATGAGATCATCGACCCCGCCGCCGCCATCGCCGGATACGACGGAGTGCTCATCTCGCCCGGCCCCGGCACGCCCGCCCGCGCCGGCGCGTCCATCGCCGTCGTCCACGCGGCGGCCGAGCGACGGATGCCGCTGCTCGGAGTGTGCCTGGGTCACCAGGCGATCGGAGAGGCGTTCGGGGCGACAGTGACCCACGCCCCCGAACTCATGCACGGCATGACCAGCGATGTCCACCACGATGGTGGACCGCTCTACGCCGGACTGCCTGCTCCGTTCGTCGCAGGCAGGTACCACTCGCTCGCGATCGTCGCCGGTACCCTCCCCGCCGAGCTCATCGTGGCCGCCCGCACGGAGACCGGGGTGGTGATGGGAGTGACGCACCGCACGCTGCCGATCGACGGCGTGCAGTTCCACCCGGAGAGCGTGCTCACCGAGGGCGGCTATCGGCTGCTGGGCAATTGGCTCGAGCGCGTGGGCGTGGGTGGTGCCGCCGCCCGTGGGTCGCAGCTACGGCCCCACCGGGGCGGGGCGGGCTACTCGCCGGTGCAGTAGGTCAGTTCCACCGTCGAATGGATCGGCACGTCGCCGGGGGCGACGGACTGCCTGGCCACGGTGGGCTCTCCCGGCGTCGCGGGGCAGGAGGGGTCTTCGACGGTCACGACGGTGAACTGCATCTCGTCTGATTCGAGTTCGCGCACCGCCGCGTCCAGTCGGTACCCGGACACGTCGACCAGCGTGACCCGGCCGGTGGCAACCTCGAGGTCCACCGCGGTGCCCGTGGGGACCTGGGTCCCCTCGGGCTGCGAGGCGGAGAGCACGAAACCCTCGGCAGCGGCGGGATCATTGCGGGCGGTCACGATCCCCATCCGCAATCCCGCCGCGGTGAGCGCCTGCTCGGCCGCAGCGCGGTCCAGCCCGACGAGGGGCGGCACCGAAGTGGTCTCGATTCCGGTGGAGACGTACACGTTGACCTTCTCGCCGATGGCCATCGATGTGCCAGCCTGCGGTTCGGTGCGGATGACGTTGCCTGCCGCGATGTCGTCGCTGGCCTCTTCGATCCGGTCGGGCTCGAGTTCCTCGGCGACCAGCAGCTCCTCGGCCCGGTCGTAGGCCATGTCCACGACGTCGGGCACGATCCGCGCGTTGTCGGGGACACTGGAACCCGGCTGGATCGTCACGACCCAGAACAACACCGAGACGAGCAGGACCGCCAGCAGCGCGACGCCCGCCCAGATCCACGCCACCGGGGGACCGGACTGGGTGCGGGTCATCGTGGTGTCGGTGCTCAGCTGCCGCAGCGACCGGGCGGTGTCCTGTGCCTGGCGGGGGTCCGGACCGTAGAGCTGGTTGGTCAGCGCGCCGACCTGACGCTTGGAGGGCGTCTTGCCGTCAACGGTGGCGTCGAGGGCCTCACGGAATCCCGCGGCATCCTGAAAGCGCTGGAAGGGATCCTTCGCGAGCGCGCGCAGCACCACCGCATCGAGTCCGCGTGGCACGTCGGGGTTGACCTCGCTGGGCGGCACCGGCGTCTCGCTGACGTGCTGGTAGGCAACGGCCACCGGGGTCTCGCCGCGGAACGGCTGACGGCCGGTGAGCAGCTCGTAGAGCACGACCCCCGTCGAGTAGACATCGGCACGGGCGTCGACGGGCTCACCCTTGGCCTGCTCGGGCGAGAAGTACGCCGCGGTGCCGAGGATCGCGGTGGTGTCGGCGACGGTCGAGGAGGAGTCGGAGACGGCACGGGCGATGCCGAAGTCCATCACCTTCACCTGGCCGGCATCGGTGACCATGACGTTGCCCGGTTTGATGTCGCGGTGCACGACTCCCGCACGGTGCGAGTACTCCAGCGCCTCGAGGATGCCGTCGACGTAGCGCACCGCAGTGGTCGCCGGCAACGGACCGTCGGCGATGAGGTCCTTCAGCAGCGCGCCCTGCACGAGCTCCATGACGATGTACGGAACCGGGTGCACCGAGCCATCCGCATCCGTCTCGGAGTCCTCGCCGGCGTCGTAGACCCGCACGATCGTGGGGTGGGACATGCGCGACGCGGCCTGCGCCTCAAGGCGGAAGCGGGTGCGGAACGCGCTGTCTTCGGCGAGGTCGCGCTTGAGGATCTTGATCGCGACCGGCCGTCCCAGGGTGAGGTCGTAGCCGCGATAGACGCGTGCCATCCCGCCACGTCCGATGAGTTCGTCGATGCGATAGCGACCGGAAAGCACGCGCGGCTCAGCTGACACAGACATCCCCCCTGGGTAGAGAACCAGCCTAGTCGACCCGCCCAGCCCAACCTGGGCGGGGCGGGTCAGCCGCCGGGGGTGTTGTCTTCTTCGGGCTCGGCGCCGCCGGTGGGCTCAGGGCTGGGGGTGACCACTGCCTGAATCTGGGCGACGGCCTCGCCGGAGGTGCCGGTGACGCGCTGGCCGGCGCTGCCGCCGGAGCAGGTGACGGTGTAGGTGACGATGACGGTCTGGCCGCTCCCGCCGGTGATCTGCAGGTCGCCGGCACGTTCACCGCCGCCGAACGGTGCCGTGGATTGCCCGCTGACGGGGAATACGGCGTTGGTGGCGGAGAGGTTGTACGAGCTGACGCTGCCCTGACCGGACGGGCAGGAGTACCCGGGCCAGCTGACCCGCACCGTGCTGCCGGCGTCGACCGTGGCGGGCAGGCTGGGCGCGGCGGGCGCCTCGAGCGGCACCTGGTCACCGTAGACGGTGAGTTCGATCACCGTGCCCACCGGCACGTTCGCGGTGGGGTTCACCCGGTAGACGAGCCCCTGGCTGCCCTCGTCGGGTGCGGCGTCGCCGGTGACGCAGCGCGCCCCGAGTCCCAGCTCGTCGAGGACGGCCGAGGCCTCCTCACACGTGAGGCCTTCGAGATCGGATGCCGAGACGTTCACCGTGTCGGGACTGGGCTCGGTGGTGGGCGTATCGCGGGGGGTCGGAGCGGCCGACGAGGTACTGGGAGCCGGCTCCGGCTCCTGGCCGGCCAGCAGCGCCCACACCGTGCCGCCCAGCACAAGCACCAGCAGTGCGATGAGGGCGATCAGCGGCCAGGTCCACGGGCTGCGTTTGCGCTTGGGTTTGCCCTCGGTGGGCTCGCCCTCGCCGTCGACGCCGTCCATCGCGGCGGTGGCGGGGAGGATGCGGGTGGCATCCTGTGTCGACAGCCCCGGCGTGAGCAGTTGCGTGACCTCGTCCACGGCTGCGCCGCCGGTGATGGCGGGCACGGCGGCCGCGGCGGCGGCGATGTCGCCGCGACGCAGCGCCGTGGCGGCGCGGGCGACGGCGGAGGCGGTGGCGGGGCGCTCATCGGGCTTCTTGGCGATCATGGCCAGGACGAGGTTGCGCACCGGGACTTCGACCGTCGGCGGCAGCGGCGGCGGCTGCTCGTTGATCTGGGCCATCGCGATGGCCACCTGCGACTCGCCCGTGAAGGGCCGCTTGCCGGCGAGGCATTCGTAGGCGACGATTCCCAGCGAGTAGACGTCGGTCGCCGGAGTCGCCGAGTGTCCCGAGGCCTGCTCCGGGGAGAGGTACTGCACCGTGCCCATGACCTGACCCGTGGCCGTCAGCGGCACCTGGTCGGCGATGCGGGCGATGCCGAAGTCGGTGATCTTGACCCGACCGTCGGGCGTGATGAGCAGGTTTCCCGGCTTGATGTCGCGGTGCACGAGGCCCGCGGCGTGCGCGGCCTGCAGTGCGAGCGAGGTCTGCGCCACGATGTCGAGGGTCTTGTCGGTGGACAGCGACCCTTCGCGCTCGAGGATGGTCGACAGGGCCTCACCCGGCACGAGCTCCATGACGAGGAAGGCGCTGCCGTTCTCCTCGCCGTAGTCGAAGACGCTCGCAATGCCCTCATGGTTGACGAGGGCCGCGTGCCGAGCCTCGGCGCGGAAACGCTCGAGGAAGCCGGGGTCGCCCATGTACTCGTCTTTGAGGATCTTGATGGCGACGGTACGGCCGATGACGTGGTCGGTTGCCTCCCACACCTCGCCCATGCCGCCGATCGCGATCCGCGAGTCCAGTTCGTAACGGCCGCCGAAGGTCACCCCTTGCGTCGGTCTCATCTGCTCAGCACCGCCTCCATGACCTTTGCCGCGATCGGAGCCGCGATCCTGTTGCTGCTGCCTGACTGACCCAGCCCGCCCCCGTTTTCGACGACGACGGCGACGGCGACCCGAGGGTCATCCGCCGGAGCGAATCCGGTGAACCACAGCGTGTAGGGATCGTCCACCCCGTTCTCCGCGGTGCCGGTCTTCCCGGCCACGTCTACGCCGTCTATTGTTGCACCGCTGGCCACACCCGATTGGACGTTGGCGACCATCATCGCAGTCATCGACTCCGCGATGTCCGCGGACACGGCGCGACCGAACTCGGTGTCATCGAATCGTTGTTGTTCGGTGAGGTCGGCGGCGATGACGGAATCCACCATGCGCGGGTTCATCACGATCCCTTCGTTGGCGATACCGGCGGAAACCATGGCCATCTGCAGGGGCGTGGCTCGCACGTCGCCCTGGCCGAATCCGGTGAGAGCCGTTTCGGCGTCGCTCAGGCCACGCGGGTAGGTCGAGGCCGTGGAGACCAGTGGCATCGTGAACGACGTGTTGAAGCCGTACTTCTCGGCCTCTTCCCGGATGACGTCCTCACCCAGCAGCACCGCGAGCTGGGCGAACGCGACGTTGCAGCTCAGCCGCAGGGCGTCGGCGATCGTGACCGTCTCGCCGCCGCCGCAGGTGTCGCCCCCGGCGTTGCGCACGATGCTGGAGGACTGCGGGAGCGTGTAGGTGGGCGGATTGGGCAGCGTCGACTGCGCGGTCCACTCGCCGGTGGCCAGCGCCGCGGAGGCGACGACGAGCTTGAACGTGGAGCCGGGCGGGTTGAGTGCACCCGCGATCGCGCGGTTGTCGAGGGGATCGAGGGGGTCTTCCTCGAGCGCCGTGTATGCCGCCTCGGCGGCTTCGCCGTTGTGGGAGGCGAGCGGATTGGTGTCGAAGCTGGGACTGGACACCATCGCCAGGATGCGCCCGGTGGCCGGTTCAATCGCCACGACGGCGCCCTGCAGGTCGCCCAGCGCGTCGTAGGCGGCACGCTGCACGGCGGCATCCAGGGAGAGCACGACGTTCGATCCGCGGGGCTGCTGCCCGCTGACGATCTGCTCGATGCGGGAGAGGAACTGCGAGTCGGCGGTGCCGCTGAGTTCCTGGTTCATCGCGAGCTCCATGCCCGTCGCCGACGCCAGCACGGGGTTGATCCAGCCGGTGACCGGTGCCCACATGTCGGCGTCGGTGTACACCCGCTGCCAGCTGTACAGGTCGTCGCTGGGCACCGACGAGGCGATCGCGGTGCCGCTGGCAATGATCGATCCCCGCTGCACCTCGAACGTGTCGTACAGCGCGCGGCGGTTGAGCGGGTTCTCACCCAGCGCATCGGCCTGCACCACCTGGATGACGCTGGTCGAGGCGAACATCGCCAGGAACATCGCCAGCACCAGGATGCTGAGCCTGCGCAGTTCTTTCGTCATATCAGCCGATCACCACCCGGGGACGGCTGCGCACGGCATCCGAGATGCGCAGCAGCAAGGCCACGATGATCCAGTTCGCGATGAGGGAGGAGCCGCCCGCGGCGAGGAACGGCGTCGTCAGGCCCGTCAGCGGGATGATGCGGGTGACGCCGCCGACCATGATGAACACCTGCAGTGCGAGGGTGAACGACAAACCGGTGGCCAGCAGCTTGCCGAAGTCGTCCTGACCGGCCAGGCCGATGCGGATGCCGCGGCTGGTGAAGACCATGTACAGGCACAGGATCGCGAACACGCCGATGAGACCCAGTTCCTCACCGAGGCTCGGGAAGATGTAGTCGCTCTGCGACAGCGGGGTCAGCCACGGGCGTCCCTGGCCGAGTCCGGTGCCGACGAGACCGCCCTGGGCGAGCCCGAAGATGCCGTTGGCCAGCTGGTAGGTGCCGGCGCCGGCCTCGTACAGCTCGGGGTCGAAGGCGTTGAGCCAGTTCTCGAACCGGCCGCCGACGTACGGCAGCACGCGGGAGGCGAGGAAGGCGCCGCCGGCGGCGAGGACCACGCCGATGAGTACCCAGCTGGTCTTGCCCGTGGCGACGTAGAGCATCGCGACGAACATGCCGAAGATGAGCAGCCCGGTGCCGAGGTCGCGCTGCAGCACGATGATCCCCAGCGACGCAAGCCAGATCACCAGCAGCGGGCCGAGTTCGCGCGCCCGTGGCCAGGTGATCCCGAGGAAGCGGGTGCCGACCGAGGTCAGCGCCTCCCGGGTGCGCACCAGGTAGCCGGCGAAGAAGATCGCCAGCGCGATCTTGGCCAGCTCGCCGGGCTGGAAGGAGAAGATGCCCAGATCCACCCAGACGTCCGCATTGGCATCCGCACCCAGGCCCGGGACGATCGGCAGCAGCATGAGCAGGATGCCGAGCAACCCGAACAGGTAGGTGTAGCGGAAAAGCACGCGGTAGTTGCGCAGCGCGATGACGATGGCCACCGCGCCGACCAGGGCGATCGCCGCCCACGCCAGCTGACGGGTGGAGGTGGCCGCCCAGCCGTGGGTGTCCCAGTACAGGTCGATGCGGTAGATCATCGCGATGCCGAGCCCGGTGAGCACGGTGGCGATGGGGACGACGAACGGGTCGGCATCCCGCGCGACCAGACGCAGCACGATGTGCAGTGCCAGCGCGAGGGCGGTCAGGCCGCCGCAGTAGATCAGGAACGTCGCGTCGATGACGCCGCTCACGCCCAGCTGCACCAGCGCGACGGCGGCAGCGTTGATGACGAACGCGAACAGCAGCAGCCACAGCTCGCGGTTGCGCTGCGTCTGCGGCAACCGCAGCTTCTTCAGCGCGCGGATGACGGTGGTGTCGGCCTGCACCTCGGTGGGCGTGCTCATAGGGTGCCTTCCGCGGTGTCCCGCAACTGCGAGACGATGCGCTGCGCGTCGGCCAGTGACGCGGCGGAGATGGTCTGTTCCACGCTGTCCCGCACGAAGCCGGGCAGGTCGTCCAGGTCTATGCCGGTGTCGGTATATCGAGTGGACAGCGAGATGGGGCCGATGCTCTGCTGGATGCCGCGGTACACCACCACGGTGTCGTCGTCGGTGCCGACGAAGTACCTCGTCTGGGTCCAGGAGTATCCCGCGAACAGGCCGCCGGCGATGACGATCAACACGCCGACGAGGGCGATGACCCACCAGATCCGGCGACTGCGCGCCCGGCGGCGGTCCTCTTCGATGAGTTCCTCGAGGAACTCCGCGGCCGGCTCGAAGTGGGTGGGGTCGTTCGCGGCCTGCCGGGCGGCGTGCAGCCAGCCGGCGCGGGTGGGCCGGGCGGCGGGGACTTCGACGCCGGTCGGGTTGGTGGCGGAGCCGACGATCGTGGGGGTGCCGATGAAGACGGGGTGCTGACCACCCACATCCACCAGCACGATGGTGACGTTGTCCGGCGCGCCGCCGTCGAGCGCTTGACGCAGCAGGATGTCGGCCGTGCGGCCGGGCGGCAGGCCCTGACCGAGCGCCTTGGCGGTGTGAGCCTCATCGACCACGCCCGACAGGCCATCGGAGCACAGCAGCCAGCGGTCGCCCGGCTGGGTGGGCATGATGAACGTGTCGAGCTCGGGGTCGGCGTCGGTGTCGCCGAGCACGCGCATCAGCACCGAACGGCGGGGGTGGTACCGCGCCTCCTCCGGCGTGATGCGTCCGGAGTCCACCAGCCGCTGCACGAACGTGTGGTCGGTGGTGATCTGGGTCAGCGTGTCGTCGCGGTACAGGTAGACCCGGGAGTCGCCGATGTGGGCCAGCACCGCGTAGTCGTCGACCATGACCAGGGCACTGACGGTGGTGCCGAGCCCCGCCAGCTCCGGCTGGGCCTTGACGGTCTCGATCAGTCGCGACGCGGTGTCGGCGATGGCGTCGCGCAGCGCCCGCTCGGCATCCGATGGCGTGTCATAGGTGTGATCGAGGGCCGCGAGGCGGTTGATCGCGATGCTCGAGGCCACGTCTCCGCCGGCGTGCCCGCCCATGCCGTCGGCCACGGCGAACAGGTTCGATCCGGCATATCCGGAGTCCTGGTTGTTGGAGCGCACCTTGCCGGTGTGCGAGATCGCCACGCTCGAGCCCTGGAAGACCATCAGCAGACGTTCCGCTACTTCCGCAGCTCGAAGGTCGTCGCGCCGACCTTGATCGGTGCGCCCACCTTGATCGGCACGGGTGCGGCCACGCGCTGCCCGTCGTGCCAGGTGCCGTTGGTGGAGTCGAGGTCTTGGATCATCCATCGGTCGCCCCACAGCACCAGGCGGGCGTGGTGGCTGGAGGTGTAGTCGTCGCGGATGACCAGGCCCGACTCGCTGGAGCGGCCGATCGTGAGAGGTTCGTTGCCCAACGGCAGCTCCAGGCCCGTCTTCGGCCCGCTCGTGATGACGATGCGGCTGACGGTGCCGGTGGTTGCCGGCCCGCCGGACTTCGGGGAGGGGGAGGCGGCGGGGCGCTTCGTGACCGGGGCGGTGAGGTCGCTGGGTCCGGCGGTCGGGGCTGATCCGGCGGCAGCCGGCTCGGGGAGCTTTCGCACCTTCACGCCGAACAGGTCGGCGCGCAGCGAATAGATGACCGCGAAGACGAAGAACCACAGCAGCACGAGAAAGCCGATGCGCAGCAGCAGCAGGGTCAGTTCACTCACCGGCGCCTCCTCGCACGTCGAATGCGCGGGTGGCATCGGATGCCGGGCGCGACGGTCGCGGCGGCTGGGCCTGCGCGACGACGCGGAAGACGATGTCGGTGCGGCCGATCGTCACGGTCGAGTCGGGGGGCAGGGGCGCCTCGGCGACCCGCTGGCCGTCGAGCTTCGTGCCGTTGGTCGACCCGAGGTCGCGCACCATGGCGCGCTCACCGTCCCAGAGGATCTCCACGTGCTTACGGCTCGTGCCGGCATCGGGAATGGTGATGTCGGCGTCGCTGCCGCGGCCGATGACCGTGCGACCCTTCACGAGTGCGTGCCGGGTGCCGTTGATGTCGATCACGCCGCGCCAGGCGACGCTGCCCTGTGCGTTCTGCGAGTCCACCCGGAGCGTTCCGGTGGACAGCTGGTCATCGCGAACGATGCCGATCGTGACCGGCCCGGCGAAGGAGTACCCCTGCGAGCGGGCGTGCTTGTGGACCAGTGTGTCCAGCTCGTCGCCGAGCGTGGAACCGAACGCACGCATGCGCTCTTCGTCGCTGGGAGCCAGGCGCACCGTGAAGCTGTTGGGCGCCAGAATGCGGTCGCGGCTGACGATCGCGGCTTTCGCGTCGAGCTCGGCGCGCAGCGCCGATGCGATCTCGACGGGCTGGACGCCGCTGCGGAAGGTCTTCGCGAACGCGCCATTGACGGCGCGTTCTAGCCCCTTCTCGAAGCTGTCTAGTAGTCCCACACGTCTCCTCAGGCAGGCAGACCGGTCGCTACATGCTAGTTGGCTGCGCTGGGAGAACGTGATTTCGCCGAGCGAATGCCCGGAAACCCGGGGGTTTTGCGGCATCCACAAACCCCCTCCGGGTGTGTCCGGATGCCGCGCAGCGGTGGCTCAGACCTGTGGCAGGCGCGGCAATGGCGTGCGAAAACGTGATATCGTCGGCAAGTTGAGTTCGTGCAATATGCGGCTCGCGCGAGTGGCGGAATAGGTAGACGCGCTGGCTTCAGGTGCCAGTGCCCGAAAGGGCGTGGGGGTTCAAGTCCCCCCTCGCGCACAGCGACAAGAAGGCCCCCGGATCCCGGGGGCCTTCTTCGTTCCCGGGCGTGCCCCGGACCGTGAAACGACAGCTGGTCGCCGAGACGGTGGGAACTTCCCATAGTCTCGGCGACCAGCTGTGGTCTCAGCGGTGGGGCGGGGGGCGCGGCGAGCGGGCGGGGTCAGATGCCGTCGAGCACCGGGACCAGTGTGTAGAGGAGTTCTTGGACCTCACGGCCGAGACCGGGGGCGAAGGCGCGCTGCCGCGACACCTCGGCGAAGCCGTTACGCTCGAGCACCGCGATCGCGGCGGCGTTGTGGGATGCCACGCGGGCGTACAGCGGCCGGATCGGCTCGCGGGAGATCAGCAGCCGCAACGCCTCGGTCGCCACACCGCGGCCCCACGCGTGACGCGCGATCCAGAAGCTCACCTCGCGGTCCTCATCGACCGAGAAGGCCGCCGCCGTTCCGGCGAACCCACCTTTCTCGGTCACGACGAACAGGGCCACGTCCTCGGCGTCCCGCTCGCGAGCGATCCACGCATCGAACGCCGCGCGGTCGTCGGGGTCGTCCGCGGTGAAGGCCTCCATCGCGACGGCATCCTGATCGCGCATCATCTCGAATACGGCGTCGAGGTCGTCGTCGTCGAGGGGTCGCAGCTCCACGTGTGCCATCCGGCAACGCTACCCGCGCGAGCGCCGCACCACATCCGGCACCATCGGCGTCAGCGCCGCCCGGCCGCGCCTGTCGCATGCAACGTTTTCGTCACCATCGGAAACCGGGGCTGACGCGCGCACACGTTTTGGCTACGGTATGAATCGCCGGGGCGGCCGCTTCGGCATCCTCAGCACGAAGGCAGTTCATGGCTACGCAGGGCACCGTAAAGTGGTTCAACTCCGAGAAGGGCTTCGGCTTCATCGCTCCCGATGAGGGTGGCGCCGACGTCTTCGCTCACTACACCGCGATCCAGGCGGGCGGCTACCGCTCGCTCGAGGAGAACCAGCGCGTCGAGTTCGAGGTCGCACAGGGCCCCAAGGGCCTGCAGGCGGAGAACATCCGTCCCATCTGAGCACCTCCTCAATCGTTCTCGCTGCGCACAAGCTCCAGGCCCGCGTCGGCGAACTGACGCAGTGACGCGTCCGGGAGGTACGCCCGGACGAGTCCTGCGCCGATCCGCGCAAGGTCGGCCTCGTCACGGAACAGCAGGTAAAGCGTCTCGTAGCGCGGGTGGAACTTCTCCTTGAACTTGTGGAGCGAGCGGAAGCCGTAGACCGGCTCCAGCGCCTCCGCGAGCCGTTCGCTCAGGACGGCGATGATGCCGGCATCCGGCGGATACTCATGCGTGAGCGGCGCGCCCGACAGGGACATGATCCGCGCGCCCTCGGCCGAGAACTGCAGCGCGCTGGAGCCGATCAGGTACTCCATCACCGGCACGAAGCCGCCCTCGCGGCGGCGCATGAGATCGAGGGTCCAGCCGTCGATCACCCCATCGGGGCCGTAGACCGGCAGCCACGACAGGAACCCGTCGATGTCGCCCTGCGGTGAGACGGCCAGGGCCAGGCGCACCTCGGGATCGCTCGCCTCTTCCAGCGTCCCGAGCGTGAATCCCATCTCGGGCAGCTCCTTGCCGCCGACCCAGGACTGCGAGATCACCCGCAGCTGCGCCTGCACGCCCCAGGGTTCGTCGACGAGACGGGTGAGGCGGAAAGTCATCCCCTCGCGCCGCGCGCGGTTGAGTGAGGTGCGCACCGGCTTCCATGCGTTGCCACCGAAGCGCAGACCGGGCAGGTCCACGACCGTGTCATCGGCGACGACCAGGCTCCGCCAGGTCTGCGGCACCGCCCGGCGGGTGGCTTCGCCTGCGCTGAACCAACAAGGCACGAGACCGGCGTGTTCGGATGCCGCGACGAACTCCGCCACCGACCGCTGCCGCCCCGCGGCGGGACCGAGCGGATCGGCCAGGGCCAGCGCCACGCCGGCATGACGCTGGTAGGCGACGATGCCGGTCTCGGTGCGCAGGTACGACATGTGCTTCCACGTCGTCATCCACGACAGGGTGCCGCCGCCGTGTTCGCGGAGCATCGCCGCGGCATCCGTCGCCGTCGGCGCCGGCGTCGCTCCGATCGTGGTGCGCCAGCCGACGCGGAAGGCCGCGCGCGCCCAGATGAGGTAGCCGAGGAAGATCAGCCACAGCACCGCGTGACCGAGCAGCGGAGCGGTGTCGCCGCCGAACGTGGCCTCCGGGAGCCCCGCGATCTGCACCCCGGTCACCACCACGAGGCTCCATGCGATGTTGACCGCGGCCAGCACGATGCCGACGATCCATGCCCAGCGCCGGCCGCGGCGCAGCCCCCGGGCGATCAGGACGATCACCACGACGTCGACAGTGACGTCGATCAGCGGCGCCGAGATCGCTGCGCTGCTGCCCAGCGGGCCGCTCGTGGGCGCGAGCACGGTGAGCACCTGGGCGGTGCCCAGGCAGAGCACCGCGACGAACGCGATGAGACGCCGCTCCCGTAGGGTGGTGCGTCGCGCCGGCAACGGCCGCTGCACGGCGAGCACCAGCAGCACCGCGAACGCGTGCACGACGTCGGCGAGGCTTCCCCAGAACAGCAGCAGCACGGCGCACGCGCCCAGCGTGATGAACCAGACCCGTTCCCGCCAGGGGGAGCGCATGATCGTGGCGGATGCCGCGATGCAGGCCACGGTGCCGCCGGAGGGGCCGACGTCCAGCGACGCCGCCGAGGCCACCGCCCACGGCCACGGCAGCTGTGAGGTGGCCGCGATGAACGCGATCGCGGCCAGGACTCCGAACAGCTGGCCGACGGCGAACCAGCTCAGCGCCACCTTCGAGCCGCGGTGGTACTCCAGGTAGGCGACGCCGGCGAATCCGGAGATCACCACGAGGTACAGCCAGGAGGGGTCACTGAAGAAGGTGCCGGCCAGCGGCGTCCACCACCGTCCCGCCGCGAGGGCCGGCACGCCGTAGGCGACCTGGTCCCACCACGGCGATGCGGACAACGGGCGCCAGAGTCCCTGACTGACCAGGCCGCAGATCACGACGAGGCCGACGAGCACGAGTGTCGCCGGAATGCGTGCGGCAAGCAGCGCGAGCGGATGCCGGCGCGTGGGCGTTGCCTGGGCCATGTGGCCCACCCTAGGCGGGTCAGGGTGCCGCGCGACCGACCAAGCGCCCGTAGTCGGCGAGGGCCACCGCGTCCTCGGCGTGGCGCAGCGCCCGCCGCGCGGCATCCAACGCCTCGACCGGGTCCTGAGCCTGCCGGGCCGCTGCCAGTTCCCGCTGGGCGGAATCCAGGCGCACCCGCGCGTCGGCACCGCTGCCGGTGACGGCGGCCTCGGCGCGGGCGAGAGCGCCGCGCGCGGCGGCCAACGTTCCCGGCAGCGCGGTGCGGGCCCCCCGCAGTCGCTGCTGGGCCGTGCGCGCATCGCCAAGGGCGAGATCCAGGCGACTGCGAAGCCGCGCGACTTCGGCCACGGTCGCGGTCGGGCGGCGTTCGGCAGCGGGCACGAGTCGGTCCAGTTCCCCGGCGACGGCGCGCATCTCGGTGCCCAGCCGCTCCGCGTCGGCCGGTTCCAGCTCGTCGCGCACGCGCTGCGCCTGCGCCAGCGCCGCGCGAGCCTCGGCGAGTTCCTGGGGAACGGCCAGCGCGGCATCCGTCACGAGCCGATGGGATTCGTCCAGGGCGCGGGCACCAGCCTGGGCTCGGTGCAGCTCGCGCTGCGCGGCGGCCAGTTCCGGCAGCGCGCTGCGAGTGGGGTCGGCGGCCAGTTCGCGCGCCGCCGTCAGGTGCTGCCGGGCCAGGGTCAGGGCTTCGGATGCCGCATGCGCGGCGGCGCTGGCCTGGAGCCACTCCGGCTCGTCGAAGCGCCCGGACAGATCGGCCACGAGCGCGCCGGGGTCTCCCAGCTCGGTGCGCAGGTGCTCGAGACGCACGTATGCGGCATCCACCTGCGCGGCGGCGGAGCTGTGCACCCGCATCCAGTCGTCATGCTCCGCGCGGGCGCGGGCGATGAGTGCGAGGGCGCCCTCGGCGCGGGTGCGGATGCGGCCGCTGATGCGACGCACCTCTGCGGGGTCGGCGCCGTCGAGCCCGCGGAAGCTCTCGAACGCCTCGTCCCGCACGTGCTGGGCGGTCATCCGCGCTCGCCGCAGGCTCGCCGGTGCCTCGCCGTCGTAGAGCGCCCCGGAAAGCCCGACCTCGAGGTCGAGTTCGGTCACGGCATCGTCGAGGCGCACCAGAGCGGACCCGGCCTTGGTGCGCTCCGCCTCCGCCGCGGCGCGGGCGCGCGGCGAGCGGCGGGCGCGGCGGACCGACCAGACCGCGAGGACGACGATGATCGCCGTCACCCCGAACACGACCACGGCCGGGATCACCCAGGCCAGGACCGCATCCAGGGAGAGGTTCATCCCGGGTCCGCCACAAGCAGCAACGAGCGCAACTGGTCGACGGTGTCGACGACGGCGGTGGCGCCCTCGGATTCGTGCGGCCAGCTGAAGCCCCAGCGCACGAAGATGACGGGCACGTCGTGCACTGCGGCGCCGTCGATGTCGTGGTGGCGATCGCCGATGAGCACCGGGCGACTCGTGTCGACCCCGGCGGCCTGCAGGCGGCGCAGCGCCTCGGCGATGATGTCGGCCTTCGTGGCGAGCGTGCGCTCGTCGGCCGTGGCGCCGGTGACGGCGGTGAAGAACGGGGCCAGCGCGAAATGGTCGACAAGGGCGAGTACCTGGATCTCGGGCTTGGAGCTGGCCGTGCCCTGCGGCACGCCGGCGGCGGCGAGATCGGCGATGAGGTCGGCGATACCGGGATACAGCCGCGCCCCGGTGGTGTAGCCGTCGGCCTTGCCCAGCACACGGTAGAACGCGACGGCCTCGGCGGACTGCTCGGGGGTCATGCCGACGTTGGTCTGGAACGACTCGAACATCGGCGGGCCGATCCAGTGCACCAGCTCCGCGAAGGTCGGTGCCGGGTGGCCGTAGTGCTCCAGCGTCACGGCGAGGCGGCGGAGGATCCCCTCGGAGGCATCGACGATCGTGCCGTCGACGTCCCACAGGACGCATGAGAAGGGAGATCGAACCGGCATCCCTCCACCCTAATCGGCGCCCCCAACCCGTGAGACGACAGCTGGTCGCCGAGACCCTGGGTGGTTCCCATCGTTTCGGCGACCAGCTGTGGTCTCACGGTGTGTGGGGCGTGCGGGGGAGCGGGTCAGAACAGGCGAGGGGCGCCGGAGTCGATGCCCTTCATCTCGTCGTAGTCCAGCGTCACGCAGCGGATGCCGCGATCGGCGGCGAGAACCCGGGCCTGCGGCTTGATCTCCTGCGCCGCGAACACCCCGGTCACCGGCGCGAGGTGCGGGTCGCGGCCCAGCAGGTCGAGGTAACGGGTCAGCTGCTCCACGCCGTCGATGTCGCCGCGGCGCTTGACCTCGACGGCGATCGTGCCGCCGGCGGGGTCGCGCAGCAGCAGGTCGACCGGGCCGATCGCGGTGGGGAACTCCCGCCGCACCAGCGTCAGGCCGTCGCCGATCACGCCGACCTGCTCGGCCAGCAGGCGCTGCAGATCCGCCTCGACGCCGTCCTTGACCAGGCCGGGATCGATGCCCAGCTCGTGCGAGGAGTCGTGCAGCACCTCGTAGATGCGCACGACCAGTGAGTCGCCGGACTTGGCGTGCGTGACGCGCCACTGCTGGACGACCTGCTCCTCGTCCTCGCCGGCGACGTCGGGCGTCTCGACGGTGAGGGTGCAGGGCGGGCTCATCCAGTTGAGCGGCTTGTACGAGCCGCCGTCGGAGTGCACCAGCAGACTGCCGTCGCCCTTGTGGACGAGCAGGCGCGTCGCAGTGGGCAGGTGCGCATTCAAGCGCCCTGCGTAGACAACGGAACAGCGGGCGATGACCAAACGCACCCGATGAGCCTACCTGTGCTCACTCGCCCCGGTGGTGACCGGCGCCCACCTTGGCGCCCGCCAACGGGCGCGCTGCCGACGAGGCGAATCCGGATGCCACGACCAGCGCCACCAGCACGTAGAGCGTGTTGAGCAGTCCGATCTGGTCACTGATGAAACCGAGTACCGGCGGGCCGCAGAGAAACGCGACGTAGCCGATGGTCGCCGCGGCGCTCACGCGAGCGGCGGCCTTGGCCGGGTCGTCTGCTGCTGCCGACATGCCGAGCGGGAAGCCGAGGGACGCCCCCACGCCCCACAGTGCCGCCCCCACGAACACCAGCGGCAGGTTCGGCGCGAGGATGAACAGCACGATGCCGACAGCCGCCGTCACCGCCAGGACCCGCAGTGTCGCCACGCGGCCGAATCGGTCCACGAGCGGCCCTCCCAGCACACGGACCACTGTCATCGCGATGGAGAAGACCATCAACGCCGCGGCGCCGAGCTCTTCGCTGCCGCCATGACCGTCGGTGACACCCAGCGCCAGCCAGTCGTTGGCGCCGCCCTCGGCGAAGGCCATTCCCAGCAGCACGACACCCAGTGCGTACGTGCGCGGCTCCCGCCAGGCCGACAGCGATGTCATCAGACGCTCGCGCCAGCCGGCCCTCGGGCCTGCGGCATCCGCTGCCGGGTCACCGGCGCCCTCGCGCGTCGGCACGTTGGCGTAGGCGACGATGGCCACGACGAGGATGATCACCGTGACGATCGCGGTGTGCGTGAAGACGTTGAGGTTCATCGCCGCGGCCAGCGCCCCCAGTCCCGCCCCGAGCACCGTGCCGAAGCTGAAGAACGCGTGGAACAGCGGCAGCAGCGTCTTCGCCGAGGCTGTCTCGATCGCCGCGCCCTCGACGTTCATCATGATGTCGACCGCGCCGTTGCCGAAGCCGAACAGCGCCAGGCCGATCAGCACGATGGCCAGCGAAGGCACCAAGTTCGTCCCGACGCCGATGAGGGCGACTCCCGCGGCGAAGATCACCATGGCGCCGAGCATGCCGCGGCGCGTGCCGAACCGGGCGATGATCACCGATGATGCGGACAGGCCCAGGATCGACGCGACACCCATGCCCAGCAGCAGCATGCCGATCTGGCTGTTCTCGATGCCGAGGTCGTCCTTGATCGAGGGCACCCGAGACGCCCATGTGGCGATGCTCAATCCGCTCGCGGCGAAGATCGCGAAGATGGCGGTGCGCCAGCGCACGAACTGGGAACGAGTCAGAGCAGTGTCCACCGGCTCAGCGTAACGAATCGATTCGATTGGCCCAACCGGCTACGATCGGGACGTCATGAGCACGCGCCGCGCAACGATCGCCGACGTCGCCCGCACCGCGGGGGTCTCGCCGTCGACGGCGTCCGTGGTGTTCAGCGGGAAGACGCGGGTCTCGGATGCCACGCGGGAGCGGGTCCTCGCCGCCGCCGCGACCCTCGGCTACACCGGCCCCGATCCCCGCGCCGCTTCGCTGCGCCGCGGCCGCTCCGGCATCGTGGGCGTGCTTTTCCAGGGCCACCTGGGCGCCGCCTTCGTCGATCCGGTGATCCGGCTCATGATGGACGGTCTGGCCGATGCTGTGGCCCCGATGGATGCCGGGCTCCTGCTGCTGCGCGAAGGCGTCGAAGGGGACTCCCGCGGCGCGTCCCTGACCACCGCCCCGATCGACGCGGCCGTGCTGATCGGTTGCACTCCCGGCATGGCCGATTCGCTTGCGACCCTGCGCGCCCGCGGCATCCCGGTGGTCGTCGTCGAAGGCGACGCCGGACCAGACGTGCCCCGGGTGATCCTGGACAACCGTGAGGCCCAGCGCGCGCTGGCCAGTCACGTTCGGTCCCTCGGACACACCGAGGTGGCGCTGGTGACGCTGCCGACCGATCGCGACAGCCCGCGGGGCTGGATCGACGCCGAGCGCCTGCGGGAAACCACCGTGGACGTCACCCGGCACCGCATCGCGGGCGCCCGCGATGTCTACCCGGACGCCCCCGCCTACGCGGCCGGCGGCAGCTCGATCGACGAAGGACTGGCGGCGGGCCGTGAGATCCTCGCCGACTCGCACCACCTGCCCACCGCGGTGCTCGCGCAGAGCGACCTGCTCGCGGCCGGCGTGCTGCGCGCCGCGGAGGAACGCGGGCTCGGCGTGCCGCAGGACCTCAGCGTCACCGGCTTCGACGGCATCGACGTCGACGGCCTGGCGCCCTTCACCCTGACCACCATGGTGCAGCCGGCCACCGAAAAGGGCCGGGCCGCCGGCGAGGCCGTCGTGGCGATGCTCGCGGAGCAGGATGCCGCGTCGGTGTGCTTCACGAGCGTGTTCCGGGAGGGGAATACAACCGCTCCACCGCCCGGATTGTGACCCCCGCGGCAATCGGCGCCGATCTTCACCGGTAGACTGAAGGCCAATCCTGAACGCCGTGCCTCTGGCCGCGACCCCTGAGGAGGCCGCGAATGCTGATGATTCTCGCCGCGTTCGCGATCCTCCCGCTGATTCTGCCGTGGCTGGTCAGCCGCATCGGGGCCCGGGCGTTCTACGTCTCGGCCGCCCTCCCGATCGCCGCGTTCGGCCACGCCTTGATGCAGACGCGGGCCGTACTGGCGGGCGACACGCCATTCCAGTCGCTGTCGTGGATCCCCGCGCTGGACATCGCGGTGTCGATGCGGATGGACACTCTCGGCTGGGTCCTGGCGCTCATCGTCACCGCCATCGGCGCGCTGGTGATGATCTACTGCCGCTGGTACTTCGACGGCAAGCGTGACGGCGTCGGACAGTTCTGCGCGGTGCTGCTGGCCTTCGCCGGTGCGATGTACGGCCTCGTGCTGACCGACGACATCGTCGTGCTGGTGATGCTGTGGGAAGTCACCAGCGTGCTGTCGTACCTGCTCATCGGCTTCTACCACCGCCGCGGCGCCAGCCGCCGGGCGGCGCTGCAGGCGCTGCTGGTGACGACGATGGGCGGCCTGGTCATGCTGATCGGCGTCGTGCTGCTGATAGTCGACACCGGCACGACCAGCCTCTCCGGCATCCTCGAACTCGCCCCGACCGGCCCCGTGATCGACGCCGCCCTCGTGTTGGTGCTCGTGGGCGCCCTGAGCAAGTCGGCGATCTTCCCGTTCCACTTCTGGCTCCCCGGCGCTATGGCCGCCCCGACACCGGTGAGCGCGTACCTGCACGCGGCGGCCATGGTCAAGGCCGGCATCTACCTCATCGCGCGCCTTGCCCCGGTGTTCGCGCTCGCCGCGCCGTGGCGGCCGATCGTCATCGGCCTCGGCATCCTCACGATGCTGATCGGCGGCCTGCAGGCGCTGCGGGAGTCCGACCTCAAGCGCGTGCTCGCCTTCGGCACCGTCAGCCAGCTGGGCATGCTCACCGCCGTGCTCGGCTACGGCACACGCGACGCCGCGCTGGCCGGTCTTGCCCTGCTCATCAGCCACGCCTTGTTCAAGTCGGCGCTGTTCCTGGTAGTCGGTGTGATCGACCGGCAGCTGTCCACTCGTGACATCGGGGAGCTGTCCGGCGTCGGACGCCAGGCTCCGACGCTCGCGGCGTTCTCGATGATCGCCGTCGCCTCGATGGTCGGGGTGATCCCCACTGTGGGCTTCGTCGCAAAAGAGGCGGCGCTGACCGCGTTCCTCCACGAGGGTGCGGCGGGCCAGGTGTGGGCGATGGTGGGCCTGGTGGGCATCGTGCTCGGCTCCGTGCTCACCGCCGCCTACGGCATCCGCTTCATCTGGGGCGCGTTCTGGACCAAGAAGGATGCCGCCGGGGCTCGTATGCCGCGAACGGAATGGCCGGACCCGCCGATCGGCTTCCTCGGCGCACCGGTGCTGCTGGCGGGCCTGACGCTCGTCGCCGGCCTCGCCGCGCCCCTGCTGGACACCGCGCTGGCGACCTACGCCGACACCGCCCCGGCGTCCAGCCCCGGCGTCGCGGCGCCCGAGCACAGCTATCACCTGGCCCTGTGGCACGGCGTGGAACCCGCCCTGCTGCTGTCGCTGGGCTCCATCGCCGCCGGAGCGGTGCTGTTCTGGCTGGTGGGGCGCGTAGGGGCGCCTCGGCGGCTGCTGCCGTTCACCGCGTCGGACATCTACAACCTGGTGCTGCGCTCGGTCGCCCGCCTCGCGGTCGTGACGGTCACCGTCACCCAGCGCGGCTCGCTGCCGGTCTACGTCGGCACGATCTTCATCGTGCTGGTCGCCGCGGAAGGCACCGCCCTGCTGGCCACGCCGGAATGGCGCATGAACCTCGAGGCCTGGCAGTCTCCCACGCAGCTGCTGGTCGCGCCGCTGATGATCGTGGCCGGCATCGTCGCGGTACGCGCCCGCAAGCGCTACACCGGTGTCGTACTCGTCTCGGTCACCGGGCTCGGCATGGTCATGCTGTTCGCCACGAGTGGGGCACCCGACCTCGCCCTCACCCAGGTGCTGGTCGAGACGGTCACGCTCGTCGCGTTTGCGCTCGTGCTGCGGCGCATCCCCGCCCGACTCGGCGAGCACAACGCCTCGGTGCTGCCGGTGGCCCGCGCGGTGCTGGCCGGCGCGGTCGGGCTCACGATGGCGATGGTCGCGATCGTGGCGACCGGCGCACGCACCCACGAACCCATCTCGGCGTCGTTCCCGGAGCTGGCCTATGAGCTCGGCCACGGCAAGAACGTCGTCAACGTCGCGCTGGTGGATCTGCGCGGCTGGGACACGATGGGCGAGCTGTCGGTGCTGATCCTGGCGGCCACCGGTGTGGCATCCCTCGTCTTCGTCACCCACCGCGCCGACACGCTCTCGCGTGCCGTCGCGCCGCTGCCGATGGCCTCATCGGGCAACCGGCGCCTGCTCGTGGACACCGCCGAGGGTCCCCGGCCGCAGACCGCCGACAACCGCGGCGCACCGCGCACCTGGCTCGTCGGCGGCCAGCGGGTGCGGCCGGAGAACCGCTCGATCATCCTCGAAGTGATCGTGCGCATCCTGTTCCACACGATCATGGTCGTGTCGATCTACCTGCTGTTCGCCGGCCACAACCTGCCCGGCGGCGGCTTCGCCGGGGGCCTGGTCGCCGGTATGGGCCTGGTCATGCGGTACGTCGCCGGCGGCCGGTATGAGCTGGGCGCGGCGGCGCCCACGGATGCCGGGCGGCTGCTGGGAGTGGGTATGGCGCTGGCCGTCGGCTGCGCGATCGTGCCGCTGCTGTTCGGCCTGCCGCCGCTGTCGAGCATGTTCTGGGAGGCGGAGATCCCGGTGCTCGGCCACGTGGAGTTCGTCAGCTCCACGATCTTCGACGTCGGGGTCTACCTCGTGGTCATCGGCCTGGTGCTCGATGTGCTCCGCAGTCTCGGCGCCGAAGTCGACCGTCAGACCCAGGAACTGCGCGACCGGGGGGTGACGGCGTCATGGATGTCTCACTGACCCTCATCGTGATCATGGCGGTGCTCTTCGCCGCCGGCGTCTACGCGATGCTCGAACGCAGTCTCACCCGCGTGCTCATCGGCTTCCTGCTGCTGGGCAACGCCGCGAACCTGTTCCTGCTGATCGTCATGGGGGACCCCGGAGTCGCGCCCTTCTTCGGCGGCGAGGACGGCGCCGGGGCGCAGCGGATGAGCGATCCGCTGCCGCAGGCGCTGACCCTCACCGCGATCGTCATCACCTTCGCCGTTTCGGCGTTCCTGCTCGCGCTCATCTACCGCTCGTGGCAACTCGGTCAGGCCGACACCGTCGAAGACGATGCCGAAGACCGCGCCGTGCGCGAGCGCAGCGCCGTGGACGAGGACTCGATGGACGACGAGACCACCACCGACGACGAACAGGCGACGACGGACTTCGTCGGCGTCGACACCGCACCCATCACGGTGCTGCACGCGAAGGACGTCCCCGGCTTGCGCGACGACGCCCCCACCGACCGGCCCGATGGGGGAGTGCAGCGATGAGCCTGAACGCACTCGTCCCGCTGCTGGTCACCCTGCCGCTGCTGGGTGCCGCCGTCGCGCTGATCGCCGGGCGCCACCGCCGCACCCAGGTGGTCGTGTCGATCGCCACGCTCAGCCTCGTCTGCATCATCGCGGCCGTGCTGCTGGTGACCGTCGACGCATCCGACCTTCCCATCGCGGTGTCGGTGGGCGGGTGGCCGATCCCCTTCGGCATCGTGCTGTACGTCGACCGGCTCGCCGCTCTCCTGGTGGTCGTCTCGAGCATCGTGCTGCTGGCGGTGCTGCTGTTCTCCGTCGGCCAGGGCGCCGCGGACGGCGACGACGACACCCCGGTGTCGATCTTCCACCCGTCGTACCTCATCCTCGCGGCGGGCATCTTCAACGCCTTCATCGCCGGCGACCTGTTCAACCTCTACGTCGGTTTCGAGATCCTGCTGGTCGCCTCGTACGTGCTGATCACCCTCGGCGGCACCGAGTCGCGCATCCGCACCGGCGTGGTCTACATCGTCGTCTCGCTGGTGTCCTCGATCCTGTTCCTCTCCGCGATCGCGGCCATCTACGGGGCGCTGGGCACCGTCAACATGGCGCAACTGTCGCAGCGGATGAGCGAACTGCCGCAAGAGACGCAGATGGTGCTGCACGTGCTGCTGCTGCTGGCGTTCAGCATCAAGGCGGCGGTGTTCCCGCTGTCGTTCTGGCTGCCGGACTCGTACCCGACCGCCCCGGCACCGGTCACGGCGGTGTTCGCCGGCTTGCTGACCAAGGTTGGCGTCTACGCCATGATCCGCACCGAGACCCAGATCTTCCGCGACAACGACGTCAACACGCTGCTGCTCATCGTGGCGCTGGCGACGATGATCGTGGGGGTGCTCGGCGCCGTCGCGCAGGCCGAACTCAAACGGATCCTGTCGTTCACGCTGGTCAGTCACATCGGCTACATGGTGTTCGGGTTGGCGATCGCGACGCCGGCTGCCATCGGCGCGACGATCTACTACACGATCCACCACATCATCGTGCAGACGACGCTGTTCCTCGCCGTCGGACTGGTGGAGCGCCGCGCCGGATCCACCTCGATCCTCAAGGTCCGCGGGCTCATGCGCGCCGCGCCGCTCATCGCGGTGCTCTACTTCATCCCCGCGATCAACCTCGGCGGCCTACCGCCGTTCTCCGGGTTCATCGGCAAGTTCGCGCTCTTCGACGCCGCGGCATCCGTCGGCGCACCGCTCATGATCGTGGTCATCGTCGGCGGCGTCATCACGAGCCTGCTGACGCTGTACTCGCTCATGCGCGCGTGGAACCTGTCGTTCTGGCGCGAGGACGAGGACGACCACGGTGAATCAGAGACCGAGGAGCGCATCTCGTACCTGGGCGCCGCGCCGGCGGCGGCCACCCAGACCCGGCGCCGGGTGATCCCGCGCATCATGACCGCCGCGACCGCCGGCATGGTCGCCGTCACGATCGCCCTGACGGTGTTCGCCGGACCCCTGTACGACGTCTGCGCGCGCATCGGGGCGTCGCTGATGGACCCCGTCACGCTCGTGCAGCTGGAAGAGGGGACGCAGTCATGAGCCCCGAGCGCCAGTCGGTCATGACCCAGGTGTGGCGGCAGATGCCGTTCATCGTCTGGCTCGTCGCGCTGTGGATGCTGCTGTGGGGCCAGTTCACGGTGCTGTCGCTGGTGACCGGGCTGCTGGTGTCGCTGTTCGTCACCCGCGTGTTCCGGCTGCCGCCGGTGGAACTGTCGGGGCGGGTGAACCTCTGGTACGGACTGGTCTTCCTCGCCACGTTCGTCGGGTCGCTGGTGCGAGGGTCGCTGCTGGTCGCATGGCAGGTGCTCAACCCGTCGCGCTACCCCGGCACGGCCATCATCGCGGTACCGCTGCGCACCGACGACGACCTCATCATGACCCACGTGGGCGTCACGGCCTCGCTCATCCCCGGCTCGCTCGTGGTCGAGGCCGACCGCGACCGTCGCATCCTGTATCTGCATGTGATCGGTGTCTCCAGCGACGAGGACGTCCGGCTGCAGCGCGAGGCGGTGCAGCGGTGGGAGTCGCGGATCGTGCATGCGGTGGGGTCGCGTGCGCAGCTGGAGCAGATCCGCGCGGCGGGCACACGGCGCCCCGGGGGGACGCCGTCATGAACGCACTGCTGACCGTGATCTACGTGGTGTTCGCCGTCTCTGGGCTGCTGACGGTCTGGCGGATCATCAAAGGCCCGTCGATCCTGGACCGGGCCGTGGCCGCCGACGTGCTGATGACGCTGGTGATGTGTCTGCTGGGTGCGGAGATGGCCATC
Organism: Microbacterium sp. zg-YB36; assembly: GCF_024623575.2. NCBI lineage: Bacteria > Bacillati > Actinomycetota > Actinomycetes > Micrococcales > Microbacteriaceae > Microbacterium > Microbacterium sp. zg-YB36. The sequence goes on from NZ_JANJFD020000003.1 coordinate 456,750, forward strand.
AACCACCACACGCGCACGCTCCCGGTGCTGCTGATCATCGCGGCGGTGGGTGTGTTCGGGTCGATCTCGATCGCCCGGTTCGTCGCGAGAAGGGACAACGCGGGCCGATGAACGCCTTGCTGGACACCATCTCCCTCGTGCTCATCCTGCTGGGCGCGCTGCTGTGCCTGACCGCCGCGATCGGGCTGCTGCGCTTTCACGACGTACCCACCCGGCTGCATGCGGCGACCAAGCCGCAGGTGCTGGGCCTGATCATCATCTGCCTCGCCGTCGCGCTGTCCGCCCGCTCGTGGCCCGTGGTGGCGTTCCTCGCCGCGGTCGTGATGGTGCAGCTGGCCACCGCGCCGCTGTCGGCGCACATGGTGGGCCGCGCCGCGCACCGCAACGGCACGATCGACGCCGGATCGCTGTATGTCGACGAACTGGCCGAATCACGTGAGACTCCCCCCGCCGCCGGCGGGTAGCCGAGTGAGTATTCGTGCTGCCGAGTGAGTATTCGCGGCGTCGAGTGAGTATTCGCGTCAGTCGTCGTGGAGCCGCGCCAGGGCGCCGATGACGTCCCGATGCCAGCGGCGGGCGGATGCCAGTGCGCCGGTGAACAACGGAATGTCATGCGTGACACCGAGATAACGCACCGCGCTGGCTGCCACGCCGTCGGCACGCAACCTCGCGGCGTACGCGTCGCCGTCGCGGCGGAGCGGGTCGTACTCGGCGGTGAGGACCACCGCCTCTGGCAGCCCGACGTGGGTGGCTGCCCGCAGCGGTGACGCGAGCGGGTTGCGCGCGTCGGACGGATGCCGCAGATACGTGTGGGCCACCGAACGCAGCTCGCGCAGCGCGATGATGCTCGGGATGCCCAGTGCCCGCGTCGCCCGCAGGTCGAGATTGCGGCCGGTGAGGTCGGTGACGGGCACCTCCAGCACCTGGAGCCGGATGGGCAGGCCGGCCCGGTCGCGATTGAGCAGCGTCAGCCCCGCCGCGATCGCCCCGCCGGCCGAGGTTCCGGTGACGCCGATGCGACCCGGGTCGATCCCCAGTTCGGCGGCGTTCTCATGCAGCCATACCAGCGACGCGTATGCCTGCTCGATCTGCGTCGGAAAGCGATGCTCCGGCGCGAGGGAGTAATCAACGGCGACCATCGCGACCCCGGCATCGGCCGCACGGCGCCGGTTGGCGGCATCCGTCGTCGGATAGTCGATGCCGCCGATGCGGAACGCGCCACCGAAGAACGCGAGCCACGCGGGCACCGACCCCCCCGCCGCCCCATCGGGGTAGTAGATGCGTACGCGCACGGCGGGGTACCCCGGCACCGGCACCTCGTGCTCGGTCGTGCGCACGTCGGGCCCGGGCGTTCCGACCGCCTCGAGTTCCTTGCGATCCCAGGCGACCGCGGCGCGACGATGCCGCGCCCGGGCGGCGCTGTTCCCGCCCGTCCCGCCCGAACCGCCCGAAGCGCCCGAGCCGCCCGAGCCGCCCGAAACGCCCCCGCCACCACTGGACGCCGCCCGCGGTGCGCCGCCCCACAGCGACGCGCGCCAGGCCGCGACGCGCGCGCGCATCGCCTTCAGGCTCTGGCCGATCAGGTAGCGCCGGTGCACCCGCAACCGCTCGGAGAAAAACGGGTCCAAGGGCATCGGGACCTCCTCGGGAGTCGGGGTTCGATTCTAATGACGGGTGGCATCCACAGGTCCTGAGAGGACGAACCGACCGCGCAGGTCGAGCAGTGCCACGTCGAAGGCTGCAGTGCAACCCCGCGCACGATCCGGCCGTTGCGCGTTGAGTTGAATGATGACCAGGATGCCGGGTGGGGGAGACGGCCGGGCGGGGACCGTTCGGGTGAGTGTCGTGGTGGCGGTGTACAACCCGGGCGCGGAGTTCGACGAGCTGATCGGGTCCCTGGACCGGCAGACGTTACGGGCCCGCCACTTCGAGGTGCTGCTGTGCGATGACGGATCGGACGAGCCGACCCGCCAGCGCCTGGCGCGGGTCGCGCGCACCCGCCCGAACGTGCGGGTGCTGAGCCTCGAGCACACCGGCTGGCCCGGCACGCCCCGCAATCGCGGCATCGAGGCCGCGCGCGGTGACTACGTCTACATCGTCGACCAGGACGACTGGCTGTTCGAGCGGGCGCTGGCGCGACTCTGCGACTACGCGGACCGCAACGGCTCGGATGTCGTCATCGGCAAGGAGGTCGGGATCGGGCGCCGCATCCCCGGCCAGATCTTCCGCCGGGACATCCCGCACGCCGTGCTCGGCGAAGATCCGCTCCTGGAACTGCTCACCCCGCACAAGCTCTTCCGGACGGCGTTCCTCAGGGACAACGACATCAGGTTCCCGGACGGGCGTGTGCGACTGGAGGACCACCTCTTCGTGATGCGCGCGTACTTCGCCGCGAAGACGATCTCGATCCTGGCGAGCGAGCCCTGCTATGCGTGGGTGAAGAACCGCGGCAGCGCCAGTTCGTCCCGGATCGATCCGGTGACCTACTTCCCTCACCTCGAGACGGTGCTCGATCTCGTCGAGGCCAATACGCCACCCGGTGCGCTGCGGAACACGCTGCTGCGCCACTGGTATCGCGGCAAGATCCTGAAGCGCCTCGATGGCCGGCGCGTCGTGAACTATCCCGACGACTACCGGGAGCGCTTCCTCGATGTGGTCATTCCGATCGCCCGGGAGCGGTTCGGACCGGGCGTCGAGGCGGGTCTTCCCTTCCCGCTGCGGGTGCGCTCCGCGCTGCTGCGTGCAGGGCGGCGCGACGAACTGCTGCGGTTGGCTGAGTTCGAGGCGAAGCTCGGATGCCGCGCCGTGGTGACGGCCGCGCAGTGGACGCCGGGCGGCAAGCTGAAGCTCACGCTGCGCATCCGGTTCCTTCGCGACGGCCAGGACGCGCTCGTGTTCGATCCGCGGGAAGTGAGGACGGATGCCGGTGCCGGTGCCGGTGAGGATGCCGGTGCCGGCGACGGTGTGGATGCGGGGGCCCCCGCCGAAGAGGGGCCACGCGTGGTGTGGCGTCCCCCCGAATCTCTGGGCCTCGACGTGCTCCCCGAAGCCGACCGGGATGCGAGCCGCGACCTGTGGCAGGACCGGGTCGACCTGTTCCTGCGGGATGACGAGGGCAGCGAACGCCGCATCCGGGGGCGCCGGCAGCGGAACATGGCGCGCGCAACCGTCACCATCGATCCGCTCGAGAGTGCTGCCGTCGGCGCTGCATCCGTCGTCGGACAACTGGTGGCCCGCGTGCGCCACGCCGGCTGGACGTTCGAGACCCCGCTGCGGGCGGACCCGGCGATCCTCGACGGTATGAAGCCGTCGCCCCTTCTCGCGGGGCGCAACTGCGAACTCGGCGTCCGCAGCGACGGCACCGTCGAGTTCCGCCGTGACGGGTCCGCGGGCCGGTTGCGGGACTTCGTCGCGCGCGCGGCGCGGCGGCCCCGTGCCCTCGCGGGCAAGGTCGTCCCGGCGCGGGTCCGGCGGGCACTGTCGCGCGTGCGCGGCGGCTGAATACTCACTCGGCACCGCGAATACTCACTCGGCGGTGTGAATACTCACTCGGCGGTGTGAATACTCACTCGGGGGCCAGGGAGGGGAGGGTGCGGATGCCGAAGGAGCGGCGCAGCGCGGAGCGCGCGGCGTACCACCCCGACAGGCCGTGCACCCCGGGACCGGGCACGGTCGACGCCCCGCACAGGTACACCCCGGGCAGCGGAGTGTGCCACGGATCGGTCGCGACCACCGGGCGGCGCAGCAACTGGCGCAGGCTCGCGGCCCCCGCGCTGATGTCGCCGTCGATGTAGTTGGGGTTCTCCTCGGGCAGGTCCGCCGCGGTCACGCTGTGGCTGTCGAGGATGAGGTCCCGGAACCCCGGTGCGGCCCGCTCGATCGTGCGCACGATCGCCTCGCGCTGGTCGACCGTGGATCCGGCCGGCACGTGCGTGTAAGCCCACAGGGTGTGCGCGCCGCGGGGCGCGCGGGTGTCGTCGAGCACCGACGGCTGCGACACCAGCACATACGGCTCCGCGGCATGCCGGCCCCGGGCGACGTCGTTCTCGGCCCGCGCGATCTCGGCGCGGGTGCCGCCCAGGTGCACCGTGCCCGCCTTCGCCACCCGAGGATCGGACCACGGCACCGGGCCCGACAGCGCGAAGTCGACTTTGGCGGCGGCGTTGCCGTAGCGGAACGCCTCGAGCGCTCGCCGGTACCCGGCCGGCAGGTCGTCTCCGGCGAATCCGAGGAACGCGCGCGGGGTGACATCCAGCAGCGTCGCCCGCGCCGGCGGCAGTTCCCGCAGCGACGTCACCTCGTGATCGGTGACGACCTCGCCGCCGTGCGCGACGAGATCCGCGATGAGCGCGTCGACGATCGCCTGGCTGCCGCCGCGGGGGATCGGCCATCCGCCGGCGTGGGCATGCGCCTGCAGCGCCAGCCCGGCACCGGCGCCGACGACGCTCGGCTGCCGCACGATCGCATGCGCGGCGACCCCGGTGATCATGGCCGGGGCGGCGGCCCCGGAGAAGCGCACATTCCACAGCGGGCTGCCCTGCGCGAGCGCGCGCAGTCCGAATCGGACCGCGGTCAGCGGATGCCGCGGCACGCCCAACAGGTTCGATCCGGTGAACTGGGCGACCTCGAAGGCGTGGGTGGCGAGCGGGGCGAGCAGCCGCCGGTAGGCGCGGCCGTCGCGCCCCAGCTCCTGCGCGGTGCGGTCGAGGTCCCGGTAGGCGACCCCCGCGCCGCCGGGCAGCGGATGCGCGAAGGACACCTCGGGGGTGATCAGCTCGACCCGGTGCGCCAGGCCGAACGCCCGGAAGAAGGGGGAGGCCACCGCGAGCGGGTGCACCGCGGAGCACACGTCGTGCCGGAACCCCGGGAGGGTCAGCTCCTGTGTGCGCGAGCCGCCGCCGGGCTGCGCCGCGCGCTCGTAGACGCGCACGGCAAGGCCCGCGCGGGCGAGGGTGACCGCCGCGGCCAGGCCGTTGGGGCCTGAGCCGACGACGACGACGTCGGGGGTGGTCATGTCCCGGGGGCACCGGGTTCGTTGCGCGCGGCATCCCCGTCGCCGGTGGATACATCGCCTGCCACGTCACCACCCGTGCCCGCGGCCCGCACAGCGCGCTCGGCACCGTCCGCGCCGTCCACGTCGGCCTGCGCCTGCGCTCCGGCGCCCGCGGTGGACGCGTCCGGCACGTCCTGGCGCGCTGTCTGGCTGCCCGCCTCGCGCTCGCGTCGCCGCCCCTCGGCGAGAAAGCCGAGGCGGCGCAGCGACTCACGGTTGCGGGCGCGCAGCAGCGGAGCGATCAGCTGCGACACCAGGCGGCCGGGGCCGGCGACCGGCTCCTCGCCCATAGTCACCAGCGTGTCCTCGCCCCGCTCGCGCACGTCGATCACGACCACGGCACGGCCGATCGGTCCGGCCTTCGCGCGCAGCCGCACGCGATGCGGCGGCGACCATTCCACGATCTCGGTGGAGTCGTCGATCAGCCACGGCCAGGCGCCCACCGAGTGCTGCAGCTTCGCGCCCTGCTGGGGCCACTGCGGCGACACCGCCCGCATGCGCGCCGCGCCCACGACCCACACCGGGTAGATCCAGCCGTCGGCGAGCGTGGCGAACACGTCGCCGGCTGTACAGCGCATCACACGCGCATTGCCTGCTGCCATGGGTGCTCCCCTCGTCGGTGCTCCGATCGTAGGCGAGTAGACGCGACCGCCGCCCGGGGGTTGCATCCGGCGCGATGACCTGCTTCGGATGCCCCGGATGCGCTCAGGATGCCGGCACGAGCCGCAGTTCGTCGGTCGCCGCCGCCCGCACCGCGTCGTCGCTGAACGGCCACGGCGTCATCTCGCCGCGCTGCCACGTCTCGGTCTGGTCGGTGTAGTTGGGATGGAACGTGTGACCGCTGGTGCCGGTGAGGTGGTTCCACCGCGACGCATCGAGGTCGGACAGATCCACCACCATGCGCATCGACGGCACCGTGACGGTGGCGAAGCTCCCGCTGCCCAGCGACCAGCCGCTCGCGTCGACCACCGAGGCGCCGCCGGCCACGTCGTACGGCCCGCGGTTGAACAGCCACTCGATCGGGGCGATGCCCGACGAGCCGAACGTGTCGCTGGTGAGGGTGATGGCGTGAAGCGACCCCCACTTCCACTGCGTCGGGTCCTCGCCTTGCAGCTCGGTCAGGCGTGCGGCGGCATCCCGTGCGGAGCGCTCCAGCATCTCCTGCTGCCCGGTCACCTCGAGGCCCTCGTTGGTCCACCACGGGTCGGACGGGTTCTTCAGCAGCTCATCGACCACCTGGAACATGCGCGAGTGGCTGCCGGCCGGGGCGGGCACCTCCCGCTCGCGCACGAACATGTTCGACACCAGTTCGTCCCACAGCACGTTGGCATAGGCGGCGGCGGCGGATTCGGCGGAGTTCTGCGCGTCCCAGTCCTGCAGCAGCGCGAGGGCGGCATCCGTTTCCCCGTCGCCGGTCTGCACGTCGGCGTAGACCGCAGCCAGACGCTTTCCCATCCAGAACTGCGCGTCCGCCTGGATGTCGCGCATGTCGGCTGTCGTCAGCGGAGCGGCTGCGGCCTTGCGCTGGATGAGCTCGGTGATGCGGGCTGCCCGCCAGCCGTAGTCCCAGTCGTTCGTCAGCAGATAGGGATAGGTCTCATCCACCACGGCGTTGTTCGCGGTGACGATGTAGCCCTCGTCGGGGTTGTAGACCACCGGCAGCTCCTCGAACGGGATCATGCCCTGCCAGTCGTAGGCGGAGTCCCACCCCGGCTGCGGGAGCGAGCCGTCGCCGGCGCCGCGGATGGGCAGGCGTCCCGGCGTCTGGTAGCCGATGTTGCCCTCACGATCGGCGTAGACGAGGTTCTGCGCCGGCACGTCGAACAGCGCCGCGGCAGCGCGGAAGTCAGCGAAATCGGTGGCGCGGTCCAGCGCGAAGATGGATGCCGCGGTGGTACCGGCCTCCAGCGCGGTCCACCGCAGGCTGACGGCGTATTCGCTTCCCGTCGGTTCCGCCTCCGGTGCCCCGATCCCGGTGTCGCGGCGGATCTGCGGGTCATCGGCGATCGCGGTGAAGGCGGGCGTCAAGCCCGACACGATCGGGCCGTGCACGGTCGAGCGGATCTCGAGGGTCACCGGGTCGCCGCCGGCGACCTGCACCGTCTCGGTGCGGGTCTGAAGCGGCACGAGCTCCCCATCGCGCCAGTACGCGTCGCCCTCGATGCGCTCGATGTACAGATCGGTGACGTCGGTGGTGAGGTTGGTGAACCCCCACGCCACGTCGCGGTTGTGGCCGATGATGACGCCGGGCACGCCGGAGAAGCCGAACCCCGCCACGTCGAAGGGGCAGGCCTGCGATACCGCCCGGCACCGCAGGTGACTCTGGTGCCAGACGCTCGGCAACGACGCGCCCAGATGCGGGTCGTTGGCCAGCAGCGGCATCCCCGACGCGGTGAGGTCGCCGGAGACGACCCAGGAATTCGAGCCGATGCCTTCACCGACGCCGCCGAGCATCGCCGCGGCCGCCTCGACGACGCCGTCGACCTCAACCCAGTCGATCGACGCCGTCGCCGCGGTTGCGGGAGTGGTCCCCGGCAGGTCGTCCTCGGCAGTGATCACCGGGACGATCACCGGGTTGCGGTCGAACGGGTAGCCGGGGAAGAGCTGATCGATCTGCGCGGTGGTGTAGTCCTGCGCCATCAGCGCGCGATCGGTCTCGGTCTCCACGTTGCTGCGCAGGTCCCAGGCCATCGCCTTCAGCCACGCGATGGAATCCACCGCCGTCCACTCCTCGATGGCGTAGTCGGGGTTCTGCAGGCCGAGCACGGCGTACTCGAAGGATGCCGCCGACCCCTGGTGATCTGCCAGGTAGGCGTTCACCCCGTCGGCGTACGCGTCGTAGTACCCGCGCGTCTCGTCGTCGAGTGCGGCCACCTCCTGCTCGGCGATCTCGTGCCAGCCGAGGGTGCGCAGGAACAGGTCCGTGGGCAGCTGGCTCTCGCCGAACAGCTCCGACAGGCGCCCGGCGGTCATGTGCCGGCGGAAGTCCATCTCCCAGAATCGGTCCTGGGCGTGCACGTAGCCCTGTGCGAAGAACAGATCGTCGGAGGTGTCGGCGACGATGGTCGGCACGCCGAGCGCATCGCGCAGCACCTCCACCTCGCCGGTGAGCCCGGCGACCTCGACGGTGCCGTCCAGCTGCGGGAACGACCGCTGGATCGTCCAGACCACGGCGCTGACCGCGATGAGCGCGATCACCGTGATCCCCACGATCACGCCGTACACCGACAGCCCGATCACCCGGCCGACGGAGCGTTTGCGCTTGCGCGGGGGTGCGCCGATCGTCGCCGGGTCCCCGCTCCGCGGGTCGTCAGCGGTCATGGCGCGTTCACGTGTCGTCATCGAGCATCCCCAGTCGTGCCGCGTCTCCCCTGTGAAACGCGGTGCCTGGGAATGCTATCGGGTCAGTCGGCGCCGAAGTCGAACGACGCCGACTCGGATGCCTCGTCGACCGCTTCGGCCAGGCCCTCACGCTCGGCGGTGTAGCCGGTGGCGTGCTCGGTGATCTCGTCGGCGCCGCCGGATTCGAGTTTGCCGACCAGTTCCCCGGTCGCGCCGCCGATCAGGCCGAGACCCGCGTACTGCTCGAGCCGCGACCGGGAGTCGGCGATGTCGAGGTTGCGCATGGTCAGCTGGCCGATGCGGTCGGTCGGACCGAACGCGGCGTCGCCGACGCGCTCCATCGACAGCTTCTCGGGGTGGTACGACAGGCTCGGGCCGGTGGTGTCCAGCAGCGTGTAGTCCTCGCCGCGGCGCAGGCGCACGGTGACGGTCCCGGTGATCGTGGACCCCACCCAGCGCTGAATCGACTCGCGCAGCATGAGCGACTGCGGCTCCAGCCAGCGGCCCTCGTACATCAGGCGCCCCAGGCGCCGGCCCTGCTCGTGGTAGGTGGCGAGGGTGTCCTCGTTGAGGATGGCGTTGAGCAGGCGCTCGTAGGCGATGAACAGCAGTGCCATGCCGGGCGCCTCATAGACGCCGCGCGACTTCGCCTCGATGATGCGGTTCTCGATCTGGTCGCTCATGCCCAGGCCATGACGGCCGCCGATGCGGTTGGCCTCGAAGACGAGCTCCACCGGATCGGCGTACTCGACCCCGTTCAGCGCCACCGGGCGGCCGGCCTCGAACGTGATCGTGACGTCCTCTGTCTCGATCGCGACCTCGGGGTCCCAGAAGCGCACGCCCATGATGGGCTCCACCGTCTCCAGCGACACGTTCAGGTGCTCGAGGGTCTTGGCCTCGTGCGTCGCGCCCCAGATGTTGGCGTCGGTCGAATAGGCCTTCTCGACGGAGTCACGGTAGGGGAAGCCGTGCTCCACCAGCCACTCGCTCATCTCCTTGCGGCCACCCAACTCGGTGACGAAGTCGGCATCCAGCCACGGCTTGTAGATGCGCAGGCTGGGGTTGGCCAGCAGCCCGTAGCGGTAGAACCGCTCGATGTCGTTGCCCTTGTAGGTGGAGCCGTCGCCCCAGATGTCCACGCCGTCGTCCTTCATGGCGCGCACCAGCAGGGTGCCGGTGACGGCACGGCCCAGCGGCGTGGTGTTGAAGTAGGTGCGACCGCCGCTGCGGATGTGGAACGCGCCGCAGGCCAGGGCCACCAGGCCCTCTTCAACCAGTGCGGTCTTGCAGTCGATCAGCCGTGCCACCTCGGCGCCGTACTCCAGCGCGCGGCCGGGGATGGCGTCGATGTCGGTTTCGTCGGGCTGGCCGAGGTCGCCGGTGTAGGTGCAGGGGACCGCGCCCTTGTCACGCATCCAGGCGACGGCGACGGATGTGTCCAGTCCTCCGGAGAAGGCGATGCCGACGCGTTCGCCGACGGGCAGGGATTGAAGGACCTTCGACATGGGTTCCAGTCTAGTGATCGGGCGGATGCCGCCCCGGCGCGTGAAGCGACGGCGAGCGGGTCCTCGGGGGCGAAGCGGGAGGGGGTCAGCCGATGGTCACGCCGGTGATCGTCACCGGGGTGGCCGGCGCGCCGTCGGGCGCGCCGTCGACGGCGCCGGCGGCGGCGACCGTGCGAACGGCCTCGAGCCCGGCGGCATCCATCTCACCGAAAACGGTGTACGACGGCGGCAGCTCGGTGTCCTCGTACACGAGGAAGAACTGCGAGCCGTTGGTGTCGGGGCCGGCGTTGGCCATCGCGACGGTGCCGGCCGGATACGTTTCCGAGCCGTCGAGTTCGTCGGCGTAGCTGTAGCCCGGGCCGCCGCGGCCGGTGCCGGTGGGGTCGCCGCACTGCAACACGAAGATCCCCGAGGTCGTCAGCCGGTGGCACTCGGTGTCGGTGTAGTAGCCCTGCTCGGCGAGCGAGACGAAGCTGCCCACCGTACAGGGAGTGCGCTCGGCGTCCAGCGTCAGCGTGATGGCACCCACCGAGGTCTCCAGCGTCGCCTGCACGTCACCGGTCACGGTGGGATCGGCCGGGGGTGCGTCGACCTCCCGGGCCGCGCTGCCGCCGCCGGAGTAGGAGCAGCCCGCGGCATCGGGTGACGCCTGCGGCGCCTGCTCCCCGCCGCTCGCACACCCCGCCAGCAGGAGCAGCGAGACGGCGAGCAGCGGGGCGGCGAAACGACGGTTCATAGGTCCAGAGTACGAGGGTGCGGGTCAGCCGACGACGGGGACGACCAGGCCGCCCCAGGTCTCGTTCTCGAAGTCGGCGACCTCGTCCGAGATCAGCAGTTCGTAGAGCGCCTCGATGCGGGGATCCTCAGCAAGCTCCGGACGGGTCGCCAACACGTTGTAGTACGGGCTGGACTCGCCCTCCAGCAGGATGGCCTGGTCGCTGGACAGGCCGGCCGGCAGCGCGAAGGAGATCGTGACGAACGCGGCATCCACGTCGGGCAGCGCCTGCGGCAGGGTCGCGTTCTCGATCTCGGTGAACTCGAAGTCGTGCGGGTTGGCGGTGATGCCGCTGAGATCCACCACGTCGTCCTCGACCTCGATCAGGCCTTCGTCGGCGAGCAGCTTCAGCGCGCGACCCTCGTTGGTGGGGTCGTTGGGGATCGCGATCGTGGCGCCGTCCTTCAGGTCGTCAAGGCTGTCGACCTTGTCGGAGTAGAACGCGGCGCTGGGGAGGTAGGCCTCCCCGACGCTGACGAGGTCCGCGCCGGTGGCCTCGTTGAAGGTCTCCAGGAACGTGGAGTTCTGGAACAGGTTCGCGTCGATCGAGCCGTCGGCCAGCGCCGTGTTGGGCGTGTTGTAGTCGGTGAACGGCACGAACTCGATGTCCAGGCCCAGCTCGGCGGCGGCGTTCTCATCGATGAAGGTCAGGATGTCGCCGGCGGGCGTCTGCAGTGCGCCCACCTTGAGCGTGCCGAGGTCATCGGATGCCGCGGCGTCGCCGCCGTCTTCGGGGGCGGAACCGCCAGCGCAGGCGGTGAGGGCCAGGGCGGTGGCCGCGACGGCGGTCAACAGCAGGGTGCGGTTGGAGCGGGGCATGGGAGTGTCCTCTCGGTCGGTCAAACGGTGCGGGCGCGCGTGCGGCGCCGTGGGGTCGGGGTTCGCCGGGCCAGGCGCCGGGCGCCCCAGGTGGCCAGGGACTGCAGCGCCATCACGATGGCGAAGATGATGATGATCACCGCGACGATGTGCACCCAGCTGTACTGCTGGTAGCCGTAGCGGATGGCGACGTCACCGAGGCCGCCGCCGGCGACGGTGCCGACCATGGCGGAGAAGTTGATGATCGAGGTGACGGTGGTCGACAGGCCCAGCAGCATCGGGGCGGCGGCCTCCGGCAGCAGCACCTTCGTCACCAGTTCCCAGCGGCTCGCGCCCAGCGATGAGGCGACTTCGAGCAGGCCCGGGTCGACCTCCTTGATCGCGATCTCCACCATGCGGGCGAAGAAGGGGATCGCCACCACCGACAGCGGCACGATCGCCGCGGTCGGGCCGATGAAGGTGCCCACGATCAGGCGGGTGAAGGGGATGAGGGCGACCATCAGGATGATGAACGGCACGGATCGACCCAGGTTGACGATGAATTCCAGGATGCGGTTGACCACGATGGCCGTCGTCCGCGACCCGAACAGGCGGTCCAGGAACCGGCCCTCTTCGGTGCCGACCAGGACGATGCCCAGCGGCAGGCCGACGATCAAAGTCACCAGGAGGGCGACGCTCACCATGTAGAGGGTCTGCCCCGTCGCCACCAGGAGCACCTCGAACAGCTGATCGTTCATGAGCGTGTCCCTTCCTGCAGCACCTCGACGAGCAGGTCTTGGCCGCGCAGGTCGGCGATGATGCCGGCCGCGGCCGGGGCCGGGATCTCCAGACGGGTGCGCCCGGCCTGAGTGCCGCCGATCTGCTCGATGAGGGCGCCGAGGATCGACACGTCCACGGCGTGCTCGCGGGCCAGGCGCGCGATGACGGGCCGGTCGGCGGTGCCGCCGGCGAACGTGATGTCGATGACCGTGGCATCCGTGGCCACCGTGGCCGGGATCGGTCCGAGCGGGAACAGCTGCGCCGTGAGGCGGGAACCGGGGGTCCGGATGATGTCGACCAGCCGCCCGCTTTCGATCACGCGGCCGGCTTCGACCAGCGCGGCGGAGTGGCAGGCCGCCTTGACGACGTCCATCTCGTGCGTGATGAGCAGCACCGTGAGGCCCAGCTCGGCGTTGATGCGGCGGTACAGGTCGAGGATCGAGGCGGTGGTCTCGGGGTCCAGAGCACTCGTGGCCTCATCCGACAGCAGAACGCTGGGGCGGGCGGCCAAGGCCCGCGCGATGCCGACGCGCTGCTGCTGACCGCCGGACAGCTCGTGCACCGACGCGTCGCCGCGGTGGCCGATGCCGACGAGGTCGAGCATCTCCTGCGCGCGGCCCCGACGCTGGGCGCGGGGCACTCCGTCCAGTTCGAGGGCGAGCTCGACGTTGCCGCGCACCGTGCGGCTGCCGAGCAGGTTGAAGCGCTGGAAGACCATGCCGATGCGGCGACGGGCTGCGCGCAGGTCCGACTCACGCAGTGCAGTGAGGTCGGTGTCGTCGACGACGACCCGGCCGGAATCGGGGCGCTCGATCAGGTTGACGATGCGGGCGAGGGTGCTCTTGCCTGCACCGCTCTGCCCCACGATGCCGTAGACCTCGCCGCTGGGGATCTGAAGCGTCACGTCGTCGACGGCGGCGAGGTCGCCGTAGCGTTTCGTGACGTGTTCGAGCGCGATCATGCGGAGTGTCCCGGCCTTCCCAGAGGCCCCGCGCCACGCCGATCGGCGGCAGGGGGGCCGGTTCGATCCAACTCCCTGGGTGCGCGCTTGGATAATCGCGTTACGCCGCGTGTCATCCGCGGTGACGCTGCCGGCGTCGCCGCGCCCCGCGGTGTCCGCCCACGCGGGCGCGCGGGGGCCGCCGGATAGGATGGGGTGTAACCGTCCGATAAACGGGGGAGTAGCCCATGCCAGGCATCGTGATCGTCGGAGTCCAATGGGGAGACGAGGGCAAGGGCAAAGCCACCGATCTTCTCGGAGAGCGCACCGACTGGGTCGTCAAGTTCAACGGCGGTAACAACGCCGGCCACACCGTCGTCATCGGTGACGAGAAGTACGCCCTGCATCTGCTGCCGTCGGGCATCCTGTCGCCTGGTGTCAACGCCGTCATCGGCAACGGCGTCGTGGTCGACCTCGAGGTGCTGTTCGACGAGCTCGAGGCGCTGCATGCCCGGGGCCTGGACACGTCGCGGCTGCGGGTGAGCGCCAACGCGCACATCATCACGCAGTACCACCGCACGCTGGACAAGGTGACCGAGCGCTTCCTCGGCAAGCGAATGATCGGCACGACGGGGCGAGGCATCGGCCCCGCCTACGCCGACAAGATCAATCGTGTCGGCATCCGCATGCAGGACCTGTTCGACGAGAACATCCTGCGGCAGAAGGTCGAGGGCGCCCTCGACCAGAAGAACCACCTGCTGGTCAAGGTGTTCAACCGCCGCGCCATCACGGTCGACGAGGTCCTCGAGGACCTGCTGTCGTATGCCGAGCGGCTGCGGCCCATGGTCTGCGACACCGGCCTGCTGCTGAACAACGCGCTGGATGCCGGTGACGTCGTCGTCTTCGAGGGTGGCCAGGCCACCATGCTCGACGTCGATCACGGCACGTATCCGTTCGTCACGTCGTCGTCGGCCACGGCCGGGGGCGCGTCGACCGGCTCCGGCGTCGGCCCCAATCGTCTTGACCGCATCGTCGGCATCGTGAAGGCCTACACGACGCGCGTCGGGTCCGGACCGTTCCCCACCGAGCTGCACGACGAGCAGGGCGAGTGGCTGCGTTCGCGCGGCTTCGAGTTCGGCACCACTACCGGCCGGCCCCGCCGCGTCGGCTGGTACGACGCCCCCGTGACCCGGTACGCCACCCGCATCAACGGCATCACCGACTTGGTGCTCACCAAGCTCGACATCCTCACCGGCCTGGAGCGCATCCCGGTCTGCGTCGCGTACGACGTGGACGGAGAGCGCTTCGAAGAGGTGCCGGTGAACCAGTCGGACTTCCACCACGCCACGCCGATCTATGAGTACCTCCCCGGCTGGAGCGAGGACATCTCCACGGCGCGCACGTTCGACGAGCTGCCCACGGCGGCGCAGGAGTACGTGCTGGCGCTGGAAGCGATGAGCGGCACGCGCATCTCGGTCATCGGCGTGGGTGCATCCCGCGACGCGGTGATCGTGCGCCACGACCTCGTGGACTGATGCGCTTCCTGCTCGGCGGGTACACCGCCGACATGGGCGGCACCGCCGAGGGTATCGGGGTGCTGCGGGCCGGAGAGGCGGATGCCGCATCCGCCGGCGGTCCGCTGGCGTACGAGGGCGACGCCGCCACGGCCGGCGGGTCGCCGTCGTGGCTCACCTGGCATCCGTCGCGCGACGTCGTCTACGCCGCGCTCGAGGGTGACGGTACGGTGCAGGCGTTCCGCCGCACCGGCACGATGTCGCTCGCGCGCCTCGGCGGCCCCGTGGCGGTTGGCGAGGCGCCGTGCCACATCGCCGTCGCACCCGACGGCGGGTCGCTCATCGCGAGCTGCTGGGGCGACGGCCGGGTGGTGCGGGTGCGCCTGGATGCCGATGGGCGCCCCGGACCCACGGCCGCTGCCGCGGGCGCGCGCGATCCGCACGCCGAGGAGGGTCCCGACGCGTGGGGCGCCGCCGCGATCGGCTCGACCGGTGCGGTGGATCTCGGCGCGCGCGGCGAGGAATCGGATGGGCGGCTGCTGGATCTCGCGGCCGCGGCGCGTGCGCTGCGCGAGGCCGCCGGCGACGAGTTCGCTCACCTGGTGCCGGAGTACGACTCCCCGCCCGCGCCGGCCGAGTCCACCCCGGTGGCGGCACCCGACGAAGAGGCATCCGTTGCTCGCGCTTCGCACGCGCATCAGACGGTGTACCTGCCCGGCGGGGTCGTCGCCGCGACCGACATGGGCTTCGACTTGGTGCGGTTCTGGCGTGCCGGCGACGGCGGCATGCGGGCGCTTTCCGCCGTCGTGCTGCCGCGGGGGAGCGGACCGCGCCACATGGTGTGGCATCCGAGCGGTCACCTGTATGTCGTCACCGAGCTGTCCCGCGAGCTGTTCGTGCTGGCACCGGATGCCGCCGGACTCTGGCGCATCGTCTCGGGCACGCCGTTGGGAGCAGGCACCCTCGCGGGCGACACGGCTGCGGAGGTCTGTCTCTCGCGGGACGCCGAGTTCGTGTACGCCGGTGTGCGCGGCAGCAACACCCTCGCTGTGCTGCGCGTGCGCGGCGATGGGTCCGAGGTGGCACCGGTCGCGCTCGCCGAGGCCGGAGTCGACGGTCCGCGGCATCACCTGGTCGTCCGCGACACCCTCCTGGTGGCAGGCCAGCACTCGGGAGAGGTCGCCGCGCTCACGCTCGACATCCGTACCGGTGTCCCCGGTGGCGTCCGCGCCCGCACCGCCGCGCCGTCGCCCACCTGCATCCTGCCGCTGCGCTCGTCACGAGCGTAGGAGATGGTGCGAGCGTAGGACGAACCCGCCGGCATCCGTCCTACCGTCGTCACATCTCCTACGCTCGGCACGCGGTGGGGTGGTGCTGGTGTCGCTGATAGGTTCGGCCCGTGAGTGACTACCGCGCTGTGTTCGACGCGCAGATCACGTTCATCAACGGCGGCAGCCTGAGCGCCGAGGGGTTTCGTCTCGACCTCCCGAGCAAGGACACCGACGAGGCGGAGATCGCGCGCCTGCTGGTGCAGCACCTCAGTCTTGCTCTCGTCGGTGAGGTGCGGCTGCAGGGGCTCCGGGTCGTTGCGGAGCAGCATCGGGGGAGCAGGGGCATTGCGAACGCGAGTGCGGTCACGCCGGGCGGGATCCACCGGCTGGTGGATCTGAGCCACACCATCCGAGCGGGGCTCGTCACGCTGCCCGGGGTGCCGGCGCCGGTCATCACGCCGCACTTGACGCGCGCAGACGCCGAAAGCCGGTACGCACGCGGAACGACGTTCGTGATGGACATCGTCACTCTCCCCGGTAACACCGGCACCTACATCGACTCCCCGTTTCACCGTTTCGAGGGCGGTGCCGACCTGGCGAGCCTCTCGCTGGAGACGCTGGTCGACCTCCCCACCGAGGTGTTCCACGTCACCGACGCCGGGCAGCGGGGCATCCCGGCATCCGTCTTCTACGACCGCGACGTGCGGGGCAAGGCAGTCCTCCTGCACACCGGGTGGGATCGCCACTTCGGGACACCTCAGTACGGCGTGGACGCACCGTTCCTCACCGAGGATGGGGTGCGTTACCTCGCCGATCAGGGCGTGACGCTGGTCGGCATCGACTCGGTCAACATCGACGACATGTCCAGCGACGCGCGCGGTGAGCGACCCGCACACACGGTGTTCCTGGGATCGGGGATCCACGTCGTCGAGCACCTGACGCATCTGGAGGCACTGGCGCCCAGTGGCGCACTGTTCACCGTCGTGCCGCCGAAGGTCGAGGGCTTCGGGACCTTTCCGGTCCGGGCCTTCGCGAAGGTGCCGCAGGCGTAGGAGATGGTGCGAGGGTAGGACGGACCCGCCGGCATCCGTCCTACCCTCGTCACATCTCCTACGCCCGTGACGGGCCGGAAGGGTCCCGGCTCGCTACAATTTCGCGTCCTGACGCGGGATCAGCACCTGCTTGATGATCAGCAGGATCGACGCGGTGACCGGGATCGCGATGAGTGCGCCGAGCAGGCCCAGCAGGGTGCCGCCGACCAGCGCGCCGATGACCACAAGAGCCCCGGGTACCGAGATCGCCTTGTTCATGACGCGCGGCGTGAGGATGTATGCCTCGATCTGCATGTAGATCAGATAACCGATGCCGAAGATCAGTGCCGCCAGCGGACTGCTGAACAGGGCGAGGGTCGTGGCGAGCACCCAGAACATCACCGTGCCCACGAGCGGGATGATCGTGATGCAGAACGCGACCACGGCCAGCAGTGCCGGGAACGGCAGTCCCAGCACGACGTGCAGGATGAATGCGAACACCGAATTGAAGAACGCGAGGATCACCATTCCCATGAGGTAGCTGCCGATCGAGTCGGTGATCTGGTTGGTGAGGGAGGCGACCTTCGGGCGGCTGTGCGCGGGGGTCAGGCGCACGAACGATGCCTTGATCGTGGACAGCGACGCCAGGAAGTACAGGGTCAGCACGAGCACGATGATGAGGCCCGAGATGGTCGTCGCGATGGAGAGACCGACCTTCAGCAGCCCGCCGCCGATCGAGGCGAGGTTGCTCGGGTTCGTGATGAAGTTCTGCGCGTCGGTGAGAAGCGTGCCGATCTGATCGCTGAAGGTGGTCGAGAGCCAGGAGTAGAAATCGGTCTTCTGGAAGTCGGATACCAGTGATGGCACGTCATCGATGAACTGCTTGACCTGGTTCACCACCGCCGGGATGACCAGCCACAGCATGCCGACGACCACGAGCGCGAACCCGAGGAAGACGATCACCATCCCCCAGGCGCGAGGAACGTTGTGGTTCTCGAGCCAGCGGACGACGGGGTCTAGGCCCAGCGCGGCGAACAGGGCGAATGCGATGTAGATGAGGATGGTCGACAGGCTCGAGATCGCCAGCCCCAGCACGAAGGCGGCGAGGCCACCGAGAGTGAGCATGAACCCGAGGGTGAATGGGCTGGACAGGCTCGTCGCGCGACGCGGAATCGGCGCACCCGAAGGCGCGGTATCGGCGAGCGGGCGGTCGGAGGTGTCGCTCATGGGGACACTCTAGGGGCGGGCATCCGCCGACGGCAGGGTGGTGCGTGCCCGCCCGCTACGGCCCACCCGCCGCACTCGCCGGTAGGGTCGAGTGACGAGGAGGATGCCATGACCGACCCCGCCGTGACGCTGCGGAATCTGCGCACCAGCATCGACAACATCGATGCCGCGCTCATCTTCATGCTCGCCGAACGCTTCCGATGCACCAAGCAGGTCGGCATCCTCAAGGCCGAGCACGGCATGCCGGCATCGGACCCTTCGCGCGAAGAGCAGCAGATCGCGCGCCTGCGCGGGCTGTCTGAAGACGCCGATCTCGATCCCGAGTTCGCCGAGAAGTGGTTCAACTTCGTCGTCGCCGAGGTCATCCGCCACCACACCGCCGCGGCCGACGGGCGCTGACACGGCGAACGCCCCGAGCCGAAGCCCGGGGCGTCCGCGTCGATGAAAGAGCGGTCAGGGGATGGCGCGGCGCAGCGTCGCCCACGAGCTGACCGCGAGCACGGTGATGAGCAGCACTCCCCAGGCAGCCAGGCCCAGCGCGCCCTGCGTCAGGATCCACTCTATGACCGGGCCCCATGCGCCGCGGAGCGTGATCAGCCACGTGATTCCGGCCAGGGCCAGACCTACTGCGGACAGGATGATCGCCACCCACGTGCTGCCGAACCGCTTGTAGATCGTGGCGGCCCAGAACCCGATGACGAAGAACAGCATGGCGATGACGAAGAACACGAAGCCCGCCGCCAGCGGCCCTGCCTCCCAGATCCAGTTCAGGTGGAAGAAGTAGCCGTTCAGGCCCCAGCCGTTCGTGGCCAGTTCGACCAGCCCGCCGAGCACGAACACCACTGCCAGGATCGCGGAGGTCATCGCGGCGGTGAGCACCGTGCCGAGGTAGAACTCCCGGCGGGTCACGCTCATGGCCTGCGAGAAGGGGAAGCTCAGCGTCAGAGCCTGGACGCCGACGAAGAGGAAGGTCCACAGCGGCGCCTGTGCACCGCCGCCGAACTTCGGCTCATCGATCCCCGCGCTGGCGAGCATCCCGTAGATCACCAAGGTGACCGCCAAAGCACCCGCCAGCACGATGAGGGGCACCCAGATGTAGGTCTGCTTGTTCACCAACTGCATGCGGACGACGTTCAGTGTGCGGCTCATCGGAGCGCTCCTTCCTCGGCGGATGCCGCGGAGTGGGTGGATGCCGCGTTCTCGGCGGCGTGCTGGGTGGTGCGCACGATCAACTGCTGGAGTGAGACCGGGGTCACGTCCAGGCCGCTGCGGGCCAGCTTTTCGCGGTCGGCGGCGGTCAGTGCCCCGAGCACGGTGACGCTGGAGACGTGGCCGAGGGTCTCTCGGTGGATCACCTCGCGTCCGGCGACGAAGGCGTTCACCGCGGCGGTGTCGCCGACGATGTTCGCGGCGCGGTCGCGCACGGCATCCGTCGACTCGTCCATGATGATGCGGCCCCGATCGATGACCAGCACCCGCTCGATGAGGTTGGCCACCTCGTCGATCAGGTGGCTGGAGAGGATGACCGTGCGCGGGTTCTCGCTGTAGTCGGCCAGCAGCCGGTCGTAGAAGATCTGCCGCGCGACGGCATCCAGCCCCAGATACGGCTCGTCGAAGAACGTGATCTCCGCCCGTGCGGCGAGACCGATGATGACGCCGACGGCCGACAGCTGCCCGCGCGAGAGCTTCTTGATGCGCGTCTTCAGCGGCAGCTGGAAGTCATCGATCAGCTGGTCGGCGAACTCCTGGTTCCAGTTGGGGAAGAACAGCCCAGCCGTACGGAATGCGTGGATGGGTGTGGCGTCGTCGGGGTACTTCTGGCTCTCGCGCACGAAGCACATCCGCTGCAGGATGCGGGCGTTCTCGTACGGGTGCTCCCCGAAGACGCGCACGTCGCCGCTGGTGGCGAAGTTCTGCGCCGTGAGGATCGACATGACCGTCGTCTTGCCGGCGCCGTTGCGGCCGAGGAGGCCGTAGATGGTGTCTTTTTCGATCGCGAAGCTCACGTCGTCTACGGCGACCGTCTCGCGATAGCGCTTGGTGAGTCCTGTGACCTCGATGACGGGAGTCATCGTGCCGTCCCTTCTGCGGTGGTGTAGCGCTGTTGGATGAGTGCCCCGAGCTCATCGGGGCCGAGCCCGAGGGCGCGTGCTTCGGCGAGCAGCGGCTCGACGTAGCGGTCGGCGAACGCTGCCCGGCGCTCGCCGCGCAACTGCTCGCGGGCGCCGGGGGCGACGAACATGCCGATACCGCGCCGCTTGTACAGCACGCCCTTGTCGACGAGCATGTTCACTCCTTTCGCCGCCGTGGCGGGGTTGATCCGGTGGAAGGCGGCGAGTTCGTTGGTCGAGGGGACCTGTGCCTCTTCGGCTAGAGACCCGTCGACGATGGCGTCCTCGATGCCCTCGGCGATCTGCAGGAAAAGAGCCCGGCCCTCTTCGATCACGTCGCTCCGTTCACTGGTTCATTACTTGACTAACTAACCATGCAACGCCGCACGGCGAATGTCAAGGGGTCGGGCCGTTCGAGGACTGCGGCGGTTTGCCACACTGGCCAGCGCTATATACCCTTGAAACGGGCCTTGAGCCCCGACGACCAGTCCGCGGTCGCTCGACGTGGCCGACCCGAGGGCCACCGATCCGAGCAGCCGTATGGTCGACGGTCATGGCGGCGGACCCGATGTGCGTCGCTCGAGCGCTGAACCGCGTCGATTTCCGACGCGTGTGCGGCGGCGCCGATGACCGTCCACCCGGGCGTTACCTATGTTGGCCTGAAGACGCGGCTGCCGAGGTGAAGCACGTGAATGACGTACCCGCTGTCCAAGCGAAGAATCTGTTCAAAGTTTTCGGACGCAACCCGAAGGATGCCGTCAAGCGGCTGCGCGCCGGTCAGAGCCGGGCGGACATCGCCGATGCCGGCACCGCGGCGGTGATCGACGCCAGTTTCACCGTGCAGCCAGGTGAGATCTTCGTCATCATGGGGTTGTCCGGCTCGGGCAAGTCGACGATCATCCGCATGCTCAACGGACTGCTGCAGCCCACCGCGGGCGAAGTGCTCGTGCAGGGCAAGAACGTCACGACTGCGTCGGCGACCGAACTGCGCGGCATCCGTCGTTCGTCTGTGTCGATGGTCTTCCAGCACTTCGCACTGCTGCCGCACCGCACCGTGCTGGACAACGCCGCGTATGCGCTGGAGATCCAAGGCGTCGGCAAGGAGGAGCGGCGCAAGCGCGCGCTGGAGATCCTCGACAAGGTCGGCCTCGCCGACCGGGCAGAGGCGATGCCGGACGAGCTGTCCGGAGGCATGCGCCAGCGTGTGGGTCTTGCCCGCGCGCTCACCGCAGGCACCGACATCCTGCTGATGGACGAGGCATTCTCGGCGCTTGACCCGCTCATCCGCCGCGAGATGCAGGAGCAGCTGGTGGAGCTGCAGCGCGAGATGGGGCGCACGATCGTCTTCATCACCCATGACCTCAACGAGGCGATGTTCCTCGGCGACCGCATCGCGGTCATGCGCGATGGGCGCATCGTGCAGAACGGCACGCCGGAGGAGATCCTCACCGATCCCGCCAACGACTACGTCGCCCAGTTCGTCCAAGACGTCGACCGGGCGCGGGTGCTCACCGCCGGCGCCGTCATGGAACCAGCCCACGCCACCACGCCGGTAAGCGCCGGCCTGCGCGGAGCCCTGCGGTCGCTGCGCGAACTGCAGGCGGGGTCGGTGTTCGTCACCGAGAACCGGCACCTGCTGGGTGTGGTCAGCGACCGCCAGGTGATCCGCGCGATCAAGGCGGGCCAGACCGATCTGCGTGCGATCGTGGACACCTCGGTGCCGACCGTGTCGCCCGAAGATTCCCTCACCGACGTCGTCGAGCGCGCGGTCGAGACCACCATGCCGGTGCCCGTCATCGACGCCAGTGGACGGCTGGTCGGTCTCATCCCTCGGGTGACGCTGCTGGCGGCGCTGGGCAACGTCCCGCCCATGACGCAGTCGATGCCGATCATCGAGCCGGCCCCGGTGCCGCAATCCGACCTCACTGATTCGCTGGCACGGCTCGGTGCGGCGGAGGCCTCGGCTTCCGAACTCACCGCTTCGTCGAAGGGGGATGCCGCGTGAACGACCTGATTCGCCTTCCGCTCGGCGAGATCGCCGAGACGTTCGTCCGCTGGCTCATCGACACGATGGGCTGGCTCTTCGACGGCATCCGCGCCGTCTTCCTCGCCGTCTACGACTCGCTCGAGTGGGCGCTGCAGGCGCCGCCGTTCTGGGTGATCATCCTCGTTTTCGCCGCGCTGGCGTGGTGGGCCAAGGGTGTGTGGCTCGCGCTCGGAACGCTCGTGGGCCTGCTCGCCATCGTGGGTGTGGACCAATGGGACAACGCCATGCAGTCCCTCGCGCTGGTGATCGTCGCCTCGGTGATCGCCCTGGCGATCGGCATCCCACTGGGCATCTGGGCCGCCCGCAACGACACGGTGTCCAAGATCGTGCGCCCGCTGCTGGACTTCCTGCAGACCATGCCCGCCTTCGTATACCTGATCCCGGCCCTCATGCTGTTCCGGGTGGGCGTCGTCCCCGGCATCGTCGCGACGATCGTGTTCGCACTGGCGCCCGGCGTCCGGCTCACCGAGCTCGGCATCCGCGGGGTCGACCGCGAGGTCGTCGAGGCAGGGCACGCGTTCGGCGCGTCGCCCGGCCGCATCCTGCGTCAGATTCAGCTGCCGCTGGCCATGCCCAGCATCATGGCCGGCGTCAACCAGGTCATCATGCTGAGCCTGTCGATGGTCGTCATCGCCGGCATGGTCGGCGCCCGCGGCCTCGGCGGCGACGTCGTGCAGAGCCTGCAGAAGATCGACATCGCCCTGGGCGTCGAAGCAGGGCTCTCCGTCGTGGTCATCGCGATGATCCTCGACCGGTTGACGTCGGCGCTGGCCACGCGCAGTGCCCGCAGCACGGCGCGCACTCGCGCTGCCACTGCCAAGCGCGGTGGCGTCAAGGCGAAGCCCGTCGCCGCGGCATCCGCCTGACGTCCCCACACCCCCCACACACTTGCGAGCTCATCACTCGCGAGGGGTGCGGAGACTCCGCGCCCGACCACAACGACCGCTCCGTGCTCAGCACGCGGAGGGAGAGGAAGTCACGATGACCAAGAGAAGCAGGATGCTGGGGGCGCTCGCCTTCACATCAGCCGCCGCCCTGGCCCTGACCGGTTGCGCCGGCGGTTCCGGCGACGGCGGCTCCACCGGCTCCGACGGCGACGCCGCGGCCGACCGCCCCATCACGATCGCCGTGTTCAACGGCTGGGATGAGGGCATCGCCGCATCCGAACTGTGGAAGGCCGTGCTTGAGGAGCAGGGCTACGAGGTCGAGCTGGAGTACGCCGACCCCGCAGCCGTGTTCAGCGGCATCGCCAGCGGCGATTACGACCTGACGCTTGACACCTGGCTGCCGCTGACGCACGGCGACTATGTCGAGGAGTACGGCGCCGACATGGTGGATCTGGGTGCCTGGAACGAGGACGCCAAGCTCACCCTCGCCGTGAACGAGGACGCCCCGGTCGACTCGATCGATGAGCTCGCCGAGAACGCGGACCTGTTCGACAGCACCATCATCGGCATCGAGTCCGGTTCGGGTCTGGCGACCGTCGTCGATGAGGAGGTCATCCCCGGGTACGGCCTGGAGGAGTTCGACCACGTGACCTCGTCGACGCCGGCGATGCTCACCGAGCTGGACACCGCCACCAGCGCGGGAGAGAACATCCTCGTGACGCTGTGGCGTCCGCACTGGGCGTACGACGCCTACCCGCTGAAGGACCTCGAGGACCCGAAGGGTCTGCTGGGCGAAGCCGAGGGTCTGCACACGTTCGCGTCGACCACGTTCGAGGAGGAGTTCCCCGAGGTCGCCGAGTGGCTGGGCGCCTTCACGATGGACAGCGAGACGCTGTACTCCCTCGAGAACGCGATGTTCAACGGGCAGGACACCGACGAGTACGAGGACATCGTCGCCGAGTGGATCGCCGAGAACCAGGAGTACGTCGACTCCCTGACGGCCACCCCCGCCGCCGAATGAGTATTCCCCGCGCCGAGTGAGTATTCCCCGCGCCGAGTGAGCATTCACTCCGTCGAGTGAGTACTCCCGGCGCGGGGAAACCCTGTCTGGGCGGGCTCGTGAGTACTCACTCGCGACCACGAGTACTCACTCGCGATCACGAATACTCACTCGGCAGCGCGAATACTCACTCGGGAGTTCGGGGACGCGCGGGGTCGCCGGCGGTGAGCTGCAGCGCGACTTTCGTCTCCAGCACCTCGACGGCCCCGTCGGACAGCGAGATGAGACCATCCAGCTCCTCGCGCACCCGCTTGTACGCGAGCTGCCGCTCGGCGGGCGTCGCGGCCTGGTCGATCGCCACCGTCAGCAACTGCTTCGCCGTCGACAGGCGCTTGCGCTCCACCTCGGTGAACGACGAATCGCGCATGCGCCGGGCCTCCCGCTCGGCCAGGTCGAACGCCACCTCGTACTCGGTCACGGCGGCCCGGTACTCGTCGAACTGCTCCTTCGACACCTTGGTCCTGGCGGATTCCGGACGCAGGTGGTCGGCGTTCTTCTTCGCGCGCAGGAACGCCGCCGTCAGCGGCTGCCGCCCATCGCTCATCGCGGGGAACGCGATGAGCTTGCCGACGTCGAGTTCGTACTCCAGCCAGCGGCGGGTCACTTCGTCGTGCGCCGCGATGAGCTGCTCCAGCTGGCTCGGCTCCGGCGACGGACGGGTCAGCGCCATCGGCACGGATGCTGTCGCCACCGGCTTCGCGCGCGCAGCGGCCTGCGCTGATTTCAGCTCGCTCTTGGCCCGGAGGATCTCCAGCCGCCGCTCGTGGCGGCGCTTCGATGCGCGCTCCCAGGCCTTGCCGACACCCCCGAGCGCTCCGGCGAGCGGGAAGGCCAGCCACCAGTAGCTGCCAAGGAACTCGAACAGGGGGTCCACCCCTGTCATGCTAGCCCTCGCGTGTTGCCGTCGAGGGCCGCGGGGACGTCCGTTACGCGGATGCCGGCGGCTTGGGAGTGCGGGCGGGCACCGGCCAGATCGGCCGCGACGAACCCCCGCCAGCCCCGCCATCACCGTCAACACCCGGAGCCGCGGAAGGCCGAGGCACACCGGGAACACGCGGAAGGGCAGACCGCGCCGCGCGGTGGGCCTCCTGCTCGGCGACGGC
Source organism: Microbacterium sp. zg-YB36 (assembly GCF_024623575.2). Classification (NCBI taxonomy): domain Bacteria; kingdom Bacillati; phylum Actinomycetota; class Actinomycetes; order Micrococcales; family Microbacteriaceae; genus Microbacterium; species Microbacterium sp. zg-YB36. The sequence continues at coordinate 482,194 of NZ_JANJFD020000003.1, forward strand.
GAACGCGACCTCCGCGCGCCGCACGGCATCGCGGTAGGCCAGGAACGCCGCCGGCGTCACCTTGTCCCGCGCCGATGCCGGACGCAGCGACTGCGCCTCGCGCTGTGCCCGCAGGAACGCGAGCGTGGCCGGATGCCGCGCGTCGAGCATCTGCGGAAACGCGAGAGCCTTGCCGGCATCCGTCTCGTACTCCAGCCAGCGCGCCGTGACGGCGTCGTGCTGGGCCAGCAGTTCCTCGATCGGCAGCGGGGCATCGCCGCCGGCCATGCCGTACCGCGCGCGCGTTGCCTTCACCCGGCTGCGGCTCGCTCGTAGCTGCAGCGACGCCTGCCGCTCCCGTTGCTTGGCCGCCTGCAGTGCGCGCCGCGCCTCGAACTGCGACGGGATGCCGGCCGCACCGCGCTGCGCCTTCGCGCTGAGTAGATCAGCCTGCGCGGCGCGCAGCTGTGCGCGCGCGGCTTGCAGCGCGCGGTACGCGGTCTGCTCCTCCTGGCGGGCGGCATCCAACTCGAGTCGTCGAGCGCGGCGCCGGTTGGTGGTCAGCGCCCCGTAGCCGACGGCGCCCACGCCTGCGGCAGCCGGGGCGATCCACCACCAGCTGCCGACGATCAGGAGCACGGTCTCCACCCTGCCATCGTAGCCGCGGCCCCGCGACGGGGTCAGGGCGGGGCCGCCGTGCGGGGCGGATGCCGCGGATGCCGCAGGTTAGCGCGCGGGTCAGCCGAAGATCAGCGCGATCACCGTGGAGCCGCCACCGACGAGGATCAGCGTCACGATCACGACCCACGCCACGATCTTCATGCGGCGCTGGCGTCCCTGTCCGTACGAGCCGTATTCGTCGTCGGTCATGTCATCCCTCTCAGGCGGGGTCGGCGACCGTCGCGCCGAACGCGGCGGGCAGGGTCGCACGCGACAGCTCGCGCAGTTCGGAAACGGGAATGGTGAACACGTCCTGCACCTCGAGCGCCGGCTCGTCGCCGTCGCCGGGGGCGTCGGTCACGCCGATGCGCAGCACGGGGTACCCGCGTCCGTCGCAGAGCCCGCGGAACTTGACGTCGTCCTCGCGGGGAACGGTGACGATGACGCGGCCGGTGGATTCGGAGAACAGTGCGGTCGCGGCATCCACCCCGTCGCGCTCCATGATCTCGCGCAGCCACACCCGGGCTCCGACGCCGAAGCGCATGACGCCCTCGGCGAGCGTCTGGGCGAGCCCGCCGTCGGAGAGGTCGTGCGCGCTGGAGACGAGCGACTGCAGCGAGGCCGCGTGCAGCAGCTGTGCCAGGCGCTTCTCGGCGGCCATGTCGACCTTCGGCGGGCGACCGCCGAGGTGCCCGTGGATCGTGCCAGCCCACTGGGAGCCGCTCAGCTCCGTGGACGTGACGCCGAGGAGGTAGATGTTCTCGCCGGCATCCTGCCAGCCGCTGGGGATGCGCCGGCCGACGTCGTCGATGATGCCGAGCACGCCCACCACGGGGGTCGGGAAGATCGGGGTGTCGCCGGTCTGGTTGTAGAACGACACGTTTCCGCCGGTGACGGGCACGCCCAGCTCCAGGCATCCGTCCGACAGGCCCTCGACGGCCTGGCCGAACTGCCACATCACTTCGGGGTTCTCCGGGCTGCCGAAGTTGAGGCAGTCGGTGACGGCGGTGGGGACGGCGCCGGTGACGGCGACGTTGCGGTAGGCCTCGGCCAGGGCCAGCTTGGCGCCCTCGTAGGGGTCGAGCTGGCAGAAGCGGCCGTTGCAGTCCGTCGCGATGGCAAAGCCCAGGCCGGACTCCTCGTCGACGCGGATCATGCCGGCGTCATCGGGGAAGCTCAGCGCGGTGTTGCCCAGCACGTAGTAGTCGTACTGGTTGGTCACCCATGAGGTGTCGGCGAGGTTGGGGCTGGCCACCAGCTGCAGGAACTGGGTGCGCAGCGTCTCCGGGTCGTCGGTGCGGGGGAGGGCGGATGCCGAGTCGTCGCGGAGCGCGTCGATCCAGGTCGGGTACGCCACCGGGCGCTCGTACACCGGGCCGTCGACGGCGACGGTCGACGGGTCGACGTTGACGATCTCCTCGCCGTGCCAGAAGATCTGCAGCCGGCCGTCGCCGGTGACCTCGCCCAGCACGCTCGTCTCCACGTCCCACTTGCCGGTGACCGCGAGGAACGCCTCGAGCTTCTCGGGAGCGACGATCGCCATCATGCGCTCCTGGCTCTCGCTCATGAGGATCTCCTCCGGCGTGAGCGAGGGGTCGCGCAGCAGCACGTTCTCCAGATCCACCCGCATGCCGGAGCCGCCGTTGGCGGCCAGCTCGCTGGTGGCGCACGAGATGCCGGCCGCTCCCAGGTCCTGGATCGCCTCGACCAGTTCGCCCTGGTACAGCTCCAGGCAGCACTCGATGAGCACCTTCTCGGCGAACGGGTCGCCCACCTGCACCGCGGGGCGCTTGGTCGGGCCGCCGTCGGCGAAGGTGTCGGATGCCAGGATCGAGGCTCCGCCGATGCCGTCGCCGCCGGTACGGGCGCCGAAGAGCACGACCTTGTTGCCGGCGCCGGTGGCGTTGGCGAGCTTGATGTCCTCGTGGCGCATGACGCCGACCGCGAGGGCGTTGACGAGCGGATTGCCCTGGTAGACCGAGTCGAACACCGTCTCGCCGCCGATGTTGGGAAGGCCCAGGCAGTTGCCGTAGAACGAGATGCCGCTGGTGACACCATGGACGACGCGGGCGGTGTCGGGGTGGTCGATCGCCCCAAAGCGCAACTGGTCCATGATGGCCACCGGCCGCGCGCCCATCGAGATGATGTCGCGGACGATGCCGCCGACGCCGGTCGCCGCGCCCTGGAACGGCTCGATGTAGCTGGGGTGGTTGTGGGATTCGACCTTGAAGGTCACGGCCCAGCCCTCGCCGACATCCACGACGCCGGCGTTTTGGCCCATGCCCACCATCAGGCGGGTCTTCATCTCGTCGGAGACCTTCTGGCCGAACTGGCGCAGGTAGATCTTGCTCGACTTGTAGGAGCAGTGCTCGCTCCACATGACCGAGTACATCGCCAGCTCGCCGCTCGTGGGGCGGCGGCCGAGGATCTCACGGATCTTGGCGTATTCGTCGGCCTTGAGGCCGAGCGCCGCGTACGGCTGCTCCCTGCCGGGAGTGGCGACCGCGTTCTCGACGGTATCGGCGACAGCGGTCGAAGTGGGGGTGGTCACGCGGCTCAGCTCCAGGGATTCGGTGGGGGCGCCGGACGGGTCCATCCTAGCCGCGGGCATCCGGCGCCTCTCCCGGGTCGGCCCGCCGCAGGGTGTGGCCGGCGATGAACGTCGACGGGTACACCTCACGTACCGGCGGACGGGAATCAGATGTCCCGAGCTCTTCGGCCATTACCTCGATCCCTCGTCGGGCCAGCTCCTCGGCCGGAAGGCGCACGGTACTCAAGCCCAGCAGCTTCAAGCCCGGCAGCACGCCGTCGACACCGGTGACGGACAGGTCCTCCGGCACGCGCAGCTGGGTGCCTTGAGTCGATTCCAGGAAAGCTACGACGCGTTCGTCGGAGGGGAACATGGCTGCGCTCACGCGCCCTTCCCGCGTCAGGCGCACCAACTCGGGGGTGACGTCACTCAGCCGCGCGAACGAATCTGTGTGCACGGGTACGGGGCGGGCGCCGAGCTCACGTAGACGCGCGATCATCGCTTCCGAGCGGCTGTGCTCAACGAACGAGACGGCCTCGGCGGTCGCGACCACGGCGACGTCGCGGTGCCCGCGCGCCCACACCTCCTCGGCGGCAAGGCGTCCGTTCGCTGGCTCGTCGTATGCGATGGAATGGATGCCTTCCAGCGTCACGGGGCGGCCGACGACCACCACGGGGACGAATTCCGCGAAGGTCGCCACCTTGTCCAACGGAATCGTGCCCGTCGCGATGAGGAGGCCTCGCACGCGCTGTTCCAGGAGGTGATCGAGGGCGTTCAACTCGTGCGTGACGCCTTGCATGAAGGCTGGCGAAACCGTGAGCAATCTCAGCCCGCGCTCGGTGGCTCCGTGCTGGAGTTCGGAGTGGAGTAGCCCGTAGTAGGGGTTGCGTACGTCGCGCACGAGAAGCCCGACCACGTCAGATGCGCTGCCTGCCAACTGTCGTGCGGCCCCGTTGCGGATGTATCCCGTGCGGCGGATGGCGTCCAGCACCGCACTTCGGGTCGACTCCGAGACCCCGGCAGAACCGTCGAGCACGCGGGAAACCGTTGCGTCGGACACGTTCGCCTCGCGAGCGACGTCCTTCATGGTCACGCGCGGCCACGTGCGCGTCCGACGCGCTGCGGTCATGTCATGGCCTGCGTGCGCCACGGCCCACAAGGAAGTCCTGCAGCAGACCCGGCCAGTCTGTCTGGATCACATCGGCGCCGGTGTCCACGAGGCGCCCCCACCCATCCTCAGGATCCTCAAGCACCGAGATCGTGTCATCCCACCCGGCCAGCAGGTCTGAGCCATTGCCCAGGTCCAGCGCGTTCATGTAGGAGAACGTAGCGCGTTCGCGCAGTCCATGGGACCACGCCGGGTCGCAGAACGGATGTGTGGGATCGGCGGTTACCGCCTCGATTCCTACGACGTTGAGCCGCGAGTCCCCCAGGAGCGCTTCCGCCGCCTCGGCGGACTTGGCGATGGGCAGCAGCGGGTACTTGGTGTCGTGTCGCCGTGCGGCGTGCAGCGCCTCGTCGTCCGTCGCATCCACCTTCATCAGGACCCGGTCGGCAACGCCATGCTTATCGAGCACATCCAAGAACCCCGGCCAATAGCGCCACGACCTGTCGACGTTCAGCAGCGCGTCGGGACAATCCTCCAGTAGCGCCTCCAGTCGCTGCACGCGCACCAGTGGCGCCGCTGTCCGATGAGGGTAAGCGAGCTGATCGATCTCGACCGAACTCATCGTCTGCAGGTTACGGTCGATGCCGAAGTGCTGCCGTTCGTAACCGTCATGGAAGACGAAGTACTCGCCATCGAGTGAGCGGACGACGTCGATCTCGACCAAGTCGCCGCCGCTGCGGACGGCGGCGGTCACGGCGGCAGCCGTGTTCTCGGCGACCATGCCCTGTCCGGTGCCGCGGTGCACGGCGATGAGGAGACCGCGCAGCGCGAAGCGATCATTGAGGCGCCGGTTGATCAGAGTGTGCGCGGGTTGCCCGAACTCCGAGCGGCGAATGTTGGTGACGTCAGCGGTCATCGGATGCTCTTTCGGGGCGTTCGGGTGATTGCAGCACTCGTGGGAAGGGGAGAACGTCGGCGGGGCTTGCGCCCGTACACCGCCCACATCGCCGCCGTGGAGATGACCATGATCAGCACCGTGTAGACGTAGCTGAGGGCCACGCCGTCGCTGATGGTCTCGGCGCTCGTCGCGTTCTTGATGACGATGCCCAGGGGCTGGAGCAGCGGGTGTGAGAGGAAAATCGCCGAGTCATAGTCGTCGAGAAGGCTCGTGAAGTTGAGCGCACTGATCGCCGCAGCCGTGGGCGCGATGAGCGGCAGCAGCACCCGACGGAAGGTGTACATCTGGCTGGCGCCGAGCATGGACGCCGCTTCCTCGAGGTTGTTCGGCACGCCGGCGAAAGCGGCCTTGAGGAGCCGGAACGTGAATGGGATCTTCCCGATGATGTAGGCGATCGCGAGTATCCAGAAACTGCCCGTGAGCACCGCGCCCAGCACCGCGGGTTGTGGCCGGTTGAACGTGAGAATCAGTCCGAGGGCGATCATCGTCGAGGGGAGGAACCACGGGATGTGTAGGAGATACTCGATCACCCGCGTGAGGGTGTTCTTGTTGTGCTGCACCATCCGCGCAGTGAAAACCATCAACGCGAGCGCCACCGTCGCTGCGATGATGCCGTACGCGACACTCACGAGGAACGGCTGCAGCCCCTTCTGGGTCGTGAAGACAGCGACGTAGTTGTCAACCGTGAAACTCGACGCGCTCAGGGTGCCCGAACTGATCGCGGTGACATCGGTGAACGAATACAGCACCACCAAAGCCGGGGGCAGCACGTACACGACGAACAAGGCGTAGGCGATCACATGGGTGACGGCGTTCACGACCGGGTTGTGGATGCGCTGCTTCTCCAGCGGCGTCGGGACCTTCGACACTGAGAAGTACACGCCACCTCGCTCCACCCGGTTGAGTACTGCAAGCAGCACCACGGTTGCGATACCGAGGAGGATGGCGAGCGTCGCCGCGAGGTCTTGGGAGGTCGACGTGGTGGCGAACGCGAGGATCATGGGGCTGACCGTCTGGAAGTCCCGGCCGCCGAGGACCTGCGGTGCGGCCAGCGCGCCCAACCCGCCGAGGAAGGTCAGGATCGTGATCGCGAAGATCATCGGTTTCAGCACCGGCAGCACGATCCGGCGCAGAATGGACAGGTCGCTCGCCCCCATCATTCGCGCTGCCTCGATGGTCTGCAGGTCCACCTTGCTTATCGCTGCGGCGAGGAAGAGCAGGTGGTTGCCGGTCGATGCGAAGGTCATCACCGCGACGACGGCGAACATCCCGGAGAACCAGTTGGGATCCATTTCGGGAAACAACTGCATCGCGAGGCGAGTCACGGCACCCGTCGGTCCGTAGACCTGCTTGTACCCGAACACCAGGACGATGCCACCGCAGACGAGGGTGCTCGCGTACCCGATCCACAGCAGGCGGGCGCCGCGGATCGCGTAGAACCGGGTCACCAGCACGAGGAAAATGCCGACGATGTTCACCGTGATGGAGAGGATCGTGGCCAGCAGCACGCTGTTCCACAACGACCGCACCGCACGCTCGGAGCCGAAGAGGCGGTCGAACGCGCGCAGCGTGATGCTGCCGGTGTCGTCAGTGAACACCTCGCCCAGGAGAGTGACGTTCGGCATGATCAGGAACGCGCCGATACCCCAGGCGAGCACGACGGTGACCGCGAGCCAGAGCGGGTTGCGCAGCATGCGCAGCGAGCGGGTCACCTCTCGACGTCCGCGGCTGGATACTGCAGGACGTGCTGGGCGGGCAGCGCGAGCCGCACGCGCGTTCCCGGCTCGTGTCCGACCGTCCCGTCTTCGCGGACGATCGCGCGGAGCACGCCGAGGGGCCCGCAGTCCACGGCGTACGCCGAGTTGGTGCCGTGATACACCCTCGACGCCACGGTTCCAGCCACGACCGGCTGGTCGACATTCTCGTCACCTGCGAGAAGGGTCGGTTTCTCCAGGCGCAGGTAGCTCGTCGCCGCCGGGTCCAGGTGTGTCGCCCCCTGTTCACGCAGATGTGCCACAAGGGCAGCCTCCAGGCGATTGGCCTCACCTATGAATGTGCAAACAAACTCCGTCGTCGAGTGGGCGTACACCTCTTCGGGTGTGCCCACCTGCTCAATACGACCGCCGTTCATGACCGCTACACGGTCCGACATAGCCAGCGCCTCGTCCTGGTCGTGGGTCACATACACCGTCGTGATCCCGAAGCGCTGCTGCAGTTGCTTAAGCTGCAGCCGCAGCTGCTGGCGCAGCTTGGCATCGAGGTTGGACAGCGGCTCGTCCAGCAGCAGGATCTTGGGGCGCAGCACGAGCGATCGAGCAATCGCGACACGTTGCTGCTGGCCGCCGGAGAGTTCGCTGACGTTCTTGGTCAGCTGATCCGGGCGCAGTTCCACTTCGGAGGCGATCGCGTGCACTCGCTCGGCGACCTCGGCGGCGCTGACCCGCTTGGTCTTCAACCCGAAGGCGATGTTCTCCGCCACGCTCATCGACGGGAAGAGTGCATAGTTCTGGAACACCATCCCGAGGTCGCGCTGATCGCTGCGCAGCCGGGTGACGTTCTTGCCCCCGATGGTGATGGTGCCTGAGGCGGGCGCGGTGAGTCCCGCGAGGGTGCGCAGCGCCGTGGTCTTGCCGCAGCCCGACGGGCCCAGGAGGGTGAAGAACTCACCCTCCTGGACCGTCAGGGAGAAGCTCGGCAACGCGGTGAAGTCTGCGTACGTCACGGTGACGTCGGAGAAGGTGATCACTTTTCGATTCGCATTCCAGCCGGGGTGCCGACTCGGTGAGGGGGCTCAGCCCAGGTGGTTCAGTTCGATCTCTTCGACCCAGCTCGAGAGGTTCTCGGCCACGAATGCCCAGTCGATGTCCTGAGCGGTGAACGACGCCGTCATCTCCACCGCGCCCGGGTTCGCATCGGCGATCGCGTCGGCGTTGGTCGGCGCGGTGAAGAACTCCTGAGACCAGGCGGCCTGGATTTCCGCGCTGCCGAACCAATCGACGAACTCCTGCGCGAGCTCGGCGTTGTCGCTGCCCTTGACCACTCCGATGCCCTGGTTGACGAGGGGTACGCCGACCGAGGGGCGAATGGCTTCGCTCTGCACCCCGTACTCCTGCTCGCGGCTGGCCTTGCCGGCGAGCCACATCTGACCCATGTCGACTTCGCCGGAGGACATCCGCGCGTAGAGGTCCGTGCCCTCCACCACGGGGGAGCCGTGTTCGAAGAAGCTGTCGATGGCGGCCCAGCCGTCTTCGCTGATGCCGAGGTAGCCGTCGTCCTCGCGATAGCGGCTGAGCAGGCTGGTCACCACCAGTTGCGTCGTGCCGCCGGTGAGCGTGGTGGCCGTCTCGTAGCGGCCATGGAAAGACTCGTCCTCGAAGAGATCGGTCCAGTCCTGCGGTGCATCACCCGGGTTCGCGAAGGCCTCCGTGTTGTAGACGATCATGATCGGCTCCTGCACGATCGCGTGATAGACGCCGCTGGGGTCGATCGGCTCGACCTTGTCGGCCCAGGCCGGCTCGTAGGCCTCGAGCGCGTCGGCGGCCTTCATGTACTCGAAGTGCACGTTGTTCGGGCCGAAGACCACATCGGCGATGGGGTTCGTCGCCTCGGCGATGACGCGCTGCGCGATTTCTCCACCGCCGGCATCCACGTACTCCACATCGAACCCCGCCTCAGCGGCCTGCGCGACGAGCCACTCGCCCCGCCCATCGGACACCGAGTTGGAGTAAACGATCAGGGTCTCGTCGCCGCCTCCCTCGGCGGGCGATGAAGCATCCGTGGCGCAGCCGGACAGAATGAGGCCGGTCAGGGCGATCCCCGTGGCGGTGGGCAACGCGACTCGACGGTGGGTCATGTGCTATTCCTTTGGTCGTTGTAGATCCGAGGATCGATGTATGCGCTTACATGACTACCACGCATGCGCGTGCGCCACCATTGTTATGTCGATACGCGCTGGACCCGTCGTCGTGGACGGCGGTTCACGGCGGTCGCATAGATTCCACCCTCTAGCCTGAGCGGATGGACTTCGCGCTCGAGCTGACCCCCGATCTCATCGCCGTGTTCTTCACGTTGTTCGTGTTGGAGGTCGTGCTCGGCGTCGACAACGTCATCTTCATCTCGATCCTCGCCTCCAAGCTCCCCGTCGAGCAGCAGGCCAAGGCGCGGAACCTCGGGCTCACGCTCGCGATGGTCATCCGGGTGGTGCTGGTCTGCTTCGCCGGCTGGATCATCACGCTGAAGGACGACATCTTCGAGTTGTTCGGGATGGGCTTCTCCGTGAAGGACATCATCCTCATCGCCGGTGGCCTGTTTCTGGTTTACAAGGCTGTCACCGAGATCCACCACAAGCTCGAGGGTGAGGAAGACTCCCACGGCGCGGCGCCGAAGACGATCACCTTCGCTTCGGTGCTGACGCAGATTCTGCTGCTGGACATCGTCTTCTCGCTGGACTCCGTCATCACCGCCGTCGGCATGACCGATAACATCCTCGTCATCGTCGCGGTGGTCGTGCTGTCGTTCGGCATCATGCTGTTCGCGTCGAAGTTCATCTTCACGTTCGTGAACAACCACCCCACCGTGAAGATGCTGGCGCTGTCGTTCCTGCTGCTGATCGGTGTGTTCCTCATCGCCGAGGGCTTCGGTGTGCACATCGACAAGGCCCTGATCTACGCGCCGATGGCGTTCGCGATCCTCGTCGAGGCCCTGAACCTGGTCTACGCGGCCAACAAGGCCAAGCGCGAGCACCGTCGCCAGCAGGCCGTGAAGCTGCGCCCCCGGTATGTCGACGTCGACGAGTCGGTCGCCGTCGCCGCGGCGGTGTCGAAGGCTCCGGATGCCGGTGCCGTCGGGATCTCCCGCAAGCCCGTCGCCGGCAACGTCGACCCCGACGCCTCCCGCGCCGGCCTCGGCTGACCCGCTGCCGAGTGAGTATTCGCGCTGCCGAGTGAGTATTCGCGCTGCCGAGTGAGTATTCGTCGCGTCGAGGTGCGGTCTCAGCGGTCGAGGTAGCCCATGTGCTGGGCGTTGTAGCGGTCACCCTGGACGCTGATGCGGCGGGTGAGGCCGTCCAGGTCGTCTCGTTCGTCCGCGGACAGCCCCACGGTCGTCGCGGCTGCGTTCTCCTCGATGCGGGAGGTGCTGCGGGTGCCGGGGATGGGCACGATCCACGGGTGCTGCGCGAGCAGCCACGCCAGCGCGACCTGCGCCGGAGTGACGTCCTTGGCGGCGGCGAGTTCTTTGACCTGATCGACCAGCGCCTGATTCGCGGCCAGGTTTCCTTCCTCGAAGCGGGGAACGCGTCGTCGGATGTCGTTCTCGCTGAAGGTGGTGGATGTGGTGACGGTGCCGGTGAGGAATCCCTTGCCGAGGGGGCTGAAGGGCACGAATCCGATGCCGAGTTCGGCGAGGGTGGGGAGCACGTCGGTTTCGGGGTCCCGGGTCCAGAGTGAGTATTCGCTCTGGACGGCGGTGACAGGGAAGACCTCGTGGGCGCGGCGGATGGTGGCGGCGGATGCCTCCGATAGCCCGAAATGGCGCACCTTGCCTTCCGCGACGAGCTCCCCGACGGTGCCCGCGACGTCCTCGATGGGAACGTTCGGGTCGACGCGATGCTGGTAGAACAGGTCGATCACGTCGGTACGGAGCCGTTCGAGGGATGCATCGGCGACGCGGCGGATCTGCTCGGGTCGACTGTTCAGGCCGACGCTGATGCCGTGCTGGATGTCCCAACCGAACTTCGTCGCGATCACGACCTGATCTCGCACCGGCGCGAGAGCTTCGCCGACCAGTTCCTCGTTGACGTACGGCCCGTACACTTCGGCGGTGTCGAATAAGGTGACGCCGAGGTCGACGGCGGATCGCAGCACCGCGATCATGTCGCCGCGGGACCCGGGATTCGGGCCGTAGCTCTGGGACATGCCCATGCAGCCCAGCCCGACGGCGGAGACTTGCAGCCCCCGTCCGAGTGTTCGTGTGTGCATCGTGCTGCTCCTTCACGGTGTCGTCCCTGACGGCGAGGCTACGCGCAGAGTCGTCAGCGGGGCATGCTCTGCCAGGACACAGCCATTTTCGGGACGAGATGCTTCGGGCGGGGCCTGAGGCGTCGTGGTGGTTCCGTCTCACCCCTGTGCGCAGTACGCTCCGAGCCCGAGGGCCGCGCGAGGTCATATGAGCCTGCTGTCGGCTGGAGACAATGGGAAAGCGCGAACGATGTGGTGTGTAGAGAGGGTGAGAATGCGGAGGACCGCGCCGTCACGAGGGTCCGCCGCATGACCGGGACCAGGGTGCACGACGGACCGGGCGGTCCGAGGAGGAGCGCACCGTGGGTTCCCGTGTCCGCCGCCCTCGGCTGGGTCGGACTGCTCGTGCACAATGTGGCCGATTTACCCGGTCAGACGATCCTCAGCCCAGAATCGCTCATCCCTCTGGCACTGACGGTCGTGCTCGTCGCTGCGTGGTTCACGCGGCTGCGATCCGTCGCAGCGTGGGCTCTTTTGGGGTGGGGTGTGTTGAACCTCCTGGGCGCAATCTTCACCGTGCTGCCCCTGCCGATCCTTCCTTTCGATCCGGCTCAGACCTCCGCCCACTACGCGTTCCACGTGCTCTACGGGATCACCCAAGTGCCGCTCGTCGTCACCACCGCGATCTGGCTCCGGAGCCGCATCGGAGGTCTTGACGACGACAGGCATCCGTCGTAACGTGCAACCAAATGGTTGTACAAACGGAATTGACCGATGATGAGACCGACCGCCTGTTCCACGCATTGGCGGCCGCGACGCGGCGCGACATCCTGCGGCGGACGCTCGAACACGAGCAGTCCGTCTCGGCACTCGCCGCCGCGTACGACATGTCGTTCGCGGCCGTGCAGAAGCACGTCGCCGTGCTCGAGATGGCCGGGCTCATCGTCAAGCGCGCCGAAGGGCGCGAGCGGCTCGTGCGGGCGGATCCGACCATGATCGCCCGGGCACGCGCCCTCCTCGCGGCCTACGAAGCTCTGTGGCGCGCTCGCATCGACCGGCTGGACGATCTGCTGGCCGAACCCACCGAACCACCCTCTCCCTCAACGACGCAAGGAGATTGACATGCCCGTGACAGATGTCACCACCGACCCCGAAGAGCTCACGATGACGCTCAGCGCCGAGTTCGCCGCCCCCGTCGAACGCGTCTGGCAGGCGTTCACCGACCCGCGGGAGCTGGAGCGGTTCTGGGGTCCTCCCGGCTGGCCGGCCACCTTCACCGAGTTCGACCTCACCGTCGGCGGCCGCGTCCGCTACGAAATGGTCAGTCAGCACGGCGAGCACGCCCGTGGCGCCTGGGAGTTCCTTTCGATCGAGCAACCCACGCGCTTCGAAGTCATCGATTCCTTCGTAGACGAGGACGGCGCCCCTTCCGAAGGGATGCCGCCCGGGATGCGGGTGACCTACGACTTCGAGCCGACGGCCGACGGATGCCGTCTGCGCAGCGTGACCTACTTCACGTCGGTCGAGGCGCTGGAAGAGGTCATCGCGATGGGCGCGATCGAGGGTTCGACGATGGCCATGAACCAGCTCGACCGCGTTCTGGCCGGATTGCGGGCGTACGCACAGGGCAAGGGCACGCAGGTGGAAATGCTCGACGACGCCCACGTGCGCATCACCCGACTGATCGAGGGCCCGCGTGAACTGGTGTGGCGCGCGCACCATGAGCCCGACCTGCTGCGGCGGTGGATGCTCGGTCCCGACGGCTGGTCGATGACCACGTGCGAGGTGGCCCCCGAGGTGGGGCAGACCTACCGTTACGAGTGGGTGCAGAACGGCGTCGAGGGTTCCGGCTTCGGGTTCGAGGGCGAAACCCTGCTGGTCGACCCGCCGCGGCGTGCCGCGACGACCGAGCGGATGATCGGTACGGACGGCCCAACCGTCATCAACGACCTCACCCTCGAGGAAGAAGACGGCGCCACGTTGCTGACCCTGGTGATGGAGTACCCCGACGCCGAGACTCGCGACATGATCCTCGCGACCGGCATGGCCGAGGGAATGGAAACCAGCTACGCGCGGCTGGAGTCGGTGCTCGCCGGCGAAACGGCGGTCCACTGACGCGCAGCGCCTCCTCCACAGGCCGGCAACTCCGGGGAGTTATCCCCAGAACGCCGCCGCGCGACCTCCAGGCCGCGCGGCGGCGTTGCACGCTGAGGGCATGAGCGCACCCATCCAATCCCCACCGCTGACCGATGACCTGCGCCTGCAGGAATACCTGGAGCCGCTCCTGCAGAGCGCGACTCGTCGCCAACTCTGGCTGTTCTTTCTCGACGCGGACGACCGCCTCGACGGTCCGGTACTTCCGGTCGGCGAACTGCCCGGTGACCCCGCCGTAGTCGTGCAGGTCGATGACTTCGGCGACGGCCCGTTCGCCGACGTCCTCGGCGCGCGACTATCGCTCCTCATGCGCGAACTTGAATTCGCCCAGATCGTGCTCGTGTGGGAACGGCCGGGAGGTGCGAAGGTTCGCGCGGAAGAGCGCGCCTGGGGCCGGGCCCTGGGCGGGGCGCTGCGCGCCAACGGCGCCCGCGTGCGCGCGCAATTCGTGCTGCACGACCGCGGGATGCAGATCATCGCACCCGACGACCTGATGTAGCGGCGGGCGCGGCAACGCGCGGCAACCCCGGCCGCGGCAACCGCCGTCAGGCGCGGGGCAGGGCGTCCTCGAGGGCGACCCACGCGAGCATCGCGCACTTCACGCGGGCGGTGAACTTCGACACCCCCGACAGCGAGGTCGCGTCGCCGTAGACGTCCTCGTCGAGCGGGATCCGCCCGCGCGAGCGCAGCGCCTCACGGAAGCCGGCGATCAGGGCGATCGCCTCTTCCCGGCTCATGCCGCCGTCGGATTCGACCCGGTCGTCCACGAGCGAGGCGAGCATGGATGCCGACGCTTGCGAGATCGAGCATCCGGCGCCGTCCCACGTGACCGAGGTGAGCGTCTCGCCGTCGTCGGAGACGCGCGCGCGCAGCGTGATGTCGTCGCCGCAGATGGGGTTGTGCTGGTGGGAGGTGGCGGTGCGGCCGTCCTCGGGGGCGAGTCCGCGGGCGTGCGGGTGCTTGGAGTGATCGAGGATCAGGTCCTGGTACAGCGATTCCAGCCCGCTCATGCGTGTGCTCCTTCGGCTCCGAAGAACGCGCGTACTCCGGAGACGGCGTCAAGGAAGCGGTCGATGTCGTCGTCGGTGGTGAAGACGGATGCCGATGCGCGCACCGAGGCGGTCAGGCCGAACCGGGCGTGCAGGGGCTTGGCGCAGTGGTGGCCGACGCGCACCGCGATGCCGCGGGAGTCGAGGAACTGGCCCACGTCGTGGGCGTGGACGCCGGCGACGTCGAACGAGGCCAGTCCGATCCGATCGACGGTGCCGTCTGCGGCATCCCCCAGCACCCGCACGCCGTCGATGTCGCGGAGCCCCGCGAGCAGGCGCCCGCCGATGGCGCGCTCGTGCGCGTGCACGGCATCCATCCCGATGTCCTGGAGGTAGCGCACCGCGGCGCCCAGACCGATGGCCTGCGACACCGGCTGCGTGCCGGCTTCGAATTTCTGCGGCGCGGGCAGGAAGCCGGCCTCGTCGAGGGTGACGGTGGTGACCATCGACCCGCCGGTGAGGAAGGGCGGCAGCGCCTCGAGCACCTCGGTGCGGCCGTACAGGGCGCCGAGGCCATAGGGGCCGAGCATCTTGTGGCTGGAGAACGCGGCGAGGTCGACGCCGAGCGCCGGCAGGTCCAGCGGCAGGTGGGGCACCGACTGGCAGGCATCCATCACCGTCAGCGCACCGACCGCCCGCGCGAGCGCGACGAGCTCGGCAACGGGGTTCACGATGCCGAGCACGTTCGAGACGTGCGCGAACGCCACGACACGGGTGCGCTCGCCGATGATCGACGCGGCGGCATCCAGGTCCCACGTGCCGTCGTCGCGCACCGGGATGTGACGCAGCACGGCGCCAGTGCGGGCTGCCAGTTCCTGCCAGGGGATGAGGTTCGCGTGGTGCTCGGCCTCGGTGACGACCAGTTCGTCGCCCGGGCGGAGCGCGTAGGGTGCGGATGCCGGCAGGCCGCGGCCCGCGGTGGCGTTGCCGATCGAGTAGGCGACGAGGTTGAGGGCGGCGGTCGCGCCGGCGGACCAGACGAGGTTCTCCGGTGCCGCACCGACGAATCCGGCGACGGTCTCGCGGGCGTCCTCGAAAAGCTCGGTCGCCTCGGCGGCGAGGGTGTGCGCGCCGCGGTGCACGGCGGAATTCGCCCGGGTGAGGAAGTCGATCTCGGTGTCGAGCACGACCCGCGGCTTCTGGCTCGTCGCTCCGGAGTCGAGGTAGATGAGCGGCTCGCCGCCCACGGTCTCACCGAGGATCGGGAAGTCGGCGCGCAGCGCGGCGGCGTCGAGGACCCGGCCGGGCTCGGATGCGAGAGTTGTCACCCTTCCAGGCTACGCCGCGTGGCGGCGGGTGGCTGCGGATCGATGTGGGCCACCAGGCCGTAGCTGGCCTGGTGGTTACCCGCGCGATCGTCGCCGGGGAGTGGCCGAGCCCGGCGCCGGTCGATGAGCTTCGACGAATCCAGCAGCCACGGGACAAGTGTGATGGCCACGCCGTGCACGAGCATGAGGTGCTGTGCGAGGCGTTTGGCGCGTCCGTTGTGCAAGAACACCTCCCACCAGTGCCCGACGATGTACTGCGGCAGGTAGATCGTGACCACCGACGACCCGTGTTTCTCGCGGTAGTCGCGGATGAATCCCGCCAGCGGGGCGGCGTAGTGACGGTAGGGCGACTCGAGGATGACCAGCGGCACCGGCACCGCGTGCTCTTCCCAGTCGGCCTCCAATTGGGCGGTCTCCCGCCTGGCGATCGCGATGTGCACCGCCAGCGTCGTGTCGTGCTCGGCCGCCAGGGCATAGTCGATCGCTTTGGCCGCGGGTTTGTGGAGGTTTCCCACGAGCACCAATGCCACGTCGCCGTGCGCGCCGAAGTGGACCGTGTCGTCCATCGCGGTCTCGATCTGCACGTTGCGGTAGTAGTGGTGCACGCCGATCATCAGCGCCGTGAGCACCGGGATCGCGAGGAAGACCAGCCACGCCCCATGAGTGAACTTGGTGACGGTCACGATGGCGAGCACGAGCGCGGTCGACATCGCGCCCACACCATTGATGATCAGTCCCGTCGTGGCAGCGCGCCGCTCGGCGGCGGCGGTCTTCGGCAGCAGACGCAGTTCGCGCTGCCAATGCCTCACCATGCCGATCTGACCGATCGAGAACGAGACGAAGACCCCGATGATGTACAGCTGGATGAGCGTGGTCAGCGTCGCTTGGAACACCACCAGCACCGCGATCGCGGCGATGCCGAGGATGATCATTCCGTTGGAGTACACCAGGCGGTCCCCGCGCGTATCGAGGGACTTCGGCGCGTACCCGTCGCGGGCGAGCACCGATCCGAGCAGGGGGAAGCCGTTGAACGCGGTGTTGGCGGCGAGCAGCAGCACGCAGGCGGTCGCCGCCTGGATGACGTAGAAGGGCACTGACCCCAGGCCGAAGGTCGCCGCCGCCACTTGAGCCATGAGCGACGGCTGCGGCTGCGTGCAGTCGAATCCGACGAGGTGACACGGGTTCTCGGCGTAGTGCACGCCGGCGACGAGCGCGAGGGTCGTGAGCCCCGCGAACAAGACGATCGCGATCGTCCCCATGATCGCCAGCGTCGCACGCGCATTGCGCTCCTTCGGCGGACGGAACGCCGGCACACCGTTGGCGACCGCTTCCACTCCGGTCAGTGCCGAGCATCCGCTCGCGAATGCACGCAGCACCAGCAGCACCACTGCGGCCTGGGTGAGGCTCTCCGCCTGCACCGCGTAGTGGGCGCTGGAGGCGACGGGCGCATCGCCCAGCGCCCACCGTGCGAGACCGGTGACGATCATGAGGGCCACCGAGCCGATGAAGACGTACGTCGGCACCGCGAACGCGTGCGACGCCTCCCGCACGCCCCGCAGGTTCACCGTGACGAGCACGACGACGAACCCCACCGCCAGCTCCACGCGCCAGGGATCCAGCGCGGGAAGCGCCGAGATGATGTTGTCCACGCCGGCGGCGATCGATACCGCGACGGTGAGGATGTAATCCACCAGCAGCGCGGATGCGACCACGACGCCTGGCAGCTGGCCGAGGTTGGTCCGGGCCACTTCGTAGTCGCCGCCGCCGGAGGGATATGCCGTGATGAGCTGGCGGTAGCTGAGCACCACGACCGTCAACAGCAGGACCACCGCGAGGGCGACCCACGGACTGAACGCCAGGAAGCTCAGTCCTCCGAGCATCAGGATCATCAGCAGCTCCTGCGGCGCGTAGGCCACCGACGACAGTGCATCCGAGGCGAAGATGGGCAGCGCTCGCCGCTTGGGCAGCAGCTGCTGCTCCTGCTTCGCTGACGTGAGCGGGCCGCCCAGCAGCAGCCGCTTGACGGCGGGGGACTCCACCCCCGGGTCGGGATCGTCTGTGGTCACGGCGCGGCACGCTACGCCTGTGGGACAGGACGCGCAATGGGTCCGGACAATACCCCGCCGATGCCGCGGACTCAGGGGCCGAGCGACTCCCGGTGGACGCGGGTGGGGCTCGTCACATGTCCAAGTAGCTGCCGTAGGTGATCTGCTCGACGACGTGTCCGGCCGCGTCGGTGTGCACGAAGACAGCGTGGTCGCCCCCGACCTCGGCGCGCTCGAGCCCGAACCTGAGGACCAGTCGTACGTCGTATGTCACTTCGTCATCGGGCCCCAGGGCGCGCACCTCGTCGGTCGGCATCCCGATCCGCAGTCCGAACTCACCGGTCACCGCGACATCCGCGACCTCGTTGCCCGTGTACTGCGCGTACGAAGGCTCGTGATACTGCTCGCGCGCCGGCCCCCCCTCTTCATACAGGGGTCGGCGCCGTGGTGTCCGCAGTCGGTACGGGCGGGGAGGGACTCGACGCAGACGGGCTCGGAAGCGCGGATGCCGTGGGCGTGGGGTTCACGTCTGCTCGGGACAGGGCGAAGACGCCGACGACCGCGAGGGCCACGGCAATCACGGCGGCAGCGGTGAGGGCGACGAGGAGTCCGACGCGAGATCCGTCTCGGGCGGGGGCGGTCACTTGCACATCGTGGCAGGCACACCTCGGCCCGGCGAGAAGCGCCACGCCGGGCGTGACGGCGTCTTCCGGCCGACCGGATGAGGGGATCGGCTGGAATGCGGTGGGTTTCCGGCGTCCGGCCCTCACTCCGGCAGATCTCCGCATTTCGGCAACAGGTGCAGGGCGAGCGCGACGGATGCCGCGCCGGAGCCTGCCCGGGTGCGCGTCAGCCGAGGAACTCGCGCGCCGCCACGACGAGGTTCGCGACGCCGCGTTCGATCGTGGGGTGCATCACGGGCGCGTAGAACGGCGAGTGGTTGGTGGGGATGTCCTTCTCCACGGTGTCGGCCGCAACCGCGGCGGCGTACGCCTCGGGGTCCACGCCGCCGAAGAACCAGAACACCAGCGGCGCTCCGCTGTCGCGGGCGAACCAGGACACGTCCTCGCTGCCAGTGAACATGCCCGGGTCCATCACGGTGCCCTCACCGAACGCGCGCTCGAAGGCGGCGGTGAGGCGCGCCGTGGCATCCGCGTCGTTGATCGTCGGGGGCAGCGTGTGCTGGATGCTGATCACGGGCGGCGCTTCGGCACCGGAGGCATCCGCCTCGGCCCGGATGATGCGCTCCACCTTCGCCATGACCCGGTCACGCGCCTGGTCGTCGGGGTAACGCAGGCTGAGCTCGAGTCGCGCCTCCGCCGGGATGATGTTGTTCTTCAGCCCGGCGTGGATCGACCCCACCGTGACGACGGCCACGTCGCGCGGGTCCACCTCGCGAGACACGATCGTCTGCAGCCGCATCACGGTCGCCGCGGCCATCACGACCGGGTCGATCGTCGAATGCGGTCGCGATCCATGGCCGCCCCGTCCGAGCAGCGTCACGGTGAGTCCGTCGGATGCGGCCATCTGTGTGCCGCTGCGCACCCCGACCACCCCGACCGGTAACGGCGTGACGTGCTGGCCGAGCACGATGTCGGGTCGGGGGAACCGGTCCAGCACGCCGTCGGCGATCATCGCCTGCGAGCCGGAGCCGTACTCCTCGGCCGGCTGGAACACCGCCACGATCGTGCCGGACCATTCATCGGTCGTCGCGTGCAGCCGCTCGAGGGCGCCCAGCAGCGCCGTGACGTGCATGTCGTGGCCGCACGCGTGCATGATCGGCACATCCTGCCCGGCCGGATCCGTCCCGCGGGCGGTGCTGGCGTACCCCAGTCCGGTGCGCTCCTCGACGGGGAGGCCGTCCATGTCGGCGCGCAGCCACACCACCGGCCCCTCGCCGTTGCGCAGCACCGCCGCCACACCGGTCTTGCCGATGCCCTCTTCGAACTCGATCCCCAGCTGCTCCAGCACCCTGGTGACGACTGCGGCAGTGCGGGTCTCCTGGAACGACAGCTCCGGATGCCGGTGCAGATCGATATAGAGGGCTTCGAGGTCGATGCTCATGCCGCGAGCCTAGGGGCAGGCCCGCGACTACGTCGTCGGCGGGGCCGTCGACGCCCGCACGACGAGCTCGAACGGCAGCGCGGCGAGTGGCACCACCGGCACGGTCGCCTCGAGCTCGGCGAGCACCGCCGCCGCGGCCCGCAGACCCTGACCGTGCGGGAACTGGTCGACGGTGGTGAGCCCGAAGAACCCGCTCAGTTCGTGGCCGTCCACGCCCACGACCGACAGATCGCCCGGCACGTCCAGCCCCAGGTCGCGGGCGGCGATCAGCGCGCCGATGGCCATCTCGTCGGATGCCGCGAAGATCGCCGTCGGTGGGCGCTCGCCCCGCAGCAACCGCATGGCCGCGCGGTGGCCGCCTTCAATCGTGAAGTCGCCGTACTCGTGCCGGGCGGAGGCGGGGGGTATGCCGGCATCCGCCAGCGCCTGCTCGAACCCGCGCCGTCGCTGCGTCGGGATGTGGGCGTCGTCGACGGCGTACTCGGGAGTCGTGCCGATGTGGGCGATGTCGCGGTGCCCGAGGGCGGTGAGGTGCCCGGTCGCGACGCGCGCAACGGCGACGTCGTCGACGGACAGACTCGGCAGCCGCGGGTGGGCGGCGCCGAGCGCGACCACCGGGAGCCCCAGCTCCACGACGCGTTCGACCTCGGTCGCGTCCAGCGAGATCGCGATCGCGATCACCGCATCCACCCGGCGGCGCCGCAGGAACGTCTCGAAGACGGTGGCGCGCTCGCCGGCATCTTCGGTGAGCGCGTACAGCGTGATGTCGTATCCGGCACGCTGCAGCCCTGACGCGATGCCGGCGAGCACCGTGGAGAAGTACCAGCGGTCGACCACCGGCAGCAGCACGCCGATGTTGCGGGTGCGCCCCGACGCCAGGCTCGACGCCGACGCCGAGACGACGTAGCCGAGCGCGGCGGCGGTGGCCAGCACCCGCGACCGGGTGTCATCGGACACCTGGCCGCGGCCGCTGAGCGCGCGCGACACCGTGGCCGTTGATACCCCGGCCGCGCGGGCGACCTCGTCGATGCTCACCATGCCCGCGGCCCGCCGCCCGTCAGGCCGGTCGCAGCCACACCGTGGTGTCAGTGGGGAGGATGCCGCCGGTCACCGGCTCGCTCGCGGCGATGAGGTCCGCCGTGGGCAGCTCCACCGGCGCCTCGCCGAGGTTCGCGATCACGGTCACGTCGCCGTTGCGGAACGCCAGCACGTCGTCGCCGTAGCCGTCGAGCCACTCCAGCGTCCCGGCGCCGAGGCGATGCTCGCGGCGTGCGGCCAGCAGGGTGCGGTACAGCGACAGCGTGGATGCCGGGTCCGCCGCCTGCACGTCGCGGGCAAGGGACTCCCACTCCTCCGGCTGCGGCAGCCAGGACTGGCCGGTCGGGCTGAAGCCGTAGGCGGGGGCGGTGGCGTGCCACGGAATCGGCACGCGGCATCCGTCACGCCCGTAGCGCTCTCCGTCGGTGCGGAACCACGTCGGGTCCTGACGCGCCTCACCGGGCAGGTGGATGACCTCGGGAAGGCCCAGTTCCTCGCCCTGGTAGATGTAGGCGGAGCCGGGCAGCGCCAGCATGACCGCGGAGGCGGCGCGGGCGCGGCGCAGGCCCAGCACGGGGTCGGGCTGACCGGGGGAGTCGGGACCGATGCCATGACCCTGCGGGTTCTCGGCCGTCAGTGCCAGCCGAGACGCGTGGCGCACGACGTCGTGATTGGACAGCACCCAGGTGCTGGGAGCCCCCACCGCCGGGTAGGCCCGCAGCGACTCGTCGACGACATCGCGCAGCGCGGCGGCATCCCATTCGGTCTCAAGGTAGGCGAAGTTGAACGCCTGGTGCATCTCGTCGGGACGCACCCACAGCGCCGTCATATCGACGGTCGGCAGCCACGCCTCGGCGCAGAGGGCACGGTCGCCGTCGTACTCGGCGAGCAGCTTGTTCCAGTCGCGGTAGATCTCGTGCACGCCCTCCTGGCCCCAATACGGCACGTTTGCCTCGTCGCCACCCATCGAGCCGCTCTCCGGGTCGGGGCTGTAGTCGGGGAGGCCCTCGGCCTTGACCAGGCCATGGGCCACGTCGACGCGGAAGCCGTCGACGCCGCGGTCGAGCCAGAACCGCAGGATGCGGCGGAACTCCTCGTGCACCTCGGGGTTGGACCAGTCGAAGTCGGGCTGGGACGTGTCGAACAGGTGCAGGTACCACTGGCCGGGCGTGCCGTCAGGTTCGACGACGCGGGTCCAGGCCGGCCCGCCGAAGACGGAGTCCCAGTTGTTGGGCGGCAGTTCGCCGTCGGCGCCCTTGCCGTCGCGGAAGATGTAGCGGGCGCGCTCCGGGCTGCCGGGGGCGGCGGCCAGCGCCTGCTGGAACCACACGTGCTGGTCGGACGAGTGGTTCGGCACGAGGTCGGCGATGATGCGGATGCCGCGGGCGTGCGCTGCCTCGATCAGGTCGTCGAAGTCGGGGAGCGTGCCGAAGAGCGGGTCGACGTCGCAGTAGTCGGACACGTCGTAGCCGGCATCCTTCTGCGGCGAACGCTGGAACGGGCTCAGCCAGATCGCGTCGACGCCGAGGGTGCGGAGGTCATCGAGGTGCTCGGTCACGCCGGGCAGGTCGCCCACACCGTCGCCGGAGGCATCCGCGAACGAGCGGGGGTAGATCTGGTAGATGACGGCCGTGCGCCACCACTGCGCACCGGGCCGGGAGTCCGCGAGCGAGTCGCCGGGCAGAACGGTCTCGGGAAGAGTCATGCGGCAATGCTAGTGCAAGCGCTTGCAGTGGGATGGGGGGCGTCACGCTCCCAGGGGATGCCGCGGGAGCGGCCGGTAGAATCCATCGGTGACCCCCGAACCCGCGCTCGCGCACGCAGACTCCCTCATCCGCACGATCCCCGACTATCCGATGCCGGGAGTGCTGTTCCGGGACGTGACGCCTCTGCTGGCCGATGCCGCGGCGCTGCGTAGCGTCATCGATGCGATGATCGCTCCGTTCGCGGGCCAGTTCGACGTCGTGGCAGGCATCGAGGCGCGAGGATTCCTGCTCGCCGGCGCCATGGCCACCGCCGCCGGGGTGGGGCTCGTCCCGATCCGCAAGGCGGGCAAGCTCCCGCGTCCTGCGGCATCCGTTTCGTACACGCTCGAGTACGGCACGGCCACGATCGAGGCGCACGACGACATCCCCGACGGCACCCGCGTGCTGCTGGTCGACGATGTGCTCGCCACCGGCGGCACGCTCGTGGCCGCACACGAACTCGTCGGGGCCGTCGGCGGCGTGGTCATCGGCACGGCCGTGCTCATGGAGCTTGCCGGCCTCGGTGGCCGCGAAGCCGTCGGCGACGTCCACGCGGTGTTCACCGCCTGACCGGCGCGCGGCGGCCGGCAGCGGTCGCGAGCGTAGGAGATGGTGCGGAGGTAGGACTTTCCTCGCGGCATCCGTCCTACGCTCGCCCCATCTCCTACGCCCGTGACACGCGTCAGGTGCGCAGGACCACGTTGATCGGCTCCTCGCCGGCGACCATGCGCTCGGCCTGCGTCCGCAGCAGCCGCGCGATGCGTGGCCGCATGGCGCTGGAGGCGCCACCGACGTGCGGTGCGATCAGCACGCCGGGCGTGCCCCACAGCGGGTGACCGGCCGGCAGCGGCTCGGGGTCCACGACATCCAGCGCCGCGCGCAGCCGGCCGGAGCGGGTCTCGGCAACGAGAGCGTCGGTGTCGATGAGCGAACCGCGCCCGACGTTGACGACGAGGGCGCCGTCGGGCAGCAGGGCGAGCGTGCGGGCATCGAGGATGCCGCGGGTCTCGTCTCCGCCGGGGAGGGTCAGCACGACGATCTCGGCGTGCGGCAGCAGGTCGTCGAGCTCGTCGATCGCGTGCACGTGCACGCCGTCCTCATCGCGGGCGGTGCGGGCAACGACCGTGAGCTCGATCTCGAACGGCGCCAGGCGAGCGGCCGTGGCCTTGCCCACCCCGCCGTAGCCGATCAGCAGCACCCGCCGGTCGGCGAGGCTCTGCGAGAACTGCGGCATCCACACGCCCTCACGGGTGTTGACGGCGAAGTCGTCGATGTGGCGCTGGGCGGCGAGGGTCAGCCCGACGGCCAGCTCTGCGGTCGACGTCTCGTGCACGCTGGATCCGTTGGCGAAGACGATGCCCTTCGGCAGCAGGTCGGCGACGCCCTCGTAGCCGATCGCCTGACCCTGCACGAGCTGCACGTCGATGCCGTCAAGCCGCTGCAGCAGCGAGCCCTTGCTCATGTACGGCGGCACGACGATGTCGATCCGGTCGCTCGGGGCATCCGTGTCCATCGCCCACACGATCACCTCCACTCCGTTGGGAAGCGGCGCCAGGTCGGCGGCGAGCTGGTCGGAGGGGACGCTGATGAGGAGGGGACGGGTGTCGGAGGTCACTCTTCGACGATACGGGTCAGACGGCGGATGCCACCACGGCGGCGACCGCCGATGTGAAGAACGGCAGGCCGTCGACGCCGGAGCGCATCGCAGCGGCCGTGCTGGGCCCGAAGCCTGGTTCGACGGCGTGCTCCGGGTGCGGCATGAGCCCCACCACGTTGCCTCGACCGTTGGTGAGCCCGGCGATGTCGCGCAGCGACCCGTTCGGGTTGACGTCGACATATCGCAGCGCGACGAGACCTTCGCCCTCCAGCCGGTCCAGTTCGGACTCGCTGGCGATGTAGCCGCCGTCGGCGTTCTTCAGCGGGATGACGATCTCCTGGCCGACCTCGTACTCGCTGGTCCAGGCGGTCGAGGCATTCTCCACGCGCAGGCGCTGGTCGCGGCGGATGAACTGCTGGTGCGCGTTGCGGATGAGTCCGCCCGGCAGCAGGTGGGCTTCGACGAGCATCTGGAAGCCGTTGCAGATACCGAGCACCGGCATGCCCTTCGCGGCGGCATCCTTGACTTCGGCCATGATCGGGGCCAGGGCGGCGATGGCGCCGGCGCGCAGGTAATCGCCGTAGCTGAAGCCACCCGGCAGCACCAGGGCGTCCACGCCTTCGAGGTCGTGCGAGCCGTGCCAGAGTGCGACGGGCTCGGCCCCGGCCAGACGGATCGCGCGCCGCGCGTCGCCGTCGTCGAGCGAGCCGGGGAAGGTGATGACCCCGACCCGGGCGGTCACTGAACGACCTCGATGCCGACGACGTCCTCGATGACGGCGTTCGAGAGGATCTCATCGGCGATGCGGCGCGCGGTGGCCAGCACCTCGTCGGTGACCTCGCCGTCGACGGTGAGTTCGAACCGCTTGCCGATGCGCACGGAGCCGAAGTTCTCGACGCCGAGGCGATCGAGGGCGCCGGAGACGGCCTTCCCCTGGGGATCCAGCAGCTCGGCCTTGGGCATGACGTCGACGACGATGGTGGGCATGTGGGGGCTCCGATGTCGCGGGAAGGGTGCCGGGCCAGTCTACGGGGCGGTCGCGCGACGGCGCGGGAGGAGCCTACGAGCCCGCGAGGGAGCGGATGTAGGCGGCGTTGCCGCGGACGGCGGGCTTGTACCGCTCGAGGTCGGGTGCCACGACGCCGTCGGCGATGACCTCGAGCAGGGCGGCGATCGCCTCGTGGTAGCGGCCCGCTGCGTGCTGCGTGATCGCCTCCCACACCGTCAGCGACGGCGACCCGGGGAAGTCGCGGCGAGCCAGCGCGAAGATCTCTGCCGAGCGCTCGAGCTCACCCAGATTCCGCAGCGTCGAGCCGTACTGCAGGTAGCAGCGCCGCAGCAGATCGCCCGCCAGGCCGGCGCGGAGTGCGCGCTCGTAGAACGACCGAGCGGTCTGCTCATCGCCGGCGGTGTCGTACGCGCCGCCAACTTCGTAGAGAACGCGGGCATTCGTGGGGTGGTCATCGAGGATCGGCCGCAGCGCGTCGATCGTGGGCCGCATGTCGTCGCGGTCGCGCGCAGCGAAGATCCGGTCGAGTTCATCGTCGATGGTCACGCGCTCATTCTGGCGTTACCGAAGCGTGACCAACTCCATGGGAGCGCTCCCTTGACGATTATGGGAGCGATCCCATAGCGTCAGTCCTATCGGTGAGAGCGCTCCCAACCCGACGCCCGGACCGAGGCAGAGCCCACCCACACCACAAAGGAGTGACACGTGAATTCACGCGCACTGCGACGCACCGCCCTCCTGGCCGTCGTCGCGACCACATCCGCGATCGTGCTTGCCGGCTGTGCCGGCGGGGACGCTGGCGGCGACAACAGCGAAGGTGACGGTGGCGAAGCCACCCTTACGCTCGCCACCTTCAACGACATGGGTTACTCGGACGAACTCCTCGCGGAGTTCACCGAGGAGACCGGCATCGAGGTCGTCCACAACAAGGCAGCCACGTCGAACGACGCTCGTGCGAACTTCTTCCAGAAGCTCGGCAAGGGCGGCCTCGCCGACGTCGAGGCCGTCGAGGTGGACTGGTTCACCGAGATGATGCAGTACTCCGACCTCGTCGTGCCGGTCCCGGACGACCTCAAGGGTCGCTGGCTGGACTGGAAGGAAGCCGCAGCGACGGATGCCGACGGCAACCTGGTCGCGTACGGCACCGACATGGGCCCCCAGGCGGTCTGCTACCGCCAGGACCTGTTCGAAGCAGCCGGCCTGCCGTCGGACCGTGAGGCCGTGGCCGAGCTGTTCCCGACGTGGGACGCGTTCTTCCAGGTCGGAGCCGACTACACCGAGAAGACCGGCAAGCCGTTCATCGACTCGGCCAACTCGGTGCTGCAGGGCCTGGTGAACCAGCTCGAGATCGCCTACGAGGACCCCGACGGCTCGATCGTCGCCGCCGACAACCCCGACATCCGCGCCGCCTACGACGCGGTCGTCGACAAGGGCATCCCGATCTCGGCATACCCCGGGCAGTGGAACGACGACTGGTACGCCGCCATGGCCGGTGGCGACTTCGCCGCCATGCTGTGCCCGCCGTGGATGCACGGCATCATCGCCGGTGAGGCTCCCGACATCGAGGGCTGGGACATCGCCAACGCCTTCCCCGAGGGTGGCGGCAACTGGGGCGGCTCGTACCTCGTCGTCCCCGCCGACGGTGAGAACACCGAGGCTGCCCAGCAGCTCGCCGACTGGCTGACGGCCCCGGAGAACCAGATCAAGGCGTTCACCAACGCCGGCACCTTCCCGAGCCAGATCGAGGCGCAGGACAGCGCTGACCTCACCGGCTACGTCAACGAGTACTTCAACGACGCACCGACGGGCCAGATCGGCATCGACCGCGCCAACGCGATCACCGTGTCCACCTACAAGGGTCAGGACTACTTCAAGTACCACGACGCACTGCAGAACGCGATCACCCGAGTCTTCGACGGCCTCGAAGACAAGGAGACCGCGTGGGAGACGTGGCTGACCGAGATCAGCGGCTTCTGACGCCCCCTCTCGACCACTGAACCACGGGGGTGCGGATCGCATTCGACGACCCGCACCCCCGTGACTCCCGACAACGAAAGGCGATCGTGACCGCTACCGACTCCCGCCCGGCGACGCGCGCCGCGGCATCCGATCAGCCGCTGCGACCGCCGCGCGTGATCTCGTTCTCCCAGAAGCTGAGCAAGTGGGATCTGAAGTTCTCCCCCTACCTGTACATCTCGCCGTTCTTCCTCATGTTCGCGGTCGTGGGACTGTTCCCCATCGCGTACACGGCGGTCATCTCCTTCATGGACTGGGACCTCGTCCGCAACTCCGGAGAGTTCGTCGGATTCGACCAGTACATCTGGATCCTCACGCAGCCCCACTTCTGGACCGCGCTGCGCAACACCTTCAGCATCTTCGTCCTCTCCAGCGTCCCGCAGCTGATCCTCGCGATCTTCATCGCGGCGGTGCTCGACCGCAACATCCGTGCCAAGACGTTCTGGCGCATGGCCGTGCTCGTGCCCTATGTCGTCGCCCCCGTCGCGGTCGGCCTCATCTTCAACGCGATGTTCGCCGACAAGTCCGGGCTCATCAACAGCTGGCTCGAGGTGATCGGCATCTCCGAGATCCCCTGGCACGTCGAGCCCTTCTGGAGTCACGTCGCCATCGCGACGATGGTCAACTACCGCTGGGTCGGCTACAACGCGCTGATCCTGCTTGCGGCGATGCAGGCAGTGAACCGTGATTACTACGAAGCCGCCACCGTCGACGGCGCCGGTCCCATCCGGCAGTTCTTCAGCATCACGATGCCGTCCCTGAAGCCCACGCTGATCTTCGTCATCATCACCTCGACGATCGGCGGTCTGCAGATCTTCGACGAGCCGCGCGTGTTCGACCAGTTCGGACGTGGTGGCGCAGGTCAGCAATGGCTGACCATCACGCTCTACCTCTACGACATCGGATGGGGGCAGTGGAACTTCGGCCGCGCAGCGGCGATGGCCTGGATCCTGTTCATCATCATCCTCGGCATCGGATTGATAAACCTGCTCGTCACCCGCACCGTCGTGCGGGATGAGGGGATGCGTTCCGAACTCGGCAAACGCCAGCAGAAGCGGGCCGCACGCGCGGCCAAGAAGCAGGTCAAGGAGTCCCAGCGATGAGCATCGGCACCCCCCCGCCCCTCGCGATCGTCGAGTCGGGCATCCCCAACGCGGCAGCACGCCGCCGCGGCGCCAAGACGATCCGCATCCGCGGCTCCCGCCCCGGAATCTGGGCGTACGCCACCCTCGGGGTGGTCTTCCTCTCCGCCGTCTTCCCGCTGTACTGGTCGTTCGTCATCGGCTCCGGCGACTCAACGACGCTGCGCGGAGACTTCCCCTGGATCCCGGGCGGCAACTTCATCTCGAACGCCATATCGGTCATGACCAACCCGGCGGTGAACTTCTGGCCGGCGCTGTGGAACTCCATCTACAGCTCGTTCATCATCGCGGCAGCCGTGGTGATCACCTCGACCCTGGCCGGCTGGGCCTTCGCGAAGCTGCGCTTCCTCGGGGGGCCGGCGCTGCTGGTCTTCGTCGTGGCGACCATGGCGGTGCCGCAGCAGCTGGGCGTCGTGCCGCTGTACATCCTGTTCGCCGACCTCGGCTGGACCGGTGAGATCGGCGCGATCATCATCCCCGCCCTCACCAGTGCCTTCGGCGTGTTCTGGATGACGCAGTACCTGCAGCAGGCGGTGCCCGATGAGCTCATCGAGGCCGCTCGCGTCGACGGTGCATCGATGATCCGCACGTTCTGGACGGTCGGTGTCACGGCGGCGCGTCCGGCGGCGGCGATGCTGTTCCTGTTCACCTTCGTGGGCGCCTGGAACAACTTCTTCTGGCCCTTCATCGTGCTCGACCGCCAGAACCCGACGCTCCCGGTGGCGTTGTCGCTGCTGCAGTCGAACTACTTCGTCGACTACTCCGTCGTGCTCGCCGGCGTGGTGCTGGCGACCATCCCGCTGCTGCTGCTGTTCATCTTCGCGGGCAAGCAACTGGTCAGTGGGATCATGGCCGGGGCCGTCAAGGGCTGAACCAATGAGCATCATCACGCACGAGAGGTCTGCCCACATGTCGGCATCCACTCCCCGTCCCTTTCCGGCGAACTTCCTGTTCGGGGCCGCCACGGCCGCCTACCAGATCGAAGGTGCGGCGCACGAGGACGGCCGCAAGGATTCGATCTGGGATGCCTTCTCGCGCGTGCCGGGCGCGGTGATCAACGCCGACAACGGCGACGTCGCCTGCGACCACTACCACCGCTACCGCGACGACGTCGCACTGATGAAGCGGATGGGGCTGCAGACCTACCGGTTCTCCACCTCGTGGTCGCGGGTGCGTCCCGACGGCGGCGCGCTCAACCCGAAGGGCGTCGATTTCTACAAGCGCCTCGTGGACGAGCTGCTCGGTGCCGGCATCCTGCCGTGGCTGACCCTGTACCACTGGGATCTGCCGCAGGCGCTGCAGGAGAAGGGCGGCTGGGCCAACCGCGACACGGCGGAGCTGTTCACCGAGTACGCGCTGGACATGCACGACGCCCTCGGCGACCGGGTGCAGGCGTGGACGACGCTGAACGAGCCGTGGTGCTCGTCGTTCCTCAGCTACACCGCCGGCATCCACGCGCCCGGTCGCCAGAGCGTGACGGAGGGCGTGCTCGCCGCGCACCACCTGCTGCTCGGACACGGCCAAGCGGTGCGGGAGCTGCGCACCCGCGACTCGTCGCTGCAGATGGGACTGACGCTCAACCTCACGGTGGCCGATGCCGTCGACCCGACCGATCCCCTCGACATCGACGCCGCCCGGCGCATCGACGGCCAGTTCAACCGGTGGTTCCTCGACCCGATCTTCCGGGCCGAGTACCCCGCGGACACCGTCGAGGACATCCGGTCGGTGGAAGCCGGGGCGATCGCGGCGCTGGAGCAGGCCATCCGACCCGGCGACCTCGAGGCGATCGCCACACCGATCGACTCGCTGGGCGTGAACTACTACCACGGCGAGTACGTCGGCGGGCGTCCGCCTGCCGTCCCCGTCACCGGTGGCGACGCCCCGACCGACCGCGAGGGCTCGTCGCCCTTCCCCTCGCACGAGCGGATCCACTGGCACGACCGGGGTCTTCCCCGCACGACGATGCACTGGGAAGTGCAGCCCGAGGGGCTGACCCGACTGCTGCGCCGAGTGCAGGAGGACTACACCGGCGCCGACGGCGTGCCTCTCTACGTCACCGAGAACGGCGCCGCCTATGACGACGTCGCGGTGGTGGAAGACGGGCAGACCCGCGTGCACGATGTGGAGCGCACCGAGTTCGTGCGTGCGCACCTGGCGGCGATCCTCGACGCGCAGGATGCCGGCGTCGATGTGCGCGGCTACTTCTACTGGTCGCTGCTGGACAACTTCGAATGGGCCTGGGGCTACGAGAAGCGGTTCGGCATCGTGCATGTCGACTACGACACCCAGCAGCGCACCGTCAAGGACAGCGGCCGCGAGTACAGTCGAGTGATCGCCGAGCGCTCGCTGGACGCCGAGCCGGCGGCAATCTGACGCCCGGGGGCGATGACATGAGCACGGATGCGCTGCGCAGCGTCCCCGGCGCGGTGACGATCGAAGAGGTCGCCGCCGCAGCAGGGGTCTCACGGTCGACCGTGTCGCGCGTCGTCAACGGGTCGACCGCCGTCAGCCCGGCTGCGCTGGAGTCCGTGAACCGGGCGATCGCCGAGCTCAACTACGTGCCCAACCGTGCCGCCCGCTCGCTCGCCAGGCGTCAGACCCTGGCGATCGCCCTCGTGGTGCCCGAGGACACGTCGCGGTTCTTCGGCGACCCGTTCTTCGCGGCGGTCGTCTCCGGCATCAATTCGCGCATCAGCCGCTCCGACTACGTGCTGAACCTGATCCTCGCGAACGACGACCCTCGCGACAAGACGACGAGCTACCTGCGCAGCGGGGCCGTCGATGGTGCGGTCATCGTGTCGCACCACACCAGCGACACGTTCATCGACCGCATCGCGGCGAGCGTGCCGGTGGTCTACGGCGGACGTCCGGTGCGCGAGCGCGACAACGACTACTACGTCGACGTCGACAACGTCGCCGGAGGTCGCGTCGCGACGCAGCACCTCATCGACCGGGGGCGGCGGCGGATCGCGTCGATCACCGGCCCGCTCACGATGCCGGCGGGCGTGGACCGGCTGCAGGGATACCGCGAGGCGCTGGCAGGCGCCGGCCTGGAGGAGGTGGCAGTCCTGGACGGAAACTTCACGGTGCAGGACGGCGCGCGGGCGATGACGCGGATGCTGGAGTCGGGGGTGGAGTTCGACGCGCTCTTCATCGCCAGCGACCTGATGGCCCGGGGTGCCCTCACCGTGCTCGCGGGCGCCGGCATCCGGGTGCCTGACGATGTCGCCATCGTCGGCTTCGACGACTCTCCGGTGGCCACCACGGTGACCCCGGCCCTCACGACGGTGCGACAGCCGTCCTACGGGCAGGGCGAGCGGATGGCCACGATCCTGCTCGATCTGCTCGCCGGCGGAAGCCCGCAGCAGGTGACGATGCTCGACACCGAGCTCATCGTGCGCGACTCGTCCTGACCGCCCTCAGCGCACCCGCCCCCCGAAACCGGTGAGACCGCAACTGGTGGCCGAGACCGTGGTTGTTTCCCACTGTCTCGGCCGCCAGATGCGGTCTCACGGTGCGGTTGAGCGAGGGCGGTCAGGGCTGCGGGTCGCCGCCCAGCTGGCCCACGGCGGGGATCGGACCGCCGTCGTCGGCGCCGGTGCGGCGCCAGCGGGCGATGGCGTTGCCGGCATGGTAGATCACCAGCGCGGCGACGGTGCCCAGCACGATCGCGCCGAACTGGAGCGTGCCGAAGTTCATCGTGAAGCCGGCGATGGCGATGATGAACGACACCGCGACGGTGTACTGGTTGACCGGCCGCGAGAAGTCCACGCGGTTGTCGACCCAGATCTTGATGCCGATGACGCCGATGAGCCCGTAGAGCGCCGTGGTCACGCCACCGAGAACGCCGGCGGGGATGGTGTTGAACAGTGCGCCGATCTTGGGAGAGAAGGCCAGCAGGATCGCCACCAGGCCCGCGACCCAGTACGCCGCCGTGGAGTACACGCGGGTGGCGGCCATCACGCCGATGTTCTCGCCGTAGGTGGTGGTCGCCGAACCGCCGAAGCCGCCGGCGAGCACGGTCGCCGCACCGTCGGCGATGAGTGCTCGCCCGGTGTGCTTGTTGATCGAGGGGTCTTCGGCCATCGTGGCGACACCGCGCACGTGGCCGACGTTCTCGGCGACGAGCACGAGCACCACCGGCAGGAACATCGGCACCAGGGCCCATGCGCCGGGGTCGCCCAGGCCGGCGAGGTGGAACTGCGGCAGGCCGATCCAGGCCGCCTCGTTCACCGAGGTGAAGTCGATCTGCCCGGTGAACACCGCCACCAGGTAGCCGACGATCACGCCCAGGAAGATCGAGATGCGGCCGAGGAACCCGCGGAACAGCACGCTGAACAGCACGACGGCCACGAGCGTGACGGTGGCCAGTTCCGGCTGCAGCTGGAAGTTGTTCCACGCCGCCGGGGCGAGGTTGAAGCCGATCAGAGCGACGATGGAGCCGGCGACCACCGGCGGCATGAGCTTTTCGACCCAGCCGGTGCCGACCGCCTGCACGATGAAGCCGACGGTGGCCAGCAGGACGCCGACGACGACCACGCCGACCAGCGCCTGCGTGAGCTGCTCAGGGCTCGACAGCGGGTCCCCGCCGTTGAGAGCCGTGATCGGCGCGATGAACGCGAACGACGAGCCGAGATAGCTGGGGAGGCGGTTCCTGGTGATGATCAGGAACAGCAGTGTGCCGAGGCCCGAGAACAGCAGGGTCGTCGACACCGGGAACCCGGTGAGGATCGGCACGAGGAACGTGGCGCCGAACATCGCGACCACGTGCTGCGCACCGATGGCGATCGTCGCGGGCCATCCCAGACGTTCGTCGGGCTTGACGACGGCTCCGCGTTCGACGTGACGGCCGTCACCGTGCAGGCGCCAGATGGGCATGAGACTCCTCAGGTGGTTGAGCGGCGAGTACGGGAGTCACACTATCGGCGACCACCCGGTGGCCGTGGCCGCCCGGGCACCTACCCGGTGAGGCGCTCGAGCAGTTCTCGGTACCGGGCCGCGGTGCGCTGGACGATCTCGGCGGGAAGCGGCGGCGGTGTGCCCTGTTTCGACCAGTTCGCCGCGAGCCAGTCGCGCACGATCTGCTTGTCGAATGAGGCCATCCGCTCGGCGGGCGTGGTGCCGGTATGCCACGCGGCGGCATCCCAGTAGCGCGACGAGTCGCTCGTGAGCACCTCGTCGGCAAGCGTCAGGATGCCGTGGTCGTCGACGCCGAACTCGAATTTGGTGTCGGCCAGGATCAGCCCGTGCTTCTCGGCGGTCGCCGCGGCACGGGAGTAGATCTCCAGCGACGTGTCACGCAGCTGCTCGGCACGCTCGCGCCCGACGAGCTCGACGGTTTGGTCGAACGAGATGTTCTCGTCGTGCTCACCCATCGGCGCCTTGTAGGCGGGGGTGAAGATCGGCTCGGGCAGCCGATCGCCATCGCCCAGCCCCGCCGGAAGCGCGATGCCGCACACCGTCCCGTGCTCGCGGTACTCCGCCCAGCCCGAGCCGGTGAGGTAGCCGCGCACGACGCACTCGACCGGCAGCATCTCGAGGGACCGCACGACCATGGCGCGCCCGGCGACGGCGTCGGGGACCAGGGTGTGGGGCTCATCGTCGACGCCCAGTACCGTGCTGGCGGCGAGATGGTTCGGGATGCCGCGCCCGCCGTCCCCGCCCGCGAGCTGGTCGAACCACCACAGGCTGAGGGTCGTCAGCAGCACACCCTTGCCGGGGATCCCCGGCTCGAGCACGAAGTCGAAGGCGCTGACGCGATCGCTCGCGACGACGAGCATGCGCGCGGCGGGGCCGCTACCCGAGCCCGTCGGTGGCGCGTCTGGTACGTACAGGTCACGCACCTTGCCGGAGTACACGTGTCGCCAGCCGGGCAGCTCGGGGAAGGTCACGTGCCCATTATCGACGGTGGCGCGCCGCCGCACGCGCTCGCTCAGCTGGCCAGGTCATAGCGGGCGCGCCCGCCCAGGCGTGGGTCTGCGACCGATCGAGCCACGGCGGGGGGATGAACCACGCCTTCGCGCGCGCCGACCCCCTCGGCGATCATCAACCTGAGATCAACCACATCCGCGCGTCACGAGCCGGGCGTAGAGTCCCCCTGGACCAAGCAGAGCCGCCGAAAGGACAGTGCGAAGACGTGACAGACTCCGACACCCGCGCCCAGCGCACCGGGGCGGCCCGCACCACCTCGGCATCCACCCCCGCCCGCAGCCCGTGGCCGGCGCTGTGGGCGCTGGTCATCGGCTTCTTCATGATCCTGGTCGACACGACGATCGTGTCGGTGGCGAACCCCGCCATCAAGGCCGCACTGGACCCGACCACCGGCAACCTCGACAAGGTCGTTTGGGTCACCAGCGCCTACCTGCTCGCCTACGCCGTGCCGCTGCTGGTCACCGGGCGCCTGGGCGACAGGTTCGGGCCCAAGAACATCTACCTGATCGGGCTCGCGGTGTTCACGCTGGCCTCGCTCGGCTGCGGCCTGTCGCCCACGCTGGGCAGCCTCATCGCCTTCCGCGCACTGCAGGGCATCGGCGCCTCGCTCATGACGCCGCAGACCATGGCCGTGATCACCCGCACCTTCCCCGCCGACCGACGGGGAGCGGCGATGGGCCTGTGGGGTGCAACCTCGGGCGTCGCGATGCTTGTCGGCCCGCTCGCCGGCGGACTGCTGGTGGATGCCTTCGGGTGGGAGTGGATCTTCTTCGTCAACCTTCCGGTGGGCGTCATCGGGTTCGTGCTGGCGTGGATCCTGGTACCGAAACTCCAGACGCATCCGCACCGGTTCGACATGGTGGGTGTGTTCCTCAGCGCGACCGCACTGTTCCTCATCGTCTTCGCCCTGCAGGAGGCCGAACAGTATGACTGGGGCGTCATCTGGGGACCGGTGACGGTGTGGATGCTGCTCCTGGCCGGCATCCTGGTGCTCGGCCTGTTCATCTGGCAGCAGGCGCGCACGCGCAGCGAGCCGCTCGTGCCGATGGCGTTGTTCCGCGACCGCAACTTCACCGTCGCCGGCATCGGCATCACCACCGTCGGCTTCATGGCGGCGAGCATGTCACTGCCGTTCATGTTCTTCCTGCAGCTGGCGCGAGGACTCACCCCGACCGAGTCGGCGCTGGTGCTCGTGCCGATGGCCGTCGCCGCCGGCATCCTGTCGCCCTTGGCCGGGCGACTGCTGGACCGCACCGATCCGCGGTTCCTGCTGGTGCCCGGAATGATCGCCGTCTCGGCCGCGCTGCTCTGGTACGCCGTGCTCATGAACCTCGACACCCCGATGTGGATGTTCCTGCTGCCCTCGGCACTGATGGGCGCGGGGCAGGCGGGGCTGTGGGGCCCGCTGGCGACGACGGCCACCCGCAACCTCGATCCGCGGCAGGCCGGGGCAGGGTCCGGCGTCTACAACACCATGCGCACGATGGGCTCGGTGCTCGGGTCCGCCGCGATCGCCGCCGTCATGCAGGGGCGCCTGGAAGCGAATCTGCCGGGCATGGCGGATGCCGCGGGCTCGGGTGCCGGCTCCGGCGCGGCGCTCCCGCCGGAGGTCGCTGCGGGTTTTGCGACCGCGATGGCCCAGGCGACGCTGCTACCGGCGGGAGTGATCCTGCTCGGCGTGGTCGCGGCGATGTTCTTGCGCCGTCCGCCTCACATGCACGGTTAGGTTGCAGGGTGCAGGGTGGCAGGCGGATGCCGCGGCGTTCTAGCGTCGCAGCATCCCACCCCGCCCGAGGAAGAGTCCCCGCATGCGCATCAGCAAGATCGCCCCCGACCAGATGACGACGCGTCAGCGCGAGGTGTTCGAGCGCATCGCCGGCTCTCGCGGGCGCCTCGGCGCCCCCTTCCAGGTGTGGCTGCAGAGCCCCGAGCTGTGCGATCGCGTCGAGAAGCTCGGGTCGTATCTGCGGTGGGACTCGAGCCTGCCGCTGCGGCTGCGCGAACTGTCGCTGCTGATCGCCGCGCGCTTCTTCGACGCGCAATACTCCTGGAATGCCCACGTCGACGTGGCGCTGGCCGAAGGCATCCCGCAGCAGGCGATCGACGCGCTGGCGCGGCGGGAGACGCCGGTGTTCGATCGTGACGAGGATCAGGTCTTCTACGCGTTCTGCGACGAGCTGCTCACCGAGCACTTCGTGTCGCAGCAGACTTTCGACGCGGCGCTGGCATATTTCGGACCCGCAGGGCTGGTGGACACCGTCGCGTCGCTGGGCAACTTCACGATGCTCGGGATGCTGCTGAACACGTTCGAGGTCGACCTGCAGGCAGACCGCACGCGGCCGTTCCCCGACATCAACGGCTACGGGCGCGTTCTCATCCCCTGAGTGCGCGGGTCAATCCGGGTCGGTCGGGTCCAGCGGCGCGTGGTGGTCGAACGCGACGACGCCGTGCCGCCAGTAGCCGCTCACGACGGCCTGTGCGGCAGGCAATCCCGCGGTGCGGCGCAGGTGGCGGCGCACCGCGACGAGGGCGGATGCCTCGCCCGCGGCCCAGACGAACACGCCGTCACCGATCGGCCCGAGGGCCTGAAGTGCCGGCATCCATCCGCTCGCATCCGGAACCAGGTGCAGCCGCAGGTCGATGCCGTCCACCGCACCGAGGTAGTCCGCGACCCAGCCGTTCTCGCCACCGACGGCGGCGATGACGTCCACCACGGTGCCCGCTGGAACGCCGCGGATCCAGCGCGACACCGAGGGCAGCGACGTCTCGTCGCACAGCAGCAGTAGGCCGTCGATGTCCTGGGGCGCCCGCTTCGAGCCGCGTGGCCCGACCACGACGAGGCGGTCACCGGGCTGCGCCTGCGCCGCCCAGGCCGAAGCGGGGCCCGGATCAGGGTGCACGAAGAAGTCGAGGTCCACTTCGACACCGCCGCCGTCGACTGCGCGAGGCAGCGGGGTGAAGTCGCGTGCGATCGCGGCGCGGTCCGGCCGGATGATGCCGTCCTCGCCGGGACCCACGGCCGTCGGCGCGACGAGCTCACCGGTGACCGGGTCGGGCAGGAACAGCCGCACATGGTCGGCGGGGCCGGAGCTTGCGAAGTCCGCGAAGTCGGGACCGGTCACGGTGACCCGCACGATCGTCGGCGCGACGCGTGCGACGTGCACCACCGTCCCCTCCCGCGCGGTGAAACGGTTGCGTCCGCCCGCTCGGGCGAACCGGCCGACTGTGTCCGTCACGCGCTCGCGCGGGCGGGTGGAAGAGTGCTCCGTCATGACCCCAGCCAAGCACAGGCGGGCATCGAGGCTGATCGCCGGCGTTGCACGAACGGTTCACATAATCGTGCGTTCGGGCCTCTGGCTCGGCGCGGGACCGGCCCCGTACGGTCAGAGCACGGGAGCCAGCAGGCTTTCTGCCGCAGCCGTCGCCGACGGCACCACAGACACTGATCGTTAGGAACCCCGATGTTCATCGTCGACTCGCAGATTCACCTCTGGAAGGAAGAGACGCCCGACCGGCCCTGGGTGCCCGGCGCGCGCGAGCGGATCCGTCTGAACGGCCACCGCGAAGAGGC
The DNA here is from genome assembly GCF_024623575.2 of Microbacterium sp. zg-YB36. Lineage (NCBI taxonomy): Bacteria > Bacillati > Actinomycetota > Actinomycetes > Micrococcales > Microbacteriaceae > Microbacterium > Microbacterium sp. zg-YB36. Next base: position 520,015 of record NZ_JANJFD020000003.1, read on the forward strand.
CTTCCTGGCCGAAGAGGCGGTCTCGCTCATGGACGAGGCAGGCGTCAACCGCGCCCTCATCCTCCCGCCGTCGTGGGAGGGCGATCGCATCGACTACGCCCTCGAGTCGGCGGAGAAGTACCCGGGCCGCTTCGGCATCATGGCGCGCGTGCCCCAGAACGACCAGGAGGAGGGCGAGAAGCTCCTGCACTTCATCAAGGACAACGAGCACATCAAGGGCGTGCGGCTCACGTTCCACCGCCCCGTGGATCGCAACTGGATGATCGATGGGACCAACGACTGGTACTGGCCGCTGGCCGAGAAGCTCGGCATCCCGACGATGGTGCACGCGCCCATCTGGAAGGCCGAACTCGGACAGATCGCCGAGAAGCACCCGGACCTGAAGATCATCATCGACCACATGGGCATCATGGCGCGCTGCGTCGATGACGCCATCGGCTACTGGGTGCAGGAGACCGCCGATCTGCACCGCTACCCGAACATCTCGGTCAAGGTCTCCGCGATCCCCGGCTACTCGACGGCACCCTTCCCGAACCTCAACATCGAGAAGTACGTGCGTGAGGTCGTCGACAAGATGGGCCCGGAGCGCGCGCACTGGGGCACCGACGTGACCCGTCTGCTCGGTCACGGCCTGACCTGGACCGACACCGTGGAGCAATTCACCAAGCATTTCTCCTTCTCCCCGGAGGAGCTGGAGTGGATCATGGGTAAGGGCATCAGCAAGGTGCTCGGCTGGGACATCCCCGAGCCCGCTGCTGTCGGCGCGGCTGCCGCGACGACGACGGAGAACGCCTGACGTGAGTGAGCAGAAGTATGACGGCGGCGAGCTGCTGATCGAGGCATTCGGCGACCTCGGCGTGGACGTCATCTTCTCCTCGCCGGGCTCAGAGTGGGCCCCCGCCTGGGAGGCGCTCGCGCGCCGCCAGGCGGACGGTGTGCCAGCGCCGAGGTATCTCGACCTCATGCACGAGACCGTGGCCGTGGGCATGGCCACCGGCTACGGTCTCGTGACCCGGCGGGTGCAGGCGGTCCTGCTTCACGCAGCGCCCGGCCTGCTCCAGGGGTCGATGGCCGTGCACGGCGCGCTGCTGGCCGGCGTCGGCATGGTGGTGACCTCCAGTGAGTCGCTCACCTACGGCGACGGACCAGGGCCCGACCCTGGCGGCCAGTGGTACCGCAACCTCTCCATCGTCGGCGGCACCCACCACGTCGCGCAGCCCTGGACGAAGTGGTCGCAGCAGGTGGGCAGCATCCACACCCTCTACACGCTCGTCAAGCGCGGCGGGGAACTGGCCGATCGCGCACCGGCGGGACCGGTGTACCTCAACACCCCGCTGGAGATCCTGCTCGAGCCCACCGCGCCTCCCGTCAAGCCCAAGAAGGTGGTGGCCAAGGGTCGCCGGGTGAGCGCGCCGGAAGACATCGCGACCGTCGCCGACCTCATCGCCGGCGCCCGCCGGCCCGTGATCGTCACCGAGACGGCCGGGCGCGACGCCGGTGGCTTCGAGGCGCTGACCGCGCTCGCCGAAGACCTCGGCATCGGCGTGATCGAGCCGATGTCGGCGGTGTGCGCCAATATCTCCAAAGCCAGCCCCGCGTATGTGGGCAACGACGTCGACGCTGTCATGGACGAGGCAGACCTGATCATCCTGATCAACGCCCGCGCCCCGTTCTACCCGCCCAGCCGGCGGCCCGCGAAGGCGACGATGGTCGTCATCGATGAGGTGCCGCAGCGCCCGCACATCGTCTACCAGGTACTCAACGCCGACCACTATCTCGAGGGCGCCGTGCCCGAGACGCTCACCGCGCTGCGCGCGGCGGTGCTCGAGCGGGTGGATGCCGAGGAGCTGGCATCCCGCCGCGCAGAGACCGCGCAGGATCACCACGCCTGGCAATCGGCGACCGACGCGCTCGAGACCAGAGCGCTCGCCGCCCCCGGGATCGACCCCGTCGCGCTCGCGGTGAAGCTGCGTGAGATCGCGCGCGCCGAGGATGCCACCGTCGTCGACGAGACGATCACGCACGGCCGCGTCGTGCAGCGCCATGTCGGCTGGAACCGCCCCGACGGGTTCTTCTACGTGCAGGGCGGGCTCGGGCAGGGCATCGCCGTCGCCCTCGGGGTCAAGCTCGCGGTGGCGGACGGTTTCGTCGTGTACACCGTCGGCGACGGCGCGTTCCTGTACAACCCGGTGATCCCGTCGCTGCTCGCGGCGAAGGACTACGACCTGCCGGTGCTCATCGTCATCTTCAACAACAAGAAGTACCTGTCGATGAAGATGAACCACCTGCGCTTCTACCCGCAGGGGGCTGCGGTGACGACCGACAACCATCTGGGCGTCGACCTCTCCAGCCAGCCCGACCTCAGCCGGTTCGCGGCGCCGTTCGACATGTTCGCCGCCGAGGTCGACGACCCCGAGCAGCTGGACGACGTGCTCGCGCAGGCGGTGGCCGCCGTCAAGGCCGGTACGACCGCCGTCGTCAACGTCGCGGTCAGCCGCTAACCCGATCCCGGTCGGGCGGCTCCTGCCGGGGCCGCCCGACCGCACCAACGAAAGGCACACCATGCCCGTCAGCGTCTCCCCGTCGGCCTTCGAGGCCTTCATCGCCGACATCTTCCAGGCGGTCGGCGTCAGCGCCGAGGATGCCGCGGCCGCGGCACCGTCGTTCGTCTGGGCGAGCCTGCGCGGGGTCGACTCGCACGGCGTCACCCGGGTTCCCCGCTACCTGGAGATGTTCGACAGCGGCGTCGCCAACCCGACGCCGAGCATCACCGTCTCCGACACCGCCCCCGGGGTCGCGGTGATCGACGCCGACTTCGCACCGGGTCCGGTGGCGCTGACCCGCGCCGTAGAGCTGGCCGTGAGCAAGGCCAAGACCCAGGGCGTTGCGATCGTGTCGGTGCGCAACACCGTGCACACCGGCGCGCTCGGCTACTACGCGAGTCTCATCGCCGACCAGGGCTTCGTCGGCGTCGGCATCGCCGCCGGCTCGCCGATGATGTCGTACGAGGGCGCTGTGGGTGCATCGGTGGCCACCAGTCCGCTGGCGATCGCGGTGCCCGGAACCGGCGACAAGCCCACGGTGCTGCTGGACATGGCCAGTTCCCTCATCGCGATGGGCAAGATCGCCCAGTACAAGCGCGAGGGCAAGCAACTTCCCGAAGGGTCGGCGACGACCGCCGACGGCACGCCGACGACCGACCCCGAGCTCGCGAAGATCCCCACACCCCTGGGGGGCGCGAAGGGCTCCGGGCTGTCGCTGATGTTCGAGCTGCTCACCTCGGTGCTCGTGGCGGCGCCGATTCTCACGCCCTACCACGCCGGTCACAAGAAGCACCGGCAGAACGCGACCCTCATCGTGATCGACCCGGCCGCATTCGGCCCGGCCGAGGAGTTCGCTGCGAACGTCGACGCCACGATCGACACGATCCACGGCCTCCCGAAGGCGGAGGGGGTGGAGCGGATCCTCGTTCCGGGCGAGCGCAGCGCGGCATCGCTGGACCAGCGCACCGAGGCGGGCATTCCCGTCGGTGACAAGGTGTGGGCCGAATTCGTCGAGGTCGCCGGCCGGCTCGGCGTGACCGTCCCGGAGGTGTGACATGGCCACGATCGTCAAGTTCGACCAGATCGAGGTGCTCGACCGCGGCGGTGCGGTGAAGACCTGGCCGCTCATCACGGGAGAATCCACCGGCAACACCAACGACCTCGCGACCGGCATCAGCATCTACCCGGTCGGTGCGGGTGCGCCGCTGCACTCCCACAACTGCGACGAGCAGGTGCTGATCCTCGAGGGCGAGGGCTTCGTGGAGGTGCACGAGGCGGACGGGCTCATCCGGGAGCAGCTGAAGAAGGACGACACCGCCTACGTGAAGCGGGATGTGTTCCACCGCTACCAGAACACCGGGGACGTGCCGATGCGCATCCTCTGGATCTACCCGACCGGGTTCGTCACCCGCACCTTCGCCGACACCGGCAAGACGGTGGAGCACCTCACCGCCGAGGACGCCATGGGCGGGCGCTGAGGACGTATGCGACTGCAGGAGATACCCGACGAACGGATGACGGCCCGCCAGCGGGAGCTCGCCGACCGCATCACCGCGCGCCGTGGTGCCGTGCGGGGACCGTACAAAGTGTGGCTGAACAGCCCTGAAGTGTGTGAGCGGGTCGAGGCGCTGGGCGCGTTCGTGCGGTTCGAGTCATCGCTGCCCGAGCACCTGCGGCTGCTGACGCTGCTCATCGCGTGCCGTGCCTTCGATGCGCAGTACTCCTGGAACGCCCATGTCGGGCAGGCGCTCGCCGCCGGCATCCCGCAGCAGGTGATCGACGCGATCGCCCGACGGGAGCGGCCCCCATTCGGCGACGATGCCGACCGGGTGTTCTGGGAGCTCTGCGACGAGCTGGTGCGCGAGCACTTCGTGTCGGATGCCGCCTTCGCCCGGGCCCGGGACCACTTCACCGCCGAGCAGCTCGTCGACGCGATCGCGTCCCTGGGCAACTACACGATGCTCGCGATGTGCTTGAACGCCTTCGAGGTGGATCTGCAGCCCGGCGTCGAGCCACCGTTCCCCGACGTTCGCGGCTACGCCAAGGACTAGCGGCACCTCCAACGCCGCGTCTTTCCGCGGTTCCGGGGCGCGACACGCCCGGGGGGAGGCCCAGATTTGCCGGGTCCCCAGGATCCACGTATTGTTTTCTCTGTTGGCCCCACAGGGAACAGCGGAGAGGCCGAAAGGCCCCGCACCCCTCAAGTAGCCGACAGCCCCCAGCCCTACCGAGTCCCCCGGGACAGTGGTAGGATGGGGATTCCGGTCGAAGACCAGGTAGGGACCACTGATCGACATCACGTCGATCGAAGCGCCGAACTGGTTGCAGCCGGACAAATGATTAGTTGCCCTTCGGGTATGGCTGCGAAGCCGGACCGGAGGAGCATCCGATCCTTGAGAACTCAACAGCGTGCACTTGTCAAATGCCAAATAACCTCGTCCCAGCTTTGGCTGGGTGAGATTCCTTTGGATCAAAGTCCGATTCCCTTTGGGGGGTCGGCAACGG